>CAVUIV010000001.1:0-70283 GCA_963741595.1 uncultured Alphaproteobacteria bacterium
CGAGCATTGGTGCAGCATTTTTGGTGCGAGCACACACGCAGTCTTGAAGGCGCTTTGAGATGTCAAAGAGATTGGGCTCGCCGACGCTGGCCGGGCAGAACACCTGCTCCGGCTCGCGGGCGTGAAGCCGAACTCGGACGCGATCCGCAGGGCGGAAAAGGCACTGGCGGAGAGGGTGGGATTCGAACCCACGATACGGTTTCCCGTATACACGCTTTCCAAGCGTGCGCCTTAAGCCACTCGGCCACCTCTCCGGAGAATCCTCTCAAGGCGCACGCATCGGTGCGCAAAGCGCGCGCCGATGTGCTGCGGTTCCTTAGGGGGCCGATCACCTGGAGCGCGCCGCAATATAGTCGGTGGCAGGGGCGTGGCAACCCGGTCGCCTAGGCGTCAATTCACCATCCGCACGGCGCCCGCCTCCCGGGTGTCGTAGCCGGTCAGCTCGTGGCCCCGCGCGTGGAACGCCTCGGCTCTCAGGAAATTGAACAGCGCCTGCGGCCCCGGCAGGAAGTAGTCGCGCTGCCGCAGCGCCAAGTCGAAGCGCTCCCAGACCAGCGGCACGAAGCCTAGCCCCGCGACATGTGCGACCGAGCGGGTGGCGATGCCGCAATCGGCGCGGCCGGCGCGAACCGCCTGGGCGATGTCCGGCCCGGTCGGGCAGTCCGGCCTGACCGTCGCGAGCGCATCGAGGGTCAGCCCGGCCTGCGCGAGCAGCGACAGCAGGAGGAGCTGCGCGCCCGCTCCCGGCGGACGCAATGCGAGCCGCGCGCGCTTCGATGCCACCGCGGCCACCCCATCCAATCGCAGCGGATTGCCGGCCCCGACGATGAGCCCCTGCTCGCGCCGGGCGAACCCAATCAGGACGGCGTCATGGAGCCCGGCGGCATGGGACAGCGCATCGGCATTGGCGGTATCATCGTCGCCGTCGAGCCGATGCAAGTGAATCGCGGCCGCCACCACCTCGCCGTTCACCAGCCGCTGCAGGCCGGCCTCGCTGCCTTCCGGCAGGCTCGCGAGCCGCGATCCGCTCTCGCGCAACGCCCACTCCAGCAGCGGGTCATGGCTGCCACCGACGATCGGCGGCGCGGGCGGGTGCGCAAACGCCGCCGGGCCGGCGTAACCGGCCGCCAGCCAGCGATCGAGGGCGGCTTTGGGAAACAGCCACTTGCCGCTCACCTTGGTGCAAGGGACCGCGCCACTCGCGACGAGCTCATACAGCTTGCGCTCCGACATCCGCAGATAGCCGGCCGTCTCGTCCGTGGTCAGCCACTCATGCATGCATCAACCTGCACTGATCTGCAGATTTCGCGAAAATTGACCAAATTCGATTGAGATGCAAGGCTTTGCGGCCAACATGCCGGAAAATCTGTCTGCCCTCGACCTCGTCCTGACCGGCGATCCCGCGCTGTTCGCGATCGTCCGGCTATCGCTTGTCGTCAGCCTTTCGGCCGTGCTGCTGGCGGCGCTGATCGGGCTGCCGCTCGGGGCCTGGCTTGCGCTGGCGCGCTTCCCCGGCCGGGAGGGCTGCATCGTCGTTCTCAATGCGCTGATGGGACTGCCGCCGGTGGTGGTGGGGCTCCTGGTGTTCCTGCTGCTGTCGCGATCCGGACCTTTGGGTTCGTGGGGCATTCTGTTCACCCCGCAAGCGATGATCATCGCGCAGACCATCCTGATCGCTCCGATCATCGCCGCGTTGACGCGGCAGACCATCGAAGACCTCTGGCTCGAATACCGCGACGAACTGGCGGCGATGAATGTTGGCACGCTTGGCAGCGTCGTCACGTTGCTTTGGGACGGCCGCTTCAGCCTGCTGACGGCCTTGCTGGCGGGGTTCGGCCGCGCCGCGGCGGAAGTCGGCGCCGTCATCGTCGTCGGCGGCAATATCGACGGCTTCACCCGCACCATGACCACCGCGATCGCGCTGGAGACATCGAAGGGCGACCTGCCGCTCGCGATCGGTCTGGGGATGGTGCTGATCGTCATTGTGGTGCTCGTCAATGCGGCCGCGTGGGGAACGCGTCGCATGGGCGAGCGATTGGCGGGATGATCATGCGCGCGCCCGCCAGCGACCTGCCCATTGTGCTGGAAGGCGTGTCATTCGTGGCGCGCGGCGTGACCATCCTCGACCGCATCGACCTGGCCCTGACAGCCGGAGCGCCGACCGTCGTCATCGGACCGAACGGCTCCGGCAAGACCACCCTGCTGCGGCTGGCCATGGGCCTGATCCGTGCCAGCGCCGGGCGAGCGACCTGGGGCGGCCGCGCGGAGGCGCCGTTCGACCGTCGCGCCATCGTGTTCCAGCGCCCGGTGATGCTACGGCGCAATGCTGCGGCGAACCTGCACTACGCCCTCGCCGCCGCCAATGTTCCGGCCGCTGCGCGTGCCGCGCGGGTGCACGAGTTGCTCGCGCTGGTCGGCCTGACACACCT
Organism: uncultured Alphaproteobacteria bacterium; assembly: GCA_963741595.1. GTDB lineage: Bacteria > Pseudomonadota > Alphaproteobacteria > Rhizobiales > Xanthobacteraceae > VAZQ01. The sequence goes on from CAVUIV010000001.1 coordinate 2,430, forward strand.
GAGCGATCGAGCGGCCCGCAAGCTCTCCGGCGGCGAGCAGCAGCGGTTGGCGCTGGCGCGCGCGCTCGCCCGTGATCCGCAGGTCCTGTTCCTCGACGAGCCGACCGCCAGCCTCGATCCGGCCGCGACAAAATCAGTCGAGGACACAATCCGCGACGTCGCTGCACGCGGCATCAAAGTGGTGATGGCGACCCACAATCTCGCCGAAGCGCGGCGGCTCGCCGGCGAGGTCGTGCTGCTGCACCACGGCCGCGTCGTCGAGACGAACGACGCCGCCACCTTTTTCAGCAACCCCAAGACCTCGGAAGCCGCCCGGTTCGTCGCCGGCGAGCTTCTCGTTTGAGCACTGACCCATAACGGAGAGAGCACCATGCCGACCCGCCGTTCATTCATCGCCTTTGCCGTTGCCGCCCCGCTGATCGCGTCGTCCTTGGCCGTTGCCCAGGACAAATCGATCGTGGTCGCCTCCACCACCTCGACCCAGGATTCCGGCCTGTTCGGCCACATCCTGCCGCTGTTCAAGAAGAAGACCGGCATCGACGTTCGTGTCATTTCGCAAGGCACCGGCCAGGCGCTCGATACCGGCCGTCGCGGCGACGCCGACGTGGTGTTCGTGCACGCCAAACCGCAAGAGGAAAAATTCGTCGCCGACGGCTTCGGCGTGCGCCGCTATCCGGTGATGTACAACGACTTCATCCTGATCGGGCCGAAGTCCAACACCGCCAGCATCAACGGCACCAAGGACATCGTTGCCGCGCTCAAGACCATCAAGGGAAAGAGCGTGGCTTTCATCTCGCGCGGCGACAAGTCTGGAACGCACGCTGCCGAGCTCGCGCTCTGGAAGGCCGCCGGCATCGACATCATCAAGGAGCGCGGCACCTGGTACAAGGAAATCGGCCAAGGCATGGGCGCCGCGCTCAACACCGCCTCCGCTTCCGACGCCTATGTGCTCGCCGATCGCGGCACGTGGCTCTCGTTCAAGAACCGCGGCGCGCTTGTCATCGCGGTGGAAGGCGACAACCGCCTGTTCAACCAATACGGCGTCATGCTGGTGAACCCCGAAAAGCACAAGCATGTGAAGAAGGAGCTGGGCCAAGCCTTCGTCGACTGGCTGGTCTCCCCCGAGGGCCAGAAGGCGATCGCCGATTATAAGATCGGAGGGCAGCAGCTGTTCTTCCCGAATGCGACGTCGCCGGGGGCATGATGATCATGCCTGCTTCGGCAAGACCGTCGTTTCTCGGTTTGGCATCCCTGCTTGCAGCAATCACGACCATGACCGTCTCCGCCCATGCCGCGGATCCCGTGCTGCTCCACGCTGCGGGCAGCCTGCGCTTCGCGCTCACCGAGATCGCCGCCGCCTATGAAGCGGCGGCGGGAGTTAAGGTGCAGTCCAAGTTCGGCGCCTCCGGCACACTCAAAGATGCCATCGCCAAGGGCGAACGCGCTGAGGTGTTTGCTTCCGCCAATATGGAACATCCGCAGGCGCTGGCCGACGCCAAGCAAAGCGGGCCGGTCGTGCTGTTCGCGCGCAACCGGCTCTGCGCGCTGGTGCGTCCCGGGCTCATCGTCACACCGGCGACGCTGCTCGAACGCATGCTCGATCCCGCGGTGAAGGTCGCAACCTCGACGCCGAAAGCGGACCCGTCTGGCGACTATGCTTGGGACGTGTTCCGCAAGGCCGAGGGGCTCAAGCCCGGGTCATTCGCGATCCTCGACAAGAAGGCGCTGCAACTGGTCGGCGCCCCATCGAGCGCAGTGCCGCCGCAGGGCCGCACCGCTTATGGCTGGCATGTCGCCGAAGGCCGGGCCGATATCTTCCTGACCTATTGCACCAATGCGATGGCGGCACAGCGTGAATATCCCGAGCAGCAGATCGTGCAACTTCCCGACCCGCTGGCAGTCGGCGCCGACTACGGCTTGACCGTGCTGGTGAACGCGTCCCCGGCCGCCTACCAATTGACGATGTTTATCCTGTCGGCGGCAGGCCAAAAGATCCTGGCGAAGCACGGCTTCTCGGTGCCGGGATTGCCGCAGTAGCGGGTGCGAGGCCGCTCAGCAAGAAAGTTCTTGGTGGAGCTGCATTGTCACAGTTTGCCGGCTGAAAATTGCTGTATGGAGAGAGCTCGAACAGCCCCCTTCGGCTTTCAAATAACGGCATCGCACCGGTGCAATTCTACCTCCCTATTGCCGACCTGCCGGTCGATATCTTTGTCATCTTCGGGCTCGGAGTAGCCATCGGCGTCATTTCCGGCATGTTCGGAATCGGCGGCGGTTTTCTGATGACGCCGCTCTTGATCTTCCTCGGCATCTCCCCGTCGGTCGCCGTGGCGACGGTTCCGAGCCACATCGCATCATCCTCGTTCTCGAGCGCCATCAGCTATTGGCGGCGAAACGCCATTGACCTGCCGCTTGCGCTCATGCTGCTGGTCGGTGGTGTGATCGGAACGATTGCCGGCGTCGCGCTGTTCTCGTTGCTGCGTCGGCTGGGCCAGCTCGATATTACGATCGGCCTGTCCTATGTGGTGCTTCTGACGACCGTCGGTGCCATGCTGGTGGCCGAAAGCCTGCGCGCCATCAATCGTGAACGCAAAGGCCGACCGGTCGAATTGCGCCGCCCCGGCAGTCACACGTGGCTGCACCACTTGCCGTTCAAATTGCGCTTCAAGCGCTCTCGAATCTTCGTTTCCGTCATTCCGGTCTTGATCATTGGATTCATCATGGGCTTCATCGGCTCCGTGATGGGAGTCGGCGGCGGATTTATCCTGGTTCCAATGATGGTCTACTTGCTGCGCGTGCCGACCGCGACCGTGATTGGCACATCCACCGTTCTCACCTTGGTCACGATGGTGTCGGCAACGCTGCTACACGCAGCGACCAATCACCAGGTCGACGCCGTGCTTGCCCTGATTCTGATGATCGGCGGCAGCATTGGCGCACAGTTCGGCGCGCAGGCTGGTCATTTGATGCGAGCTGAGCGGCTGCGTCTGCTGCTCGGCATCATGATCCTCGCTGTCGGTATTCGTTTTGTGTTCGTGCTGGTCGTGCCGCCAAGCGATACCTACGTGGTGCAGCCCTTGGTCGGCTCACAAGGCCAGTGAATTGCGCGGTGCGCTGACTGAGCTGCGGATTTCGTCGCGATCGTCCATCCAAAAGCAAAAACCCCGGCGATGAGCCGGGGTTAGTTGTCTGCAACGGGGGGCATCCCTACTACAGAGGTTGATCCGTGACGGAGGTTCAGATGTCGCGGATCTTTTGTATGACGTTATTGGCTCAGTTGCCGCCCCAGCTGCGCTGGGCGCGGAACATGACCGAGAGGATGCCGTTGTCCTGCGCAAGGTAGGCACCCGCCGGGCGCGCACCCTGCGCCTTGGCGAGGGTAACGGTCTGGCCCGCGAAGGCCGATTTCGACGCCGGTGTACAACACGTCGACCGCAAACCGGAGCCCAGCCACCGGGAACCAGTCGTGGTGCGTGCCCAACTGCCAGAGGCCGTAGCTCGGATCGCACGTGCGGCGCAGGAACCGTATACCGCGTGCAGACCAAAGCGGCAGCGTTGCCGTTGTATTCGGTCCGGGTGTAGCCACCGTAGATCGTGCTCGAGAAGTTGCGGGTCCAGAAGTATTCGAACCCGCCGCCCGCCGCCCACGCCGTGGTCAGCTCCAGGTGCCGCCAGTTGGCGTAGACCGCGTCGGTGAGCATGCCGAAGGCGACCTCGTTGCCGGAGCCGTACAGGCCCGGGCTGGTCTGGCTGTTCCGGGTGACCCGGGAGGCGCCGACACCGTAGGTCACGTAACCGCCGATACGGCTGCCCGGGCTCAACGAATCAAGCTTGATCTCGATGCCGGAAACAACCGCCCAGCCCCACTTGTCGTCCGGATAGCCGGTCGGTGTGGTCGCGCCATAGTAGCTGGCGGCATTCTTGTGGCCGAGAACGGCGATGCTGGCACGGCCCCAGGCCTGGTTGATCCGCAACGACACCCACGGATCGGGATGCGACATGCCGTGAGCAGAGCTGGTCGGATCGCTGCCGAGGGTGGGAGCCGCCGGTCGCTGTGACATTCCAAATCGACCGGCGAACGGCTTTCGTCGGCACCGATGTTCAGGGTGATGCCGTTGCCGAGCTGCCAAGTGTAGGCGATCTGGTTGATGCCGGCGGCGCCAGTCGTGGCGTCGACGAGACCGGTGTAGAGCGAGCGGAAGCCGCTGTCGCCGAGGCTGCCTTCATGGTCGACGAACGACGCCGTCCGGCCGAAGGTGAAGCCACCCCATTGGATGAACGCACGGCTGACCGCGGCGGTATCCTCGCCAATGCTGTTTTCAACATTGAGGTTCATGAACGTCCGCAGCGTGCCGTAGGCAGTCTGCGTGCGCGTGTCGATCGCGAAGTTACCGCGGTGCCGGGTTGCGTACCGAGCAACGGTGCGGTCCTGAGCGCCAGCTGGCGCCCTGCACATGCGGGGCACGGCCGTTGAAGCTGTAGTCGGCCCGGATATAGCCCTGGAACTTGATGCAAGTGTCGGAACCGGGGATGTAATAGAACCCGTCTCCGTAGAGCGTGCAGATCTTCACGTACTGGACCGGCTTGGCCTTGACGGGAAGATCGGCGGCCTGCGCCCCGGCAACCGCGACGATACCCGCCGCTGAGCCGAGGAGAAGACTTTTCACCATCTTCATTTTGAACCTCCAAGTTGCGTTACTGGAGGGCCATGTCTCCGCCAGGTGCGTCGCACCATTTAGAGCCCCCTGCGATCCCACGATGGCGGTCGCCATCCCAGAATTCCCCTCCGGACGCCGTCAGAGTAGCTCCGACTGATGGGCGAGCAACCCTAAATTTATGCGGAAGTTACTGTATTTTTATATGCGTTGCATCGATGCAACACCACAAATAATAGGTTTTTCAATGTATTAGTCATGATTACGCAAAGCGTGACAGTCTTAAGCGATAACGCTCCGTAAATTATCGGGGTTTCAAAATAAATATCACATAAAAATTTCTGATAGGAATGATTTCATGGCGGAACCCGGAGTTTGATTGATTGGATATATTTTAGATATCTAATTTTTATGTAAAAGTTATTTTCTGTTACTTCGCGATACAGGAACCGTGGCCACCCGTCGGTGGCTCACCCGTCGGTGGCTCGGATTGGGTGGGGCGCTGGATCGCCTGTGGACAGGTATCGGCGAAGGACCCGATTTCGCCCATCCGCCGACCCAGCGACCTTGATAGGCTGCGCTGGTCACTTGGCTATCTGGCAGTCATCGAATGCATCTCGATCGCCGAAAATTCTTGGGCGGCCTCACCGCGGCGCTGGCCGGGCCCCTGGACGCCCATGCCGCAAGCGTCACCGACGGCGCCGGCCGCGCGGTGCCGGTGCCGGCAGCAGGTCGAGCGCGTGTTTCCGGCCGGCCCGCCGGCCGCGATCATGCTCTACACGCTCGCGCCCGAGCTGCTGCTCGGCTGGCCGCGCGCCAACCGGCCGGAGGAGCGCGAATTCCTGCTGACCCGACATCGGCGCGCGGCCGGAGGTCGGCCGCATCACCGGGCGCGGCAACACCGCCAATCTCGAAGTCGTGCTGGCGCTCAAGCCCGACCTCATCCTCGACATCGGCAGCGTCAACAACGACCTATGTCTCGCTCGCCGAGCGCGTGCAGCAGCAGACCGGCATTCCCTATGCGCTGCTCGACGGCCGCTTCGACGGCATCGCCGCCGCCTACCGCATCCTCGGCGCACTGATCGGCCGGCGCGACGCCGGCGAGGCGCTGGCGCGCTATGCCGAGGACACGATCAAGACCATCACCGGCCGGCATGCCGACCGCGCGCGAGCGCACGGCCGCGCGTCTACTACGCGCGCGGGCCGCGCGGGCTCGAGACCGGGCTCGGCGGCTCGATCAACGTGGAGACCATCGAGCTGCTCGCGCGCAACGTCGCGGGCGGCACGCGCGGCGGCCTCGCCAACGTCTCGATCGAGCAGGTGCTGCTGTGGAATCCCGACGTCATCGTCACCATCGACCAGGATTTCGCCGCGAACGTCCGCAGCGATCCGGCCTGGGCGCCGGTCGCGGCGGTGCGCGCGCGGCGCGTGCATCTGTCGCCCAAGCTGCCGTTCGGCTGGGTCGACTTTCCGCCGTCGGTGAACCGGCTGATCGGGCTGTGGTGGCTGGCGAAGATTCTCTATCCGGAGCTGTTTCCGGAGGATCTGCGCGCGCTGACGCGCGAGTTCTACCAGCGCTTCTATCACGTGACGCCGAGCGACGCGCAGATCGACCGCGTGCTGGCGGGGCGGGATTGACTCGTGTCCCGTCACCCGGACGTGCTCAGACCGGCGTCGCGACTGCGACGCGCTGTCATCGAATGACTCGCTCTGGTCGCCGCTGCATCGCGCGTCCGGGACTCGTCATAGACTCGTAGCCGTTCATGACCGCCGTTCTCCCGGGCTGTTCATCGCGCTCGGCGTGCTGGCGCTGGGGCTGCTCGTCGCGTTCACGGTCGGCCGCTATCCGGTGACCTCGCCGAACTTGCTCGACGTGCTGTGTCGCGCGCACCGGCCGGCCGAGCACGGCGCCGGCGGCGGTCGAGAACGTCGATGCTGCTGGTGCGCGGACCGCGCGTGATCGCCGCCGTGCTGGTCGGCGCGGCGCTCGCGGTCGCCGGCACCGCGTTCCAGGGCCTGTTCCGCAATCCGCTGGTGTCGCCCGACATTCTCGGCGCATCGTCGGGCGCGGCGCTCGGCGCCGTGATCGGCATCTATTTCTCGCTCGGCGTGCATCGGCATCGAGATCCTCGCCTTCGTCGGCGGGCTCGTCGCGGTCGCCGCGGTCTACGTCATCGGCTCGACTGCTGCGATCGCGCGATCCGATCCTGGTCCTGGTGCTCACCGGCGTGGTGGTCGGCGCGCTGCTCGGCGCCGGCGTCGGGCTGGTGAAGTATCTCGCCGATCCCTACAACCAGCTTCCCGCGATGACGTTCTGGCTGCTCGGCAGCCTCGCCGCCACCACCGCCTCCGATCTGCTGCCGCTCGCCGGCCCGGTGGCGCTCGGCACCGTCGTGCTGGTGGCGCTGCGCTGGCGCATGAACGTGATGTCGCTGCCGGAGGACGAGGCGCGCGCGCTCGGCGTCGCGACCGGGCCGCTGCGCATCGCGATCGTCGCCGCGGCGACGCTGGTGACCTCGGCGAGCGTCGCGACCTCCGGCATCATCGGCTGGGTCGGGCTGGTGGTGCCGCATCTCGCGCGCGCGCTGGTCGGGCCGGATTTCCCGCGGCTCCTGCCGACCGCGGCGCTGCTCGGCGGCGGCTATCTGCTGTTCATCGACACGCTGGCGCGCACCGCTGGCGCCGGTCGAGATTCCGCTCGGCATCCTGACCGCGGTGATCGGCACGCCGTTCTTCATCTGGCTGCTCGCCGGCATGCAGAGGACCTGGTCATGACGCTCGCCGGCCGCGACCTCACCATCGGCTACAGCGACCGCGTGGTCGGGCGCGACCTCGACGTGGCGCTCGAGCAGGGCGAGGTGCTGGCGCTGCTCGGGCCGAACGGCGGCGGCAAGACCACGCTGCTCAAGACGCTGCTCGGCATCCTCACGCCGCAAGCCGGCGAGGTGCACGATCGGCGGCCGCTCGCTCGCCGCGCATCTCGATCCGCGAGCGCGCGCGGCTCATCGCCTATGTGCCGCAGGTGCACATGCCGACCTTCGCCTTCACCGTCGAGACCGTGGTGCTGATGGGCCGCACCGCGCACGGCAATCTGTTCAGCCGGCCGTCGGCGCACGATCGCGACGGTGGCCGCGCGCGCGCTCGAGCAGTTCGGCATCGCGCATCTCGCGCGAGCGGCCCTACACCATGATCTCCGGCGGCGAGCGCCAGCTCGTGCTGCTGGCGCGCGCGCTGGCGCAGGAGCCGCAATTCATCGTGCTCGACGAGCCGACCGCGAGCCTCGACTTCGGCAACCAGGGCAAGGTGATGCGCGAAATCCGCGCGCTCGCCGGCGCCGGCCACGGCGTCCTGTTCACCACCCACGATCCGAACCATGCGCTGCGCGCCGCCGACCGCGCCTATCTCCTGCGCGCGGGCGAGCGCATCGCCGAAGGCGCCGTGGGCGCCGTGCTCACCCGCGAGCAGCTCGAAGGCGCTCTACGGCGCGCCGGTGGAGACGCTGACCGATACGGCAACGGGCCACGACGGCGTTCCTGCCGGGCTAAGCGGCCGGCATCGCATGGCCGCGCAACCGCGCGATTAAGGCGTGCGCCCGCTTTCGCGGGCGATCGACGACCACTTATATTGCCAATGCACATGACCGCACTCCAGAGACGACTATCTCATCCGGCCCGACCCGCTCGATCCGCGGCTGACCGAGCGCGTCACCGGCGTCGACCAGACCGGCGCAGGCGATCGAGACCCGCGGTCACGGTCGAGCGCGCGCTGACGATCTTCCTCAATTCGCAGGAGATCGTCACCGCGATGACGATCGGCGACTATCCGGAATATCTCGCGCTCGGCTATCTGCTCAACCAGAACATGCTGCTGCCGGACGACGTCGTCACCGGCGTCGACTACGACGAGGAACTTGTCGGTCGTCGTGGTGCGCACCAAGCGCAAGACCAACTACGAGAAGAAGCTGAAGAAGAAGGTGCAGACCTCCGGCTGCGCGCAGGGCACCGTGTTCGGCGACCTGATGGAGGCGCTGGAGAACGTCACGCTGCCGCAGGCGCGAGCTGCGCACCTCCTGGCTCTATGCGCTGACCCACAAGATCAACACCACGCCGTCGCTCTATCTCGAAGCCGGCGCGATCCACGGCTGCGTGCTGGCGCACGAGGACAGGCCGCTGGTCTACATGGAGGACGTCGGCCGCCACAACGCGGTCGACAAGATCGCCGGCTGGATGTTCAAGCACGGCGTCGCGCGCCGCACGACAAGATTTTCTACACCACCGGCCGGCTCACCTCGGAGATGGTGATCAAGACCGTGCGCATGGGCATCCCGATCCTGGTCTCGCGCTCGGGCTTCACCGCCTGGGGCGTCGAGCTTGCGCGCAAGGCCAATCTCACGCTGATCGGCCGCGCGCGCGGCAAGCGCTTCGTCGCGCTCGCCGGCGAGGACCGCATCGTGTTCGACCAGGACCTCGCCTACGTCGAGGAGGAGAGCGCCAAGCACCGGCGCAAGGCGGCGGTGCATGATGATTGAGCATGCGATGTCCGTCCGACGCTCGGCCTCGTGCTCGCCGGCGGGCTGGCGCGCCGCATGGGCGGCGGCGACAAGGCGCTGCATCCGGATCGGCGGCAAGACCATCCTCGAGCGCGTGCTGGCGCGGCTTGCGCCGCAATGCGCGCGCATCATCCTCAACGCCAACGGCGATCCGGCGCGCTTCGCCGCATACCGGCCTGCCGGTGGTGCGCCGACAGCGTGCCGGATTTCGCCGGGCCGCTCGCCGGCATTCTCGCCGGGCTCGACTGGGCGGCGGCGCATGCGCCCGAGATCGCCGACGTCGTGAGCGTGCCGGGCGATTGCCCGTTCCTGCCGCCCGATCTGGTCGCGCGGCTCGCATGCGGCGCGCGCGGCAGGCCGGCACGCCGCTCGCCTGCGCGCGCTCGGGCGACTGGCGGCATCCGGTGGTCGGGCTGTGGCCGGTGGCGCTGCGCGACGATCTGCGCCACGCGCTGATCGAGGAAGACCTGCGCAAGATCGAGATCTGGACCGCGCGCCACGGCGTCGCGATCGCCGACTGGCCGGCCGACGCCGGTCGATCCGTTCTTCAACGTCAACACGCCCGAGGACGCCGCCGCGGCCGAGCGCATCGCGGCGCAGCAATGCGACCATTGAGCGCTTGATCTGGCGCCGTCAGCCCATAATGGCTGCGATGATACGTCACCAGCATTCGAGGAGGAATATCCATGCGCGCATTCATCGTCGCTTGCATCGCAGCGGTCGTGATCGCGGTCGGCGCGGTCGTTGTGCTCAACCGCGTCCAGAAGCCGGTCGATGTGGCGTTCACGACGATCGGCCGTGCGGATCTGACGCGTCTACCCCGATCAGCGCCGCGTAGGAGAGAAACCCGACGGTCGCGCCCGGCTCGACCGTCGTGCGTGCTTCGGACAGCTCGACGAGCCCGTCGGTCTCGGTCAGCGAGGTGATGACGCCGGCGCCCTCCTGCGCGTGCTTGACCGCTTCGACGCGCCGTCGGCGCTGCGCACGAGCGCGACGCGCACATATTCGCGCCGGCCCGTCTTCTTGCGATAGGCGAAAGCCGCGCGCACCGGCAGCGGCAGCAGCGGCGCGCGCCTCGGCGCCGGCGAGCCGCAGCAGCAGCGGCCGCACCACGCGCGCGAAGGTGACGAAGACCGCGACCGGATTGCCGGGCAGGCCGACGAAGGCCGCGCTCGCTCCGCGCTTCGCATCCCGGGATCACGCCCATCGCCACCGGCCGGCCGGGCTTGATGCCGACGCGCCAGAACACCAGCCGTGCCGACGCGTCTCGACCGCGTGCGCGCACATGATCGGCCTCGCCGGTCGAGACGCCGCCGGAGGTCAGCACCAGATCGTGGCCGGCGCGGCCGCCGCGATCGCGCGCGCAAGCCGCGCCGGATCGTCCGGCAGGATGCCGAGATCGGTGACGTCGGCGCCGAGCCGCTCGAGCAGCCCGGCGAGCAGATAGCGGTTGGCGTCGAACAGCGCCGCGGCGCGGCCGCGGCGTGCCGGGCTCGACGATCTCGTCGCCGGTCGAGAACACCGCGACGCGCACGCGGCGGCGCACCGTGAGCTCGGTCAGCCCGACCGCGGCGGCGAGCGCGACATGCTGCGGCGGCGAGCCGCCGGCCCGGCCGGCAGCACGACCGATCCGGCGCGCACGTCCTCGCCGGCGAGCCGGCGGTTGGCGCCGCGCTTCAAGCCCCGGCGGCACGATCACGGCCTCGCCGTCGGCGCGCACATCCTCCTGCATGAACACGGTGTCGGCGCCGGCCGGCATCGGCGCGCCGGTGAAGATGCGGATCGCCTCGCCCGCGCGCGAGCGCGCGCGCGGCGGCGCGGCCGGCGGTGACGCGATCGACGATCGTCAGCCGCGTGTCCGCCTTGGCGTCGAGATCGGCGTGGCGCACCGCATAGCCGTCGACCGCGGAATTGTCGAACGGCGGCAGATCGATCGGCGCGACGACGTCGCTGCGCAAGCACGCGGCCGCGCGCGGCGGCGAGCGGCACGGTCTCGGTCTCCGCCACCGGCGCGACGCGCTCGGCGATGATGCCGCTCGAGCTCGTCGACCGGCAGCAGCGGCCCGCGAGAACGCAAAGCAATCGTCGGTGAGCTGCGCCATCAGACCGCGCTCCGCATGCGCCAGGATCGCGCTCGAGCGGCGCGGCGTGCGCGAGCAGGATGTCGGCGATCGCCTCGATGTCGTCGAGATCGACCACCGGCACGCGCGACCTGCGGCAGCGGCGCGTCGGAGGCGATGGCGACGATGCAGCGATCGTCGGGATGCAGCAGCGGCTTGCCGATCGCCGCGCGATAGACTTCGAGCTTCGGGATGCGGCTCGCGCTTGAAGCCCTCGACCAGCACCAGATCGACCGGCGCGAGCTTGCGTCGAGCAGCTCCGGCAGCGTCGGCTCGGCGTCGCCGCGCAACTCGTGCATCAGCGCCCAGCGGTTCGCCGAGCCGACCAGCACCTCGGTCGCGCCGGCCATGCGGTGGCTGTGCGAATCCTTGCCCGGCTGGTCGACGTCGAAACCGTGATGCGCGTGCTTGAGCGTCGAGACCGTGAGCCCGCGCGCGACCAGGCGCGGGATCACCTTGGTCGAGCAGCGTGGTCTTGCCCGAGCCGCTCCAGCCGGCGAGGCCGATGATGCGCATGGCGGCATTATAGCAGGCCAGCCTCTGACAGCAGAAGCGCACCGGCGCGGATGCCGCCGGGCGCTTCGCCGATCGAATGCGCTCAGCGGATGCCGCGGCGCGTCGATTCGCGCGCGGCTGCTACTCCGCCGCTGCATCGGCCCGGCGGCGGCGCGCTGACGTTGCCCTTGGCCTTTTCCTCTTCCAGCCACAGGCTGTGGTGCTGCTTGGCCCAGTTCACGTCGACGGTGCCGTGCCCATCGCCTCGAAGGCGCCTTCCATGCCGATCGTGCCGATATAGATGTGGCCAGCATGGCGGCGACGAACAGCACCGCCGACGACGCCGTGGACGATCTGGGCCAGTCTGCATGCCGGCGATGTCGGTGCCGTAGAACGGGAACATCAGCAGATAGCCGCTGACCGCCACCGCGCCGCCGCCGAGCACGACGATCCAGTAGATCATCTTCTGGCCGGCGTTGAAGCGACGGCCGGCGGATGCTCGTCGCCGACCATGCCGCCGCCCTGCTTGAGCCATTCGACGTCGACGCGGTTCGGGATATTCCAGGCGATCCACATCAGGAAGATCAGCACCACGCCGAGCGTGAACGGGAAGCTCAGATAGTTGTGGGCGTATTTCGCCCACTGCGACCAGGCGGTGAACGCCTCCGGCCCGATCAGCGGCAGCAGCAGCTGCTTGCCGAAGGTGATGTTGAGGCCGGAGAGCGCCAGGATGATGAAGCAGGTCGCCGTCATCCAGTGCACGAACCGCTCGAACGCGTTGAAGCGCACGATCGTGCGGCCGGAGCGGCCGCGCTCGATCCGCACCATGCCGCGGATCAGATAGAACAGCACCAGCAGCGCCAGCATGCCGAGGATCGGCGATGGCGCCGATCCAGGGCAGCGTCACCTGGTGGAAGTGGCGCCAGTCGCGGCCGGCCGGCTGCTCGAGCGTGCAGGCCTTCTGGTCGGGCAGCGTGCAGCGGCCGGCGATCCGGCTGAGCTCGTTGAGCAGCTGCTGCTCCTTCACCGCGCTCGCGGTCGGATTGACCGCGTCGGCTGCTGCGCTGCCGCGGGCATGGCGGCGCGCGACAACCGTGAGCAGCGCCAGCGCGCCGACGACGAAACGGATGCGCGTGCAAGAAATGCTCGTCATGGCCTGTTCCTCCGCGATGGTCGTCGTCCGCCGCGCTGGCCTTACGTCGCGATCGTCTCGCGATAGGCCGTCTTCCAGCCCCAGGCGCCGGAGCCGTAGCCGCGCTTGACCACGCGCTCCTTGTAGATCTGCGCGATGATCTCGCCGTCGCCGGCGAGCAGCGATTTGGTCGAGCACATCTCGGCGCACAGCGGCAGCTTGCCTTCGGCCAGCCGGTTGGCGCCGTACTTCTCGTACTCGGCCTGCGAGTCGTCCGCCTCCGGGCCGCCGGCGCAGATAGGTGCACTTGTCCATCTTGCCGCGCGAGCCGAAGTTGCCGACCTTGGGATATTGCGGCGCGCCGAACGGGCAGGCGTAGAAGCAATAGCCGCAGCCGATGCAGAGGTCCTTGGAGTGCAGCACCACGGCGTCGGCGGTGGTGTAGAAGCAGTTCACCGGGCAGACCGCCGCGCACGGCGCGTCGGTGCAGTGCATGCAGGCCATGGAGACCGAGCGCTCGCCCGGCTTGCCGTCATTGATGGTGACGACGCGCCGGCGGTTGATGCCCCACGGCACCTCGTTCTCGTTCTTGCAGGCGGTGACGCAGGCGTTGCACTCGATGCAGCGGTCGGCGTCGCAGAGGAATTTCATCCGAGCCATGGTCTATTCCTCCTTAAGCCGCCCTGACCTGGCAGAGCGTGGCTTTGGGTTCCTGCATGCCGGTCACCGGATCGTAGCCGTAGGTGGTGATCGTGTTCACGCTCTCGCCGAGCACGATCGGATCGGCGCCCTGCGGATATTTGCTGCGCTGATCGACGCCCTGGAACCAGCCGGCGAAGTGGAACGGACACCAGGTCACGCCCTTGCCGACGCGCTCGGTGACCAGCGCCTTCATGCGGACGCCTTGCCGGCCGGCATTTCCGGGCCCGTGACCCAGGACCCAACTGCGCCGTCCTTGATGCCGCGCTCGGCCGCGTCGGCAGGATTGATCTCGATGAACATGTCCTGCTGCAGTTCGGCGAGCCACTTGTTGGAGCGCGTTTCCTCGCCGCCGCCTTCGTATTCGACCAGCCGGCCGGAGGTGAGGATCAGCGGGAACTGCTTGGCGATGCCCTTGTCCACCGCCGCCTTCTGCACCGTCGAAGCCGATATTGGGCACGCGGAACTGCACCGCGTTCGGCAGCGTCGGATACTTGGCGACCAGTTCGGGCCGCGGCGTATAGATCGGCTCGCGGTGCACCGGGATCGGATCGGGCAGGTTCCACGCATTGGCGCGCGCCTTGCCGTTGCCGTAGTGGATGCAGCCGTGCGCCATCGCGACGCGCTGGATGCCGCCGGAGAGGTCGATCGCCCAGGACACGCCGTCGGGATTGTTGCCGCCGATGCGCTCGATCGTCGCCAGCTCCGCCTCGGTGAGATCGCTTGTCCCAGCCGAGCTTCTTGAGCACGCCGTAGGTGAACTCCGGATAGCCGTCCTTGATTTCGGAGCCTGCCGAGTAGGAGCCGTTCGCCAGCAGGCTGACCTTGCGGATCGTGCCGTCGGGCAGCCTTCTCCTCGCGCTCGACGCCGAAGCGCGCGCGGAACGTGCCGCCGCCGTCCTTGACGTGCAGGTTGGTGTTGTAGAGCAGGTGCGTGCCGGGATGCTTGAACTCCGGCGTGCCCCAGCACGGCCACGGCAGGCCGTAATAGTCGCCGCCGACTTCGGGCACGTCCTTCGCTGCGCGCAGCGTGACCAGGTCGAACTTGTCCTGGTTCGCCATGTGCAGCTTCAGCCGCTCCGGCGACTGGCCGCAATAGCCGGTCGACCAGCCGCCGCGATTGATCTCGCGCAGGATGTCCTCGGCCACCGGACGATGCCGTTCTCGACCTTGATGTTCTTGAACATCCGGTCGGCGAAGCCGAGCTTCCTGGCGAGCAGGTACATCACCTCGTAGTCGTTCTTCGATTCGAAGATCGGCTTGACGATCTGCTCGCCCCACTGGATCGAGCGGTTCGACGCGGTGCGCGAGCCGTCGCATTCGAACTGGGTGCAGATCGGCAGCAGGTAGGTGCCGTTCTTGCGCTCGCCGAGCACCGCCCAGGTGGTCGGATGCGGATCGGCGACGACCAGCAGATCGAGCGTCTCGATGCCCTTGGCCGCTTCCGGCATGCGGGTGACGGTGTTGCCGCCGTGGCCGAAGACGATCATGGCCTTGAGGTTGTCTTTCTGCTGGACCTGCTCCTTCGGCAGCATGGTCGCGTCGAACCAGCGCGTCGACGGAATGCCCGCCGCCTCCATCATCTTGACCGGCTTGCCGGCCACGGTGCGGGTGTCGAAGCGCGACGCCATCCAGTCGTAGTCGACCTCCCAGACCCGGCACCAATGCCTCCACGCGCCTTCGACCAGGCCGTAATAGAGCGGCAGCGTGCCGATATCGAGGCCGAGGTCGGTCGCGCCCTGCACGTTGCTGTGGCCGCGGAAGATGTTGGCGCCGTTGCCGAAGCCGCCGACATTGCCGGTGGCCAGCAGCACGATGCAGAAGGCGCGGACGTTGGCGGTGCCGACCGTGTGCTGGGTCGCGCCCATGCACCAGATCAGCGTCGAGGGCTTCTCCTTGGCGAACATCTTGGCGACGCGCTTGAGCTGCGCGCCCGGCACGCCGGTGACGCGCTCGACCTCATCCGGCGTCCACTTCTCGACTTCCTTGCGGATGTCGTCCATGCCGTAGACGCGCTGCTCGATGAACTCCTTGTCCTCCCAGCCGTTCTTGAAGATGTGCCAGAGCATGCCCCAGATCACCGGAATGTCGGTGCCGGAGCGGATGCGCACATATTCGGTCGCATGCGCCGCGGTGCGGGTCAGCCGCGGATCGATCACGATGAAGTTCGCGCGGTTGAGCTCCTTGCCCTCGAGCAGGTGCTGCAGCGACACCGGATGCGCCTCGGCCGGGATTGCCGCCCATGATGATCATGGTCTTGGCGTTGCGGATGTCGTTGTAGCTGTTGGTCATCGCGCCGTAGCCCCAGGTATTGGCGACGCCGGCGACGGTGGTCGAGTGGCAGATGCGGGCCTGGTGGTCGACGTTGTTGGTGCCCCAGAAGGCCGCGAACTTGCGGTTGAGATAGGCGCCTTCGTTGGAGAACTTGGCCGAGCCGAGCCAATAGACCGAATCCGGCCCTGACTTCTCGCGGATCGCGAGCATCTTGTCGCCGATCTCGTCGATCGCCTTCTCCCAGGACATCTTGGTCCACTGGCCGTTGACCAGCTTCATCGGATATTTCAGCCGGCGGTCGCCGTGCACGAGTTCGCGCACCGCCGCGCCCTTGGCGCAATGCGAGCCGCGATTGATCGGCGATTCCCAGCCGGGCTCCTGGCCGATCCAGACGCCGTTCGACACTTCGGCGATCACCGTGCAGCCGACCGAGCAATGCGTGCAGATGTTCTTGCGGATGGTGACCGTGCGCGCCGGGCTGGCCGGCGGTCCGGCTTGCGCCTTGCGGACGCTGGTGAGCGGCAAGCGTGCCGAGCGCGGCAAGGCCGCCGGCCACGAGGCCGGAGCGGCGCAGGAACGAGCGGCGGTCGAGACCGGCTTCGGTTTGGCCCGGCAGCGCGGCGGCAAGCGTACCGCGGCGAGCCTGACGTTCCGTTCTCTTGATCAGCATGACGGCCTCTCCCTCACTTCGGGGATAGCGGTTGACGCGATAGAAGGTCTGCACCGACGCCGAATTCGGCTGGTAGCGCGCTTTGCGCTTCTCGTCGTTGCTTTCGGTGTCGGCAGCGGCCGGAGCAGCAGCGAATGGCACACTGGCTGCCGCTGCCGCGCTCCAACGCCGAGCGTGCGCAGGAACTCACGTCGGCCGAGTTCACTCGCCTTGCGTTCTTGCTTCATCGCCGTACCTCCTGGTGTCCCCTCAACTCGTTCTTGTCGCGCTCGTCATTGCAACTCCGTCGCTCACGACGGCAGCGCAAACGCCTCGGCCTCGATTTCCATGAACACGCGGCCGAGCGTTCCGATGGTGCGGTAGAAGTTCGCGGCTTCTGCTTGCTCGAGATCGGCGAAGAAGCGTCCGATCCAGGGCGACAGGTGCTTGTCGAACAGCGCGCGGTCGGCACCGGGTTCGGCCGGCAGCCGCCCGTTGATCAACCCGGCCATGATCTCGCACAGGATCGCGGCGTGATCTTCCGGCTCGCATTGACCGGCCACCCGCTCGATCCCAAGCTGCGAGAGGTCGGCGCGCAGCCGAGCCAGCGGCCGCTCGTGCAGGAATCCGGACTGATAATACGAGCCGTAGGGCAACAGTTCCCCGCGCCCAAGTCCGATGAAGAGATTGAAATATTCGCGCTCGACGCGCGCAGCATCGGTCCGGCTCGCAGCCTCCGCGAGCGCCGCATGCGCGACGCCCAGCGGCGATGGAGCGCCACGCAGTCCTGCCAAGCGGCCAAGCAGAGCCTGATCGGGCGCCCGCGCCAACAGCGCCGCGAGCAGCGCGTATTCTTGTGCGCGCGCAACGTTGACCTCCTCGGCATCCCCTCCATTCGGATGATGTGCGCCGTAGAGATCGGGGCGTAAGACGCTGCGGTCGATGCCGGTCGCGGCCTCGACGGTGAGCACCCGTTCTGCAGGAATGCGCGCCCAATTCGATACTGACGGTTGGGAAATGCCTATCTTGCGGGCAAGCGCGCCTACGCCGCCGGCAGCTCGGATCGCTTCGTCGAGCCCTGTATCGCGCATGGCACGAAGTATTCCAGTTCTAAACTGGAGAATGCTCTCGGCGAGAATGCCCGGTCAATAGGCAACGGCTATGGTCTAAAGTCTTAGTCGGGCAACCTGGGCAATGCGCCGCCATGGCCGCTTCGCACCAACAGCGGCGAATCGTTTGAATCTGATTGCTCTTGCTGCGTTGCAATAGGCTTCGTGTTGCACTGCGGTGGCTTTTCTGTCCCCATCAATACATTTTGATATTCTAATTTGTCGCAGGCACCGTCCTCAGAGGCGACGGTATCAAGCTCGGGTGGAGCGTCCGTCTCGCCGCGAACTAGCGATGGAACTGACCGCGCCTGGTGATCTTCGTCGGACTGTTCAGCCGAAATCAATGTCGGTGCGACGCGCTCCGCTTCCGCCTGCCATGCACCGACAATGCGGTTCACCTCGCGGCGCAGATCGTCCGTCATCTCCAGCGGGCCGAAGCCGGGTAGCGCGCCGGGTGTGTGGAAATCCCAGTCATAGTCCGCAAGGCCGACGAAATCCCGCACCTTCGGATCGGTCGCCCATGCGCGGCGAAGCGCCGCCAGCTTGAGCTCCGTCGGCACGCCTGGCGCCAGGAAGGCACGAATGTCGGTCTCCGCCGTGATCGTTTCGATCGACGGCAGCGTCGTCAGATCGAAAACGGGCTCGGTTGATCCAGGGCGCGGCTTGTGCCGGAGCCTGCTCGGACTGAGCGACAGGCGTTGGATCATCATGCGCGTCGGTTTCCGGCGCATGCCGATCATCCGACGGCTGCTCAAGTTGTTCGACCGCCTGACGTTTGCGGCGGGACCAGCGCGCCAGAAAATTGTCGGGATCGCTCATCGGCTCCGATCCTTCGGCGGCGGCACACGACGCGCCAGCGCGTCCGGATCGGCGCGATCGCGCTTTCGCTTCACGAACGGACGCTCGACATGGTGCTCGGCGACAAATGCTTCAACGATTGCGCGCACCGACTCCGGCATCGGCACCGCCTCCACCAGATGATCGCCGTTCTGCGTGTAGCCCTCGCCCTCTGCCGGGTCGGCGGTCACGGCCACGAGATCGAACGGCGGCTCGATGCCGGTCGGACGCAGCGCCACCCACAAGGCCGGCGCTCCCGATGCGAGATTGTCGCGATAGTGCGCGGTATCGGTGCGATACAGCGCAACCTCGGTAGCGCCCGCGTAGAACGTGGCGACGTCGCCGTCGGTCGACAGCTGCGTCCATGGCGCAGCTGCCGGCGCACCGGGCAACACCGTCACCGGCCGCCAGGTGAAGTCGATCCAGGGGCTTTCCGCCTTGCGGCGCTCCACGACCACGCCGACGGGGATTTGCGCGAAGGGTTCGACGCTCACGATGCGCCCTCCAATTGTTTGATCGGCAGCCCCGTGACGAGATTCTGCGGCTTCACCCGCAGCAGCCCATCCGGCGTCATCGCCATGATCAGATAGATGGGTTCGCCTCTCGCCTTGTCCAAGACCGGACCGGGATCGCGGAACGTCAGACGGTAAAGGCCCGACGATGCGGTGTCGCGCCGCATCGTCGAATTCCTCACCGTTCCAGAGCTCATCGCCGATCTTGCTGCCCTGCGCATCGAGGCCGACATACCACGCCAAGTCGACGTCGCGCGCCTCGACCACCGGCTCGACATCAACGTCAAGAGCCAGCAGATGCTTGACCCAGCGCGCGATCACGTCACCCAGCGCGACCAATCCGCGGCGGCCCGCCGTCAGGTCGAGCGCCATGTCGAAGCGGTCGCTGCGCTCCCAATACTCCTGCGCGTTGGCGTCGCTGAGCACGTCGATCGCCGCCTCCGCTGGCAGGCCGAGCATGGAGACAAGCGGCGACGCCGCCCCAGCATTGGTGCCGGCAACGGTTTCCTCGTCGGCCGCGATCAACGATCCTTCGTGCGTGGTCAGGCGTTGCGCCCGGAACAGCAATTCGGCGGCGCGCAGCACATAAGCGTCGTCGCAATCGTCAAGCAGGTTGCGCAGGATCGCATGCACCAATTGGTTCACGAACAGCGGCGGAATCGAACCGAAGCCATTGCGCGCCAGGTGCAGATAGGCGGCCTCCAACGTCGGATGCGCGGTCAGACGATCGCGGAAGCCGATCATCACCGTCCAATTTTCCCGCGCGTCCGCGTCCGCCATCGCCGCGATGTCGCTGGCTGCTGACCGGACGGCGCGGATCGGCGAGCAGCGCCGCATGCAGCGTGCGCTCGACCACGCAAGCGTCAGGCGGTGGAGCAAGCTCGGGCCGCGCCAGATAGGCCTTGAGGAATTCGTCGGTGACGACCAGCCCGCCGCCATCGTCGCGGTCAAGCAGATGATGCCCGCATGACAGCCAGAAATCGGTCATGGCGTGTCGCCCTTCGCCAGCTTCGCCAGATCGACCGCTTCCTCCGGCGGCTCTTCCCCCTCCACCTCGAGAAACGAGAATGCGCGCATGGGCTTTCTCTCGCCGCGCGGACGAAGCGTCCGGAACGACTCCTTGATCTCGCCGTTTTCGACCGTGCGGTGCACCGCGATCAGGATATCAGGTGGATGGTCGCAGAGCGACGCCGCGAACGCGAACTCCTCCTCGGCCGCCGCCGCTGCGTCGGCTTCGCTCGGCGCGCCGAAATCGGCAAGGAGATGGCCGGCCAATGCCGCGACCGCCGTGCGCCGCTCGTCCTCAGTCGCCTCCACCACTTGCACCAGCGTCGACCACCCGAGCGACTGCACGCCCAGAAAGCCGGAACGAAACGCCGCGCGCGGCTTGCCCTCCATGGTCGCGGGATCGCCATCCCAGAACATGAACGCGCCCGGCACCGCCCATTCGCCGGGTTGCGCGGCGCGCTCGAACACAAAGGTGTCCGATGGATCGAGCCGGATGGTGCGAAGCAACTTCACGTCCGCGGCCCTCCACTATCGGGATCGAACCACGCCACGCGGGACAACGCATCGACCAGCGAATGCCGCACCGGCTCGGATGCCGTCATGCGTCGCACCAACAGATCGCCGTTGTCGTCGATCCGGCGCTGCACGCCGCTTTCCGGCGCAAGTCGCGCCAGATAATTCCTCTCGATTTCGCCGAAACCTCGATCCTGCCAGGTGTCGATCGCGTTCATGAGATGGCGCGCGAAGCTTTCCACCAGCCGATCGGAGCCGAGACCATCGAAGCCTTCATCTTCGAGCGCGGCTGAAAGCGGATGCAGCCCGGCTTCCTCCTCGCCCAATGCGACCAGCCGGATCATGGCGCCGAATACGAGCCAGGGCGCGGGTTCGTTTTCATCGGCACCGTCCGGCCACTCCAGCCTGACGCCGCCGACCAGCCCACCGTCGACACGGATCGCATCCGGCCAATCGAACACCATCGGCTTCTCAGGCGGCGCATGCACGGCGAGCGCATCGGCGAGCGCGGTCGCGCCGGCGTAGAATGCGCGCCGCGCCTGCCGCAGCGGCTCATCGGGTTCCAGCACGACGGCAAATTCCGCGAGGTCAAAGCGCCCGACATGGACCAAGGTGCCGGCGCCCGCTTCGCCAGCGATCGCAGTCGCATGCGCCATGGCGTCCCCGACCTCGCGCAACGTGACGAGGCGGAACGGGGGCGGCAGATCAAGGGTGGACACCGTCGCCATCGAGCGTTTCCCAAATCCCTCCAAAGGATGTGATTTTTGTTTGGAATACTTATAACTTAGGAGGCGGTCCCGCCACCACTGAGGTGGCCCCGGAACATGGCATGGCCGAAGGCCCTCGTACCGTCCTGATCTGCTCCTGCGACGACACCATGCCGCTTGACGAGCGCACGGTGCAGCGCACCTGCCGGGCGACCCAGCTCAACGCCGCGCACCAGCTGTGCCGCCGGGAGCTGGAGACGTTCCGAAAGGCGCGTGAGCAGCGGCGCGCCGCTCACCGTGACGTGTACGCAAGAGGTGCCCCTGTTCTCGGCGGTCGGCGAGGATGCCGACATTCGTTTCGTCAACATCCGCGAAACCGCGGGCTGGTCGAAGGATGCGAAAGCCGCCGGCCCGAAGATCGCGGCGCTGATCGCCGCCGCAGCCGAGCCGACCATCTCCGTGCCGTTCGTGAGCTTCAACAGCGACGGCGTGATCCTGGTCTACGGCCGTGACGACAGCGCCATCGCGGCCGCGAACCTGCTCAAGGACCATCTCGACGTTACCGTCTTGATCCGGCCGCCCGCCGACGTCGCGCCACCACGGGTGAGCGAGTTTCCGGTGGTCAAGGGCAGCATCCGTGCAGCCAAAGGTTACCTCGGCGCCTTCGAGCTGACCGTCGACGACTACGCGCAACCGGCGCCGTCGTCCCGTGACGTGCTGAGCTTCGGGCCGGCCAGCAATGGTGCGACCTCGCACTGCGACATCATCCTCGACCTCTCGGGCGGCGCGCCGTTGTTTTCCGCGGCCGACTTGCGTGATGGCTATTTGCGCGCCGATCCCGGCGATCCGACCGCCCTGTTGCAGGCTGTGTTGAAGGTGCGCGATCTTAGCGGCACCTTCGACAAACCACGCTACATCGACTTCACCGCCGACATCTGCGCGCATTCGCGCTCAAAGATCGTCGGCTGCAATCGCTGCCTCGACCTGTGCCCCACCGGCGCGATCACGCCCGCCGGCGACCATGTGGCGATCGATGCCCATATCTGCGCCGGCTGCGGGCAGTGCGCGGCGGTGTGCCCGACCGGCGCAGCCTCTTATGCGATGCCGCCGGCGGACGCGCTGATGCGCCGGCTGCGCACGCTGCTCACGGTCTATCGCGAGGCCGGCGGCACGCGGCCGATCGTGCTGTTCCACGACGATGCGCATGGCAGCCCAATGATCGATGCGCTGGCGCGTTACGGCGACGGGCTGCCCGCGAACGCATTGCCGGTTGCCGTCAACGAAGTGACGCAGGTCGGACTTCGAAGCGTTGGCGGCGGCCTTCGCCTATGGCGCGGTTGCAGTGCGGCTGCTGTTGCGGGCCAAGCCGCGTCACGACATCGCCGGGCTGCATCGCACGCTCGCCCTGGCGGAGCCGATCCTCACGGGTCTTGGCTTCGACGCGGGAGCGGTCGCGCTGATCGAGACCGACGATCCGGACAGCCTCGGCCATGCGCTGCGCGCGATCGAACCGCACAATGGCGTGTCGCAGCCGGCAAGCTTCCTGCCGACCGGCGGCAAGCGCGACGTGATGCGGCTGGCGCTGCGCGAGCTGCATCGCGTGGCGCCGGCGCCGGTCGACGTGGTGCCGCTGCCGGCGGGTGCGCCGTTCGGCAAGATCGAGATCAATGTCGAAGGCTGCACGCTCTGCCTGGCCTGCGTATCGGCGTGTCCGACCGGCGCGCTCGGCGACGATCCCGAGAAGCCGACGCTGCGCTTTTCCGAAGACGCTTGCGTGCAGTGCGGGCTCTGCAAAGCGACCTGTCCGGAGAAAGTCATCACACTGACGCCGCAACTCGACTTCCGCTCCGCGACCGCGTCCGCGCGCGTGCTCAAGCAGGAAGAGCCGTTCCGCTGCATCCGCTGCGACAAACCGTTCGGCACCAAGAGCACGATCGAACGCGTGATCGCCAAGCTCGAAGGCAAGCACTGGATGTTCCAGGGCAAGCCGCAAGCCCAGGCCTCGCGTCTCGACATGCTGAAGATGTGCGAGGATTGTCGCGTGATCGTTGCCACCGAGGCCGAGATCGATCCCTATGGCGCGCCGCCGCGCCCCAACGTGCGCACCACCGAGGACTATCTGCGCGAACGCGAAGAACGCGAACGCATGGACAAGGGTGAAGGCTGAAATACCGGCCGCCCGAAATCGCGGGCGGCCGGATCGCGTTGTTTGACGTTATCGGTAAGTCGGAGGCCTGGTCGGCCGGGGATAGATTGTCTGCGGCAGCGGCACCTGGACTGGCCTGGGCTCGTATATCCGAGGAGGGGGCGGCGGCAGAGTGTTACGGACCGTGCCGGGAGCGGGATATCCGTTCGAGGCCGCCGATGCAGACGAAGACGGAGTGACTGTGATCGCCGCTAACGTAATAGCGCCGATCGCAACGGCAATATTCCAAGACATATATGCTCCACTGTGTTGCTACAAAAATGAGGACGTCTCTCTTCAAAAAATCGAGGCCGGCCTCGCCCATGGGTCGACACGCAGCGCGCGCAGGTTCGGCGGCTTAACAACTCTTAATATGAGCGATTTGTAATCTGGCGGTGCTAACGCGTCGCGCGTTCGAGAAATTTCATCAGTGCGGCGCGGTCCTGCGGCGAACCGATGCGCTGCTCCGGCATCTTGGTGCCGGGCGTGTAGGCATTGGGGCCGATCTCGAACAATTTCGACACCGTCTCCGGTGTCCACACGATGTCCATCTTCTTCAACGCTTCGGAAAAATGATAGCCCGGCAACGTCGCGATCTTGCGTCCGAAAATGCCCGCCAGCGTCGGGCCCGCGCGCACGCCATCGTTGGGATTGAGCGTGTGACAGGCGACGCAGGCACGATAGACCTCGGCGCCGGGATCACCTGCATAAGCAGCAAGCGGATCCTCCGGCGCGCCGGTCAGCACATCGCCGATCGGCTCGCCTTTGATCGCGTCCCAGCGGCGGATCATGCGGTCGGTGCCGCCGGTGAGCAGCGTGCGTCCGTCCGGAAAGAACGCCACCGACCACACCGGCAATCCGGGGCCAACCAGCGTGCGTTCGATGGCGCGCGTGGCGCGATCGATGATCGCGACCGAGCCGCGGATGCCGGCGGCCGCGATCCGTTTGCCATCGGGCGACAGCGCCAAGGCGATGATCGGCACCGGGCCGACTTCGACCTCGCCAGTGACCCGGCCCGCGGCGTTGAGCACGTAGACCTTGCCGTCAGCGCCGCCGGCGACGATGCCGCCGTCAGGCGCGATGGCGACGGCGTTGAGCGGCGTCGGCAGCGTGACGATCTCGGGCGCACCGCCCGCGCGCGGCCAGATGCGGAGCGTCGCGTCGTAACCAACGGTGACGAGCGAACGGCCGTCCGGCGTGAATGCGACGCCGTTGACGTTGTCCTTGTGGCCGTCGAGCACGCGCGGTTCGCCACCGCCAGCGAGCGGCCACAGCCGCGCGGTGTGATCCCAGGACGCCGACGCGAGCGTCGCGCCGTCCGGCGACAGCGCGAGCGCCACCACCGGCGCCTTGTGGCCCTGCAACACCGCGATCGGCTTTGGCTCGCCAAGTTGCCAGATGGCGATGCGCGCGTCCTCGCCGCTTGATGCAGCGCGGCCGTCGCGCAACAGCGCCACCGCATTGACCGCGCCGTCATGAAAACGCAGCACCTCGGCGGCGGCGTTCTTCTCCAGCGACCAGCGGATCGCCGAGGTGTCGAAGCTGCCGGACAGCGCGGTCTTGCCGTCGGCCGCAATCGCCAGTGCGCGCACCGGCCCGCCGTGGCCGCGCAATTGCGCATGCGCCATGACGCCGGCCGCAATGAGCGCGGCAGCGCCGGCGACAACAGCGATAAGACGGATGCGCGAGCCAACCATCGCGGCGGATTGTAGCAAGGAATCAGGCGTCCGCGGGGCGCATGCCGAGCGCCTGGATGCGCGAGCGCACGCTGTCATCCCGCAGGGCGGCGAGGAACGCTTGCACCGCCGGACGGTTGCGCCGGCTGTCCACCACCAGGAAATCGTAATCTTCCGGTGCAATGTGGAGGAAACCCAATCCATAGAGTTCCGCCACCGACGAGGTCGAGACGCCCCAATCGGCCCGGCCCTGCGCCACCGCCGCGGCGACCGCATTGTGCGAACGCGGCTGGTTGGCATATCCGGGCGGGCGCTTGCCGCCGAGCAGCTTGTCGATCAGCACGCGGGTGCCGGCGCCGGCATTGCGATTGACCATCAGGCATTGCGCATCGGCGAGCGCGACCGCGACTGCGTCCGTGGCGCTGCGGCCCTCGAAGCGCGCATCGCCTTTCCGGTACACGAAGCCCTGCATGCGCTGCCAGCCCTTCGCCAGGGACAGGCCCGGTTGCAACAGATGCTGATTGTAAATACCGGTCGCGGGATCGACCAGGTGCACCGGCGCGAGATCGCATTCGCCGCGCTCGGCCGCCGCAACGCCGCCAAGGCTGCCGACCGCGATGGTGCGGGTGATGAACCCCTGCTCGGCCAGCGCGCCAACAACGATGTCGAGCGCGATGTCGTTCGAGCCGGTGACGACGAGGTCCGGCGCCGTCGCCGCCGACCCAATCAACGTGACCGCGGCGTGACTGCCGGCGTCGAGCGACGACGCCAGCGCATCGATCTCGAGAAACCCATCGGCTTGCGAGAAGCTCGTGACCGAGCCCGAACCCTTGGCGGTCGGGAGCGCGACCGGCCCGCTCTCGCCATCGACCAGCGCCACCAGGACGAATTCCTTGCGGCCAAGCTCGGACGGAATCCGCACCGGCACGTCGGCTTCGACGGTGCGCGATTGTTCCGGCGGCAAGCCGGCTTTGGCGCGGATCACCGGCGCGACGAACGCGTGGAAGGTGAAGATCGCCGAGGTCGGGAAACCCGGCAGCACCACCAGCAGTTTGTCCATCGATCACCGCCAGACACAGCGGCTTGCCGGGTTTGAGCTGCGACGCCATGCACGATCACGCCGGGCTCGCCGAGCGTCGACACCACGCGATGCGACAGGTCGCCCGCGCCTTTCGACGTGCCGCCCGACAGCAGCACCATGTCGCAGCTTTCGAGCGCCGCGCGGATCGCAAGCTCGAGCGTGTTCGCATCGTCCGGAAAGCTGCCGAACACGATCGCTTCGCCGCCGGCTTCCTGCACCGCCGCGGCGACGATCGCGCCGTTGGAATCAAAGACCGCCGCTGGCCGTAACGGCTGACCCGGCGGCACCAATTCGTCGCCGGTCGAGAGCACCGCGACGCGCGGCTTGCGCACAACATCGACCTCGGCAATGCCGCAGGCCGCCAGCATGCCAATCTCGCGCGAGCCGATGCGCACGCCGCGCCGCAACACCACTTCGCCGCGCGCGATGTCCGAGCCGGCATAGGAGATGAATTGCCCCGGCGCGGCGGCGCGGCGCATGTCGACCGCCATGTCGGCGCCCTCGACCAGCTCGGTCTGCTCGACCATCACGACCGCATCGGCGCCGCGCGGCACGACGCCGCCGGTCGCGATCGTCGTTGCGGTGGCCGGCTCGACCGCGAACGTCGGCGCATGACCGCAGACCACGACTTCGGCGTTGAGGCGAAGCCGGATCGGCGACGCATCGCTGGCGCTCACAGTGTCGGCGGCGCGCAGCGCGAAACCATCGACATTGGATCGGTCGAACGGCGGCACGTCGATCGGCGACGTCACATCATGCGCAAGCACGCGCCCGAGCGAAACGGCGAGCGCGATCTGCTCCGCAGGCAACGGCACAAGCGCGACATGCTGTGCAAGCCGTGCGCGCGCCTCTTCGGCGGAGACGACGTCGAGGAATTGCTCCTGCCGCGCGGCGCGGCGGATGATCTCGATCAGGTCGTGACCTGCGGAATTCTTGTTTGAGCGATCGCTCATGGCCAGGGTCTTATCACGACCTCGCTGCCGGCCGGCAAACCTTCACTGTTGGCGGGCACAAGAATCCATCCGTCGGTGGCGGCGAGCGGCGCGAGCGACCAATAGCCTGAGGCTATGGGTTCGGCCTGCTTGCCCTCGAGGCGTACCGGCACGATCTCGACCAGCCCGATCGGCGACGCGACCTTGCGCGTCAGCGCTGCGACGCTCACCGGCTGAATGGCATCGCGGCTGGCGGACAGGCGATCGACCAACGGCAATCCCATGGTGAGCCATCCGGCAACCGCCGCATCGATCCGGCCCGGCAACAGCAGCACGGCGCGATTGCTGATCATGCCGAAGGCCGCCGTCTCGCCGGGTGAAATCGCGATCCCGTGCGCCGCCACGCGGCCATGCTTGGCGAGCGTCTGCACGCTGGTGTCGTTGCGTCCGGCACCGGTGCCGCCAATGGCGATGACGGCATCGGTTGACGGATCCGCAAGCGCCTCAGCAAGGCCGCAAGCACTGCGCTGAACCGCGCAGCCGCGCGCATTCAGCGCCCGCGCCAGCAGATCGCCCGCGGCATTGAGCACGACGTCGGACGCCTCGCGCGCGGTCACCAGTCGGATGCGCGGCTCGCGCACCGTCACCTGCTTGTGGCCCGCCATCGCCAACATCGCGAGATTGAAATCATTGAGCCGCCAGCCGGCGCGGGCGATGACATCGCCGGCGCGCAGATCGGCGCCGCGCGACAGCACGCCCTCGCCGGGGGCCGTCGAAGCAACCGCTTCGAAACGGCTGCCACGATCGATGACCGCATCGATCGGCACGACCGCATCGGCGCCGGCCGGCAGCACATCGCCGACGTCGACGCGAACCGCTGCGGCAAGCGGCAGCGGGGCATACGGGCCGGCATCCGAGGTATCGTCAGCACGCAGCGCGTAACCATCGCGCAGCGCCCGCGCCGTTGCCGGCTGGTCTGCCACGGCAACGATATCCTCGGCCAAAACCCGGTCGAGCGCGCCGCCCAGCGCGACGGTACGCGGCGATACCGCAGACACCGCCGTCGCGATCGCCGCCAGCACGTCGTCAAGCGGCATCAACCGCGCGATCCGCTGATTTTCGAGTTCACCGGCCATGGGCCGACACTATAGTGTCGCCTGCGCTGCGACCAGAAGCCGACCACCATCATGGCTGAAACGACGTTAAACCTTCGAGGCCTGAAATGCCCGCTGCCGGCGCTGCGGACGCGCAAGGCGCTGGGCGCGCTCAAGCGCGGCGATATCCTGGTGGTCGAGTGCACGGACCCGCTCACGACCATCGACATCCCCAACCTGCTCAACCAGACCGGCGATACACTGGAAGGTCAGGCCAAGGATAAAAAGGTGCTGACCTTCCGCATCCGGAAAGCGTGAGCGGTCGACGCTCCGCTCACTTCTGCATCAGGCCTGCTTTCTCGATGGCCGGACGCCAGAACCGTGTCTCGGTGTCGATCAATTGCTGAAGCTGCTGCGGCGTCATCGCCTCGACCACCATGCCTTCGTGCTGCATGCGCTTGAGCATCGCGGGCGCGGTCATGATCTTGTTGATCTCGCTATTCATCTTGTGAAGGATCGGCGCCGGCAGCCCTTTGGGCGCCGACAGCGAAAACCAGATCGGCGAGTTGAATTCCGGGTGCCCGAGTTCGGTGAACGTCGGTGTATCCGGATAGTCCGCCATCCGCTCCTTGGCGGTGACCGCGATCCCGCGCAGCGTGCCGGCGCGGATTTGTCCGGCCGACGATGTGACGGTTTGCGCCGACCACACGATATGCCCACCAACGAGATCGAGCAGGCCCTGCGCCGCGCCTTTGTAAGGCACGTGCTCGACCTTGATGCCGACCTTGCGGGCGAAGGTCTCACCGAACAGATGGCCGCTGCTGCCGACGCCGGACGACGAATAGGTCAACGGTTTGTCGCTCTTCTTTCCGAAGGCGACGAAATCGGCGAGCGACTTGATCGGACTCTTGGAATTGACCGACAGCGCGATCGGCGAGCCGCCGAGATAGGCGATGTTGGTGAGATCGCGCTCGGGATGATAACCGAGCCGTGGATTGCTGATCGGCCCCAGCACCAGCATGGTGATATTGGTGATGACGAAATTGTAGCCGTCGGGCGGTGTCGCCACGACCGAGTTGACGCCGATCGCACCGGCTGCGCCGGAGCGCGTCTCCACGAAGAACTGCTGGCCGAATACGGTCGACAGATTGTCGGCGACGGTGCGCGCGAGATAGTCGGCGGCGCCGCCGGGCGCGAAGGTATTGACGATGCGCACCGGCTTGTTGGGCCAGTCCTGCGCGTGGGCCGTCGATAGGGTCTGGACGCTCGCAACGGCGAGCAGCGTGGCGAGTAATCGCTTCACGTGTTCCTCCTGGTGTGGCGGTTCAGAAGTCCGCATCATTCTCGCGGCGAGTCCAACTTGCGGACTTCTGAACCAAAGCCACACTGGAGCAATAAGTTGCCAGTGTCCTTCGATTCCGAAGTTCGCAAACGAGGGTGCCGCAGACCGATGCGAACTTCGGAATCAGGACACTGGCTTGCGATGTTTCTTGATGCTTTTAGGCTGGGGAGTTTACGCAAGCGACGCGGCCATGCACAGTCGCTAACAGACCGTTCCGAACACCAGCGACAACGCGGCGCAGCCAGGCAGGGACCACAGGCAAATGAGGGACATTCCGTGACACCGAGTGATATCCGCCGCGTCGGCCTGATCGGGCTCGGCAAAATGGGCTTGCCGATCGGGCGCCATCTGGTCCGGCGTGGCTTCACGGTCGCGGGCTTTGACATCGACGAGGCGGCGATGGAGCAAGCGGCCGAGGCCGGGATCAACACCGCGCTGTCGCCACAGGCGGTCGCCGCCGCGAGCGATCTCGTCATCATCCTGGTCGGCTTCGACCAGGAGGTGGAAGCGGTCATCTATGGCGAGCGCGGCGTGCTCAGCGGCGCGCGCGACGGCAGCGTCATCGCGGTCGCCTCCACCATCGCGCCGCAGACCATGCAGCGGATCGCCGCGCGGCTGCCGGCGTCACCCAAAGTGGCGCTGCTCGATATCCCGCTCTGCCGCGGCGAAGGCCCGGCGCAGGACGGCACGCTCCTGATCATGGGCGGCGGCGACCGCGCGGCGTTCGAGGCCTGCCGGCCGGCGTTCGCGGCGTTTGCGACCTCGATCTATCATCTCGGGCCGGCAGGCGCCGGCCAGGTCGGCAAGATGGTCAACAACCTGATCCTGTGGGCCTGCATCTCGGCCAACGACGAAGGCTTCAAGCTTGCGCAGAAACTCGGCGTCGAACGCGAGGCGCTGCGCGAAGCGCTGCTCGACTCCAGCGCCAGCAACTGGTCGCTGGAGACCCGCCCGGAAGAGCGGCCGATGCCCTGGGCCGAAAAGGACATGACCATCGTGCTGAAAGAGGCCGACGCCGCGCGGCTCAGCCTGCCGCTTTGCGGCGTCATCAAGGAGGTCGTCAAGACCGTCAAATTCGAGCGCAATTGGCCGACCCCGAAAGCGCCGGGAGATTGACGACGTCCGCCCATTGCAGTTCAAAGGCCGCACCTTCACGCCAGAAAGACAATGATGACACTCGCTCGTCGATACACCCTCGCACTTCTCGTCGGTCTGCTTGCGATGGCCGGGACCGCTTCCGCGCAAACCTACCCGGATCGGCCGATCACGCTGGTCGTCCCCTATCCTGCCGGCGGCGGCAATGACGTGCTGGGACGGCTGGTGGCCGAGCGCATGGGCAAGGCGCTGGGCGGCACGATCGTGGTCGAAAACCGCGGCGGCGCCGGCGGCACCATCGGCACGCGCCAGGTCGCCAAGAGCGCGCCCGACGGCTACACCATGCTGATCGCGACCTCGTCGCTCGCGATCAATCCTGCGCTCTATCCGAATGTCGGCTACGATCCGATCAAGGATTTCGCGCCGATCGGCCTGCTGGCTTCCGGCGCCAACGTGGTGCTGGTTCATCCCTCGGTGCCGGCAAACTCGATCCCGGAACTGATCGCGCTCGCCAAGAAGGATCCCGGCAAGCTCAACTTCGCCTCGACCGGCTCAGGATCGAGCGTGCATCTCGCGGCCGAACTGTTCGCCGCGATGGCCGGCGTCAAGATCAACCACGTGCCTTATCGCGGCAGCGGTCCCGCGCTCAACGATCTCCTGGGCGGACACGTCACCATGATGTTCGCGACGCTGCCGTCGGCGATCGGCATCGTGAAGGGCGGCAAGGTGCGCGCGCTCGCCGTTTCAGGCGCCAAACGGTCTGCCGTATTTCCGGAGCTGCCGACCATCGCCGAAGCGGGGCTCCCTGGCTACGCGGCCGAGTTGCACTACGGGCTGGTGGCGCCGGCCGGCACGCCGCGGCCGATCATCGATCGGCTCAACGCGGCGCTGCGGTCCGTCCTCGAGGATCCAACGCTGCGGGAGCGGCTCGCCCGCGAAGGCGCGGTGCCGCTGCCATCGACGCCGGAGGAATACGCCGCCGATATCGCAGCGGAAGAACGGATGTGGGGCAAGATCGTGCGCGACGCCGGCGTGAAGGGCGGAGTGACTTATCGTTTTGCACATGTTGACAGACATTCTCTCCACGTCATGGCCGGGACAAGCCCGGCCATGACCAAATACCAACGCCCCTAGCTTATCTACTTCCCGCCGCGCATATAGGTCGTCACGAACGACCTGATCTCTGGCGAAACCGACAGCGAACGGCGCACCCTCGCATTGATGTCGGCGCCCGTCTCGTAGTGCGGGACAAACTGCATCGCCTTCATCGTGTCCGCGGCATAGTCCTTGTCGTTGTTGAGTCGCGCGAGCGCGGTGCGGAGCGCAGCCTGCGCCGCGGCCGGCGTGCCGGGCGGCATCGCCACCGTGCGCAACATGGCCGAGTCGACCGCGAGATTGGTGCGATAGGCATCCCACAACGGCCCCGACGGATCACGACCCTTGAGCTTGCGGTAGAATTCCTGGAACGGCTGGATCGACGATCCCCGCATCACGTCAGGGACCGAGAACGTCGTGCCGTCGTAGTAGGCGTCATAGTAGAGCGGGATCACGGTGCCGGATTTCACCAGACTCGGTTCGACCACGCTGAAATAGCCTGGCGTGCTCTCCGAATGCAGATGGATCTCACCGCGCTGGACGGCCAGTCGCGCATTCACGCTGCTGCGGAAGCCGGTGATGTATTTGTGCGGCACTTCGAGCAGTTCGAGCGTCGTGCGGATCAGGAGATCCTTGGACGAGTCCGTGGCCAAGCCGCCGGCCACCATGCCCTGCACCTTGAGGAGACCGGCCGCGTCCTTGAGGCCGGGCGGCGTATCACTGCGGATATAGTAGACGGCGCTGCCGGGCTGATAGCCGACAAACTCATAGGTGCGGAAATCGACGGCGTGTTTATCCGGCTCCATCACGTATTTCCACGCCGCACCGGTGAAGTAGCCGAACATGCTGCCGTCGCGCGGACCGACCTCGCCCACGAAATTGGTGCCGACGATTCCGCCGCCGCCGTCCTTGTTCTGCACGATGATCTGCGGCTGGCCGTCGATGTGCTTGGCGATATGCTTGGCGAGCAAACGGCCTTCGATGTCGGTCGGTCCGCCGGCTGCAAAATTAATGACCAGCGTGATCCGCTTGCCCTTGTAGAACGGCTCCTGGGCGCTGGCGCTGGATACAGCGATGACGCTTGCCGCAGCGAGCGCCAGCCATACGGCATGTCCTGACTTCGGCATCGGCGCCTCCGCTTGCGGTTGGTTACTTGTTCGCGCTCTTGATGTAGGTGGCGACAAACGCCCTGACCTCGGGCTTGACCGACAGCGCGGCGCGGACCTGTCGATTGGTGTCGGGGCCCGCGACATAGTCCGGCACGAACCCGACGATCTTGCGCGCCTCCTCGGCGAACGCAGGATCATTGTTGAGCTTGAGCACCGCGGCCCGCAATTCGTCGAGCGCAGCCTTCGGAACGCCCGGCGGCAGCACCAGCATCCGCTGCATCGCGCCATTGATGGCGAGGCTGGTGCGATAGACATCCCACAATTGCCCGGAGGGCTTGGCGCCTTTGACGCGTTGGAAATACTCGTGGAACGGCGGGATCGTCAGGCCCTCGACCTGGCGCGGGACGGCAAAGCTCTCGCCGTTCCAGCCGGGGTCGTACCAGGTCGGGATCACTTGGCCATTCTTGACCAGGGTCGGCTCGACCACGCTGCGATAGCCGGGTGGCGATTCCGAAAAGAAGCTGATCTCGTT
Source organism: uncultured Alphaproteobacteria bacterium (assembly GCA_963741595.1). Classification (GTDB taxonomy): domain Bacteria; phylum Pseudomonadota; class Alphaproteobacteria; order Rhizobiales; family Xanthobacteraceae; genus VAZQ01. The sequence continues at coordinate 35,827 of CAVUIV010000001.1, forward strand.
CTGCTGCAGCGCCATGCGCGCGTTGTTGTTGCTGCGATAGCCGGTGACGTGACGGTACTGCAGCCCGAGCATGTCGAGCGCAAGCCGCATCAGCAGGTCTTTGGAATTGTCGGCGGCGAGCCCGCCGGACACGAGCCCTTTCGCCTTCATCAGGTCGGCCGAGGTTTTGATCCCAGGCTCGACGTCGGTGCGCACAAAATAGATCGACGTGCCCGGCTGATAGCCGACGAATTCATAGGTGAGGAAATCGACGCGATATTTGCCGGGATCGCTGGCATGAAGCCACGCAGCCCCGGTGAGGTAGCCCATCGCGGTGCCGTCCTTGGGCGCAATCTCGCCCAGCCAATTGGTTCCGACCAGCCCGCCGGCACCATCCATGTTCTGCACGATCACGTTGGAACTGCCGGCAAGATGCCGGGCGATGTTGCGCGCAAACAAGCGGCCTTCGATATCGGTCGGCCCGCCGGCGGCGTAGTTGACCATGATGGTCAGGCGCTTGCCCTTGTAGAACGGCTCTTGCGCTTGCGCTGCAGGTGACGCGGCCATGAGCGCGCCGGCGATGCAAAGAAGGCCGATGGCAGTTCGCATGCGCGTCTCTCCCTCGCGCTCGACAACGTGGTCGCGCGACGACCTGACGCCCTTCTATCGAGGCGTCCTACTTGGCACGCTTCTACTTGGCACCCTTGTCTACTTGGCACCCTTGGCGATGTATTCGGCAACGAACTTCCTGATTTCCGGCCGCACCGTGAGCGCGGTCCGGATCAGTGGGCCGGTATCGGCGGCGGCGTAATATTCCGGGATGAAGCCGAGCGTCTTGAGGGTGTCGGCGTGGAACTCCTTGTCGTGGTTGAGGCGCTCGAGCGCGGCGCGCAGCGCCGCCACCGCCTCCGGAGGAGCACCCGGCGGCAACGACAGAATCCGCTGCATCGCACCGTTCAATGTGATCAGCGCGAGGTAGGCCTCCCAGTGCGGACCGCTCGGCATCTTGCCGAAAATCTCCTGGTAGACCTCGTGATAGGCTTTGATCGGCAGGCCCTCGACCTGCTTCGACTTGCCAAAGGTCTTGCCGTCCCACATCGGATCGTACCAGAGCGGCAGCACGGTGCCGTCCTTCACCAGCGTCCCCTCCACCGCGCCACGGTAACCGGGCGTCGTATCGGAATAGAGGTGGATTTCCTGGCGCTGCAGCGCGAGCCGCGCGCGCTCGCCGCTGCCGTAGCCGGTGACATGACGGAACGGCACGCCAAGAATATCGAGCGTCAGCCTGATGGAGATGTCGCGGCCGGTGCGTGCATTCACGCCGCCCGATACCAATCCCTTAGCCTTGATGATGTCGGTAGGTTTGTTGATGCCGGGCGGCACGTCCTTGCGCATGTAATAGACGGCGGTGCCGCCGGTGTAGCCCACGTGCTCGTAGCCCTTGAAATCGACGCGGAACCGCTCCGGTTCGGCTGCGAAGTTCCACGCGGTGGCCGTCAGGAAGCCCACCACCGATCCGTCCTTGGGCGCGACCTCACCGAGATACATGGTGCCGTTGGCGCCGCCGCCGCCCGGCATGTTCTGGATGATGAGTTGCGGCGCGCCGCCGATGTGTTTGACGAAATGTCGCGCGAACAACCGTGCGTCGATGTCGGTCGCGGAGCCGGCGTCGAAGTTGACCAGCAGCGTGAGGCGCTTGCCCTTGTAGAACGGCTCCTGCGCTGCAGCCTGTGGCGACGCCGAAACAACCGCAGCAACAAGCCCGAACAGGGCTGCTCGCCTGAGCATACAGATCATTGGCGTCTCTCCCTTGACGTTAGGATCATACTCGCCGACCCTCTCTCCGAATGCAATTTTTCCCTCGGCGAAAGGAAGGACATGGCGGCCATTTCTCGCCTCAAAAAGACGCTCGATCGCAGCAATACCGCCCTGGTGCTTTTTGACGCACTCAACGGCTATCTCCACCCCCGCAATCCGGCGAAGGTCGCCTTCCTCCAGGAGCGCAATATCCTTCCCAACCTGCAACGGCTCTTGACCGGTGCGCGCCGCGCCGGTCTGACGACGTTCTATCCTTCGGGGGCGCATGCGCCGGACGGGTCGGATACGGTGGCACGCTTGACCGACACCGACATGGACCTGAAGCCGCACGCCGACGGCCAGCCGATCAAGCCGCGATTTTACAAAGACTCCACGGACTCTGAGATCGCACCGGAACTGGCGCCGATCGAGGGTGACGTGGTCGTGCGCAAGAACCGCTGGAATTCATTCTACCAGACCAATCTGGAGCTGCAGTTGCGCGTGCGCGGCCTCGACACCATCGTGATCGCGGGCGGCTCGACCGACGTGGGCATCGCCTCGACGGTGTTCGCGGCCCGCGACATGGACCTCGGGATCGTAGTGATCCGCGACGGCTGCTATTCGGCGCGCGGCAACAACAACGAGTTCTTTCTGGAGCGGGTGTTCCCGCGCATGGCGCGGGTGATGACGGTGGACCAGGCCGTCACGCTGATGACGAGTTGAGAGGAGAAGACCGAAATGACCATCGCCGCCCGTCATATCGATATCACCACCGAGGACATCACCTGCGCCAACGGGATGCCGGCATTCCTGGCCTATCCGTCCGGCGGCGGGCGATTTCCCACCGTCGTGTTGATGCACGAACGCTACGGGCTGGTGAAACACACCAAGGACCAGGCGATGCGTTGCGCCCGCGACGGCTTCACCGTGCTGGCGCCGAACTTCTTCTACAAGCATCCGGACCAGAAGGTGCTCGCTGCCGGCGACAGCCGCTACGACATGACCGATCCGGAATCGAACGAGCTGATGCGCGCCGCGCTCGCGACATTGAAATCCCACAAGGCTGCGGACCCGAGCAAGGTCGTCGTCATGGGCTACTGCCAGACCGGGCGGCATCCGCTGGTGTTCGCCGCCGAGACGCCGATCACCGCGGCCGTGGTGTGGTACGGCGCGGCGTCGAAGCGCGAATGGGAGGCCAACACCCTGCAACCCCAGACGCTCGAGGCCATCATCGCGGCGGTCAATTGCCCGGTGTTCGGCGCCTTCGGCGAAGGCGACCACATCATTTCACTCGATGACGTGCTGCGCTTTCGCAATTGCCTGGAAGCGAACCAGAAGAGCTACGACATCCATATCTATCGTGGTGCTCCGCATGGCTGGCTCAACGACACCATGCCGGGTCGCTATCGCAAGCCCGAGGCCGACGCCGGATGGGCGGCGCAGCAGCGCTTCCTCACCGAAGTGTTCGGCGGCCAATGGGACGGCGTGGTGCGTTGGCAGTTCGCCAGCGACAGCGGCAAGGATTACGATTTCTCCAAGAACGTGCGGATGGAGTAGCGCTTGACGGATGAGCTCAACGGCGGCGTGGCGTTGATTGCCGGCGGTGGCGGCGAAATCGGTGGCGCGATCGCGCGCCGCTTCGCGCAGGCCGGCGCCGCCGTTGCGATTGCCGACATCGCCCGCGATGCCGCCGAGGTCATTGCCGGCGAGATCGCGGCGGCGGGCGGACAGGCGATCGCGGTTCGCACCAATGTCGCGGTGGCGCAGGATGCCGAACGCGCGGTTCGCCACGCTGTCGATGCTTTCGGCAAGCTCACCATCCTGGTCAACGTCGCGGCCACGGTCACGCCCGACGGCACGGTTGAGACGCTGACGCTCGAGGACTGGAACACTGCGCTTGCCGTCAACCTGACCGGCGCGTTCCTGATGAGCAAATATGCCGTGCCGCAGCTTCGGCGCGCGGGCGGCGGGACGATCGTCAATATCGCCTCGCAGCTCGGCCACATCGGCATCGCCGGCCGCGCGCCCTACACCACCAGCAAGGCTGCCCTCATCCAGTTCACCCGCAGCCTCGCGGTCGACCATGCTGCCGACGGCATCCGCGCCAATTCGCTGTCGCCGGGCGGCATCGACACTGCACGCATCCTGCGCCGCTTCGAGAACCGCGAGGCGGCCAATCGGGCCCGCGGCCCGGCCTACCTGTTGGGACGGCCTGGACGGGCCGAGGAGGTTGCCGCCGCCGCATTGTTCCTCGCGTCCGAGGACTCCTCGTTCATGACCGGGGCAGACCTTTTGCTCGACGGCGGCTATCTTGCTTTCAAGGGCCACCTGCCCGCCAAGGACCAGAGCTAGAGTAACCGCCATGTCGATCCATTGGATTTCAACACTCACCGCCCTGTCTCTGACTGCAACAGCGGCATCCGCACAACCGGCCGCCGATTTCTATCGCGGCAAAACCGTCACCATCGTGGTCAGCACATCGAGCGGCGGCGGCTATGACGCGCTCGCCCGCGCAATCGCGCGCCACATCGGGCGGCTGATCCCGGGCAATCCCGCCGTGGTCGTGCGCAACATGCCGGGCGCCGGCGGCATCACCGCCGTCAACTGGCTCTACAATACGGCCGAGAAGGACGGCACCGCGATCGGCCTCGTGCAGAACGGGACGCCGCTCGAACCGCTGTTCGGCACCAAGGCGGCGCGCTACGACGCCACCAAATTCAATTGGCTCGGCACGCCGAGCTACGAAGTCAGCATGGTGCTGGTCTGGAACACCGTGCCGGTGAACACCGTCGACGACCTGCGCCAGCGCGAGACCACCATGGGCGCGTCAGGCGCAAACTCGACGCCGGCGTTCTACACGCGCCTGCTCAACGCCACGCTCGGCACCAAGATGAAGCTGATCAACGGCTATCCCGGACAGAACGACGCCTTCCTGGCGATGGAACGCGGCGAGCTCGATGGCTATCCGAGCGTATTCTACTCGGCGCTGACCTCGACGCGGCCGACCTGGCTGAAGGACAAGTCCGCCAAGCCAATCGTGCAATACGGACCGGAGCGGCTCAAGGAATTGCCAAACGTGCCGTTCGCGACCGACCTTCTCACCAATGAGGACGACAAGCTGTTGATGCAGGCGGCGTCGGCGCCGCAGGCGCTGGGCCGTCCGCTGTTGCTGCCGCCGGACGTGCCGGCGGATCGCGTGGCCGCCATGCGCAAGGCATTGGCCGATACCTTCAACGATGCGCAGTTCAAGGCCGACGCCGAGAAGATCGGGCTGATCGTCAATGCGCCGCGCACCGGAGCGCAATTGCAGGAGGTGATCGCGCGCGCCTATGCCTCGCCGGCGCGCGTGGTGGAGCGCATCCAGAAACTCAACAATCCGGGGAATTGATGCTGCAAACGACCAACACGCCTGCCCTGGCGCCGTCGCGCGAGGAACTACTCCGCCGCGCCGAAGCGCTGGCGCCGGTGCTGCAGGAGCGCGCCGCGCAATGCGAGGCGCTGCGCCGTTGCCCGGACGAAACCATCGGCGACTATCTCGCCAACGATCTCCTGCGCATCTGCCAGCCGGCACGCTACGGCGGCTTCGAGCACAATTACGATGTGTTCTGCGAAGTGGTGCAGACGCTGGCGCGCGGCTGTGGCTCGCAAGCCTGGGTGCACATGGTGCTGGCCGACAACATCCTCAAGCTCGCCGCCTATTCGGCGCAGGCACAGGACGACGTGTGGGGCAAGAACCCGAGGGCGAAGCTGTCCAACTGCGTGACGCCGACCGGCAAGGCGAAGCCGGTCGCCGGCGGCGTGATCTGGAGCGGACGCCATCAGTTCTCCAGCGGCGTCGATCATGCCGACTGGGTGCTGGCGGCCGGTGTGATCGACCACGGCAGCCGCAAGCAGGAATGCTCGGTGCTGGTGCCGAAGAGCGACATCAGCATTGTCGATGACTGGCACGTGATCGGACTCGCCGGCACCGGCAGCAAGACGTTCGTCATCGAGGAGAAATTCGTCCCCGAACACCGCATCCTCGACAAGAAGGCCGCCGACGAGGGGCGCGCGCCCGGTGCCGATCTCTACGCCGCGCCGGTGTACCATCTGCCGCGCGGCGGCCCGTCATCCGCGAGCTACTGCTCAGTCGCCGTCGGCATCGCCGAAGGCTGTCTCGAGTCCTATTACCAATACACCCGCCCCCGGAAGTCCCGCGGTCGGCCGTGGGCAGCGATGGCTGGCGCGCAGATCGTCGCCGCCACCGCCGCAGCCGAAATCGAAGCGGCGGGACGGATGTATCTCGGTGCGTTGCGCGAAGCGATGGGCGTGCTGGCGCGCAAGGAGCCGTTCACCAAGCACATGCAGGTCCTCGGCAAGCGCAACATGGCTTATGCCGCGCAGCTGTCGATGAAGGCGGTGCAGCGGCTGTTCAACGACGCCGGCGGCCGCGTGCTCTACGAGGACAACGAGCTGCAACGCAAATTCCGCGACGTCCATGCCGCGGCCGCGCATCATTCGTTGACCTGGCACAGCGCCGCGGAGAGTTACGGCGCGCATGTGCTTGGCGCCGACGCGGATGAGTGACGCGAGATCGTGTCCCGGGCGAGTGAAGCGAAGCGGAACGAGACCCGGATCCAGCGCAAAATCGCGACGCGCGATATTTCATCCCTGGATCCCGGCTCTTCGCTCGCGCCATAGGGCGTCCGAAAGGGCGCTAACGCCCGTCTTCGACGGGCTATGGACGCGCGCAAACGCGCTGATGGCGCTCGCTCGGCCGGGACACGCAGGATAGCCATGCCCTCCTCGCAATACGACTCCATCATCATCGGCGCCGGCTCCGCCGGCTGCGTGCTGGCGAACCGGCTGAGCGCGCCATCACGTCATCGCGTGCTGTTGATCGAAGCGGGCGACGACTATGCGCCCGGCAACGAACCGCGCGAGGTGCTCGACAGCTTCGCCGCCACCGCGCACTCCAATCCGCGCTTCACCTGGCAGGGCCTCACCGCCGCGTTCGGGCCGCGTCCCGGCAATGCGCCGGATCGCCGGCCGCGGCGCCGCTACACGCAGGGCCGCGTGATCGGCGGCACGTCGTCGATCAACGGCATGGTCGCGGTGCGCGGGTTGCCTTCCGACTACGACGACTGGGCGGAACGCGGCGCGACCGGCTGGGACTGGAACGGCGTGCTGCCGTATTTCCGGAGGCTCGAGACCGATCAGGATTTCGACGGGCCGCTGCATGGCAAGGACGGGCCGGTGCCGCTGCGCCGGATCGCAACCGGCTGGCCCGGATTCGTCGCGGGCGTGTTTGAGGCGGTCCAAGAGCTGGGCTTCGAAAACCTGCACGACCAGAACGGCGCGTTCGGCGACGGCTATTTCCCGATCGCGATTTCCAACGCCGACGATCATCGCGTCTCGAGCGCCATGGCCTATCTGACGCGCGACGTCCGGCAGCGGTCGAATCTGTCGATCCTCAGCGGTGCTCACGCGGAGCGCCTGCTGTTCGACGGCACGCAAATCACCGGCGTGCGCGTTCGCCGTGGCGACCAGACCATCGACCTGCACGCGCGCGAGACGATCGTGTCGATGGGCGCATTGCATTCGCCGGCGTTCCTGATGCGCAACGGCATCGGTCCGGCCAAGGAGCTCGCGGCGCTCGGCATCGGCGTGGTCGCCGACCGTGCCGGCGTCGGCAAGCACCTGATGGAGCATCCCGGCGTCAATTTCGGCTGTTACCTCAACCGCGACGCGCGGCTCGCGGCCGGCATGCGGCGGCAGATGTTCGCGGGGCTGCGCTGGTCGTCGAAGGTCGAGGGCTGCCCGGCCGGCGACATGTACATCATCCCGAGCAACAAGGCGTCGTGGCACGGCATTGGCCACCGGCTCGGCCTGCTGATGATGTGGGTCAACCGCTCCTATTCGACCGGCGAAGTGCGCCTCACATCGGCTGATCCCATGTCCAAACCCGCCATCGACTTCAACATGTGCTCGGACTGGCGCGACATGGAGCGCATGATGATGGGCGTGCGGATGATGATCCGATTGCAGGACTCATCCCGCGGTACAACGCACCTGCGCGCAGATTTTTCCGGTGAGCTACAGCGACCGCGCGCGCCGATACGCGGTCTACAGCCGGTCGAACGCCCTGCAAATGGCGCTCGGCGGTGCGATGATGGACCTTGGCGGCCCGGTGCGGAAGCTGATGGTCGACACGCTGATCGCCGACGGCCCCACCATCGAAGAACTATCCGACGAGGCCACCATGAAACAGTGGATCGCCGACACCGTGCTCGGCCACTGGCACGCGACCTCGACCTGCCGCATGGGTGCCGCCGACGATCCCGGCGCGGTCACCGATCCGGCCGGGCGCGTTTATGGAGTGCAGGGCCTGCGCGTCTGCGACGCTTCGATCATGCCGATGGTGCCGTGCGCCAACACCAATATCCCGACCATCATGGTGGGCGAGAAGATCGCCGCCGCATCCTTGGTGAATGATCGACGAGCTTGGCGCTGCGGAAAGACGTGGACGGCCTTCGGCCCGGTTAACCACGCCTCCGCCCCGGCCACGGCGGTAACCCTTGGCTCATCGGCTGCCCCCAGACTGCCGCAATTGCGCCGACTAACGCACGAGCACCCTTGCAAGGAGACATACGATGTTTGGACGCTTGTCCCGCGGCTGGTCGATGGCCAAAGCCAGTTTCTCGGTCCTGAGGGCCTATCCCAAGCTCGCGATCCTGCCGGCGATCTCCGGCACGATCTTCCTGATCGTCGCCGGTCTCATCCTGGCGTCGTTGATGCCGCAGCTCGATTTCGTCCACAACTCGGTCGGCTCGATCTGGAAGCGCTTCGACAATGGGATGGCGGGCAACGTCTGGTTCTATCTCTCAGCGTTCGCCTTGCTGTTTGTGATGTCATCGGTTGCGATCTTCTTCAACGTGGCGCTGATCCACTGCGCGCTGCGCGCGCATGCCGGCGAACAGCCCTCGATCCGTGCCGGTCTCGCCGCGGCCGTGGGACTGCTGCCGCAAATCCTCGGCTGGGCGTTCATCGCCACCACCATCGGCGTCCTGCTCAACATGCTGCAAGACGCGCTCCGAAATTATCTCGGCTTCCTCGGTGGCCTTCTGGGCGGCTTGCTCGAGCTGTCGTGGGCGGTCATCACCTACTTCGTGGTGCCGGTGCTGGTGACCGAGAAGGTCGGGCCGGTCACGGCGATCAAACGCTCAGGTGCAATCCTGCGCGCCAAGTGGGGCGAGTCGCTCGCCGGCGAAGCGCGCATCGGCCTTCTCGGCACGCTGTTCATCGCGATGTCGGCGCTGATCTTCTTCGGCGGCCTGGCACTCGTCCTCAGCCAAGGTCCGAAGGCGATTGCCGGGCTCGGCCCGATCCTGATGGCGCTGGGCGTGCTCGCCGGCATCGCCACCATGGTGGTGGTGCAGACCTTGAGCACGATCTTCCAGTCCGGCGTCTATCTCTATGCCACGACCGGCCAAGTGCCGCCGTCGCTCGATCGCGACCTTGTGCAAGCCGCGTTCCGCCCGAAGGCGTAACGCACGCCTGCATGGTCTTCAGTTGGTGCAGAGCCGGTCAGCGAGCGAGCGAAATGCCGCGAGCTGATCGGCTTTGAGTTCGCGCTTGTCGTCGCGGCCCACGAACACCTTGAACATCACGCCGCCATCGCGATTGAAGAACACGACCACGGCCGACAGCTTGTTCATGAAAGGGCGTTCGACAAACGCCAGCCCGGCGCAACGGTCGTGCCGGAGATGGCCATGAAAGCCCTTCGACCCCATGAGGTTGAAGTAGCCGTGGCCCACCTGCCCGGCCGGAACCGGCCCGGTGAACTCCATGATGCCGTCATCGGTATGCACGATCAGCGTGACGTCGCCCCACTTGGCGATGTCGTCCATGGCCGCGATGAATCCGTCGCCCGGCGCCAGCCGTCGCATCGCGGCGGGCAACGCCTCGACCGCGGCGCGCGGCGTCACGTGATACTCGCTGGCGACGGTCTCGAACACGGCGCCGGGATTCTCCGCCATGTGGCGGGAGAGATCGATGGTCGGAGCGTTCATGGCGATCAGGCAGCCGCCGGCTCTACGGCCGCAATGGTCTGCCGAACTTCGAAGCCCTCGAACTTCGGATGATCGAGATAGAGCTTGCCGGTCAACTCGTTGCCGGCGCGCGCATGCGCGGTGCGAAACGCTTCCGACTTGGTCCAGGCCTCGAACTCGCCCTTGGTCCGCCACACCGTGTGCGACGCGTAGAGCGTATGGTCTTCGGCTTCCGGTCCCTTGAGCAGGTGGAACTCGACAAAGCCCGGCATGGTGTTGAGCTGCAACTCGCGGTTGAGCCAAACCTGCTCGAAGGCGTGCTCCGAGCCGCGCGCAACGCGAAAACAATTCATGGCGATGAACATGGAAACTCCTCTGATTGCGAGCTGCGTGCGGCTGGCTTGCGGCTGGCTGGCAGCGGATTCCACAAATATACCGTTACCGCACATTGAACCGCACGGGAATGGTGAAGTTGCGGACCATGCCGTCATCGGGCGGCGGGAACGGCGAGGCCCGGCGCGCCATCGCCACGGCCTCCTGGTCGAAGGCCGCGATGCCGGAACCGCTCGCCAGCCGTACCGACGTCACGCGGCCGCGGCTGTCGATCGTGAACGACACCGTCGCAACACCGATGCCGCGTGCGCGCCGTTCGGATATTGCTTGTAACGAGCAAGATGCGCGCGCACGATGCCGGGATAGTTGCTCGAACGGTCGGAGCGGCCACGGCCGACGCCGCTGGCGGCATCGGTCGGTGTGACCGCCGCGACCTGCTTTTTCTGAACGGATTTCTTTTCAGTGGGCGCGGCGGTGCGCTTGCGCTCGGGCGCCCGCTGCTCGGTCTGGACCTGCGGGCGTGGCTGCTCGATCTGTTCGGGAGGCTTTTCGATCGCCTCGGTCGATGCCGGACTTTCGACCACCGCCGCCTCCGGCTCGCGGCCGCTGCTCCTCCGGTGCGGTCTCCACCGCCGCAACCGGAACATCCTGCGGCATCACGGTCGCAACGCGCAACTCGTCGGCGACGGGCTCGTCCTCGGCACGCTGTTCGGACGCTCAGACCGGTTGCGTCTCCTGCTCGCCTGCGTCGGATGCAATGCCGGCGGCGGTGGTTCCGCCGACGATGATGTCGACGGTCATCACCTCGATGCCGATGCTCGCCATCGGCTTCGGCTCTTGCCAGAACATCGCCAGCAACGCGCCATGCAGCATCAACGATGCCGCTATGCATGCCAGCCCTCCGACAATTCCCAGCTTAGCCGCCAGTGGCAGGGATCGCTCGTCCTCCGAAACGGCTGGCAGCGGAAACGCGACGGTAGCGTCCTGCCGGCGCGGGCGCGCGAACGGAACGACATTGCTGAGATCGGTCGCTGCAGATTGCGGCGGCTCGCCGCGACGCGCGACCAGGACAACGCCCTGGAGGTTATCGGCGCTGGCCCGATCGTGCGCTCGCGTGGCGATCACATCGCTTGGTTGTGGGATCTGCCTGACCGTCATTGAACTCTACGCGTCATCCATTCCTGAAGAAGCTATCGCCGAAGCGAACCTTCAGCGAGCCTTTGAAGGTAATGCCGGGGCTCGGTGACGGTACAAGCCCGTTGCCCCCCTGTGTCCGCAGATCGAGATACTTGACGTAATGCTCATTGAACAGATTGTCAATTCCAAGACCCAGGATCACGTCCTCGGTCGGCCGGTAATCGACGTAAAGGTTGACGACGTTGAAGGCGTCGGTGGGTACTGCCGTAACGCCGGTCGGGACATCCTTGGCTTCTTTGGCCGCCACCGCCAGCCAGCGAACCGCGACGGTCACCTTGCGATCCCAGAACCGCGCTCCCACCGTGGTCGCAACTTGCGCCGGGTAAATTTTCACCAGCGGCCGATTCTTGGTCAGGTCCTCGCCCTTCTGCGTGCCTGCCGCGACGCCGAGGAACCATGACCCGGCGTCATAGTTGAACTCGACCTCCGCACCACGAATTCGCGCGGAGGGGATGTTCTGATATTGGATGCAGCCGAAAATGGGGGTCGTGCAGGACACGCCGCCCTGTCCGACTTGGCCGTTGACGAGCGATGTCTGCTCGATGAAGTCGGTCACATCGTTCTGGAACACGTTGGCCTTGATCCGCAGCGCATCGCCAGCCACGAACAGGCCGTCATGCCTGATGTTGATGCCGACTTCCTTGGTCTTGCCGATCTCCGGCATCAGACCGAGGTTCGACAACAGAGCGAACGGCGCCGGCGCGGGGTGCGAGCCGCTGACGAAGACTTCCGTCACCGCCGGCGCGCGGTAGCCTTCCGCATAGGTGCCGTAGAGCGTGAACCACTAAATCGGCGTGACGCCGAGCGTGACCTTCGGTGAGACCCGGTCGCCGCTGCTGCCGCCAACGCCGTTGGCTCCCTCCAGCCGATAGTTGTCGTAACGCGCGGCGGTGATGAGCTCGAGCCAACTGCTATAATTGGTCTTGAGCTGGGCAAACGCGCCCGACACCGTGCGCTGTCCGTTCGGCGTGAAGAAATCGCCGGTGCCGGTCGGATCGACGACCGTGACCTCGTCGCGGAAGCTGTCACCGCCGAGAGTCAGCGCGGTCCGGAACGGTCCGGCCTCGAAACGCGACGTATTGTGCGCGTCAAAGCCGACGGTCTCGACCTGGAACGAGCGCCGAGAGCCCAGCAAGCCGCTGATCGCGCTGTTGGAGCCGTCGATCTTCCTCTGCTCGGTCTTGTTCTTGGTCCAATAGGTATTGACGTCGAAATCGAATAGCCGATCCTCCGGCCGCGCATAACGCCAGCGCCCGGTCGCGATCTGGTTGTTGACTTCGGTGGCATAGACGCTCGCGGTGTGCGTCGCGTTCGGCAAGCCGTTGTCGTAGATGGCGTTGTAGTTGATGGCGCTGAACTTCACCTCGTGGCCGTCGGCTGGCCGAACGTTGATCTTGCCGATCTCGGTAATGACCTGGAAGTGGCTGTTGACCACGAGATTGCCGTTGCCGTCCTTGTAATCGGAACGGTGCCGGGCGGTGGTGCCGACCATGAAATCGAAGCTATCGACCGGGCGCGCCGCGAAGAATGCCGAGCCGAGGCCTTGCACCTGGTTGGAGCCGATCACGCCGTGCAATTGGCCGCCGAACCGTTCGCCGGGCTTGAGAATATCGTTGGTGTCGATGGTGCGCATCGACACGACGCCGCCAATGGCGCCCGAGCCATAGATGTTCGCGACCGGGCCGCGTACCACGTCGACGCCAGCCAGCAGTTCGGGCTCCATGTAGACGATGCCGTCGGCCTGGTGGCCGGTGCGTTGGAAGTTTTGCCGCGCGCCGTCGATGACGACGGCCACCCGGCCGAAGTCCTGCATGCCACGGATGTTGACGGCCATGCCGGGCTCGTCGGCACGCTGCTGAAAGTTCACGCCCGGCACACCGAAGAAGACGTCTTCGGTTCGCGTCGGCAAGATCTGGTTGAGCTGCTCGCCGCGCACCGCGCTGACGCCGGCCAGCGCCTGGCTCACCAGCTCTTCGGTGCGACTGGCCACCACCGTGATCGGATCGAGATTGGTCGATTGTGCGTGGGCCTGCGTACCGACAAGTCCCGGCATCAATGCGATCACCGATACGCCCGCAAGGAGCGCTCCTGCGCTCCGACTGCATCCAGACATGAAGCCCCCATCACACGTTGTTTGTTTTCACGTGGCTGGCGGGCGACCGCGGTGCGGCGGCTTGCTGGCTGGGACGGCGCACCCCGCGCACATCCCTTAAAGTGTTGCCTTTGGTATTCATTTGTATTACGCACGTCAACAACAGAAATAACAAATTAAAATCGCTCTAAACTGAAAGAATAGCAGATTAAAATCGCTCTAAACTAAGAAGTGAAGCGAAGAATACACGGCTATACTTGGGAACGCCATAAGATGAACGCCGACCCCAAACAAGAAACCTCCAGAAATTCGGCATCAGAACTGCGCGTCTCTTCAGCGGAAGGACGCAAGATCAATATGACCGGCGACCGGATCGACAGCCGCGATCTCTTCATCAACGCGCGCGAGATCACGATCGCCCACGGCAGCGACATCTATCGCCTGCGCTTGACCGCACAGAACAAGCTCATCCTGACCAAATGAGCGCCGGCATGCCAACGCGGTTCTCTATCCTCGCCCGCTTCGCAGCCGCGCTGGCGCTTCTGTTCGCGGCAACGGCGGCGCACTGCGATCCGATTGTGGTGCGCGACGCAACCGGACAGTCGGTGGAAATCCGCAACAACTCCCGGATCGTGTCGATTGGTGGCGCGGTCACCGAGATTCTTTATGCGCTGGGGCTTGAGCAGCAAATCGTGGCGATCGACTCCACGAGCTTCTATCCGCCGCAAGCGCTGCGCGACAAACCAAACGTGGGTTACATGCGCGCCCTGTCGCCGGAGGGCGTCCTCGGGCTCAACCCGTCACTCGTTCTCGCGACCGAAGGCTCCGGACCGCGCGAAGCGATCGCGGTGTTGCGCGCCGCCAAGGTCCCGTTGGTGATGGTGCCGGACAAATTCACCGGCAAGAGCATCATCGAAAAAATCGAGATCGTTGCGGCCGCGGCGGCGAACGCCGAGCGCGGCAACTGCCTGGCCAAGGCCGTCGCCGCCGATCTCGCGGCACTGGACGATATCCGCGGCCATGTCGAGCAACGGCGCAAAGCCGCTTTCCTCCTCTCGTTTGTCAACGGCCGCGCCATGGTTGCGGGTCGCGCCACCGCCGCAGACGGTGTCCTCACGCTCGCCGGCGCGACCAACGCCATCGACGCGTTTGAAGGCTACAAGCCGCTCAATGATGAAGCGATCATCGCCGCCAAACCCGACTTCGTGCTGGCGATGCGGCGGGATTCGCATCCGCTCGACGCCACCACCGTCTTCGCACATCCCGGCTTTGCACTGACACCGGCGGCGCAGCGGCAGGCCTTTGTGGCCATGAACGGGCTCTACCTGCTGGGCTTCGGGCCGCGCACCGCCCTCGCAGCGCGCGATCTCGCCGCGACTCTCTATCCTGCGCTCGCGTCCGGGCCGCTTCCGTCCGAGCAGGACCCGGCGCGATTCCAGGCTTGCCGCGGATGACCGCGGTATCGCCCGCAGAACTGCCCCCGCGCAGCGCCAATGCATGGGCCGTGATACGACGCTCACCTGTCATCGTGTTGTCCGGGCTCGGCTGCATTCTTCTGGTCGTGGCGGCGACGGCAGCGATGATCGGCGCCGCGGGAATTCCGCTGTCGCGGCTGCTGGCGGCCGCCGGCCTCGTTGCCGGCGACCCGGCGCTGATCGAACGCGACCGTCTGGTGCTGTGGGCGATCCGCCTGCCCCGCATCGCAATGGCGTGCATGATCGGCGCCATGCTGGCGGCCGCCGGCGCGATCATGCAGGGCCTGTTCCGCAACCCGCTGGCGGAACCCGGGCTGGTCGGCGTTTCCGCCGGCGCGGCGCTCGCGGCTGCGACCACCATCGTGCTCGGCGACCGGATCCTGGCCGACACCGGCATTGCGCTGCCATTTGCATTCTTGCCGATCGCGGCGTTCCTCGGTGCGCTGGTCACGACCACGCTGCTCTATCGTCTGGCGACGCGCGAGGGCCGCACCTCGATTGCCACGCTGCTGCTGGCGGGACTCGCGATCGGCGCGCTGGCGCAGGCCGCGATCGGGATGCTGATCTTCCTGGCCGACGATCGCCAGCTGCGCGACATCACATTCTGGACACTTGGCTCGCTCAGCGGATCGACCTGGGACAAGGCCGCGACGCTCGCGCCGTTCCTGGCGGTGCTGCTGCTATCGCTGCCGTTCATTGCCACCGGCCTCGACCTGTTGGTGTTGGGCGAGGCGGAAGCCTTTCACATGGGCGTCGCGGTGGAGCGGCTCAAACGTGCCGCGATCGTGCTGGTCGCCGCCGCCGCCGGGGCCGCGGTCTCGTTCGCCGGCATTATCGGCTTCGTCGGTATCGTTGTGCCGCACTTGTTGCGGCTGGCGTTCGGGCCCGGCCATCGCCTCTTGCTACCCGCATCACTCCTTTTCGGCGCGATCCTGTTGCTTGCCGCCGACACCGTGGCGCGGGTCCTGGTCGCACCGGCCGAACTCCCGATCGGGATCGTCACCGCCATCCTGGGTGCGCCGTTTTTCCTGGTGCTGCTGCTGCGGCAACGTGCGCTGATCGGCCCGTAATGTCGCCCGCGCCGCCCCCCGTCATCGAAACCGATGCCGTATCGGTGCGCGCAGGCGGCAAGACCCTGCTCGACAAAGTGACACTCGCCTTTGCACCGGGCCAGTGCGTGGCGATCGTCGGTCCAAACGGCGCCGGCAAGACCACGCTGCTGCGTCTGCTCTGCGGCGAACTGCGACCGCAGGCCGGCGTCGTGCGGCTCAAAGGCCGCGACGTCGCCGCGTACTCACCTCGCAGCCTGGCCGGGCATCGCGCCGTGCTGTCCCAGGACATCAGCGTGGTCTTCCCGTTCACCGTGACCGACATCGTGCGCATGGGCGCCGGCGATCGCCGCGGCGCGCGTGTCGAAGCGCTGGTGGATGACGCGTTGCGAGAGGTCGGTCTCGCGCCGTTTGCCGAGCGCATCATCACGACACTCTCGGGCGGCGAGCAGCAGCGGGCTCATTTCGCGCGCGTGCTGGTGCAACTCGCCTGCGGCGAAGCCATGCATGGACCCGGTGTGCTGCTGCTCGACGAGCCCACCGCGAGTCTTGACCTGCGCCATCAACTCGACCTGTTTGCGGCAACCGGTCGCTGCGCGGCGCGCGGTGTCACAGTGATTGCGATCTTGCACGATCTCAATCTGGCGACATTGTTTGCGGACCGCATCGTGGTGCTGAGTGGCGGTCACGTCGCCGGCGATGGCTCGCCGTCAGACATCATCACCGATGACACCTTGGCACGGGTCTTCCATGTCGGCGCGGCGGTCGGTCGGGTACCAGCCGGCGGGGTGCCGTTCGTTCTGCCGCATGCGATGACCGTGATGTCCTGAACGGCACGCGGCCGCGCGCGTCGCGGTGGATAGCGTGAGAATTATCCAGTTGACAACCTAGGGTATATTCACGTTTACGGTCGGTCTCTTCTTTGGGAGACCATCCATGGCATATCAAATCCGCTTGTTGGGCGTGCTGTGGTTCACCATCCTGGGCCTGTTGCCCGGCGCCGGCTTGAACGTCGCCGCGGCGGGCGTACCCGAGGACGTCAAGGGCAAGACCCTCACGATCTACATCCCCTTCGCGCAAGCCGGCGGCTACGACCAATACGCGCGCTTGTTCGCGCGCCATGTGGGCCGCCATCTGCCGGGCAAGCCCACCGTTGTGCCGGCCAATATGCCCGGAGCCAACGGGCTTGTTGGCGCCAACTACTTGTACAACACTGCGCCAAAGGACGGCACCGCGATCGGCTTGCTGTATCAGGCAATCGCCCAGGATCAGATCGTGCTGGGGTCGAAGGTCCAATACGACGCACGCAAATTCAATTGGATCGGGCGGATCACGTCGACGGCCGAAATCCTGTACACGTGGCATCGCGTCCCAGTGCGACGGGTCGAAGATCTTGTAAAACGCGAAGTGATCGTCGCGGCGGCAGGTCCATTGGTGTCGGTCTATACGCACCTCCTGAATGCGTCGACCGGCGCTCAGTTCAAGATCGTCCGCGGTTACAAAGGCACCCAGGAGATTCACATCGCGCTGGAACGGGGCGAGGTCGAAGCCGCCTACAGTTCGCTGAGCACCATTCGCGCGGGCTGGAATCGTTGGCTCCAGAACAAGGAAATCAACATTCTGGTGCAGACGGTTCCGGAACGTCATCCGGACCTTCCGCAAGTTCCTGCGATCGCCGAATTCGGAAAGACCGATACCGACAAGCAGATGATGAATTTCTTTGCGTCGGCAGGCACCGTCGGACGCTCCATCGTCGCCCCTCCAGGTGTGCCTCCCGACCGGCTCAACGTGCTTCGTGCAGCGTTCCGGGCAACGATGAAGGACGAGCAGTTCCTCGCGGAGGCGCGACAATTGAAATTG
Organism: uncultured Alphaproteobacteria bacterium; assembly: GCA_963741595.1. GTDB lineage: Bacteria > Pseudomonadota > Alphaproteobacteria > Rhizobiales > Xanthobacteraceae > VAZQ01. The sequence continues at coordinate 53,639 of CAVUIV010000001.1, forward strand.
GATGTCGAGCCGATGCCGGGTGAGGATCTCCGCAAGATCGCCGAGACCATCCTCGCAATCGGACCTGCTGAACAGGCGCGCGTGATCGAAATGATGAAGTAGGACATTGAGGGGAGCGCGAACAGGATTTTCGCATGCAGCGGCGGTACGAAAGCAGAAACGTCCCCATCGAGGTGCTGCGCTCCTTCGTCGTGGTGGTCGATAGCGGTAGCTTTACCAAGGCCGCCACGTTGTTAGGCCTCAGCCAAGCGGCGGTCAGCGCGCAAATCGGACGATTGCGACGCATTCTGCGCGGCGAGTTGTTCGAACGTAAGGGCACGCTTAAGCTGACGGCGCGCGGCACCGTCGCGCTCGACTATGCGCGCAAGATCATCGCCATGAACGATCAGATGATCGAGCTTGCGGGCCCGAAACCAGCACCGCGCCGCCTGCTGATCGGTTTACCCCGATGGTACAACTATGATCGATTGGTCGAACTGATCCGAACCTGTTCGGAAGTGCCTGCATTTGAAAAGGTGCATTTTCGCGCCGGCGATGTCGCCGAGTTCACGCGCGAGCTGAGCAGCCAATCAATCGACGTGGCCTATGTCGTCAATCCGCCGGAACAGCCGGGACAGATCGTGGCGGAGTGGCACGAACCAATGTATTGGGCGAAGTCGCCCGACCTGATCCTGAATCCCGCCGAACCGGTTCCGCTGGTCGGGTATCCCGGGACGCTGTCACAACGTCTGGCGACGAAAGCGCTCTCGGACGCGCAGATCCCTTATGTCATCGCGTTCACCGGCGCCGACAACACCTCGCGCAAGGCCGCCGTCGCCGCCAAACAGGGCCTCATGCTCATGATGGAGCGCGCAATGACATCGGATGTCATGGTGGCCGACGATGCCTTTCTGCCACCTGCTCCCATTATCAAAACCGGAATCTATGCGCGCCAGGGACTGAACATCAAACGAATTGCCCCGCTCCTGCAAGCACTCGAAAGCTTGCTTCGGCCGCGGCCGATTCCGTTGCCAGTGATATCAAAGGCGGCGCGGGTGACGCACGCACGAGCTCGCCGCGCCCGTTAGCGAGTTGAACCTTCTCTATTTTTGTTGTTTCACAAAAAACTTTTATGGATCATTGCCCTTGCCAAAGGAAACCCCTCTCCGGAAATTGGAGTCGTGGCGGTTCAATGTTCTGGGGCATGCTGATGAAGTCGGCACAAGGTACTACAGATGCAGTTTCGTTCATTGCAGACATGACGCGCGAGCTTGCAAACATCGCCCGCAAGGCGCAGCAAACCAATCTCGCCTACCTGTTGGATGTCGCGGCGCTGGAAGCCAGGCGCACGGCGGGCACTCCTTTCCAGGACGACGAGAGACAATACCCGGAGGACGCGCTTTCGCGCCACTGACCGCGGGAGCCAGGCCGGTCGCACGCGCATCGCTACTGGATGTTGGGCACCAGCTTCTTGACCGCATCGATCACTGACTGCGGCGTTTCGTAGAGATTCTGGACCAGCTTCACCAGAACGTCCGGCGGCCGGTAGGTCATGTCGAGCTTGAGCCGCTCTGCCTCGGCGACGAGTTCGGGGTCGTTGACGGCATCGGCCATCGCCTTGCGCATCACCGCGACCAGTTCGGGCGGCGTATCCGGCGGCAGAACATACGGCCGGCCGAACTCGACGCTCGAAAACACAAACCGCATGAGCTGACGCTGTTCTGCGGTTTTGGCGAGATCGTAGATCGACGGCACGTCCGGGATTGCGGCAATCGGCGATTCCTCGGCGCGCAAGATGAACCGCAGCTTGCCCTCCTTGATCAACTTCTCATAGACGCGAAACTGACCATAGGTGGCGCACACACCTTCAACCTCGCCGCGCTCCATCGCCAGCACCGCATCGGTGGTGCCTTTGTATCCCTCGACGATCCGGAACTTGGTGCCGAGGACATGATTGAAGACCGTCGGCACGATGCTGAGCGACGTTCCAGCGCCACCGCCGCCCACGATCAGTTCTCGCTGCAGGAGATCAGCGGGCGTTCGAACCTTCGAGGTGTGCCACGCGGCACAGACACGCCCCGGCAGCGCCGTCCCGCCCAGCCAATTGAATTTGCGCGGGTCGGCGTTGAGATTGGGCTGTCGCATCAACGCTTGGCTTGGAATGTTGCGCGAGAACGATCCGAACACGGTGCCATCGCGCGGCGCCTGGGCGTACAGAAAATTTGCCGCCGCGACGCTGGACGCAGCCGGCATATTGGACACGACGATCGTCGGGTTGCCGGGGATGTGGCGGGTCAGATACTTCGCGAGGAAGCGCCCGCCGAGATCGTAGTCGTTGCCGACCGGATGGCCGACGATCATGCGGAGTTGCTTGCCCCGATAGTCATCCTGTGCCGGCTGGGCGAGCGCCGTGGTCGCGGCCACGAGGCCCAACACAGCAGCGATCCCTCCCCAACGCAATGTCATGCCGATACTCGCGCACTATCGAACGGTCGCACGAGATTATCAGATCACGATCGCGCCCGCAGCGGCGTTTCGCCGCTGACGTGAATGCTCAGCGCTGCGACATTGAAAGGCCGGCGCCCGCCTCGGCGGGGAGCGGCGCTTGCACCGGTTCCTGGGTTCGCGCCGGCATCGTGAAGCGGCGCGCCGCGCCGATGATGAGGCGGCCGACAAACCGGCTCCAGCGCCGCAGGTGCCAGGGCAGGCTTTGATCGATCGAGAGCGAGCGGAGGTGGAAGGCTTTGGCAAGAGACTGCCGATCGCAGGCTTGCTTGACCGGGTCGTCGTAGAATTCGGCGATCTTGTCCGCGCCCATCCCTTCGGTCGCGAACCAACGCGGGATGTGCACGTTGCACAGCCGCTCGACGTCGGTGAACACCTTGTTGGTGCCGGTGCCGGCCGCCGGGCACGACGTGCCAAACGCATCGCCGACCAGCACGACGCCGGGCTGCACATGACCGCGCGTGGCATAGAGGTCGGCTGGCCTGATCTTGATCGGCCCGACCACTTCCGCGTCACCGGTGAACCGGCGCAAGCCGGGCATCACCGAAAATAACGCGTGTTCCGGCCGGTGCCGCATGTCGCTCAGCCATGGATCGTCCATGTCGCGATAAACCATGAAATTCGCGCGCATCGTGGAGCCGATCGGAAACAGCGTGATATAGGCCAACCGGTCGGCCGGCCGTTCCGGATAATAGGTCAGTGCGGGGAAGTCGAAATGCGGACGTCCGACCGGCTTGAGATCGAACGCGATGGTGATCGAGTGGCACGGGCTGATGTCCTCGCGCGTCATTCCGAGCGCGTGGCGCAAGCCAATGTTCAATCCGTTCGCCACCACGACAAGACGTGCTGAAATCTCGCCTCCGGTGGCTAGCTTGACCATCTGTCGATCCGCGGTGGTGGCCACCGCAATGACCTTGTCGTTGACGATCTGCGCGCTGGATGGGATTTCGGCGCGGATCGAATTGACGAGGGTATCGTAGAGGATGCCGTGCTGATCGCCGGCTCGCTTCTCGATCAGGCGCCCGAACCGGGCGATCCAGTTGCCGTCGTCGAAAGTGCCGGCGCGAAGGACCGCGTCGGCGAGACCGGTGCGCCGCAGGATGTCCACCTGCGCGCCATCGAGTTTCTCGCAGCGAAGATCCGGCGGATAGACGGTGTGGGGATCGACCAGGATCACACGGAAGCCGTCTCGCGCCAGCATCGCGGCGGCGGTCGAGCCCGCCAAGCCACCGCCGGCAATGACGACATCGGCGTGCTGCATAAAGAAGATCCCAACTGTTGCGGCGAGGTTGCGGTCGCCGCCAGGGGATGGAAGTTAGCCCACAAACGACGCGTAACGATGCCTCCGGCAGGGTTTTTGCGGATTCATAGTAACCGCGCCAGCGCCAGGGCCACCGTTTTAGGCGCCCGGTGGCGACCCTTAACGGAAAGGCAATGCCGGCCGCCGAATATCGCCCGGTTCTTGGTCGCAGGCCCTCATGCATCATGTCTCGGTCAGTATCGGTTCTCCGGAGCGAGACATCAGCGCGCAATGGGCGGCGCTGATCCGGCGCGCGCCCGCGAACGTCTTCATGCATCCCGCCGCGCTGAAGGCCGCGCAAGCGACCGGCTTGGCAGACATCCGCGTGCTGCTCGCCTGGTCGAACGACGCGCAGGCGGAACGGCTGGTCGGCGTCTGGGCGCTCCAGCGGGCGTCGATCATGCCGCTGTGGCCGGCTTTCCTGGCGGCGCCGCCCTATGACTACGCCTTCCTCTCGGATCCGGTGGTTGATCCGGACTGCGCTGACGCGACCATGACAGCTTTTTTCGATGCGATCGAACGCGAGCGCTCGCTGCCCAAAGTCCTCCGCCTGCGCTATCTCGACGGCGGCTCTGAAACGTATCCGGCCATCACGCGAGCGCTCGCTGAGCGCGGCGCGCAGACGCTGATCTTGTCCGAGCGCGAGCGGCCCTATGTCACCAAAGAGTTCGGCGTGAAGCATTCGGGCTCGACCCGCAAGAAGCTGCGGCAGGATTGGAACCGGCTGGGCGCGCTCGGCTTAGCCGACATCGTCAACGACCGCGATCAAGCGCATGTGCAGGATGCGTTCGAGACCTATCTCGCCATGGAGGCTGCGAGCTGGAAGGGTGAGCGTGGGACCGCACTCCTGTGCGATCCGAAAGACGTCGCCTTTGCGCGCCGGCTGATCTCCGACCTCGCCGGCGGCGGCAATGCATCGGTCGCGCTGCTGCGCCTCGACAACCGCGCGATTGCAGCGCAGGTCCTGCTCTACTGCGGAACCACCGCCTACACTTGGAAGACCGCCTTCGACGCCAGCTTCGGCAAGTTCTCGCCCGGTGCGCTGCTGGTCGACAAGATCAGCGAGCAACTGTTCGCGGAGAGCAGCATCGAGGCGATCGAATCGTGCTCGCCGGAGGGCGGCTTCATGAACCAGATCTGGGAAGGCCGCCACACCACCATCGACATGCTCGCGGACCTCGGCACCCGAAAGTCGCTGGAATTCCACGCGGTGGTCGCCCGCGAGCGTGGCCATGCCCAGCTACGCGGATGGCGCAATCGCATTCGCGAGCTGTCATGGCCGTCGATGGCCTGGCGCAAGCGCGAGGCCGTTTCTCGCTGAGTCCGTGCTGGTCCGGCGAACGCCTATTTCGGCTGCTTGTAGATCAGCGATTCGATCGCTCGCTTCACGATCGCGGGTGGCGTCGCGTAGAGCCGCTCCACGATGCGCTGCAGGTCGATCCCGACAACACGTCGATGTCGAGATTCATCTTCGCGGCTTCGGCGAGCAGATCCTTGTCCTGCAGCACCTGAACGAACGCCTGTCGGATCGCCGCTGCCCGTTCCGGCGGCGCGCCCGGAGGCATGACGAACGGACGACCGAACTGCTGCTGGGCGTAAATGAGTTCGAACACCTGACGGTCCTCATCGGTTTTGATGAAGTCGCCGGTGCGGGGCACGCCCATGGCATTGAGCTTGGCGCTACCCTTGACGTTCTGCTGCACCAGCATCTTGCCCAGACCTTTGCCCGCGACCCAATCGGGGCGTTGCACCATCATGGCCGGCACGCCGGTCCCGCAGACGCCCTGCACTTCGTTGCGATCAATCGCCAGCACGATATCGCGCACGCCCGGGTAGCGCTGGATGATCCGGAAGCGCGTGCCGAGGATATTGTTTTCCGCAGTGGCAAAATCGCGTGTCGAGTCACCTTCGCCGCCGGCGCCGATGATCAGGTCATTGGCAAACAGATCGGCGAAGGATTTCACCGCGGAGTCGTTGCGTACCCAGCATAGGTTGACTTCGGTATTGGCGCTGCCGAGATAGACAAGCTGGGTATAGTCGTAGCGGATGCGGTCACGCTGATCGTAGATCGGCTTGGTGATCGCGCCGGGCTGGATCGCGGCAAACGCGGTCGCTTCCTTCGGCAAGGTATACATGTGCTGGATCGCGGTGTTGCCACTCGCGCCCGGCATGTTCATCGCAACGATGGCGGGATTACCGGGAATGTAGCGGCCGATGTGTCGTCCGACGAGCCGCGCATAGGCATCGTAGCCGCCGCCGACCGCGCTGGCGATGAACATCGAAATCTGCCGGCCCTTGTAGAACGCAGCGACATCCTGCGCCTGAGCGCTTCCCGCCAGCAGTATCGCGAATAGAACGGTCGCTATCGGCTGCAGTGGTCGGGAACGCATAGTGAACCTCCCTCAGGTTTCACCGAAACGAATGAGCCGAACGTCGACGGCGCGCACGCCGTTCGCGAGCACGATAAGCGGATTGATCTCGATGTCGCTGAGAAGCTGCCGGTGAGCGAGATAAAAGTCCGATAGGCCGCAGATCGCCTGCACCAAGGCCTCGACATCGGCGGCGGGCTTGCCGCGAAAGCCGGCCAGGAGCTTCGCGATCTTCAATTCCCCGATCATGGCGCGCGCATCCGCCGGCGTGACCGGGAGAAGCCGGAAAGCCACGTCTTTGATCAACTCGACCAGAATGCCGCCGGCGCCGACCACGATCATCGGTCCGTAGAGCGGATCGGTGCGCGCCCCGACGATCATCTCGACGCCATCGACCATCTCCTGCACCAGGTAGCCGTCGATTGTCGCGTTTGGCACGGCCTTGATGGCAGCGTCCGCGAGCTGGCGCGCCGCGCGCTCGACCTCGGCTTCCGAGGACAAATGCAGGCGCACGCCGCCGACTTCGGTCTTGTGCAAGATCGCGGACGATACGATTTTCAGCGCCACGGGAAAGCCGAGCCGGGCCGCGGCTGCAGCGGCATCCTGCGGCGATGTCGTGATGGCGCTGCGCGGCAACGACAGTCCGTGCCTTGCAAGCGCTTGCTCCAGCGCGGCGCCGTGCAGCGTGTCCGGTCGTCCGGTGGCGGCGGGCAGAGCCGCAACGCTGCGGCCTTTGCGAGCGCCATAAAACGCGAGCGCGCTCAGCGCCCGGATGACCGCCGGCAGCCCCTGCAGAAACGGAAAGCCGACCTCATTCTGGAATTTCACCGTGGCCTGATCCGTCAGCGACGCCATGCGGATGAATCCGATCACCGGTTTGTCGGTGCTCTCCGCGATGCTCCTGGTGACGGCCGGATCGCGCACGCGCGAGCCCGACGGCGGCGTGCCGCCCCAGGCCAGCATGTCGACATTGGGATCGGCCGCGATGGCGGCGCACAGCTTGGCGTCGTGCGCATCGTTTACGGGATTGCCGGCGTCGAGCGGATTCTTCAGGGCCAATTCGTGCGAGACCATCGGACGCAGCGTCGCCTTGGTGGCGGCGTCGAATTCCGGCGTCGCGATCCCGCTCGCCTCGTCGAGATAGTCGAACAACAGATCGACGGTGCCGCCGGAGGTCGTCACCCAGCCGACGCGCGGTCCCTTCGGCAAGCGGCCGGCCTGAAACACCAGAAGCATCTCGATCATGTCATCGAGCGTTGGGCAAACCACGATGCCATAACGCTCGCACATCGCGGTGAAGGCGCCGTAGTCGCCGGCAATGGCGCCGGTGTGCGACTGCGCGCTGTCGCGCGCCTTCTGCGACTTGCCGGTCTTGATCGCCACGATCGGCTTGCCAGCGGCGAGCGCCTTTGCGGCCGCCGCCATGAATGCTTGCGGCCGCCGGATCCCTTCCACGAACAATGCGATCACGCGCGTGTTGTCGTCCTCGGCGAAGAAATTGACGTAGTCGGCGAGGTCGACACTGAGCTCGTTACCGCTCGACACCAGATAGTTGAAGTTGACGCCGCGATGGGCGCCCATGCTGCCGATGTATTGCACCGTCCCGCCGGACTGCGTGACGAAGGCGACCGAGCCCGGCGTCATCGCGCATAGATCGGAATTGGGGTAGCCGAAATTCCGTTCGCGCAGCGCGTTGAAGCCCATGCAGTTGGGCCCGCACATCACGAGCCCGGAGCGCTGGATCAACCCCTTGAGCGCGACGCCGCGCGCAACGATTTCGGGATCGCTGCCTTCGCCAAGCTGCGCCGAATAGACCGTGGCACTCTTGAGGCCGGCGGCGACGCCGGTCTCCAGCACCGCCTGCACCGACGGCGCGGGCACGATCACCAGGGCATGCGCGGGTGGCTCCGGTAGCGAAGCGAGGTCAGGAAAGCATGGGACGCCCCACACCTCGCTCAGGCGCGGATTGACCGGGTAGATCGATCCGGGAAATCCGTGCTCACGAAGCTGCCGATAAATCTGCACCGGCCATCGCGCACGCTCGGAGGCTCCGACGATGGCAATCGAGCGAGGCTCAAACAGCGGCAGCGGGGATTTGAATGACAGCGAAGCGGCGGACTGTTCTTGCAACTCCACGGCCCCCAACTCCCCGAACCGACCCGGCACATCGATAAATAATAACAAGACCGCCAGAAGCGTGGAAGGCACCGACGCCCGCCGTCATGCCAGCGTTGCACGATCGGCCGGGCGGTCGATGCGATCAGTGATTGCGCTGCGCCGCGATAAACGCGCGGATTTCGGTCACCAGCTCGGGACGCCCCTGGATTCCGGTCGGCCCGGTGTGCGACACGCCGTCGAGCAGGACAAACTTCATGTCCGGCCGCAGCCGCTTGAGCTCCTGCATCTCCTTGAGCGTGTGGTCGAGCGTGCCGACGATGCCGAGCGTCGGCACCCTCAACACTTGCATCTGCTCGGCCGTGACGGCCTGATCGCGATAGCCACGCAGCGACGCGGCGACCGAATACTGGTCGAAGGTCTTGTCGGCCCGGCAGCGCTCTTCCGCCTTGCGGTACTCCTCCTCGGTCGGCTTGCGCTCGGGCGGCGCCTGTCGAAACAGCCGGCTGCGGCTGATACATCCCTTCTCGATCTCGGCCGCTTCCACTTCGATGCGGGGATCGTTGGCGGCCTTGGGGGAGCGTCCGGCGCCGGCGGCCTGTGTTGCTGTCAGGAAGCGCTCCGGATGCAACGTCAGCAGCTGCGCCACGGTGCTGGCGCCGAGTGAGAAGCCAACGATGTGTGCGCGGTCGAGCTTCAACGCATCGAGCAAGCGCGGCACGTCGAGCGCTTGCTGGCGGCCATAGTCCTTCGGATCGCGCGGCTTGTCGCTCTTGCCGGAACCGCGCGCATCGAAAGCGATGACACGGAAATCCTTCTGCAAGTTGGCGACCACGCCGGGCGTCACCCAGCTCTCCAGATTGGAGGTCCCGCCGTGCAGCAGCACGATCGGCTCGCCCCGGCCGCGGTCGATGTAGTGGATCTTGACCCCGTTGAAGTCGGCAAACTTGCCATCCTCGACGGCGAACGCCGGCGCGGCGACGAAGCACAACAGCGCTGCGGCGCAGCGGACATAGGATGTCATTGATCGCCTCCCTGTGTACGCGCGCGCTCAATTGCGACCTGCAGATAGTCGTCATGAGGCGCGGCTTTTGATTGGTCTCAGCCTAGCATTCTTCCGCTGGCCTCGCACAATGGTCTCGCAGCCAAGACCGATCGCCTCGCAATATTGGATGAGGCAGCAAGTACTGTTAGATCACGCGTTGCTGGAACACCGAGCGTCGCATTGAGGGAGAGAGCCTGTGAACCCCGATTCCAAAAAATCCGTCCTGCGCATGATCCCGTACGGGATCTACATTCTCACGGCCGACGACAAGAAAGGGAATGTCGCCGCGGCGACCGTCAATTGGGTCACGCAGACATCGTTCATGCCGCCGCTCGTGGCAGTCGCCGTCAAGGCCGATTCCGGCACCTATCAGACGCTCAAGGCGGCGCAGACCTTCGCACTCAACATGCTCGGCAAGGATCACAAGAGCCTCGCCTTCACCTTCTTCCGGCCGGCGGACCTGAGCGACGGCAAGCTCAGCGGCCAACCGTACCGGGCCGGAGCGACCGGCGCGCCGATCCTGGTCAACGCACCGGGCGCGATCGAATGTCGTGTGACGTCGATCGTCGAGCAGGGCGACCACCACATCGTCGTCGGCGAAGTGGTCGAGGCCCATCTCGACAAGCCGTTCGGCGGCAGGCCGGACGCGGCCATCCTCGAAATGAAGGACCTGGGCGACAACGTTTTTTATGGCGGTTAACCCCAACGAAGACCGGGGCCGCCCCCCGGTCCCAAAGCCCCTAATTTGTGCCAATATTCCAGGAGAAATAGCGATACGGACATTTGATTTTTGTAGTGGATTATCACCATGGCGGCGTATGACGCCTTCATTTCTTACAGCCATGCCAAGGACAAACCGATCGCGGCCGCGCTGCAATCCGCGGTGCAAAAACTTGGCAAGCCCTGGTATCGGCAGCGCGCGCTGCGGGTGTTTCGCGATGACACGAGCCTGTCGGCAACGCCGGGCCTTTGGCCGTCGATTGAAAGCGCGCTTGCTCAATCACGCTATCTGATCTTGCTCGCCTCGCCGGAGGCGGCCGCATCGCCATGGATCGCAAAGGAAGTCACCTATTGGCTCGACCACAAGGGCGCAGACACGCTTCTCATCGCGCTCACCGATGGCGAGCTTGGCTGGGACAACGCCGCCGATGATTTCGTCGGGCGCGAGGGCACGCCTTTGCCAGCCGCGCTCGCAGGCCGGTTTCGCAGCGAACCGAAGTGGGTCGACCTTCGCCCCTATCGCGCCGGCGCCAAGACCAGCGATGCACGGTTCACCGAACTCGCGGCCGACTTCGCCGCCACGATCCAAGGGCTGCCGAAGGAGGACCTGCTGTCGCAGGAAGTCCGCCAGCAACGCCGCGCGCTGGCGCTGGCGTGGAGCGCGGTCGGCGCGTTGCTCGTGCTCGCGGCGTTCGCGGGCTGGCAGTGGAATGTGGCGGTTCGGTCCGAGCGCATCGCCACCGCCGAAGCGGCGCGGGCTGAGCGAAATTTCGCAGCAGCCAAGGAAACAGTTGATTCCGTCATTTTCGACTTAGCGCAGGGCCTGAAGGATGTCGCGGGCCTCCGATTGGAAACCACCCGTCGCATTTTCGGACGCGCTGAAGACGCCGAAGACAAGTTGGCGACCCGAACCGACCAGCGCGTGGAAATCCAACCAGCCAAGCGGCAATGTATTCCTTGTTTGCTGATACCTATGCACGATCGGAAATCTCCGGTGGCAGCCGACTATGGCCGCAAAGCCGTTGATATCTGGCGCCAAGTGGTGGTGAGTGACAACAATGCTTGGTTCCGAATTCAACCTCGCGAGCACGCTCGATAAACTCGGCTATCTGCTCCGGGCCAACGGTGACTATGCCGGTGCACTGAAGACGTATCGGGAGCAACTTGAGACCCTCCGGTCGATGGTTGCTGACAAGCCAGGTGTCGCCAAGTGGCGCTTCGGCAAGACCGTTGCCTTGGAAGGCATCGGCACGGTTTTGATGATCCAGCGCGATCTGGACGGCGCACTCTTAGCCTTTCGCGAGGCTCTCGATATTTCTCGCGGACTTGCCGCCATCGAGCCGGACACCGACTGGAGCGAAGCATTGTCGGCAAGTTTGATATCAGTCGGTCGCGCGCTTGTGGAGCAGAACCGATCTACTGAAGCGCTCCCCATATTTCGTCGAGGCCGCCGACATCGATCGTAAGCTCGCGGCCAGCAATCCTGATAGCGCCAATTCGCGGCGGCGCTCGCATGGTCTGCGCAGCGATCGGCAAGGTCCTCACCGCCGAGAAGGACTTCCCCGGGGCGCTTGGATCGTATCGCGAAGCACTCGGCCTCATGCAATCGCTCGCCGAAAAAGACCCGGAAAATCGGATGTGGCAGTCCGAACTATCCGTCATCTTGGATGGCATCGGGGACCTGTTCGTTGCTCAGGGCCGACTTCGCGACGCTGCAACGACTTTTCGTGAAAACGTGAGAACAGTGCGCGCGATGGTGGCGCATGAACCGAATAGGGAGGGATGGCGGACCGTCTTATGAGGGGGCCTGACAAAGCTGGCTGATGCGCTTCGCTCGAGTGGCGACATCAGTGGCGCTGTTGCTGCTCATCGCAAGAATTACAAATTGCCCCAGAACTGATTTTGCAGGACGCGGATAAGGCCGAAACTCGGATCAGCCTATCGCATTCGCTGAATGTACTCGGGAACATGCTATTTGCCAGCGGTGATTTCAAAGGTGCGCTCAATTTATCGGGAAAGCTTGGATGTTATGCGCCGTCTCGGTGCAAAAGACCCGAACAATGTGCAGCGGCAGCTTGGCACGATTACTCCCCTTCTTGGCCTGGCCGGCGGCGGAGACGACCATAGCGGCAGAGTTGGCGGAAGCCTTAGCGATTTTCAATCAGGTCAAAGGGCAACAGGGCCTCTCGCCTCAACAGCTGAAACTGTTGAAGCCATTGAAGCAGATACCGCTGGCCTTACACCAGCCGGCCCAAAAGGAATCCGAACCGAGCACGTGCATGGACAATACCAAGGCTCGGATGTGGTCCTGCCTCAGGAAGTTGGCTCGCAGGAACAACAGCAGGAATATCGATTACTTTTGAGCAGGCCGGTCGATACCTGAACGCGACATTTAGCCATTCGTTCGGCGGGACTGGAAAGGGGATCGGTATCATCACCGGCAGTGACGCAACTCTATCGTTGCGCAGCCAGGTTGAGAATTGTCCTGGCAGCTATGCGGCATCGTTTAAGTTTTCGGGTGATGTCGCGAGTTGGTCCTATACCGGACACGACTGTAACGGTCCCGTACAGGGTCGCGGCACGGCGAGCAGAGTTGAACAACAAAGCGATACTGACAGCACCGCGCGTTAGTGCGGCGCCTTGGCGGAGAGGGAGGGATTCGAACCCCCGATACGGTTGCCCGTATGCCGCATTTCGAGTGCGGTGCATTCAACCACTCTGCCACCTCTCCGGGCCGAACGGCGGGCGTGGCGCCCGGCCGCTATGTAGCCGCGCCCGCAGGACGGACAAGGCGCAATCGGCACTTGGCAGCGTATTTCCCGGCCCCGGAACCACGTCACAGCTCACGGCCGATCACGCGATCGACCGACAGGGCCCGCCGCCGCGCAGCGCGATCGCGAATGCCAGCAGGCCCCACATCATCACATATTCGTAGCCGTCGGTCCGCCAGCCATAGCCATTGGCCCAATACTGAATGAAGGTGAGATAGCCCATTTCGATCGCGGCGGCCGCCGCAAAGAACCGGGTGAACAGGCCGACTGAAATGCAGAGGCCGCCGACGAATTCGATGAAGGTGAGGAAAAGCCCGAACGCAAGCGGGAATTGGACACGTGCCGCCGCGCATGACCTTGCCCCAGCCGTGGATGACGAGATGATCCGCAGGCGATCCGCACGATCGGCCAGCTCAGGGGAATGACCATTGTAGAACGCTGCAGAAACGGCAGCAGGTTTCGGTTCGCGCGTCAGATCGGCCATCGGCCCCCTCCTGATTTGCGACCACATATTGCGCGCGGCCGGGCTGGCAAACGATCCGGCGTGTCGTCACAACCCCCGCCCTGCTTTCTGCTGTTGATCGCTACGATTCTACCTTGCCCCCAGGCGTACGAGATGAGGGCGTGACCGCCTAGGCCCGCCCTACTATTCTGGCTCCATCCGGACGTTTTGAGTCATGGCGCAGCAGCGTAAACAGCATGGCGGATCAAGCGCGAGCTGCGCGGCATCGTGCTCGCCCTGCTGATGGTCGCCGCGACCACGCTCGTCGCCTATGTGCTGATCCAGTCGCTCGACGTGCGCCGCGGCTCGGTCATCTATCTGCTGCCGGTGCTGCTCGCGGGCTGGCATCTCGGCCTGATGCCGGCGCTGGTCGCCGCGGTCGCCGGCGTGCTGTGGTCGGGATATTTTTTCTTCTCGCCGTACTACAGCTTCTATCTCGCGCGGCCGAACGAGATCCTCAATCTGGTGCTGTTCATGGTGGTCGCCGTGGTGACCAGCCACCTCGCCAACTCGATGAAGAAGCAGACCGAGCTCGCCCGCAAGCGCGAAAAGGAGATGGGCGATCTCTATGCCTTCTCGCGCCGGCTGGCCGCGGCGTCGTCGGCCGCCGACATCTATCTCGCGATCGAGGAGCATCTCGCCAACCTGGTCCAGCGCAAGGTGGTGCTGTTCGGCGCCGGCGGCCGACGGCAACGCACGATCAAGCCGGAGGTGCCGGAGGGCGCGCGCAGCCGTCATCGCGGACGTCCAGCGCGGCCGCACGCTCGCGACCACCGTGGACGACGGCGCCGGCGACATCTGGCTGGTCCGTCGCGTGTCGCGAGAAGAACGCCGACTTCGGCGTCATCGCCATCGATCTCGGCAGCGTGCCGGCCAAGGGCGGTCGACGGAGATCCGCCAGCGGGTCGACGACGTGCTGTCGGATGCCGCGGCCACGCTCGAGCGGCTCGACGTCGCGCGCGCGCTCAACGATGCGAAGATGCGCTCCGAGACCGAGCTGTTGCGGGAGGCGCTGATCGGCTCGGTGTCGCACGAATTGCGCACGCCGCTGGCGTCGATCCTCGGCGCCGCGACGGTGTTGAGCAAATCCCCGGTGATCGCCAAGGACGAGCGGCTGACCTCGCTCGCCGGCGTCGTGCGCGACGAGGCCGAGCGCCTCAACAACGACATCCAGAATCTGCTCGATGCCACCCGCATCAGCCGCGAGCAGATCAGGCCGCGGCAGGAATGGATCGAGCCGCAGGACATCGTCAATTCCGCGCTCGAGCGCCGCCGCCGCCGGCTCGCCGGCCACAACGTGTCGCTCGACATGGACTCGAACCTGCCGCTCATCTATGTCGATGCCGTCCTGGTCGAGCAGGCATTCGTGCAGATCGTCGACAACGCGGCAAAGTATTCGCCCGCGGGCTCGCCGATCACCATCGCCGCCAAGCGCAACGGCCGCGACGTCGTGCTTTCGGTGCGGGACAGGGCGTCGGGCTGACGGCGGAGGAGAGCGCGCAGCTCGGCGAGCGGTTTTTCCGCGGCGCCCGCCACGCGGCCACGACGTCGGGCTCGGGCCTCGGCCTGTGGATCGCCAAGGCCTTCGTCACCGCCAATGGCGGCAAGATCCAGGCCGTGAGCGCCGGCGCCGATCACGGCGCCGCGGTGTCGATCCTTCTGCCCTTCGCAACGCCCGCGAGCCAACCCGAGGTCGGTCCCGATGACTGAAGCCAATCCCGTCGTTCTCGTCGTCGACGACGAGGTGCAAATCCGCCGCTTTCTGCGCGCCGGGCTCGAGCTCGACGGCTTTGCCGTGCAGGACGCCGAGACCGGCGGCGATGCGCTGCGCTGGGCGACGCTCAAGCCGCCCGATCTCGTCATCCTCGATCTCGGCTTGCCCGACATGGACGGCGCGGAGGTGCTCGAGCGCCTGCGCGCCTGGTCGAGCGTTCCGCTCATCGTGCTGTCGGTGCGCTCCAACGAGGCGGAGAAGGTGCGGCTGCTGGAGAGCGGCGCCGACGATTACGTGGTGAAGCCGTTCGGGATGGCGGAGCTGCTGGCGCGCGCGCACGCCGCCATGCGGCGGCAGGTGCGCGTCTCCACCGGCGAGCCGGTGGTCAAGGTCGGGCCGCTCGTCGATCGATCTCGCCGCGCGCATCGTGACCATCAACGGCGCGCGCGTGATGCTCACGCCGAAGGAATATCGGCTGCTGCAGCTGCTGGCGCAGCATGCCGGCAACGTCGTCACCCACCAGTTCCTGCTCAAGGAGGTGTGGGGCTCGCCGCATCTGCACGACACCCATTATCTGCGCATCTTCGTGCGCAAGCTGCGGCAGAAGATCGAGATCGACCCGACCCAGCCGCGGATCCTGCTGACCGAGCTCGGGGTCGGATATCGCCTGGCGAATCCGGATAACGACGAGCCGACGATGCGGTAGGCAGAGAGCGCGCTGGAGCGCAATTGCTTTGGGGTCGAATCGCAATTGCGCTCTCGCTTTTTCATTGCGAAATGATCTCTTCTGAAAACCGGTTCCGACTTCGGGTATCGTGCGTTAGCGCGCAGCGCAGCGCGGAAGTCGGCGCGCTTCTTGGGATGTCGAGGGTGCGGTAGTTGAATCCGGCGACAGCATGCCCTTTTCGATATGCAGCGTCGCGAAGGTCGGACCGTCCTGGGCGAGCAGTGGAGGCGGCGCGGCCTCGAATTCCCCGATCTCCTTGAAATCGAGCGTCTGCGCGTAGCCGGCCGCCTGCGCCGCCCGCTGAAATCGACCTCCGGCTGCCGGAATCGGATGGCCGCCATTGGCCTCATAGGTGCCATTGCGGCAGCAGGAAATGCAGAAAGTTCTTGGGTGCCGCAGCGCCGATGGTCACCAGCGAACCGAGGTTCATCAGCAGACTGCCGTCGCCATCGAGCACGATCACGCGCCGGTTCGGCTGCCCAAGCGCCAGACCGAGCGCGTGCGAGGAGCCGAGCCCCATCGCACCAAACGCATAGTAGTTGAGCGCGCGCGCGCGATCTCCAACCAGTCGAACGCCGATGAATAGACCGGCAGCACGATCTCATCGTTGAGATGTCGCGCCAGCGCGCGGAAACATTCATCGCGCTTCATCATGGTCGTTCTCTACAAGGTCCTTTGCAGCGCCGCCTTCAGCGCCGTCGCCGCGACGCCTTGTAAAGGTCGTCGTATTTGTAGACGAGCGGCCGATTTTTCTGGACATGCAAGGTCGCGAACACCGGGCCGCACTGGGTCAAAACATGCCCCACCTGCTGCTCAACGAGCGCAACTCCGAAAAATCATGGACGTGCGCATAGCCGGCGAGCGCGCAAGTCCTGAGAAATCGACCTTCTGATTGGGA
>CAVUIV010000002.1:0-146708 GCA_963741595.1 uncultured Alphaproteobacteria bacterium
GCGAAGGCGAGAACATTGTTGGCGACCGCGGCGACGAACACCCCGGAATTCTGACCGAGGATCAGGTGAATGAGAACGATCGTCAGGATCGCGAGGAACCCGATCTCGACGAACATCCAAAGGTACTGCTTCGCCTTCTGTAATTGGTCCAGCATGGTCCCCTCCGCCCATCCGATCGTTGGGTGGACGGCATCGCCATCCACCCAACGGGCCCGTCTCGGGCGTTGCCGCCCGTGATCAACCGCTGATGTGCGCGGTTGCGCGACGCGCGTCAGGCCATCTTACGATGTGAGAACAACCACAGAATGATGCCGAGGGCGATCAGGCCGACCAGGCCGTTTTTCCCGAGTTCGCCGACCAGCGCCATGATGTTGGTCACCACGTTGCCGAAGAACGGCAGATTGGCGACGCCAACCAACATCGCGCAAACAATCGCAAGCGCAAGCAACATCAAAACAACGTCCGTCAACGCCCCGATCCAGCTTTTCACAGAGTTCAACGCATCCATGTGCGGTTCTCCCTTTGCAAAGGATTTCAGGGACTCAGGTGAACAAATTTTACTGACAAGGCCTGCAAGCTACAAAATATAGGCATTTAGTTCAATGCATGCCCTACAAATAGTCAGGTAGGGCTGCGCCCGCTTGTGGATGATCGCGCCATAACGAAAACCCCGGCCGCTGCCGGCCGGGGTCCAAAAGCGTCGTCGGTAGAATGACTTCGCGCGGTTAGCGCGAGTAGAACTCGACCACCAGGTGCGGCTCCATCTGCACCGGATAGGGCACCTCGGTGATCTGCGGCACGCGGGTGAGCTTGGCCGTCATCTTGGAGTGGTCGACCTCGACATAGTCCGGCACGTCGCGCTCGGCGAGGCCGGTCGCTTCCAGCACCAGCGCGAGCTGCTTGGACTTGTCCTTCACCTCGACCAGGTCGCCGACCTTCACCCGGTAGCTCGCGATGGTGACGCGGCGGCCGTTCACTTTGACATGGCCGTGGTTGATGAACTGGCGCGCCGCGAACACCGTGGGAACGAACTTCGCGCGGTAGATCACGGCGTCGAGCCGGCGCTCCAGCAGCCCGATCATGTTGGCGCCGGTGTCGCCCTTGAGTCGCCGCGCTTCGGCGTAGATGCCGCGGAATTGCCGCTCCGGGATGTTGCCGTAGTAGCCGCGCAGCTTCTGCTTGGCCTTGAGCTGGACGCCGTAGTCGGAGAGCTTGCCCTTGCGGCGCTGGCCATGCTGGCCGGGGCCGTATTCGCGGTGGTTGACGGGGCTCTTGGGGCGGCCCCAGACGTTCTGGCCCATACGGCGGTCGATCTTGTACTTCGCCTCGTGGCGCTTGGTCATCGCGTCCTCGTTGCTTGTTACGATTTGAGGATCGCGCCCTCCTTTGTCCCGGAAAGGCCGGAACCGACAGGTTTTGGAGCCGAAGCGCTGGCCAAAACCGCGGGTCGCGAAACGCCGCGCGGGCCGATCGGCCCGCGGGACGGGCGGTTTCTAGGGGGTCCGGGGGGCTAAGTCAAACCTGCCCACGAGGGGCAGGCGGCAGGCCCCGCTAGTCGACGTCCCGGTAGATGTCGATTTCCACGGTGCCCCCGAGCATCGCCCGCCAGGTTTGCAGGGTGGCCTGCACCCGGGGGTCGGAGGCGAAGCGCTGGCGGTTGAACTCCATCGACTCGTGGGTCTCGTATTCGATCTCCTGCATGAAGCGCGCGGGTCGTCGACGTTCTGGAGCAGCCGGAACCGTCGGCCGCCGAAGGCCTCGTGGAACGGCCGAGCCGCCTTCAGGAGCGAAAGCAGGGTCGAGGCATCCGCCGTGGGCAGGGTGAATTTGAACTGCAGGGTCCGTCGGACCATCGAGGATTTATTCGCCATGGCATTCCCTGCCGTCTGAGTTGCTCGCCGCAATCTACGGACCGATGCCGAAGCGCGCCAGTGCGGCGGCGAGGGCCGGCGAGGGCTCCGCGCCCGAGGCATAGATGAATTGGCGCTGCGGGACGCCGGCAGGCTGCGGCGGTCCGAGCAACTCGACGACCCGCCGCGCAATCGCCGGCGCGGGATCGTGGAACGACACCGGCCAGGGTGCGAGCTGCTGCAGGCGCGTGAGCAGGAGCGGAAAGTGCGTGCAGGCCAGCACGATGGTGTCGGTGCGGCGACCGTCGCGGTCGATGAAGCAGGGCGCGATCTCGGCCGCGATGGCCGCGTCCTCCACCGGCATGCCGTTGAGCTCGGCTTCCGCATAGCCGGCGAGGCGCGCCGAGCCGACCAGCGTCACGTCGGCGCCGTTGGCAAAGTCGCGGATCAGCGTGCGCGTGTATTCGCGCGAGACCGTCGCCTCGGTGCCGAGCACCGAGACGCGCTTGCTCACGGACGCCGCGCAGGCCGGCTTGATCGCCGGAACGGTGCCGACGAAAGGCACCGCAAAGCGCGCGCGCAGGTGCGGCAGCACCAGCGTCGAGGCGGTGTTGCAGGCGATCACGACCAGGTCCGGCCGATGCGTCTCGATCAGCGTCGCCATCAGCGCGGTGACCCGCTCGACCAGCGCCGCCTCGCCATGGGCGCCGTAGGGAAAGAACGCGTCGTCGGCGACGTAGACGTAGTGGGCGTCCGGCCGCGCCTTGGCGACCTCGCGATGGACGGTGAGACCGCCCAGGCCGGAATCGAAGACGAGAATGGTCGGGGTGCTGGCCATCATGCTTGGACTGTTGATGGCAATCCATGCCCGGATTTGCGGCGTGGCTCAAGGCGCAGGCGCGATGCGCGGACATTGGCCCGCCGAGGCGCTGAAGACCGGCGCGTGGCCTGCGGCGTCAGGTTGGCCCGGGCCCGACCAGGTCGAGATGCCGACGCTCCGGACGCGCGGGCGTTGCCGCGGTCAAGGATGGCGCGATCGTCGCGGATTGTTCGCGGCGCTCGGGCAGGCGTACTTGCGGCGAGACCAGTCCGCTCACAACCGTCAAGGTGGCGAGCATGATGGCAGCGAGATTGCCGTCCCAGTGTCCGGCAAAAGCGGTCGCGCCAAGCGCATAGGCCCAGAATGGAAACGCGACGGTCGAGACCACCGCGTTGATCACCCAGGCATCGCCCTCCTGGCGCACATACCAGACGAACAGCGGCACCAAGATGGTGCACACGATCAGCATGATCACCGCCACCGCCATCACCGGAAGCCCGGCCATCGTTGCGGTGGTGCTGCTGGTCTGCACGACCTGATTGAGGATCGCGTTGATGACGATGAAGAAGGCGAGCACTTCGCCCGGTACGTATTTCGCGACCCGGTCGAGGTAGCTATCGTCGGCGGCCGCCAACATGGACCGGCCGTTTCTGTTGAAGCTGCCCTGGGACGGATCGTCCAATTCGACGGCGCTGGAACTCTGCGAAACGGGAATACGCACGAGATGGCTCATGGTCGCCCCCTGATTCGGTAACGCGATACTAGGCAGGTGCGCTGAGTTCGGGCAAACGCGACTGCGCCGAGAAAACGGCGTCCCGCCGCGTTGGCGGCGCCGCGATAACAACGATTATGAAGGAAACCTGGAGCGGCCGGGGTCAGCCGGCGCCCTTGCGCTTTGCGCCTTTGCCGGCGCCGAACACGCGCTTGAAGATCGTGTCGACGTGCTTGAAGTGGTAGCCGAGGTCG
This sequence comes from uncultured Alphaproteobacteria bacterium, assembly GCA_963741595.1. GTDB lineage: Bacteria > Pseudomonadota > Alphaproteobacteria > Rhizobiales > Xanthobacteraceae > VAZQ01. Next base: position 3,637 of record CAVUIV010000002.1, read on the forward strand.
AAATTGGCTTTCAGTTCGGCCTCGCTCAGGTGCTTGCGCACGTCCTGGTCGGCCTTCAGGAAGGCGAGGAAATCGCCTTCGCCGCGCCACACCTGCATGGCGTTGCGCTGCACCAGCCGGTAGGCGTCCTCGCGCGCCACGCCCTTTTGCGTCAGCGCGATCAGGACGCGCTGCGAATGCACCAGCCCGCCGAGCCGGTCGAGATTCTTCTGCATGTTGTCCGGGATAGACCACGAGCTTGTCGATGATGCCGGCGAGCCGCATCGAGCGCGAAATCGAGCGTCGCGGTGGCGTCCGGGCCGATCATGCGCTCGACCGAGGAATGCGAGATGTCGCGCTCGTGCCAGAGCGCGACGTTCTCCAGCGCCGGCGTCACATAGGCGCGCACCATGCGGGCGAGCCCGGTGACGTTCTCCGACAGCACCGGATTGCGCTTGTGCGGCATCGCCGAGGAGCCCTTCTGGCCCTCGGAGAAGAACTCCTCGGCTTCCAGCACCTCGGTGCGCTGCAGGTGGCGGATTTCGGTGGCGAGCCGCTCGACCGACGAGGCGACCACGCCGAGCGTCGCGAAATACATGGCGTGGCGGTCGCGCGGGATGATCTGGGTCGAGACCGGCTCGACCGCGAGCCCCATCGCCTTGGCGACATGCGCTTCGACCCGCGGATCGACCTGCGCGAAGGTGCCGACCGCGCCGGAGATGGCGCAGGTCGCGACTTCCTCGCGCGCCGCCTGCAGCCGCGCCTTGGCGCGGTCGAACTCGGCATAGGCCTGCGCGAGCTTGAGCCCGAAGGTCGTCGGCTCGGCATGGATGCCGTGCGAGCGGCCGATGGTCGGCGTCATCTTGTGCTCGAAGGCGCGGCGCTTGAGCGCGGCGAGGAGCTTGTCGACGTCGGCGATCAGGATGTCGGCGGCGCGCACGAGCTGCACGTTGAGGCAGGTGTCGAGCACGTCCGATGAGGTCATGCCCGGATGCACGAAGCGCGCCTCGGGCCCGACGATTTCCGCCAGATGCGTCAGGAAGGCGATGACGTCGTGCTTGACCTCGCGCTCGATCGCGTCGATGCGCGCGATGTCGAAGGTGGCGTTGCGGCCCTTGTCCCAGATCTTCTTGGCCGCCGCCTTCGGGATGATGCCGAGCTCGGCCATGGCGTCGGCGGCGTGCGCCTCGATCTCGAACCAGATGCGGAAGCGCGTCTGCGGCTCCCAGATCGCGGCCATTTCGGGGCGGGTGTAGCGCGGGATCATGGAAGCCTCGAATCCGGTCAGTGCTTTGCGACCCGGCCCGTCACTACCAGGAACCGTCGGTCCGGTCCCTCGAACGCCGGATAGAAATAGTGGATGACAACCGCGAGCGCTGTCGAGCCGTCGGGCAGCGCCAGCGCGTGCACCTCTGAGATGCCGTAATGCTCCGGGCAGCCGCGCGAAGGGGGGATCGTCTGGTCGCGGCTCAGGTGGATGGTCGGCCGGCCCTTGCGCTCCAGCGTCAATCCGAAACCGCTGGGATGCTCGCGCGATATCAAGTCCTTGCAGCGCGGCAGCGCGATGTCGAATTCGCGCAGCACCAGCCGCGCGTCGACGCCGAAGCGGTCGGCCGGCAATGTGATGGTCGCGACCGCCGCCTTCATGGCGGACTTGACCAGCTCGGGCGGCAGAATGCTGCGGCTGTGGCTGTCGCGGAGCGAGGCCACCATCTGTCCGGCTTCGGAAATGCCGAGCTGTTGCAGCAGCGGGGCGGCTTCCGCGGCGGCCTTGGCGCGGATGTTGCCGAGCTGTTGGTCGCGGGGCGCCTTGCCGAGCTCGGGATTGTCGGGGTCCATGATCGCGGCGACCGGCATGCCTTTCGCCGGCCGATCGCCAGCGATCTCGACGGCCGTGATGATCGAGTAGAGCGTGCCCGAGCCGTCCTGCTCGCCGAACTGCTCGAATGCGAAATAGCGTCCATCGGCGGAGAAGCCGAGCACATGGAACGCGGCGCCATCGCCGGCCCGCGCGTGCTGCCCGTTCGCTCCCAGTGCGAGCGCCAGCAGGAACGCAATGCCGATTCGCTTCATGCTACTCATGCTTACTCGAATTCGGGACGGCGTGGCATCCGCGCGGCTAAGCCGCCTCGCCACGTGCGAGCGCCGCTGCGTTGCGGATCGCGGCGATGTTGGCGCGATAGGCGTCGGCCTTGCCACCCTTGAACACCGCCGAGCCCGCGACCAGGACATTGGCGCCGGCCTGCGCCACCAGGGACGCGGTCTCCGGCGTGACGCCGCCGTCGACTTCGATGTCGATCGGCCGGGCGCCGGCGAGCGCGCGCAGCCGCGCGATCTTCTCGACCGTAAACGGGATGAAAGCCTGGCCGCCGAAACCGGGATTGACCGACATCACCAGGATCAGGTCGACGAGATCAATCACTGGCTCAAGCGTCTCGACCGGCGTGCCGGGATTGAGGGTCACGCCCGCCTTCTTGCCGAGCGCGCGGATCGCTTGCAGCGAGCGATGCACATGCGGACCCGACTTCCACATGCACGGTGATGATGTCGGAGCCGGCCTTGGCGAAGGCTTCGAGGTAAGGATCGCAAGGCGCAATCATGAGATGGACGTCGAGCAGCTTCTTGGTGTGCGGGCGCAGCGCCTGCACCACCGCCGGGCCCGATCGTGATGTTCGGCACGAAATGCCCGTCCATGACATCGACATGGATCCAGTCGGCGCCGGCGGCGTCGACGGCGCGCACTTCTTCCCCGAGCCGGGCGAAGTCGGCGGATAGAATCGACGGGGCGACCAGCAGAGGTCGGCGCATCCAAGCCTCCGAAATCCAAGGATCGCCTAACATGCCGGGCGGGCAGCGGCAATGCGCCCACGCGCCAGTTCTAACGATCGTTAACGCGGCGCTGCCTTGAGGCCTGCTGCGTCGTGGCCGGGCTTCCTATATGGATGACGGGAATCGCCGGCCACTCTCGGTCCGGTGTGATCGATGTGGAAAGGACCGCCATGGCGCGCACCGACGCCGTTGTGCTGGGCGCCGGGATCGTCGGCGTGTCGATTGCGCTCCATCTTGCCAAGCGCGGGCTCTCCGTCGCGCTGGTCGACCGGGCTGCGCCGGGGCAGGGCACCTCTTACGGCAATGCCGGCGTCATCGAGGGCAACACGCTGTTGCCGCATCCGTTTCCGGATCGGATGGGCGCGATTTTGCGCGTGCGTTCAAGCGCGCCACCGACGCAAATTATCATCTCTCGTTCCTGCCGCGCGTCGCGCCCTGGCTGCTGCGCTACCGCGCCAATTCCGCCATCGAGCGCCGCATCCGCTTTGCCAACCTGATGCGGCCGCTGTTCGCGGCGGCGCTCTCCGAGCACGAAGCGTTGATGCAGGAGGCATCCGCCACGCACTACCTGCGCAAGCAAGGCTGGATGAAGGTCTATCGCACGCCGGGCGCGTTCGCCGATACGCTGCGGGAGCGCGAGCTTGCGGCCGAATTCGGAATGCCATTCGAGGCGCTCGACCGCGACGGCGCGCTGGCGCTCGAACCGGCGTTGGCGCCATCATTCGTCAACGCCGTCTATTGGCCAAGCTCCGCGAGCGTGACCAATCCACTGGCGTTGACGCGCGCCTATGTCGCGCGATTTGTGGCGCTCGGCGGCATCGTGCTGACCGGTGACGCGCGTTCGCTGCACCGCGCTGGCGAGCGTTGGCGGGTCGAGACCAACGAAGGCCCGGTCGATGCGCGCGAAGCCGTGGTGGCGCTCGGTCCCTGGGCCGGAGACTTGCTGAAACCGATGGGCATCGCTCTGCCGCTCGCGGTCAAGCGTGGCTATCACCTGCATTTCCGGCCGCGCGGCAATGCCGGCCTGACGCGGCCGGTGGTCGATGCCGAGCTCGGCTATTGCGTCGCGCCGATGGAGCAGGGCTTGCGGCTGACCACCGGCGCGGAATTCGCCGACCGCGACGCGCCGCCAACGCCGGTGCAGTTCGACCGCCTGCTGCCGCAGGCGCGGGATTTGTTTCCGCTCGGCGACAAGGTCGAAGCGCAGCCGTGGCTGGGAAGCCGTCCGTGCTTTGCCGAACTCGATGCCGGTGATCGGCCGCGCGCCCGGTCACGGCGCGTTGTGGCTCGCCTATGGCCATGCCCATTGGGGACTGACGCTGGGCCCGGCGACCGGCCGGCTCATGGCCGAGATGATGACCGGCGCGACGCCGTTCTGCGATCCGACGCCGTTTGCGGCGGAACGTTTTACTCGTTGACCGTGCGCACCACGTTTGACGTTGGCCGCGTGCTCACCGTCGGCAGCTTCGCGTTCTTGCGGACCTCTTCATCGTAGGAGGCGATCGTGGTCACCGGCGATTTGGCGCGCATGTGCACGATCTTGTAGCCGCCGGCCTTGAGGTCGTTCAACAGATCGCCCGCCGCGCCGGCAGTGGCCTGCTGGAAGTCGTGCATCAGCACAATGCCTTTGCCGAACTTCTTCAGCTTCGCCATCACCGCATTGCGCACCTGCTCGGGCTTCCGCATCTTGAAGTCGAAGGAGTCCATGTCGGTCGAGAAGATCGCGATATTGCGCTCGCCGAGATAGCTGACCAGGTCCGGCGGATGGCGCAACGCCGGGAAGCGGAAGAACGGCGCGGTCGGTCCGCCGGCCGCCCAGGCCACTGCGCTGATGCCCTTCTCGATCTCGTCCTTGCCTTCCTGCACCGGTTTCGCGGAGAGGTTCATGTGACTCCAGGTGTGGCTGCCGACCGAATGGCCGGCCGCGGCGACCTGTTTCAGGATGCCGGGTTCGTAGGTGGCGTGCTTGCCGATCGGGAAGAAGATGGCCTTGGTGCAATGGGCGGCCAGTGCCTTGAGCACCGCCGGCGTGCGTTGCGGCCACGGGCCGTCGTCGAACGTCAGCACGACCTCGCCCTGATCGCAGGAAGTCATGCTCGCGGAAGTGCTCGAAGCCGAAACCCGGGCCGCCCGTGGTGTCGATCTCGACGATGCGCGCGACGCCGAGCGCGTTCGGGTTGCCCGGACAGGATTGCCTGAGCGAGCGCGGTGGCGGGCACGGCGAAAACCGCAAGTGCAATGGCGCAAGCGCTTGTTGCTAGGCGCATATTTGTCTCCTCAGCCCCGCGACGCGACCGGCGCGCAGCGCATTTTGAACGTGCCCCAAGGCGCTCATTTAGCGAATTATGCCGTGGCTAAGTCAAGGCAGGGGGGCCGGGGGGCTATTCAGCAGGGGAAAACCGGTCACGCCAGGCGGGTTGCGCGCCGGTGAGGCCTAGTGAGGTGGCCTCGAAGACGGCTCTCGCGGTCGCGCGAGCCAGGACATCGGCGGCGGCCGTGCCGAGTTCGGCCAGGCCGTGGATCGGATCGGGTGGGGGCCGTCGCGCCGTCGCGGCGGCAAACACCATGTCGCCATCGAGCGGGGTGTGCACCGGATAGATGGCGCGCGCGAAGCCCACCTGCGCCATGACCGCGAGCCGCTTGGCCTGCGCCTTGTTCAAGGTCGCGTCGGTCGCGACCACCGCGAGCGTCGTGTTCTCGCCGCGCCGTCCCTTGGTGCGGAAGGCGAGTGCATCGGCGGGCAGCGATGACGGCAGGCCACGGCCGCCGAATTCGGCATCGCGCTCGAAGGGCGCCGCCCAGAACCACGGCCCGCGTCCGACGGTGACGCTGCCGGCGGCGTTGACCGCCACCAGCGCGCCGACCGTCAGGCCGTCCGCGTCATGGCCGAGGCGGAGCCGAGGCCGCCTTTGAGAGTTGACGGTGGTGGCGCCGAAGCCCGCGCCGGCGGTGCCGAGGGCGAACGCGCCGCTCGCAGCGGCCGCGGCGGCGTAGCCGAGCTCGCGATAGGGCGGAAAGCGGCCCCAGTCCTTGTCGCCGCCGTTGAGCAGATCGAACAGGATCGCGCCCGGCACGATCGGCACGCGGACGTCGCCCGGATCGCGAAGCCGCGGCCCTGCTCGCGCGAGCCAGGCCTGCACGCCGGCGGCGGCATCGAGCCCGAAGGCCGAGCCGCCCGACGAGCGCGATCGCGTCGATGCGCTCGACGGTCATCGATGGGTCGAGCAGATCGGTCTCGCGCGTGCCGGGCCCGCCGCCGCGCACATCGATCGCAGGCGACCGCGGGCTCGTCGAACACGATCGCGGTGACGCCGGAGGCGAGGCGGCGTCGTCGGCATGCCCGACCTGCCACGCCCGCGACGTCGGTGATGAGATTGCGCAAGGTCATTGGCGGAACAGCTATCAGAATTCGCGATCCGTGCGGCGCGCTAGCATTGATCGAAGCCTCCATCCACACGTGTCTTCCGATCACATCGCCGCGATGACCTCGCAAGGCCTGACTTCGCATTGGGCCGGATCCCGACGTCGCATCTAAGTGGCATGGCCGCCGACGTCACCATCCTCGCCGCGCTGTTCGCCGGGCTGATCAGCTTCCTGTCGCCCTGCGTGCTGCCGCTGGTGCCGCCCTATCTCGTCTATCTCGCCGGCACCTCGCTCGAGCGGCTCGCGGACGCCGAGCCCGAGCCGCGGGTGAGGCGCGACGACGTTCATCGCCGCGTTGCTGTTCGTGGCGGGATTTTCGACCGTGTTCGTGGCGCTCGGCGCCGGCGCCAGCGCGATCGGCGGCGTGCTGCGGCTTTATTCGCACGAGCTCTCGATCATCGCCGGCATCGCCATCATCGTCATGGGCCTGCATTTCCTCGGCCTCACGCCGATCGCGTTGCTGCATCGCCAGGCGCGCATCGAAGTGCCCAAGCCGGTCGGGCTGTGGGGCGCCTATGTGATGGGGCTCGCCTTCGCGCTCGGCTGGACGCCCTGCATCGGGCCGATCCTGGCGGCGATCCTGGCGGTCGCGGCGTCGGAGGCGACGGTGGCGAAGGGCGCGGGCCTGCTCGCGGTCTATTCGCTCGGGCTCGGCGTGCCGTTCATCATCGCGGCGTTCGCGGTCGAGCCGTTCGCGGCGTTCCTCGCGCGCTTTCGCGCCCATCTCGCCCATGTCGAGAGGGCCATGGGCGGCCTGCTGGTGCTGACCGGCCTCGCCTTCCTGTTCGGCTTCTTCACGCAGCTGAACAGCCTGGCTGATCGAGGCGTTTCCGGTCGCTGCAGACGATCGGCTGACAGCATCACTGCGCCGCCCTGTTCGCGATGCATACCGTCCTCAGCCTGAGGAGGCGCGTAGCGCCGTCTCGAAGGCGAGGGCGGTCCGACGGGGCCTCATGGTTCGAGCGCACGCTCGTGCTCCCATGAGGAACTGCGAGCCGAGGCGTTGCAGCACTCAGTCATTGGCCTCGAAATAGCGTGATCTTGCCGTCTGGGTCCTTCCTCCAGACGTAGAGCACGTAACGGTCTTTCTTCACGCCGCCAATGACGTATGTCGCGTGACGTCGCCCTTCTTGTCGAAGCAGAGGTCGCCGAGCACGGTGTTGAAACTCATGCCGGAATGCATCACCTCGGCGACCTTCTTCGGATCGAGCGATTTGGCCTGCTCGGCCGCCTGCTTGATGATCTGCACCGCGGCGTAGCTGTAGAGCGTGTAGGCCTGCGGCTCGAAATGCGCTGCGTGCGGAACAGCTCGATGATCGCTTTGTTCGCGGGGTTGATGCGCGGATCGGGCGAGAACGTCATCAGCGTGCCTTCGGCGCCCGGGCCGGCGATCGACGGCGAACTCGTCGTCGGTGATGCCGTCGCCGCCCATCAGCGGCGCCTTGACGCCCTGGTCGCGCATCTGCCGCACGATCAGTCCGCCGGTGTCGTGCAGCCCGCCCCAGTAGACGAGGTCGGCGCCGGACTGCCTGATCTTGGAGACCAGCGCGGTGAAGTCCTTGTCGTCCTTGTTGACGCCCTCGTAGAGCACGCTCCTTGAGGCCGCCTTTGGCCATGGCGCCTGCGGGTCTCGTCGGCGAGGCCCTGGCCATAGGTGGTCTTGTCATGGACGAAGGCGATGCTCTTGCCCTTGAAGCGCTGGAGCGATGATGCCGCCGGCGACCGCGCCCTGCTGGTCGTCGCGGCCGCAGATGCGGAAGATGTTCCACATGCTGCGCTCGGTGACCTTGGGATTGGTCGCGGCCGGCGTGATCATCAGGATGCCGTTCTCCTGATAGACCTCGGAGGCCGGGATGGTGACGCCGGAATTGAAATGGCCGACCACGAATTTCACGCCGTCGCCGACGAACTTGTTGGCGACCGACACGCCTTCGTTCGGATCGCCGCCGTCGTCGCCGATCGAGAGCTGGATCTTCTGCCCAAGGATGCCGCCGGCGGCATTGATGTCGGCGACCGCCTGCTCGACGCCTTTCTTGAGCTGCGCGCCGAAGGCGGCGTTGCCGCCGGTGATCGGGCCGCCGACGCCGAGCTTGTATTGCGCCGCTGGCGCTTCCGGCAAGCGCCAGGGCAAGACCCAACGCCAGTCGCCAAGCCACGTGCAATTTCATGATCGTGCTCCCTTCTGAGAATCCGGTGACGGTCTGCCGGGGCGCCCGACCCGCCCGCGATCGCCTCAGAGCAATTCAATCGACAAAAACGATGGTTGTCATCCGGATTTGGACGTGGTCGCGCCGGGAGGCGCGGCATTGCGGCGCCGCCAGGCGAACGGGCCTGCGCGCTCGTTGATCCAGCTGTAGCGCGTGACCATCTGCGACACCCGCATCAGCCGGAAGCCGAGCAGGCCGAACGCCAGGCAGACGGCGGTATCGACCAGAGCGTAGGGCAGCGACAGCAGCTTGCCCTCGAACAGCGCAAAATGGAGAAAGCGCACGGCGCCGCCGAGCAGCAGCGCAAGCCGGCCACATGCCACCACGGCCGCCAGGCCGCGGCGATCGCGCGCCCGGTCAGCCACGCCGCGCCGCCGCCGATCACGACGGTCACCAGCAGGAACACCCAGATCGAATTGCCGTCGTAGGTGAGGTTGCTCATCGGTCCAGTGTGGCGGTTCAGAAGTCCGCAATAGTACTTCAGCGAATCGAGTTGCGGACTTCTGACCTAGCCACACGAGAATCATGAGTTGCTAGTGTCTTCGATTCCGAAGTTCGTATCAGACCCTGCGCGAGATCATACGAACTTCGGAATCGGGACACTAGTGCCTGCCGCCTTCGAGATAGGCAGCCTTGACCTCGGGCCGCTCCAGCAGCTCGCGCGCCGGTGCCGCTGACAGCGTGATCAGGCCGTTGACCATGACGTAGCCGCGGTGCGCGAGCTTGAGCGCATGGAACGCGTTCTGCTCGACCAGGAAGACGGTGAGCTTCTCCTCGGTGTTGAGCTTGCGGATGGCGTCGAAGATCTGCCGGGCGATCAGCGGCGCAAGGCCGAGCGACGGCTCGTCGAGCAGCAGGAGCCGCGGGCGGCTCATCAGCGCGCGCGCGATCGCCAGCATCTGCTGCTCGCCGCCCGAGAGCGTGCCGCCGCGCTGGTGCGATGCGCTCCTTGAGGCGCGGAAACAGCGCGAACACGCGCTCGAGGTCGGCCTCGAACTGTGCGGGATCGCAGAGCGCCGCGCCCATCTGCAGATTTTCCAGCACCGTCATGCGCACGAAGATGCGCCGGCCTTCCGGCGCCTGCGCGATCTGCAGCCGCGCGATCTCGTGCGTCGGCAAGCTGCGTGATGTCGCGGCCGGCGAAGGTGATCGCGCCCTCGCGCGCGCGCGGATTGCCGAAGATCGTCATCATCAGGGTCGATTTGCCGGCGCCGTTGGCGCCGATCAGCGCGACGATCTCGCCCTCGCCGACGTCGATGTCGACGCCCTTGAGCGCGGCGATGTTGCCGTAATAGGTCTTCACGCCGCGGACGGAGAGGAGCGGCGAGGTCATAGCCCGACCTCCGCTTCGACCTGCGCCGACTTCCTCGTCCTCGACGCCGAGATAGGCGGCGATCACCTTCGGGTCGTTGCGCACCTCGTCCGGCGTGCCGTCGGCGATCTTGACGCCGTGGTCGAGCACGACGACGTGGTCGGAGATCTCCATCACCACCGACATGTCGTGCTCGATCAGCAGGATCGAGGTGGCGTGCTCGTCGCGGATGCGTCAGCAGGAACCGCGCGAGCTCGGCGCTTTCGCTGCGGGTTGAGGCCGGCCGCCGGCTCGTCGAGGCACAGCAGCACCGGGTCGGTGCACATCGCGCGCGCGATCTCGAGCCGGCGCTGCGCGCCATAGGGCAAGGCGCCGGCCGGATCGTCGGCGCGGTCGGTGAGCCCGATGCGCTCGAGCCAGATCGCGCGCCTTCTCGATCGCGTCGCGCTCGGCCCGCGCGTAGGACGGCAGGCCGAGCACGCCGAGCACGGTCCAGCCGGAAGCGCGCATCAGCGCGTTGTGCTGCGCGACCAGCAGGTTCTCCAGCACGGTCATGCCGGGGAACAGGCGGATGTTCTGGAACGTGCGCGCGACGCGGGCTTTCTGCGCCACCAGGTAGTCGGGCATGCGCTCGAGCAGGAACAGCGAGCCGTCCCGGCGCGCGCGGCCGCGCCCGCCGCGCTCGGTCAGCCGTCGAGCTCGTTCCAGACGCCGGATCGCCGGATTGCAGCGCGATGCGGCCCTCGGTCGGCTTGTAGAAGCCGGTGATGCAGTTGAACACGGTGGTCTTGCCGGCGCCGTTCGGTCCGATCAGCGCGGTGATGCGCCCGTGCTCGGCGGTGAACGACAGATCGTTGATGGCGACGAGGCCGCCGAACCGCATGGTGAGGTGCTCGACACGCAGCAGCGGGGCGCTCATCCATGGCCCTCCCGCACATGCGCGCCGGAGACCGGCTTGCGGTCCTTGAGAACGACGGAAGGCTGCCGGCTCGCAATCAGGCCGCGCGGCTTCCAGATCATGATCAGCACCATGGCAGCCGAACAGCAGCATGCGGTACTGGGTCGGGTCGAAGTCCTTGCCGAAGATCACCTTCAGAACATCGAGCTCGCGCATCAGCTCGGTGCCGCCGATCATGATGACCGCGGCGATCGCGACGCCGATCTGGCTACCCATGCCGCCGAGCACGACGATCGCGACGATCACCGCCGACTCCATGAAGGTGAAGCTCTCCGGCGAGATGAAGCCTTGGCGAGCCGCGAAGAACGAGCCGGCGAAGCCACCGAACATCGCGCCGATGGCGAAGGCGGTGAGCTTGGTCGTGGTGGTGTTGATGCCGAGCGAGCGGCAGGCGATCTCGTCCTCGCGCAGCGCCTCCCAGGCGCGGCCGATCGGCAGCCGCCGCAACCGCGATGGTGATGAGCGCCGTGATCAGCGCCAGCACCAGGATGACGTAGTAGAGGAAGATGGTGCGGTAGATCGGGTCGAACGCGAGGCCGAAGCGCGCGGCGAAGCCCTCGGCGGCCCTCGGTGAACGGTGCGCCGAAGAAACTCGGCCGCGGCATGCCGCTGATGCCGGCATAGCCGTTGGTGAGGTCGACCCAGTTGATCAGCACCAGGCGGATGATCTCGCCGAACGCGAGCGTGACGATGGCGAGATAGTCGCCGCGCAGCCGCAGCACCGGAAACCCGAGCAGCACGCCCCAGAACGCCGCGAGGATGCCGGCGAGCGGCAGCAGGATCCAGAATGACAGGCCGAACGTCTTGGCCAGCAGCGCGTAGCTATAGGCGCCGACCGCGTAGAAGGCGACGTAGCCGAGGTCGAGCAGGCCGGCGAGCCCGACCACGATGTTGAGGCCCCAGCCGAGCATCACATAGATCAGGATCTGGATGCCGAAATTGTCGATCCACTTGATCGCGCCCTGCGATCCGGCGAGCCAGAGCATCATCAACGGGTAGGCGAGCAGAAAGCCGAGTGCGCCGGTGCGCAGGCCGACGCCGATCTGATGCCGCCGTCGCCGCCCGGGTTCGGTGTCGGTGGGGTAACGCGTGATGAGCCAGGCGGCGATGGCGCCGATCGCGAAGGCAAGCGCGCCAAAGCCGAACAGGTAGGAGAGGAGGAGCGTGACCGCGGCATCGATCCCGGATTCAAATCGCGCGAGGACGCGCAAGCCGCCGGTTGCCAGGGCGCAGGCCGCGGCCGCCGCCGCGAGCCGGCCCGCGGAATGGAAAAACGTCGCCAGGCACTGCTTCAGGCGTTCGCGCGGCAAAAGCTCCCAGATGAGCCGCGCGGCAAAGGCGATGGCGACAAACGTCGCGAACAGCGGCCAGCGCGTCTCCAGCACCAATTCGTTGCGGATATCGTGGATCGCCTTGAACGCGATCAGCGGCAGGAACAGGCCGCTGGCGATCAAGCCGGTGAACGCAGCCGAACGCAGCGCACGCAGTATGTCCGGTCGAGAGGCGGACGGTGGCGCCTCGGCCGTCATCTCACACCTTCTCGACTTCCGGGCGGCCGAGCAGGCCTTGCGGCAGGAAGATCATCACCACGATCAGGATCGAGAACGCGGCGACGTCCTTGTAGTCGGTGGAGAAGTAGGCCGACCACAAGGTCTCGATCAGGCCGATGGCGAGCCCACCGATCACCGCTCCCGGCAGCGATCCGATGCCGCCCAGCACCGCGGCCGTGAACGCCTTGACGCCAGGCGTGAATCCGTCGGCGAAGCTCACGACGCCGTAGTGAACGAGGTACAAGGTGCCGGCGACCGCCGCCAGCGCCGCGGCGATGATGAAGGTGATCGAGATGGTGCGATCGACATTGATGCCGACCAGCGCCGCCATCTTCTGGTCCTGCTCGCAGGCGCGCTGCGCCCGGCCGAGCGCGGTCTTCGAGACCAGATACCAGAACGCCAGCAGCAGGACGCCGGTCGTGAGCCAGATCAAGATCTGCTTGTAAGACACGGTGACGTCGTAGTCGTCGACGGTGAACAGCACGATGACGTCGGCAAACAGCGGCGGGATCGACTTGTTGCGCGGGCCCTGCGCCACCTGCACGAAATTCATCAGGAAGATCGACATGCCGATCGCCGAGATCAGCGGCGCCAGCCGGAACGAGCCGCGCAGCGGCCGGTAGGCGATCCGTTCGATCGACCAGTTGACCAGCGATGTCATCGCCATCGCCACCACCAGCACGATCAGCAACGCCAGCACGATCGAGCTGACGCCGATCCAGGTGGTCAGGATCAGGAATGCGATCAGCGCAATGAACGCCGACACCATGAAGACGTCGCCGTGCGCGAAGTTCACCATTCCCAAAATGCCGAACACCATCGTGTAGCCGATGGCGATGAGGCCGTAGATCGATCCGAGCGTGATGCCGTTGATGAGCTGCTGGACGAAGACTTCCATGCGCTCCGTTCCTGAGGGCCGACCTAGTGGTCCGATTCTAACATTCGCATCGCGTGCTTGCTGCCAGGTAGGTAGCGAATGTCAAATCCACTCCACGAATTAGCAGTATCAGGGCCTTGGAACGCGAGCAATGCGGCGTCGCCGCGGTGGTCCACAGGGATCGCGCGTCGGTATCGGTACCGCGCTATAGTGCGACGATGGACAGCACCACCATCGAGTTGGGCATCCGCCTTGCGGCTTTTGGCGGGTTCTTCTCACTGTTTGCGCTCTGGGAACTGGCGGCGCCGCGGCGGGCGCTGACCGCCGGCCGCGTTCGGCGCTGGCCGGGCAATCTCGGGATCCTGCTGATCGACATTCTGACGGTTCGCGTCCTGGTTCCGACCGCGGCGGTCGGAGCGTCGCTCTACGCCGCCGGGAACGGTTGGGGCCTCATCAACTATCTGCAGTTGCGGCTGTCGGTCGCCGCGCTGCTCGGCTTTCTGGCGCTGGACCTTGTCATCTACGTTCAGCACATCGTGTTTCACAAGGTTCCGGTGCTGTGGCGCTTGCACCGCATGCATCACGCCGATCTCGACATCGACGTCACCACCGGCGTGCGCTTTCATCCGATCGAAATCCTGATCTCGCTGTTCATCAAGATCGCGGCGATCCTGGCGCTCGGAATTCCGCTGGTGGCGGTGATCCTGTTCGAGGTGGTGCTCAACGTGACGTCGATGTTCAATCATTCGAACGTGTCGATGCCGGGCTGGCTCGATCGCGCGCTGCGGCTGATCGTCGTGACGCCCGACATGCATCGCGTGCACCACTCGATCCTGCGCCGCGAGACCGACAGCAATTTCGGTTTCAATCTGCCGTGGTGGGACCGCCTGTTCGGAACCTACCGGGCGCAGCCCGAGGCCGGCCACACCGGCATGACCATCGGTATTCCGCTATTCCGGGACCCGGCCGAGCTGCGGATCGATCGCATGATGACGCAGCCATTCCGAAACGACCGGCGCGGCGCGGCCGACCCGCGACCCGCATTGACACCGACCATGCGGAGTGCCTTTGCTTGCCGACATTGGAGCGAAGCCTGATGAGCCAAACCAAATCCGAGGACGCGATCGCCGCACCGGGCCGGCCGTTCACCGGCGCGGAATATCTTGCGAGCCTGCGGGATGGGCGCGAGGTCTATATCTACGGCGAGCGGGTCGAGGACGTCACCACCCACCCAGCGTTCCGCAACGCCGCGCGCTCGGTCGCGCGCCTCTACGACGCGCTGCACGACCCCAAGACCAAGGACATCCTGACCAGCCCGACCGACACCGGTTCGGGCGGCTATACCCACAAGTTCTTCCGGACCGCGCGGTCGCGCGAGGAGGTGATCGCGCAACGCGACGCCATCGCCGCCTGGGCCCGCATCAGCTACGGCTGGATGGGGCGTTCGCCCGACTACAAGGCGTCGCTGATGAATACGCTCGGCGCCAACCATCAATTCTACGGGAAGTTCGCCGAGAACGCGAAGCAGTGGTATCGCCGCGCGCAGGAAAACGTCCTGTTCATGAACCACGCCATCGTCAATCCGCCGGTCGATCGCGCGCGCGCCGCCGATCAGGTGAAGGACGTGTTCATCACCATCCAGAAGGAAACCGACGCGGGCATCTACGTGTCCGGGGCCAAGGTGGTCGCGACCTCCTCGGCGCTCACGCATTACAATTTCCTCGGTCAGAACGCGGCGATGCCGATCAACGACTCCGACATGGCGGTGATGTTCATCGCGCCGATGAATACGCCGGGCGTGAAGCTGCTCTGCCGCGCCTCCTATGAGATGATGGCGAGCGTGATGGGCACGCCCTACGACTATCCGTTGTCATCGCGCTTCGACGAGAACGACGCGATCTTCGTGTTCGACAACGCGTTCATCCCTTGGGAAAACGTGTTGCTGCACCGTGATCTGGAGAAACTGAAGGTCTTCTATCCGCAATCGGGCTTTGTCGCCGGGTATCAGTTTCAGGGCTGTACCCGTCTTGCGGTGAAGCTCGATTTCCTGATCGGCGTTATCGCCAAAGCGCTTCGCACGACCGGCGCCGACGAGTTCCGCGGCAACCAGGCGATGCTCGGTGAGATCATCGCCTGGCGCAACCTGTTCTGGGCGCTGACCGACGCCATGGCGCTCAATCCGACGCCGTGGGTCGATGGCGCGGTGCTGCCGAATGCGCAGTCGGGTGCGAGCTACCGGGTTTTTGCCGGCGACGCCTACGGGCGCATCAAGGAGATCGTCGAGAAGATCATCGCCTCGGCGCTGATCTATCTGCCGTCCTCGGCCAAGGACTTCGACAACCCGGAGATCGACAAGTATCTGGCCCGTTATGTCCGCGGCTCGTACGGCATCGGCTACAAGGAGCGCATCAAGGTGCTCAAGCTGTTGTGGGACGCGATCGGAACCGAATTCGGCGGGCGGCATGAACTCTACGAAATGAACTACGCCGGCAATCACGAGGACGTCCGGATCCACGCGATGTGGAATGCGCGCACCACCGGCGCCATGGACCAGATGATCGCGCTCGCGGATCAGTGCCTGTCCGAATATGACGAGCGCGGCTGGGTTGGCGACACGTGGCTCAACCCCGACGACGTTGCCTATCCCGGACTTGCCGGCAGCAAGCGCGCGGCCGAGTGACCGCGCACGCTCGCATCAAGCCAAGCCTGCGCGCTCAGGTGCGCGCGGCCTGATCGAGCCGCGTGCGCATTTTCGCCGACCACGCCTCGATCGGGCAGGAGGTCGGGTCCTGCTGCACCATCGTCTGGGTCTTGGCCAGGATGGCTTCGCTCGGGGCCGTCAGGTCGAGCGGTTCGCCAAACGGCTGGCTGACGTACCAGGGCGTCGGGCAATAAACCTCCATGCGATTGCCTTCCGGATCGCTGAAATAGATGCTCCAGGCATTGCCGTGGTCGCGGGTCTCGAGGTCTTTGACCTGCTCGTCCTTGAGCCAGCCGTGATAGCGCTTGAGATCGTCGAGGCCGCCGACGCGAAACGACACCTGGTTGATGGTGGAAAACGTCGCGTCCGCGGGCCGGCCGGAGGCGATTGCGAGCTGATGGTGCTCGTCGGGCCGGCCGCTCAGGAACGCAATGTCGACCCCGCGCGTCGAGCGCCCGCGATCGGTGACGACGAGGCCGAACGCGCGCGTGTAGAAGTCGACCATTTTTTCGAGGTCATGCGCAAAGAGTCCGAAATGGCAAAGCTCGGCTGCAGGAAGCGTCATTGCGTGTATTCTCCGTGTTGACTCAAAACGCCGGATGACCGGCGGTGTTATTGGCGTTCGATCTTGGCTGCCTGGATGATCTTGCTCCAACGGCGATATTCGGTTGCGACCTTGTCACGCATTTCATCCGGTGTGGAGGGCGTGACCGCGCTGCCGGCGGCCTTGAGCTGCTCCGCGATGCGCGGGGACGCCAACAGTTCGCCGACGCTTGCGTTCAAGCGGTCAACAATCGACCGTGGCGTACCGGCCGGCATCGCGAGCCCAAGCCACGACATGAAGTCGACGCCCGGCACGGTCTCGTTGATGGTCGGCGCATCCGGCATCAGCACAAAGCGCTTTGGCGAGGACAAGGCCAGCACGCGCAATTGTCCCTCCTTGATGCGGGGAAACGCGGTGGTGGCCGGTTCGACCATGACATCGACACGCCCGGCCAGAACGTCGGTAAAGGCCGGCGGCGAGCCGCGATAGGGAATTGGCGTCATCTCGACGCCCACTTCCATTTCAACCCACTTGGTCAGAACGTGGAAAATGGAGCCGCGGGCGTTGATCGTATAGGTCACTTTGCCGGGCTGGTCCTTGGCGCGCGCCAATAAATCCTTGAACGACTTGATCGGAGAATCCGGGCGGACCGAATACACAATCGGATAGCCGCAAACCAGGCCGACATAGCTGTAGGCATCGATCGGATGGAACGGCGGCTGGGTCTTCATCGCCATTTGCGGCGGGTAGCCCGCGGTCATCATCAGCATGGTCTGGCCGTCAGGCGGCGCATTGGCGGTGATCAGCTGCGCCACCGCACCGGCACCCTGAACATTGTTCTCGACCACGATGGATTGCTTGAGCTTTTCCACCAGCGGGTCGGCGATGACGCGGGCAATGACATCGGCGCTGCCGCCGGCGAGGGTGCCGACCATGAAACGGATCGGCCGCGTCGGCCAGTCTTGGGCCGCCAGCGGGCGGGTGAAGGCTGCCGAACCCGCCAATGTCAGGAGCGTTCGTCGCGTGAGCGGCATGGTGGCTTCCTCCCCTGAACCTCTTTTTATCCCGTGCGCGGCGATCATCCGCCATCGCCGCCACGCCGCGCAAGCGCCGGAACGCGGCCGTTAAGCTTGTTGAAGCGGGGCCTAGCGTCGATCCAGCGGATTGCCGCACCAGGGTTTCCTAGGAATTCCGATACGATTTTGCTGTCCTGACCCGGACGTTGTGATGTATCTGGACCGAACTGGCGCATCTCTGAATTCATAGGTTGCCGAGCTGCCATGAGCTGGATCGATCAACGCCCCGACGACGCAATGGACGGCGCCTTCACGGCGGTCGGCCCGGAGCCGGTGCGCACCTGCGACGCCACGCCGTTCCGCGAAGCGATGAGCCGGCTGGGCGCCGCGGTGCACGTCATCACCACCGCGGGGCCGGGCGGTAAGACCGGCGCCACCGCCACCGCCGTCTGCTCCGTCACCGACGCGCCGCCGACATTGCTGATGTGCCTCAACCGGCGCAGCCAGACCAATCCGATCGTTCTGGAAAACGGCGTGTTCTGCATCAATACGCTCGGCGCCGCTGAAGCCGAGATCGCCGATATCTTCGCGGGTCGCACCGGCGTGATGGGCAGTGACCGTTTCAACAAGGGCGAATGGACAACGCTTGCCACCGCCAGTCCGGTGCTCGCCAGCGCCGTGGTTGCGTTCGATTGCCGGATCGTCGAGGTGCGCTCGGTCGGCAGCCACAACGTGTTCTTCGGCGCCGTGGAAGCGGTCAGACTGGGTCCACAAGGGCCGGCGCTCGTCTATCACGAGCGCGCCTACAAGCAGGTCTGAACAAAAGTTCCGATCGTGCGCCGCGGCATTCGCGGCAAATTTCCGACCCGAGCGCGGCGAGATTTTCATTTTCTTTTTGCGGTTCCCAGAAACTCGCCGTCGCGTCCTGAGTTGATTTGGGGAGGGGCCTCGAGCCCCTAACAACCCTCAGGAGTGAGCGACCATGGCGAACCAAAATCAGGATCAGAACCAACCGAACAACCCGCGTCCGGGTCAGCAGCAACAGCAGCCCGGCCAAGGCGGCGGACAGCAGGGCGGTCAGCAAGGCGGCCGCGAGCAGCAGGGTGGTGGCGGCCAGTCGCCGAACCAGCAGCCCGGTCAGCGCAGCCAGGACCGCTAGTCGACTTCCGGTTTGTCCTGCAACAGCGGTCCCGCTCAGTCGCGGGGCCGCTGCTTCGTTGCATCGATGTGCGACGTCGGCGTTGCACGGGGCGGATTGCCGCCGCGCGCAGGCGCGCTATTCTGACCCGATGGGAACGCCCGCCGCCCTGCCGCTGTTTCATCTCTACGGCGATCCGCCGGACGACCAGGCGTTTGACTTCATCCATATCGAGACGATCGCGTCGCGCTCGGCGATTCATGACTGGACCATCCGCGCGCATCGTCACCGCAATCTGTTCCAGATTCTTATCATCGAAGCGGGCGGCGGCGAGTTGAGCTTCGAGACATCGAAGGTTCCGTTCGAAGCGCCGTGCGCGGTGCTGGTCCCGCCGACCACCGCGCACGGCTTTCGCTTCCGTCCGCATATCACCGACGGCTGGGTCGTGAGTTTCACCGAAGACGCCGCGGAAGCGATCGGCGCGCATCGTGGGGAGGGTTTGGCGCAATTGAGCGCGCTCGCCTCCGACCCGGTGGTGCCGCTGCCGTCCGATCATGCCAGGCTATTAACGTTCACGTCTGAGCTGCACGACGAAAGGAGCCTGGCGCGTCCCGGCTATCGCATTGCGATGCGGGGCTTGCTGGCGCTGATCGCGGTCGAGGTCGCGCGTCTGGCCGCCAGCCGCGCCCGCAACGAGGTGCCGCGGCCGACCGACGCCACGGTGCTGTCGCTGCGGCGTCTGATCGAAGAGCACTTCCAGGCCGAGCGGCAGCTTACGTTTTACGCGGACAAGCTGGCGATGACCGTCGATCGGCTCAACGATCATGTGAAGCGGGCGATCGGCGTCACCGCCGGCCACTTGATCCGCCAGCGCGTGCTGACGGAGGCCAAGCGCCAACTCGTCTTCACCAGCCAGCCGATCAACGAGATCGCCTATGCGCTGGCGTTCTCCGATCCCTCACATTTCGCGCGGTTTTTCCGCAAGCACACCGGGGCATCGCCGCATGAATTTCGCGCGGCGCGGGGCGGGTAGTCCTTGGCTCAAAGCTGTCGCGTTGCTGATCCTTGAACGACGTCGGCTGCTGGCTTCAAGCGAAATCGCTACCGGTATTGCACGCGATCGTTTGGCGCGGCGATCGATCGACGCGGGCTCCTTCCGCTTCCTGACCAGTTCGGCCGCGAGCTCCTGCATTCGCATTTGTCTCCGGCGCTCTGTGGTCACGTCGTCCGCGCCAAGCGGAATAGACTAAAGTCCTGGGATAAAGATCACAAAGTATTTTTCAAATATTGTCAGGTAAAATCCGAAACACATCTGTCTAGATCATCGTAATTTCATTATAAGAAATACATAAAGATAAATCACGTCCAGTAGGACACACACCATGCTGCTTATCATCTACTACATCGTCATTATGCTGATGTTAAATGCGGCGACGGTCTTGATAGGATTTGCAGTCGAGAACTTATTTGGCTCGGTCGTCAGCCTGATCGTTTTTCTGTCACTCTATTTCGTGACGCTCTGGGCGGCCTGGGTGATTTCGGTGTGGCTGACCAAACCAAAGGTCCCGATCGTCGAGACGCCTGCGGCCGCAGTCGCGAAAGCGTAAGTCTGCTGCTGCACAGGCGCCGACTGCCAACGCGGCCAGCCACGCAACCGGACCTTTGAAGATCTCTCGCTTTTCTCGTCGAGGCATCTCAGCCGGTCCTCACGGACATGCCGACAGCAAGGTCGCACAAATGAAAAGGCCCCGGCGATGGTGTGACCCGGGGCCAAGGATTCTCGTACAGGCGCTCAACGCACCGGCTTGATCGTGTTCTCCATGAGGTAGGCCGCGATCCGCTCTCCCATGTCTTGGGCGACGTTGAGCGAGTTCCTGAAGTGGATGCCGCCCCAGACCCGCACATCCCGGTGCTCTGCGGCCATTGCGGCGAGGCTGCTCATGGTCCGGGTCCGCTTCGGGTCGACGATATCGGTCGCGGTGAAGGCGCCGGACAAATTCTTTCCGAATACGGCTTCAAGCACCCCAAGCGACACGCCGGCGCTGATGCTCGCTTGCGATGGATATTCCGGATGCAGCGGAGTGAGAGCCAATGGGCTCCAGCCAGGATCGCGTTCGGTGGCGTCATTGCCGTCAAGGTCGCCATTGCGGATCGCGGTAACGGGCCGCCAGAAGTTGTAAGTGAATTTCGCGTCCCAATCGCTAATGAAGCTGTTGGCGCTTGCCATATTGAGCAGCGCGAACAGCCGCGCGCACTCGGCAAGTGACAGTTCCCGTTGAACTGCGAATTGACGCGCTGCGGCTTGCCAAGCGGGCGCGAGCACGGGCGTTCTCCAGAACCTCACAGCTTCGGTTTGCTCGGAGCTGCGCGCCTTGCTCTGCACGCCGCCGAGAGTCTTGGTTTCGTTATAGTCACGCGCATAGACCGCGCTCGACAATTGCGGCGGCGGTCCAGGCCGGAACTGGTTGGCGCTCTTGAGCACCCATGGCCTCGCGCGCGCGAACTGCTCGGTGATCGGCGGTGCGGTCGGCACCCATACGCCAGGGCTGGTGATCGGCCGGTATGTGTCCGGCACGGTAGCGCCATCGGTCGCACGGTCGGCGATCACGGCGTTTGCGGCCTGTTCGCCAAGCGCGACGCCTTGGGTCTTGGCGGGACCGTCGGGAATGATCTTGATCGATGCGGCGTAGGCTTGCTCGATCATCTCATTTTGTTTGGGAAAGAGATGGATCAGAATCTGTCGCGCCGCCGACGCTGCTGCTGCTTCCGCCGAAGCGCTGGGAGCGAGAGGCATCGTCGCAGCATAGCGCGTGTATCGGTTTTGCACGGTATTGATCGCGTCCGACATCGCGACATGCATCATTGTGAGCGCGCGCGACTGCACGCCGCCGGGGGCCTGCACCGACTGCGTAAGCCGGAGTGCGGTGACGTTCCAGTCGATAACGATATCGGCGCGCGCGCTGGTATCAATGAAGGCAAGCAGCATTCCGATTGCGATTGCGGCCAAGCGGTTCATGAAGCGCTCCCCTTTTTGGGTCAGTCGTCACGACGTATTTCCAGGCTGCCGATCGCGGTAATCCTTGTGCTGGTTCTTTTGTTTTGATGGGGATCCGCGAGGCTCGGCGGCCACCTTGCACGCAGCTTAAGAGTGCAGGAATGCAGGGCGGGCCGACATCATCCAGACGTATGAGCGTCGATTCTGCCGGGATGCGTGAAGACTGAGAGGCCGCCGCACCCGGGGCGGGCGAGTGGCAGCCTGCGTTCGCGTGTTGGCTGCATTGGTCCGGTCGATAAGGTTAACAAAGGGTTTCGATTGGGCGAACATCGTTAACGACGTAGCCTCAGCCCAGCCAGTCCGCTCGTCAGGTCGAGCGGGGCCGGCGGGGGAGCGTCGATGCGGCCGGATCACGGATTTCTCAACTATCGCGCGCTGACGCTGGGCTCGGTCAATCTGACCCTGGTGTCGCTCTATTTCATTCCGGTCTGGGGCCGCGACGCGGTGCGGGTGTTGATCTCGCCTTATCATGGCCTGGAGCAGCGCGTGCACGGATCCGCCGCGTTGCTGCTGCGCGAGCTGTTCGATTTGAGCTTCAGCGCTCTGGCGCTGATCTCGCATGTCCTTGCCGGCATCAAGCTGGTCATCGCCGCGGCATTTACCGCCTATCTGATCGAGTTTGCGCGCTCGTGGGTGATGGGGCGGGAGACTGATCGGGAAACCACCGACGTGGTTCTCATCCTGGCGGCGGTCGGCGTCGCGCTTTGCGCATTGCCGGCGGCGATCGGCGATCCGACGCTGCTGCGCCTGTGTGCGGCGCAGACGTCGCTGGTGGCGGGCGCGATGATGGTCATAGCGGTGGAGCGGCGACTCGCGCCGCGCGCGCAAGTCGCTGCGCAACAGGTCGCTGCGCAAGGTGCGAACGAAGCCGCCCACGCGCCGCAAGCACAATTGCCCGAGGCCGCGGTCGGTCGTTAGTCGGCTTTGGCGAGCTCGCGTGACGATCGCACCGGCTTCGCGAAACGCATGATTGGCGGCCGGCACGCCGCAATAGATCATCTGTTGCAGGATGATCTCCTTGATGTCGTCGGCGGAGAAGCCGCCCTCGGTGAGCGCGACGCGCACGTGCAGGCGAAACTCGTCCCATTTGTCGAGCGCCATGGTGGTGCCGATCACCAGGATGCGGCGGGTGCGCTCGTCGAAATGCGGCCGGGTCCAGATCTCGCCCCATGCGTAGCGGGTGATGATCTCCTGGAACTCCGCGTTGAAATCGGTCTTTGCCGCGACCGACCGCTCCACGTAGGCGTCGCCGAGAACCTGGCGCCGCTGCCTCAGGCCGCGCTCGTAGCGTTCTTTGTCGTCCATGCCGGTCCCCCCGTCGGTCCGCGTCGCACCACCGCTTCGATGAGATCGGACAGCCGGTCGCGCCGGGTCTGTCGCGGGTCGAAACGCTCGTCCTCGCCATAATGACGAAACAGATCGCCGTTGTCCTGGCTGCGGCCAACGCAGGCCATGGCGAAATCCGCATAGCGCCGCGCGGTGACGCCCTCCATCGTCACCAGCGACACATCGCCATGGCGCTGATCGCGCAGGATGCGTTCGAAGGTGGCGGACACCGCGCCCTCGTCGCCTTCGAGCACTTGCGCGAACCATCGATCGTCATGGATCAGCGCGCCGGTGATGCCGTCGCGCTGATTGTTGGCCACCGCGACCGCCAGGATCTCGGCGACCCCGCGCTCTCTATCATCGTACCACTGATCAAGGCGATGACGACTAAAGTAGATCAGTCGCATCAACATCGTCATATCGGCCACCCCTGCAGACGTTTATTTGTCCACTAGTGTGGCGGATTTGACGTTCCTACCAGCATTGCCGCGCGTCCGTCGTAGGAACGTCAAATCCAAAGCCACACTAGAATCAATGAGTTGCTAGTGTCCCTTTGGTTCCGACGCTTGCAAACGCGTGTGCGGCAAAGGGATACAAGCGTCGGAACCGGGACACTAGGACATAGACCCGCGCGAGCTAACGCTTGCTGAATCGATGGCGGAGTCTTTGACGGCAAAATCGTGATCAGCGCCGCGTCAGGAATTCAAGCGCCGCATCATTGAACTGCTGCGGTTGTTCGATGTTCGAAATATGGGCTGCGTCGATGATGAAATGCTCGGCGCCCGGTATGTTGGTACGGACGTAGTCGCCGGCTTCCGGGACCGTTGCAGGGTCGTGGCGACCGATGATCACCAATGTCGGCACTTTTACGCGCGGGAGCAGCTCGCGGTGATCCATATCGCGCACCGCTTCGCCGCAGGCGATGTAGCCTTCGAGCGGCGTCGCCGCAAACATCGCCTTCATGCTCTCGATCGCAGCCGGATCGCGCTCGTGGAATCCTTTGGTAAACCATCGCTCCATATTGGCCGCGGCGAATGCCGGGACGCCCTTCTCGCGAACCAACGCCAGCCGATCATTCCAGCCTTTCTTGTCCGCGAAGTAGCTTGAGGTGTTGGACAGCACCATACGCTCGAAGCGCTCCGGCGCATTGGCGCCGAGCCACATGCCTTCCATGCCGCCCATCGAGAGCCCGCACCAGTTCGCCTTGCGAATGCCGAGCCCATCCATGATCGCCAGCACGTCGCGCCCCAGCATTTCCATCGAGTAGGGGCCCTTGGGCACGCCGGATCGTCCGTGGCCGCGGCGGTCGAATCGGATCAGCCGGAAGTGCTTGGTGAACGGCCCGACCTGTTTGTCCCACATCTCGAGCGTGGTGCCGAGCGAGTTCGACATGATCAGCGCCGGCGCGCCGTCGGCGCCATCGATCTGGACGTGAAGGGGGCAACCGTTGGCTTCAATCACCGGCATGGGGCTTCCTCTTTTGGTGTGCCATTCAACTGGACCGTTTCGGCATGCGTGATCCGAGCGAGCCGATGAGACGGTCGATATAGGTTTGCGCGACGCCCTGATAGCCCATCAATTCGAACAGGCGTGCGAGTTCGCCGGCGGTCATGTGCGCGGTCACCCGCGGATCCTCAGCCAGAACGATGTTGAGATGGCGCCGGGAGGCGACCGCCTGTTTGCTGGCGTCGTCGACGATCATCTTCGCCTGCACGTGTCCGACCTTCGTCCCCAGCGTCATCGATACGGCGCCGGCCATGATCAGGCCCTGCGCGATATCGAGATTGCTGCGCATGCGTTCGGCGTCGATCTCGAGCCCCTGCGCCAACTCCGCGACCGCCGCGAGCGCGCCGGAGCTGATCAGCAGCAGCGCAGGGATGGCATGCCCCTGCGCCTGCCAGCCGCCGAGCCCGCGCTCGTGTTCCTGGGCCTGCCCGGCAACGATGGTGGCAAGCAGATTCGGCGCCATCGTCGCGGCCGCGATGCCGATTGCCGCCAGGTTGGGGCGACGCTTGTGCGGGAGACCGACGGCTTCGTTCGCTGGCGCGCCCGGCGGTTCATGCGCTTCAGCAACCTCCGTCTGCATCAGCAGCGCCACATCGCGGGCGATCTTGCCGCAGGTACCGGTGAGAATGGCCAGCGCGGCGGCGATCTCGACCAGGCGATCGCTGTGGCTATGCCAGGGCGCGTCCGGCGCCGGCAGCTCAAGCAACGCCGCCAGCCGCTCGGTCACCGCCAGCCCGTGCTCGCCGAGCGCCGCCAGGGTGCCGGCCGCGCCGCCGAACTGCAGCACCAGCGCCTCCTTGCGCAGTCGCTTCAAACGCTCCCGCGACCGCGCCAGCGCCGCCGCGTAGCCGGCGAGCTTCAATCCGAGCGGCACCGGCAACGCATGCTGCAAGTCGGTGCGCGCCATCGAGGCGGTGCGGCGATGCCGGCCGGCCAAGTCGGTGAAGCCTTCGATGGCGGTGTTGAGATCGGTGATCAGCGCGTCGATGCCGGCGCGCAGTTCGAGCATCAATGCGCTGTCGATCAAATCTTGATCGGCGGCGCCCCAGTGCACGTAGCGCGCGGCGTCGGCATCGATTTTGGCCACCGCCTCGGCGAGCGCGGCCACCACCGGCCCAGCCAGGCTGCCAGCGCGTGCGGCGTTCTCGCCAATGGCGGCGAGGTCGTATTGATCGGCCTTGCAGGCGGCGCCGATCGGCCCGACCGATCCGGCCGGGATCACCGCGACCGCGGCCTCGGCGCGGGCCAGGGCGCCCTCGAAGTCGAGCATGCGCTGCACGTGGGCGCGATCATCGACGACCGCCCGCATCGCAGCGCTCGACACCAACGGTGTCAGCAGCGGGGAAGGGTGCAGGACACTGGTCATGAACAAGACGCCGAACGGCTGTGGCTGAAGGGGGCGGGAATTCCCACCGGAGGGAAGGGGAAAGACGAGGCGCGAACACAAAAGGCTAGGCCAAAATCGAATCGAATTCTGGCCAAACAACCGCAAGCGGCTCTGCAAGCCCCCGTCGGCGCGGGACTATTCTGCGTCAAGCGGGGCTATTCTGCGTCAAAAGGCCTTTCCTGTCGCGCGGACAAGGTCCTATACCAACCGCCTTGGAATGGAGAGATCGACGATGGCAATGACGATGACCGGGGAAGTGCAGCTTGCGGCCAACCGCGAGACGGTCTGGACGAAGCTCAACGACCCCGTGGTGCTCAAGAGCTGCGTGCCGGGCTGCGAGCAGCTCGACAAGGTTTCGGAAACCGAATTCCAGGCCGTCGCCAGCATCAAGGTTGGGCCCGTCAAGGCGCGCTGGAAGGGCAAGGTGCGGCTCTCCGATCTCGATCCCCCCAACGGCTACAAGATCTCGGGCGAGGGCGAGGGCGGGGTGGCCGGCTTCGCCAAGGGCGCCGCGACCGTCGCGCTCGCCGACAAGGATGGCGGGACGCTGTTGTCCTACAATGTCGAGGCGCAAATCGGCGGCAAGCTGGCCCAGCTCGGGCAGCGGCTGATCAACAGCGCCGCCAAAAAGACCGCCGACGACTTCTTCGCCAACTTCGCCAAGGCCGTGCAGCAGGGGTAGGGCAGGCGGGCTGGCCCCGCGAATTCTGGCATATTGCGGCCATATCCCTTGACCACGTGCGCATGTCCGGTTCAGAGTTGAACTTGTTCAAACAAGCAAAACGGGGCAAAATCCTCGCGATTTTGCCCCTATCTGTTGCCGGTCCCGCCGGCGGCACCCAAATCAGGCCGCCCGGCCCGGATTACTGGAGGTACCTCGATGACCGCCGTCGCAATGACGGTGAACGGCAAGCCCGTCACCGGTGACGTCGACCCACGCACCCTGTTGGTGCAGTTCCTGCGCGAGCATCTGCGCCTCACCGGCACCCATGTCGGTTGCGACACGTCGCAGTGCGGCGCCTGCGTGGTTCACATTGATGGCAAGGCCGTGAAGTCCTGCACGACCTTCGCCTGGCAGGCGCAGGGTGCGACCATCACCACCATCGAAGGGCTCGCCGAACCGAATGGGCCGCTGCATCCGATGCAGGAAGCGTTCCGCGAGAACCATGCCTTGCAGTGCGGCTACTGCACGCCGGGCATGATCATGTCGGCCGTGGACATCGTGCAGCGCAAGGGCAACGACCTCGACGAGCAGACCATCCGCCACGAGCTCGAAGGCAACATCTGTCGCTGCACCGGCTACCACAACATCGTGAAGGCGATTGCTGCTGGCGCCAAGGCCATGGCCAAGGGCGCGTAACGCCGCATAACGTCCAACGCGAACAGGGATCGCCACGTCATGTACGAATTCAAATTTCATCGCCCGACGACGGTACGGCAGGCGGCAGGCCTTCTGGCGCGTCAAGAGGAAGCCAAACTCCTGGCTGGCGGACACACGCTGGTCCCGACCATGAAGCTTCGCCTTGCAGGACCGAAGCACATTGTCGACATGTCGCAGATCGAGGGGATTTCAGGCATCGAGATGAAGGGCCGCTCGCTGGCGATCGGCGCTTTGACCCGTCATGTCGACGTCGCGACCTCGCCGATCGTAAAAGAAAACATTCCGGCGCTGGCGGAGCTCGCGAGCCTGATCGGCGATCCGGCGGTGCGCCATCGCGGCACCATCGGCGGTTCGGTCGCCAACAACGATCCGAACGCCGACTATCCGGCGGCTTGTCTCGGGCTCGGCGCCACCATCATCACCAACAAGCGCCGCATCCTGGCCGACGAATTCTTCAAGGGATTGTTCGAGACCGCGCTGGAGCCGGACGAGATCATCGTGCGCGTGCAATTCCCCAAGCCGAACAAAGCGGCGTACGTCAAGTTTCCGAATCCGGCCTCGCGTTTTGCGCTGGTCGGCGTGTTCGTGTCGAAGCGCGGCTCCGACATCCGCGTGGCGGTGACCGGCGCCGGCTCGAACGGCGTGTTCCGCGTGACCGCGTTCGAGGAGGCGCTCAAGAAGCGCTTCGGCGCCAAGTCACTTGATGGGATGACGATCCCGGCCGACGGCATGTCCAGTGATATTCACGGTAGTGCCGAATACCGCGCGCACCTGGTCGGCGTGCTGGCCCGCCGCGCGGTCGCGGCGGCGACGGCTTAGAGCATGATCCCGAAAAAGTGGGAACCGGTTTTCGGAAAAGATCATGCTCAATTAAGAAGCTAAAGCGTGATTGTGTTTCAACTTAAAGCAGTCACGCTTTAAGCATCTGCCACGGCCACCGGCGATGTGATCGTCAGCGTCGCGCCTGGACGCTGCGCGTCCGCTTACAATTGTCGTTGTACCAGGCGACCAGCCTGCGCTTGATCCGCTGCTGCTCGCTGGTCAATGTGACCCCGGCATATTGCCGCGCAAGGTCTTCGAGCTGCCGGCAGTTGCTCCACGCGCTGGTGCCGCTCGCGATGGTGGGCAGGCCTGCGGCTATGGCGAGAATAGCGAGACGCTTGGCGAGACGCATGTTGCGCCACCTCCCTCAGGTCCGGCTGTGCGATTCAGGATGACTGCCAGCTAATGTTGTTCGTCGCGTACAGGCAACAACATTCAGGAGTTATACCGCCGGCGCGGAAGAATTCCGGAGAGTGTGACGACATTGCATCAAATTGCAGTCGGCGCGGTTGGAACAAGTTCCACGCGTGCTACGCGACTTCGCTGCGAGAGCGAAGGCGGTGTCGTGCGTCGGCGCGGCCTGACGTCGATATCTGTCCGTCGAGATACGCCGCAAGATGCGCGCTCAGATCGCGGGCGTCGTCGCCGGCGCCGTCGATCAGCGTCGATTTCCGGCGCCGCATGAAGTGCAGCCCCATCAGATAGAGGCCCGGCAGATCGGCGACCCCGCCGTCATGGCGAACCCTGCCCTTGCGGTCGAGCACCGGCAGTTCGAGCCATGAGTAGTCCGGGCGATAGCCGGTCGCCCAGATGATCGTCTTGATCGTCGCGGTGGCGAGGTCGAGGCTGAGCGCGGGCGACTCCTCGATCCGCGTGGGCGGCAACCGATGCGGCGGCTCGACCGGTGTGATCGAGGCCGTTCTCGCGACGCCCACGCGTCGATGGTGTCCAGCAGCCGGTTCATCTTGAGATCGGAGAGCGCGCACATGTTGCGCAGCGAGCCCGCGAACTGCGCCTTGCCGTCTGGCAATGCCGGCGAGACGGCCGACGAGCCTCACGCCGATATCGGTCAGGGCATTGAGATCGAGCGTCGACCGGTCCGGAGTGCCGGCAAGCTGCAACGACGGCACCCGCCGCGCTCTCGCAATGTCGTCGACCTCGTCATAGCGCTCGTCGAGCACGCCCGCGGCGTCCATCCACCACTGGATATCCTTGCCGCGATACATGCGCGGCGCGCGAATGTGCTCGCCGACCGACAGTGTGACCGGACGGCCCGAGCGCTGGATCTCATGGGCGATCTGCGTGCCGCTTGCCGACGCGCCGACCACCAGCACGCCGCCGTCGGCGAGCTGGTCGGGATTGCGGTACTGCTGGGCGGTGAGGCTGGTGATCGATGGCGGCACGAGGCTCGCGCAGGCCGGAACGTCGGGGATGTTGCACGCGCCGGACGCAAGCACGACGGCGCGGCATTGCCAGTCGCCGCGGTCCGTGCGCACCAGATAGCCCGCGTCGGTCGCTGCGGACCGAGGTCACGGTCGTGTGGGTCTCGACCGGCGCCGAGATCGCCTTGGCGTAGTCGTCGATGAATCGGATGACCTCCGGCACCGTCCGGTAGCCGTCCGGGTCGTCGCCGCTATAGCCGAAGCCGGGCAGCCGGCTCTGCCAGTTGGGCGTGAGCAGCCGCAGCGAATCCCAGCGCTCGGTGCGCCATGTGTTGGCGACCTCGCCGCGCTCCAGGACCACATGGTCGATCGAACGCTCGGCGAGGCAGCGGCTCATGGCGAGGCCGGCGTGTCCGGCGCCGATGACGACGGTTGTGACGGTACGAATGGGACTCGATCCTTCAGGCTGGGCTGAACGGCCGCGTGGTCTCAGAGCACCTCGACCATGACATTGGTCGGATTGGTGACGATGTCGTAGACCGCCGAGCGCTTCTGCGATTGCGCCACCAGCGCTTCGATGTCTTCGCGCTTGGCGTCGGCATCGATCTTGTAATCTGACCTTGATGCCGTCGAAGCCATTGCGGACGTCGCTGTCGATGCCGAGGATGCCCTGCAGATCCATGTTGCCTTCGATCGTGGCCTCGACCGAGCGCAGCTGAATGTTGCGGTGCTGCGCGATCGCGGCGACGCCCGCGGTCAGGCAGCTGGCCAGGCCGACCAGGACGTATTCGACCGGCGTGGCGCCTTTGTCCTCGGAGGCGAATACCTCCGGATGGTCGGCATCGAATTTGAAGGTCGTCTTGCGATGCTGTTCTGCGCCCAGCCCATAGAACCCTTCGACGGTTGAGTGGCTGTGGGTGCCATTCTTCCAATCGCACGCCGCGCGCCACTTGAATTCGGCGGCCGCGGGCGTTGCGGTCAGCGCTTCGCGGGCGGCGATCAGGTGCTCAACGTTCACGCCATTGTTGGCGGCGGTCGCTAGTTTGGTCGCTGCGTTGACGCTGGTCATAGGTTTCCTCCCAGGGGAATGGTCGATGCGCTTAGTTGCGCGACCGGGCGCCCTGGTTCAAATGCGACAGAAAAAATTTTGTAGGCCTACCGTCGCCGGCTTCCGCGAATTTAGCCTGCCGCGTCTGTTATTTGGTGCGGGGTAGCCAGCGGCGACTCTGCCTCGACTATGAGGTCGCTGACGTCGCCATCATCCTGCGGAACTCGGCAATGATCTCGCCGACGGCGGCGTCGCACGCCGTGCTGATCGTCGCCATGCTGCAGAAGCCATGCAGCAGCCCCTCGAACCGCTTGAGGGTCACTGGGACGCCTGCCTGCCGCAGCGCCTGCGCATAGGCTTCGCCTTCGTCGCGCAAGGGATCAAATCCGGCGACGGCAATCAGCGCCGGAGCCAGGCCGGCGAACTCGCGCGCGCAAAGTGGATTCTGCGCCGGGTCCGGCTGCACGACAGTCGAGCCGGTATATTGCAGGTGATACCAATCGATGTCGGCGCGGGAGAGCAGGAAGCCATTTTCGAAATGCGCCAGCGACGGACGCACCGTGGTGCGATCGAGCGGCGGATAGAGCAGGAGCTGCGCGCACGGCGTCGGTCCGCCGTCAGCGAGAGCTTGTTGCGAGACCACCGCCGCCAGATTGCCGCCGGCGCTGTCGCCGCCGACCGCCACGCAGCTTGGAAGCGCGCCAAGGCGGTCAGCGTTTGCGGCGGCCCAACGGAACGCGGTGAAGGCGTCCTCGACGGCGGCCGGGAAGCGATGTTCGGGCGCCAAGCGGTAATCGACTGACAGAACGTGGATGTCGGCGTCGCGGCACAGACGCCGGCACACGCTGTCGTGGCTGTCGAGGTCGCCAATCACAAAGCCGCCGCCGTGATAATACACCAGCAATGGCCGGCGACCGTTTCCGGCGGGTGCGTAGTGCCGCGCGGCCATCGCTCCGTCGGCGCGGTCGATGGTGAGATCGGTCACGGCGCCGACTGCGATCGGTGGACCGGCAATCGTCGCGGTGTCGTTGCGAAAGGCCTCGCGGGCGTCGGGCGGGGGCGGACGCGCGTCAGAGGCGCTGCGCCAGGCGTTGCGTAACCTCAGCAGGAGTTGCATCTGCGGATGCAGGGCGCAGCCATCGAGCGACCAGCGGCGGTTGACCCGATAGCCGCACCTGCGTCGTGGCCGGCAGGGAAAACAGCAGGCGTGCGGTGCGGAACTCCAGCCGCTGGCGCAGGGTCAGCCTGGGTGGCTGGCGGGGCTGGGAGGGTGCTGGCATGTGGCGCGGTTTGCTGTCGGGGAGGGATGCGGTCGTGGTGTGTCGCTGCGGATATGGTCGACGGGCCGGCCGAATGCGAGGAAATCTGGCTCCGTCGGGGTCATTTCTTCGTTAACGATGCGGGTTGGCGCGGGAAGACTTACGTCTCTATGTGACAGACCGAGAGCAACCTTGCGTCTTTGCGGTGGCCCGCCGGTTCCAGACGCGATAAACAGGCGAACGATAACTCCTGCACCGTCCCGGCCCCTGCCCAAGACCATTGACGAAACGCTCGAACTGCTGGCGGCGGCGGACTACCTCGCCGACCGTTCGCTCGCCACCGTGCTGTTCCTGGCCCTGCGCATGGGGCGGCCGATCTTCCTGGAAGGCGAGGCCGGCGTCGGCAAAACCGAGATCGCCAAGGTGCTCTCGACGACGCTCGGGCGTCGCTTGATCCGCCTGCAGTGCTACGAGGGGCTCGACGTCGGCGGCGGCGGTCTATGAGTGGAACTATGCCGCGCAGATGATCGCGATCCGGGTTGCCGAAGCCGAGGGCGACCATGACCGCGAACGCATCGAGCACGACGTGTTCTCGGAGCGCTTCCTGATCAAGCGGCCGCTGTTGCAGGCGCTCGAGCCCGACACCGCCGGCGCGCCGGTGCTGCTGATCGATGAGCTCGATCGCGCCGACGAGGCGTTCGAGGCGTTCCTGCTGGAAGTGCTCGCCGACTTCCAGGTGACGATCCCGGAGCTCGGGACCGTGAAGGCGGCGCAGCCGCCGATCGTGGTCGTCACGTCGAACCGCACCCGCGAAATCCACGACGCGCTCAAGCGGCGCTGCCTCTATCATTGGGTCGGCTATCCGACCGCCGAGCGTGAATTGCAGATCGTGCGCGCCAAGGTGCCGGGCATCAGCAAGGCGCTGTCGGAGCAGGTCGTGCATTTCGTGCAGGCGCTGCGCAAGCAGGACCTGTTCAAGTCGCCCGGCGTCGCCGAGACGCTCGATTGGGCCGGCGCGCTCGCCGAGCTCGACGTGGCGACCCTCGATCCCACCATGGTGTCGGATACGCTCGGCGTGATCCTGAAATATCAGGACGACATCGCTCGCATCGAGGGCACCAAGGCCAAGGAATTGCTCGACGAGGTGCGCGCGCAGCTGCGTGCGGCGGAATGACCGGGGCGAGGGCTCGCCGACATGGCTGAGCAAGGCCAACTTGCGGACAACATCGTCTACTTCGCGCGGGCGCTGCGCGCGGCGGGGATTCCGGTCGGTCCCGGTGCGGTGCTCGATGCGCTCGACGCCTTGCGCGTTGCCGGCGTCGGCACGCGCGACGGATTTCTACTGGACGCTGCACGCGGTGTTCGTGAAGCGGCACGAGCACACGCAGCTGTTCGACCAGGCGTTCCGCATTTTCTTTCGCCGCCGCGACTATCTCGACAAGCTGATGGCGTCGCTGGTGTCGCAGACGCCGCCGCGCGAGGAGGACAAGCCGCGGCCCGGCGCCCAGCGCATCGAGGATGCGCTGTTCTCAGGCTTGCGCGCAGCTCGAGCGCGATCGCAGCGAGGTCGAGATCGACGCCCGGCTCACGGTGTCCGACCGCGAATTGCTGCAGAAGAAGGACTTCGCGCAGATGTCCGCGGCCGAGATCGCCGCCGCCAAGGACGCCATGAAGCGGCTGGTGCTGCCGCTCGACGAGATCAAGACGCGCCGCCTGGCGCCCAATCCGCGCGGCCATGTCGTCGACATGCGCCGCACGCTGCGCGCGAGCCTCAAGGCCGGCGGCGCGCTGATCGATCTCAAATTTCTCGGGCCGCGCACCCGCCAGCCGCCGATCGTCGCGCTGCTCGATATTTCCGGCTCGATGAGCCAGTACACCCGGCTGTTCCTGCATTTCCTCCACGCGGTCACCGATGCGCGCAAGCGCGTGCACACCTTCATGTTCGGCACGCGGCTCACCAACGTGACCCGCGCGCTCAACGCAGAAGGATCCCGACGAGGCGCTGGCCGCGGTGACCGCCAGCGTCGACGACTGGTCGGGCGGCACGCGCATCGCCACCTCGCTGCACGCGTTCAACAAGCTGTGGGCGCGCCGCGTGCTCACCCAGGGCGCGATCGTGCTGCTGATCACCGACGGGCTCGAACGCGACGGCGACGACGGCTCGCATTCGAGATCGACCGGCTGCACCGCTCCTGCCGGCGGCTGATCTGGCTCAACCCGCTGCTGCGGTTTTCCGGTTTCGAGGCCAAGGCGCAGCGGCATCCGCTCGATGCTGCCGCATGTCGACGAACTGCGTCCGATCCACAATCTGGAGGCCATGGCAGACTTGGTCCGCGCGCTGTCGTCCAAGGGCGGGCGGGCCGGCGAATCCCAAGGCATGGCTGGAGAAGGCGGCGTGATGGATAAGTTGCCGGACCTGCTCGGCAATCCATCTAAGGACCGAGTTCGCTGTCCGCAGCGACCAGCCCGAGCTCGACAACTCTGCCGCGCTGCGTGCTCAGCAGATGATAGGAAAGGCACAGATGATGACAACGCTCGCAACCGACGACGATATCCTCAAGGCGGCCGAAGACTGGCGCAAGCAGGGGCGCGGCGTCGCGCTCGCCACCGTGGTCGAGACCTGGGGCTCGGCGCCGCGGCCGGTCGGCTCCAATCTGGTGATCGACGAGCGAGGGCAATTTCCTCGGCTCGTCTCGGGCGGCTGCGTCGAGGGCGCGGTGGTCACCGAGGCGCTCGACGTGATCGAGAGCGGCAAGCCCAAGACGCTCGAATTCGGCGTCGCCGACGAGACCGCCTGGAAGGTCGGGCTGTCCTGCGGCGGCACCATCCGCGTCTATGTCGAGAAGGTGGAGTAGCGTGAAACTCGATATCCTCAAAGCGCTGAATGCGGAACGCGCCGCGCGGCGCGCCGCCGTTGTCGTCACCGATCTGGCGAGCGGCGACCAGCGCCTCGTCAAGGCCGCCGACGTGGCGCGCGATCCGCTCAAGGACCTCATCGACAAGCATGTCCGCAGCGGCAAGAGCGGCATGGAGGAGACGCCGCAGGGCAAGGTGTTCCTGACCGTGCACGTGCCGGCGCCGCGCATCGTCATCACCGGCGCCGTGCATATCAGCCAGGCGCTGGCGCCGATCGCGAAGCTTCTCGGCTATGACGTCACCATCGTCGATCCGCGCACCGCCTTCGCCACTCAGGAGCGGTTCCCGGACGTGAAGGTGATCGCCGAATGGCCGGACGTGGCGCTGCCGCCGCTCGGCAGTCGACCGCTACACCGCCTTCGTCGCGCTCACCCACGATCCCAAGATCGACGATCCGGCGCTCATGCACGCGCTCGCGCGCGACTGCTTCTATATCGGCGCGCTCGGCTCCAAGAAGACCCATGCGCGTCGCCTCGAGCGGCTCAAGGCGCAGGGGCTCACCGATGCCGACGCTCGCGCGCATCCACGCGCCGATCGGGCTCGCGATCGGCGCGGTGTCGCCGGCGGAGATCGCGGTGTCGATCATGGGCGAGATCACCGCGCGCTTGCGGCAGTCGCACCGGAGAAAGCCTCATGAAATTCGGCGCGGTGCCGGTCGCCGAGGCGGAGGGCGGCGTTGCCGTCCACTCCATCCGCCAGGGCACGGCTGGTGCTCAAGAAGGGCACCGTGATCGGGCAAGCGCCGAAATCGCGGCGCTGCAAGCGGCCGGGATTCGCCGAGATCGTGGTGGCGCGGCTCGAGCCGGGCGACGTGTCGGAGGATGTCGCCGCCGCCGAGATCGCGGCCGCCGTCGCGGGCGAGGGCGTGCGGGTCGATCGCGCCTTCACCGGGCGCGCCAATCTGTTCGCCGAAACCGCCGGCGTGCTGGTCGTCGACAAGGACCGCGATCGATCGCGCTCAACCTGATCGACGAAGTCGATCACGTTCGCGACGCTGCCGGCGTTCAAGCCGGTGGTCGCCGGCGAGATGATCGCGACGGTGAAGATCATTCCGTTCGCGGTCGCGGGCGCGCTGCGCGATGCGGCGCTGTCGGTGGCGCGCGCCGCCCGTCCGCTGGTGACGGGTCGCGCCTTACCGCATTCGCAAGGTCGGCGTGATCTCGACCATGCTGCCCGGGCTTGCCCCCAAGGTCATCGAGAAGACGCTGCGGGTGACGGCGGAGCGGCTGGCGCCGGCCGGCGCCATCGATCGTCGCGGAGCGCCGCGTTCCGCACGAGCAAGGATGCGCTCGCGCAAGGCGCTGGAGGAGGTGCTGCGCGAGGGCGCCGAGCTCGTCATCGTGTTCGGCGCGTCCGCGATCGCCGACCGGCGCGACGTGATTCCGGCCGCGGTCGAGGCGATCGGCGGCGCAGGTCGAGCATTTCGGCATGCCGGTCGATCCCGGCAATCTGCTGCTGCTCGCCGACGTCCGCGGCCGGCCGGTGCTCGGCGCGCCGGGCTGTGCGCGCTCGCCGAAGGAAAACGGATTCGACTGGGTTCTGATGCGCCTGCTGGCCGGGCTCGAGGTGCCGCGCGAGGCCATCACCGGCCTGGGCGTCGGCGGCCTGCTGATGGAGATCGTGACGCGGCCGCAGCCGCGCGACGGAGCCGGTCGTCGCCGACCGATCATCGGATCGCCGCGATCGTGCTGGCGGCCGGCCGCTCGACCCGCATGGGCGGGCCGAACAAGCTCCTCGCCGAAATCGGCGGCAAGCCGCTGGTGCGCATCGCCGCCGAGCAGGCGCTGGCGTCGCGCGCCGCGCCGGTCATCGTCGTGACCGGCCATGAGCGCGAGCGCGTCGAGCGCGGCGCTTGCCGGGCTTGCCGGTGCAGCTCGTGCACAATCCCGATTTTGCCGCCGGCCTCGGCACGCTCGCTCAAGGCCGGGATCGCGGCGGTGCCGGCGGAGGCCGATGGCGCCGATCGTCTGCCTCGGCGACATGCCGCAGGTCGACGCCGCGCCTGATCGACCGGTTGATCGCGGCGTTCGATCCGGAGCAGGGCGCGCTCGCGGTGGTGCCGACGTTCGACGGGCAAGCGCGGCAATCCGGTGCTGTGGTCGCGGCGGTTCTTTCGCCGACCTGATGGCGATCGAAGGCGACGTCGGCGCGCGGCATCTGATCGGCCGCTACAGCGAAGCGGTGGTCGAGGTGCCGGTCGCCGGCAAGGCGGCGCTCGTCGACGTCGACACGCCGGAGGCGCTGCGCGGCGTCAAAGCCGAGATCGAAGGCGGCTGAGCTCGCCGAGACTGTCTGAATTCACCAACTCGAAACCGTTGCCGCGTAAAGTCATACCATCCTCGGGGGAGGGCTCATGATGACGTGCGGCCGGGTTTTCGCGCGCGCAGCGCTCGCTTTTGCTTTTGTGGTTTCAGTCATCGGCCTGGCGCAGGCCGCCGGCGCGCTCGCGATCGGGCCATGCGGCGCTTACGGCGTCGCCTATGATCACGCTCGCGACGAGCAGCGCGCAGTCCGAAGCGATGCAAAAATGCGCCAAGACCGGCTGCAAGGTGATCGCATCGACGAAGCTGAACTGCGCGGCCTTTGCCGTCGATATGCGCAACGCCTGCGGCTCCTATGGCTTTGCCGCCGCGTCCCGGCTCGGTCCCGCGCAGAATACGGCGCTGCGTCAGTGCTACAGCAATGGCGGCAAGGACTGCGTCATCCGCGCCTTTGTCTGCGACGCGCGCGGCTGAAAATCCAAGCGATATCATAATCTTATCGGCTATCATTGCGGCTGCCTGTGAGGCGGCTTGGCGGACCGCCGCAGCGCGATCTCGCCGTTGAACCTTTTGGCCGGCTCTTGCAACCAACCGCCGTGCTTCGTATTTTATGACTGACTAGTCAGTCAAATTTTTGAATGGGACGAGCCCGTGCGTCAACAATCAGCCAAGCGCCTGCCGCAAGGCGAGATCCGCAACGCCACAGGAGCCGCGCCGCGCGGCGTGCGCGCGCTCCGCCAGGCCGAGCGGCGCGAGGCGATCCTGGCTGCGGCGCTCGACGAGTTCGCGGCCTCGCGGCTTTGCGGCGACCCGGCTCGACGACGTCGCGCGCCGCGCCGGCGTCGCCAAGGGCACGATCTATCTCTACTTCCGCGACAAGGAGAGCCTGTTCCAGGAACTTGTGCGCACGATGCTGAGCCCGCTGGTGGGCGCCATCGAGGCCGCGCCGATCGCGCGATCTTCCTGCGCGCGCCGTCGCCGAAATGATCGTCGATCTGTTCGTGCGCGAGATCTTCGGCACCCGCCGCAAGGACGTGATGCGGCTGATCATCACCGAAGGGCACGCGCTTTCCCAAGCTTGCCGAGTTCTACTACCGCGAGGTGATCGAGCGCGTGCTGCCGGCATTGCGCGCGTTGCTGAGCCGCGCGGTGGATGCGCGGTGAGCTGCCGAATGATGCGCTGGCGCGCTTTCCGCAATTGCTGGTCGCGCCCGCGCTGCTCGCGATCATGTGGAACGGCCTGTTCGAGCGGTTCGCGCCGCTCGACGTGCGCGCACTGATGCGCGCCCATCTCGATCTGCTGTTCGGGAAAGGACGTCGCCATGATCCGCTTGGCTTTGCGTGCATCGCTGGTTGCGTCTCATCGTCCTCGCCGGCTGCAACAACGACACGGAACCGACCTACCAGGGCTGGGTCGAGGCGGAGCTGATCTTCGTCGGTCCCGACGAGGCCGGGCGGATCGAGACGCTGACGGTGCGCGAGGGCGATCGGGTCGAGGTGCGCGCACTGCTGTTCACGCTCGACGCCGACCTGCAACGTGCCGAGGTCGCCGATGCGCGAGGCGGCGGTGAAGAATGCGCAGGCGGCCTATGACCGCGCGTCGACGCTGTTGAAGAGCGCCGCCGGCACGCAAAAGGCGCTGGACGATGCCGAGGCCGCCTGCGCACGGCGCAGGCGCGGCTCAATTCGGCGCAGACCAGGCTGGCGCGCCGCAAGGTGTTCAGCCCGGTCGACCGGCACCGTGCAGCAGATCTATTTCCGCGTCGGCGAGCTGGTGCCGGCCGGCAAGCCGATGGTCGCGATCCTGCCGCCGGGCAACATGAAGGTGCGCTTCTTCGTCAACGAAGCGATGCTGCCCAAGCTCGAGCTCGGCGACCCCGTCAACATCCGCTGCGACGGCTGCGCCGACGGCCTGACCGCCAAGATCAGCTTCATCGCCCGCACCGCCGAATTCACGCCGCCGGTGATCTACAGCCTGGAGGAGCGCTCCAAGCTCGTGTTCATGATCGAGGCGCTGCCGGAGCAGCCGGAGCAGCCTGCGCGTCGGCCAGCCGGTGAGCGGTGACGCTCGCGCCGCGGGAGCGCAACGTCATGACGCCGGCGCCCGAGATCGCCATCGATGTCGACGGACTGACGAAATCCTTCGGCGGCCGCAAGGTCGTGCGCGACCTCTCGATGCAGGTGAAGCGCGGCGACGATCTACGGCTTCCTCGGTCCCAACGGCTCGGGCAAGACCACGACCATCCGCATGCTGATGCGGGCTGCTGACGCCCGACGAGGGCGAGGGCACCTGTCTCGGCTACGACATCCGCACCCAGGCCGACGAGATCAAGCGCCATGTCGGCTACATGACCCAGCGCTTCAGCCTCTACCAGGATCTCTCGGTGCGCGAGAACCTCGAATTCGTCGCGCGCCTCTATGGCATCGACCGACCCGGTGCGCCGCGGCGCGCGCCATGGTCGAGCGGCTCGGGCTCGCTGGCCGCGAGGAGCAGCTTGCCGGCGAGCTGTCCGGCGGCTGGAAGCAGCGGCTGGCGCTCGGCGCCTGCACCCTGCCGAACCCGCAGCTTCTGCTGCTCGACGAGCCGACCGCCGGCGTCGATCCCAAGGCGCGGCGCGAGTTCTGGAACGAAATCCACGCGCTCGCCGCGCAAGGCCTCACCGTGCTGGTCTCGACCCACTACATGGACGAGGCCGAGCGCTGTCACGAGATCGCCTATATCGCCTATGGCGTGCTGCTGGCGCACGGCACCGTCGCGGAGGTGATCGCGGCGGCGCATCTCATCACCTACACCGTGAGCGCGCGAACGGCGATAGCCTGGCGACGCTCGGCGAGGAGCTGGCGCAGCGCCCCGGCGTCGACATGGTGGCGCCGTTCGGCACGAGCCTGCACGTGTCCGGCCGCGATGAGGCCGCGCTCGAGGCGGCGATCGCGCCCTATCGCGATCGGCCGGATCTCACCTGGACGCGCTCCGAGGCCATCGCTCGAGGACGTGTTCATCGACCTCATGGGCCGGGCCAAGGACAATTTCCAATGAGCGCGCCATTTCAGACCGACGCCGCGCCAATTCGCGCCGGCGCGGCGAATTCTGGCGCCGGACCTGGGCGATGCTGATCAAGGAGTTCATCCAGCTCAAGCGCGACCGCGTGTCGTTCGCGATGATCATCATGATCCCGCTGATTCAGCTTTTGCTGTTCGGCTACGCGATCAACACCAATCCGCGCCATCTGCCGACCGCGGTGCTGCTGCAGGAGCAGAGCGATCTCGGCCGCTCGATCCTCAAGCGCCTGGAGAACACCCGATATTTCAAGGTCACCCATGTCGTGCGCGACGAAGGCCGAGTTCGACCGCTTGCTGGCGTCCGGCACGGTGCTGTTCGCGATCGAGATCCGGCGAATTTCGAGCGCGCGGTGCGGCGCGGCGACCGGCCGGCGATGCTGGTCGCCGCCGACGCGACCGATCCGGTGGCGGCGGGCTCGGCCATGGCCGCGCTCAACAGCCTGGTGCAGACCGCGCTGCGCACGACCGCGGCGTTCCCGACGGCGCACGCCGTCGCCGTTCGAGATCCGCACCGCACGCCCGCTACAATCCGGCCGGCCAACACCTCGCTCAACATCGTGCCGGGTCTCGTCGGCACCATCCTGACCATGACCATGCTGATCTTCACCGCGCTGTCGGTGACGCGCGAGATCGAGCG
This sequence comes from uncultured Alphaproteobacteria bacterium, assembly GCA_963741595.1. Classification (GTDB taxonomy): domain Bacteria; phylum Pseudomonadota; class Alphaproteobacteria; order Rhizobiales; family Xanthobacteraceae; genus VAZQ01. Next base: position 44,211 of record CAVUIV010000002.1, read on the forward strand.
CGGCACCATGGAAAGCCTGCTGTCGATGCCGATCACGCCGGTCGAGATCATGCTCGGCAAGATCATGCCCTACATCATGGTCGGCTTCGTGCAGGCGGCGCTGATCATCGGCATCGGCATCGGGCTGTTCGGCGTGCCGCTGCTGGGCAGCCTCTTGCTGCTGGCGCTGCTGAGCACGCTGTTCATCACCACCAATCTGTCGATCGGCTACACGTTCTCGACCCTGGCGCAGAACCAGCTGCAGGCGATGCAGATGTCGATGATGTTCTTCCTGCCGAACATCCTGCTCTCGGGCTTCATGTTCCCGTTCGCCGGCATGCCGGTGTGGGCGCAATGGATCGGCGAAGTCGCTGCCGCTGACGCACTACCTGCGCATCGTGCGCGCGATCATGCTCAAGGGCGCAGACGCTGCCGGACCTGCATTTCGATACGCTCGCGCTCGCCGGGCTGATGCTGGTTGCCATGGCGATCGCGGTCACCCGCTTCCGGCGCACGCTGGACTGATCTGGCGGAGCCGGCGGCTCGACTTTCCGACCACCGGGCCGTAACATTGGAGTTGTTTTTATTGGCCGATTTGGCGCCGGCCTCGACCAGGAAACGCGTGCAGCCATGGCGAACAGCGTTGCCCAGCCTTCCGATCCGGCCGCCGCCGATCTGGCGGCGCGGCGGCTGTCGATCGGCTTCATCAATTGGGCGCACGCGCTCGACCACTACGTGGTGCTGATCTTTCCGACCGTGGTGATCGGCCTCGAAGCCATCTATGGCCGCAGCTATGGGGAGTTGATCGCGCTCGGCACCGCGTCCTTCGTGACGTTCGGCATCTTCTCGCTGCCGGCAGGCTGGCTCGCCGATCGCTGGAGCCGCCGCAACATGATGGCGCTGTTCTTTTTCGGCTGCGGCGTGTCGCTGTTTGCCGCCACGGCGGCGCCGAATCTGGTGTCGCTGGCGGTCGCCTTGGCGGCGCTCGGCATGTTCGCCGCGATCTACCATCCGGTTGGCACTGCGATGCTCATCGAGCAGGCGACCGCGCGCGGCCGTTCGGTGGCCTTCAACGGTGTGTGCGGCAATCTCGGCGTCGCATTTGCGGCGGGCATCACCGCGGTGCTGGCGTCGTGGGTCGGCTGGCGCGGCGCCTTCATCGTGCCGGCCGCGGTCTGCATCGTCAGCGGGATCGTCTATCTTCGCCTGGTGCCGGACGATCGCCACAAGACCGTCAAGCGCGACAAGACGCCGGACGTGCGGCTCGCGGCGTGGATCGCGGCGACCGTGTTCGGCCTGTTTGTGGTGATCGCGCTGACCGCCGGGCTCGTCTTCCATATCGTCACCGTGGCGCTGCCCAAGATCGTCGACGAACGGCTCGGCGACGTCCCGCTGATCCTGGTGGGTGGTCTCGCGACTTTGATTTTCGTGTTCGGCGCGCTCGCCCAGTTCACGATGGGGCGTCTGGTTGAGAAAGTCCCGCTGCATCTGCTGTTTGCGGCCGTCGCGCTTTGGCAATTCGCGGGCGTCGTGTGGGCGTCGCAGGCGACCGGCATCACCATCCTGCTGGCACTGACGACGGCGATTATCGGCATCTATGCGCAGGTCACGGTCAACGACATGGTGATCGCGCGTTACACCGCAGACGCCTGGCGCGGCCGCGCCTTTGCGGTGCGTTATTTCCTGACCTTCCTGGTGTCGGGCGCCGCGGTGTCGCTTATTGCGTTGCTTCATGGCCATGGCGGCTTCGATCTGGTGCTGACCGTCACCGCTGCCATCGCCTTCGGATTCGTTGTTGCGACGGCGGCGATCGCCATGCTGGTGCATGGCGTCGAGAAGGAACGCGCATCGGTCCCGCAGCCGGCGGAGTGAGGACATAATCAGGACAAGAGCGCCGCCGCTGTTGAACTTGTCCGAGGACGCCGCGAGGCCACCCAAACCGCGGAAGGGGCCGCCAGGCAACCGGCGGCCCCTTTTTCATGCGTAGTGGGGGCGAAGACCACGTTTTCCGCTGTCTTGCGGGTGTCACATTGAGTGCCTATATCTAAAAAAGCGAAGTCGAGCCCTCAAAGCTCCTTCGTGGGGCGGCCTAGCCGCCCGTGACGACCACGATCATGGGGTGACGCCGGATGTACGCGCACCTTCTGGTTCGTGGTCGTTAGCATTTCTGGGGGACCCCAAACCCCATTCGCCGCCAGCCGGCCATCCCGCACGGCGGTCGCTGCGCCAGCCTCGCTCCCCCGCTATTGTGTGGATTTGAGCCTCGGTCGCCACTGGGCCGAAAGTGCACTGTGAATAGGCCGTGAAGGAATTGATCGCGGATGCGCGAACCATCACAGTGCCAGGGTTGAACCCGCAACGATTGCCTGTTGACCAACCCCATATGACCGCCCCGAAGGCCCCCCGCATCCGGTTCTCGACCGACGATCTGCCACCCGACCAGCGGTTTGCAGTATGGAAAGAGGGCTTCGTCCATCGGCGCATGGAGATGGACTTTATCGACCGTTCGGTCGATGGGCTGCGCTTCACGGTGGAGTTCATTCCGCTCGGGGGCGTCGCGGCCGGCATCGTGCGTGGCACGGCGTCGGTTTTCATTCGCAAGCCGGTCGACAGAAATGACGCGCTCTACCTGGTGGTCAATCGGAAGGGGCGCTTTCGCGTCGTCCAGCAGCATCAACAATTCGATCTCGCAATCGGCGACGCCGTCGTATTCGACAACCGCCGTGGGTCTGAATTCCATTGTCTCGACGAAGGCGAAACCTGGTCGCTCAGCCTGCCGCGCGAAGCCCTGCGGCATCTGGTGCGCGATATCGAGCAGACGATCGAGCGGCACATTCCGGCATCAAATCCCGCGCTCCGTTTGCTCGTCGGCTATCTCGCGACGCTGTTCGCACTCGACGACATCACCGAGCCCGAACTCGCCGGTGTCCATATCGCCGATCTGGTCGCGAGTGCGCTGGGGGCGCGTCAGGATGCGGTCGCGACCATCGAGGAACGCGGTTTGCGGGCGGCTCGTCTGCGCAGCGTGCTCGATGCCATCGCACAGGGAGCCGGTGAAGCGACGCTCGGTCCATCGAGCGTCGCGGAGCAACTGGGAATGTCGGTGCGATATCTGCATCGGCTGCTCGAGGAGAGCGGCCGGACGTTCTCCGAGCACCTGCTCGATCGGCGTCTCGATCGCGCGCACCGGCTCTTGCGCGATCCGCGCTTGGCGGACCGCAAGGTCAGCGAGATCGCACTGGAAGCCGGTTTCTCCGATCTCTCTCACTTCAATCGGAGTTTTCGTCGTCGCTTCGGCGAGACGCCGTCACAGGCGCGCGCCATGGCCACGCGCAAGGAAAACGAATGAACTCACGGGATCAGTGAGCCCGACGGCGGGCGTGGGTATTGCGACGAGAACCGCGTACGATCCGCCTCGTCGGGCTTAGGGCCCGAAGGCGACCGTGACGCCGCCACGCACGCCGTAACTTGTTTGATCGGCAAATCCGACGGCAAGCGTGCTGGCCCTGAACGTGCCGGACGGCGTCTCGCCGACGGTGCCATAAGCGGCATAGGGAACATTCGATTGCCAGCTCGCCGTTCCGAGTAGCGTCCACGAGACGTCGGGTCGCGCATGCCAGGCAAAGCCGCCGGCCACGCCGGCACGCAGCCACATCGCATTGCCGCTGGCGGATGCCGCAGTGCTGCCCGACAGACTGCCGATCACCAGCTCGACCATGGAAAACGTATCATTGCCGTTCACGGATGCATTGACGCGTCCCACGTCGAATGTCCCACGCCCGATGAAATCGAGATTTGGGGTGACGGCATACGCCCATTTCGTTGCAAACGTGGCGGCGATGAAAGTCGCGTCCAGATCGACCCTGCTCGCGTAGTTCAGCGACGCCGGATTCGCGAGGCTTACCTGAAACCCGGTGGCGCCGATTGAAATGTCCTCGCGACGATCGAGCTTCTCCAGTCTGAACCCAGCCGATGTGTCCACCCGCAGGCGTCCGCGCCGCAAGTCCCATTGCAGGCCGATGGCTCCGCCGAACGTATCGCCGCGGGACTGGTATTGCCACGATGCCGAGCGCGGGAAGGCGCTATAAAAATTGTTCGCGACGAGTCCTGCGCCGAATGGACCCATGAGCGGTATGACGACAATCGCCGAGTCTCCGGCTGCGTTCAGAGGATCGCTTCCGGATGCTCGTGCATGATCCGCTAACCAAATCCCCGACACGAACAAGCGCGTTGGGATATCGCCGGTGTGAAAGAAGGGCCGGCTCCGGAACGTGGCTTCGGTTCCGTATTGGTCGCCCTTGGAGTCCCAATTCATCAAGGCGTGACTGGGATCGAAGCCGTCATTCGCCGCATTGAACGGACGAACAATTCCAAACGTCCGGCCCGGCGCGAACTGTGTGCGATTCCAGATCCCTTCCACTTCGAAGCTCGCGCGGTCGTCTGCCGACACGTTCGCCGCCGGCGCCTTGAACGGCATACGCGCCGGCAGATCCGCGGCGATGCCGACCGTCGGCATCAGGCTCGCCGCCACCAAGCCGGCCACTGCACCCAATCGGCTCGCAGTCGTCGTGCGCATTCCAATTCTCCCCCAATTCGCCGCGCGTTGTCCCGGCGGTAACGAGAGAAGACATGGAACGGAAATACCGTCTTGGTCGGCAGCGCACTGCGCTAGGCACCCAATGCACGAACGTGCACTTACTCGCGTTTTGCGCCGTCTTGTTGCGGAAGAGTCACACGACGAACGGTACGACTAGGATGGGCGCGCATTCCGACTGTGCGGAGAGTGACACTGATCGCTTCCTGCGCAAGCAAGCCGACAACGTTATTCGCCGTTCAGCAGCTCGATCAACGCCATCGCTCCCGCGGGCGCGCGGAGTTTTCCTTCGTGGATGACGTAGGCGAAGACGTCGCGCGGCTTGCCTTTGGCTTTCGGCGGCGTCGCGATGCGCTGGAGGTCGTCGGGCTCGCCGCCGGCCGCCCAGTCGCGGAGCCGTTTGCTCCACGCCGCGAGCGCCTTCGGCGGATAAGCGGTCGGGATTTCGTCATCGCCGCGCTGCAAGCGCGCATAGACGAAGTCGCCGGTGACATCGGCGATGTTGGGATAGCGCGCGTGATCGGTGTACACCGCCGGGATCGCGAACTTGCGCAGCAGAGCGGCGAATTCCGGGGTGCTAAAACTATCGTGCCGGACCTCGACCACGTGCCGGATCTGATGACCATTGAATTGCGCCGGCAACAACTCCAAGAAGCCGCCAAAATCTTCTTCATCGAATTTCTTGGTCGGTGCGAACTGCCAGAGCAGGGGCCCCAGATGCGGCCCGAGCTCGGTCACGCCGCTATCGAGAAAGCGCTGGATCGAGTCACCGGCTTCCTTGAGCACCCGCCGGTTGGTGGCGAAGCGCGGGCCCTTCAGCGCGAACACGAAACCGTCGGGCACCTCGCTCGCCCATTTTCGGAACGTGGCCGGCGTCTGCGACCGGTAAAACGTGCCGTTGATCTCAATCGAGGTGAGCCGCTCGCTGGCGTAGCTGAGCTCTTTGGCTTGCGGTAATCCCTTAGGGTAGAACACACCCCGCCAGGGTTCGAACGTCCAGCCGCCGATTCCGACGCGAATTTGCCCTGTCTTGGTCATGATCCGGTCATGCCCTCCGATTAAACCCTCTACAAGTGGCGCTGGCTTTGTTCAGAGTACCATCGCCGCAACGACCGCGTATCGAAAAGGTGGCGCCAATTGCGTTTGCCTTCTCGTTCGTGGTCGTTTCTTTTTCGGCGCCCCCTCTCAATCTGTCCTGCTTGTCTGTTCCGCGCCTTGGGTCGTCACGGCCGCAGGGCCGTTTTGCAATGCGCGTCGGGCGACGGATGGTGAATCGCGCGTGAATGAGATCACGACAATCCGCGCGATTTTGTGAGCAGTGCGTTGATCGGGCATGTTTAGGGTTTCCGGCTGAACCAACGTGCAGCCGGTGTATGAATAGCATTCTGTCAAATGCCGTGTCGGGAATGATGGCGGCGACCCGACGCCTGGAAGTGTCCGCAGCCAACGTCGCGAACGTGCGTTCCGACGGCGCGCTGCCCGACGCGCAGGGAAATTATTCGCCCGACGCGCCGCGCGCGTATACACCGCTGCGCGTCGATCAGGTCGATGTGGCGACCGGCGGCACCCGCGCAGTGGTCAGCGAAGTCTCGCCGAGCTACGTCGCGACCTTCAATCCATCCGCGCCTTATGCCAACGAAGATGGCATGGTGGCGTCGCCGAATGTCGATCTCGCGGATGAAATGATCCAGCAGCTGATCGCCAGCTACACCTACGCGGCCAATGCGCGGGTGGTGACGGCTTATAGTCAGATGGTGAAGTCGCTGTTCGACGCCAAGGTGTGAGGGCAGGATGCGGGCGCACGCTCGAATTGTCGCTTCGGCAAAAGCAAAGAGGCCGCCCGCAGGCGGCCTCTCGCATGTTTTGCGCGTGAAGACGGGTCGACTTAGAAGTCCATCCCGCCGCCGCCCGGCATCTGGGGCATGCGCCGGCTGGTTCTTCTTCGGCAGCTCGGCGACCATCGCCTCGGTGGTGATGAGCAGGCCGGCGACCGACGCCGCGCCCTGCAGCGCCTGGCGCACGACCTTGGTCGGGTCGATGATGCCCTTCGACAGCATGTTGACGTACTCGCCGTTCTGCGCGTCGAAGCCGAAGGCGTACTGGTCCTTCTCCAGGATCTTGCCGACGATGACCGAGCCGTCCTCGCCGGCATTGATCGCGATCTGGCGGGCCGGAGCCTGGATCGCCTTGCGCACGATCTCGACGCCGGTCTTCTGGTCGTCGTTGTGGGTGCGCACCTTCGAGAGCATCGCCGGCGCGCAGCAGCGCGACGCCGCCGCCCGGCAGGATGCCTTCCTCGACCGCGGCGCGGGTCGCGTGCATGGCATCATCCACGCGATCCTTGCGCTCCTTCACCTCGACCTCGGTCGCGCCGCCGACGCGGATCACCGCGACGCCGCCCGCGAGCTTGGCGAGCCGCTCCTGCAGCTTCTCGCGGTCGTAGTCCGAGGTGGTCTCCTCGATCTGCGCCTTGATCTGCGAGATGCGGCCTTCGATGTCGGCCTTCTTGCCGGCGCCGTTGACGATCGTGGTGTTCTCCTTGTCGATCATCACCTTCTTGGCGCGGCCGAGCATGTCGAGCGTGACGTTCTCGAGCTTGATGCCGAGATCTTCGCTGATCGCCTGGCCGCCGGTCAGGACCGCGATGTCCTGCAGCATGGCCTTGCGGCGATCGCCGAAGCCCGGCGCCTTCACCGCCGCGACCTTGAGGCCGCCGCGCAGCTTGTTGACCACGAGCGTGGCGAGCGCCTCGCCCTCGACGTCCTCGGCGATGATCAGCAGCGGCTTGCCGGTCTGCACCACCGCCTCGAGCAGCGGCAGCAGCTCCTGCAGGCCCGAGAGCTTCTTCTCGTTGATGAGGATGTAGGGATCCTCCATCTCGACCCGCATCTTGTCGGCGTTGGTGATGAAGTAGGGCGAGATGTAGCCGCGGTCGAACTGCATGCCTTCGACCACGTCGAGCTCGGTCTCGAGGCTCTTCGCCTCTTCGACCGTGATGACGCCCTCGTTGCCGACCTTCTTCATCGCCTCGGCGAGGAAGCTGGCCGATCTCGTGGTCGCCGTTGGCCGAGATGGTGCCGACCTGGGCGATCTCGTCGTTCGAGGTGACCTTCTTGGAGTTCTTCTTGAGGTCCTCGACGATGGCTTCGACCGCGAGGTCGATGCCGCGCTTGAGGTCCATCGGGTTCATGCCGGCGGCAACCGCCTTGGCGCCTTCCTTGACGATCGCGGCCGCGAGCACGGTCGCGGTGGTGGTGCCGTCACCGGCGATGTCGGAGGTCTTCGAGGCGACCTCGCGCACCATCTGCGCGCCCATGTTCTCGAACTTGTCCTCGAGCTCGATCTCCTTGGCGACGGTGACGCCGTCCTTGGTGATGCGGGGAGCGCCGAAGCACTTGTCGAGCACGACGTTGCGGCCCTTCGGGCCGAGCGTCACCTTCACCGCGTTGGCGAGAATGTCGACGCCGCGCAACATCTTGTCGCGCGCGTCGACGGAGAATTTGACTTCCTTGGCAGCCATTTGAATTTACTCCGTTTTTGATCCTCATCCTGAGGAGTGCTTCGCAGACGTACGCAATCTGCGTACACTGATGCGCACCGTCTCGAAGGATGAGGCTTGTGACTTCGGGGCCTCGTCCTTCGAGACGGCCGCTGTGCGGCCTCCTCAGGACGAGGTTTGAGTGGTTAGGCGGCCTTCTTCTTGGCGACGCTGTCTTCGAGCACGCCCATGATGTCGATCTCCTTCATGATCAGGAGATCCTCGCCGTCGATCTTGACCTCGGTGCCCGACCACTTGCCGAACAGCACGCGGTCGCCGACCTTGATGTCGATCGGGATGAGCTTGCCGGCTTCGTCGCGGCCGCCGGGGCCGACGGCGATGATTTCGCCCTGGGAGGGCTTTTCCTTGGCGGTGTCGGGAATGATGATGCCGCCGGCGGTCTTCTCCTCGGCATCGATGCGCTTGACGACGACGCGGTCGTGAAGCGGGCGGAACTTCATGGAAATCCTCCTCGTTGAGTGTTTGATTCGGTCTTGTGGTGCCAGTCGCCCGGAATGTCCCCGGCGGCCGCCTACGCGCGACATAGGGCGCACGTTTTTGGCTCGCAAGAGGAGCCGAGAAATTTTTTAGCACTCATTTGGATGGAGTGCTACCAGCCTCAGCAAATATCTGAATTTATTTGGTTAATTTCAGCGGGGCGCTGGCCGAGGGCGAGCCCGGCGGCCTCCCGAGCTGTCAGCAGCCATCGGCCGATGCTGCCAATGCCTTGATAATGCACATATATTTATCTTTTGGGCTTGCAATGGGAACGCCGGTTCCTCGACATTTGTTGTCCCCGAGATGGAGGACTGCATGATTTCGGAAGGCTTCAGGAAGCAGCTCGAAGGCTACGGACTGACCACGGCGGAGATCCTGTATCGGCTGCCCGATCATCCCGCGCTGCTGCAAACCTATGTGTGGCAGGACTACGATCTTTGCCCGAAATTTCCGGTGCTGAACAGGTTCCTGGCGTTCTGGCTGGAGAAGCTCGAGGGCCCGCTGCATTCGGTGACGGTCGCCCACGCGCGCCTGATCAAGCCCGCCGAGATCCGCGCCGTGAGCGGCGAGTTCAGGCTGCACTGAGCGCGCCGCCGCATCCGGATTCATGTTCGGGCAATCATCGCGCCGATGCTTGTGGACGGGTGTCGGCGCCCAGCAGCATTCTTTGTGAAACGCTTTAGACCACCGTCCCGAAGATCGCGCCGACGCCGGCAGTCAGCGCCATCGCCAGTGCGCCCCAGAACGTCACGCGCGCTGTTGCCCTCAAGATCTTGGCCCCGCCCGCGCGTGCGCCAATTGCGCCGAGTAACGCGAGAAAGCCCAACGACGCCACCGCGACGATGGGAACGAGCATTCCTTTAGGAGCAACAACAACCATGAGCAGCGGCATGGCTGCGCCGACGGCGAAGGTCGCAGCCGACGTCAGCGCCGCCTGAATAGGGCGCGCGGTGGTGATCTCTGAAATCCCCAGTTCATCGCGTGCATGGGCCGCCAATGCGTCCTTCGCCATCAATTGCTCGGCAACCTGCCGAGCCAGCTCACGGTCGACCCCACGCTGGACATAGATATCCGCCAGTTCATCGCGTTCGAATTCGATATTCGACTGCAGTTCCATCCGTTCGCGCGCGAGGTCGGCCTGTTCGGTGTCAGACTGCGAACTGACGGAGACATATTCGCCAGCCGCCATCGACATGGCGCCAGCGACAAGGCCTGCGATGCCCGCAATCAAGACGTCGCTTTGACTGGTTGCCGCAGCGGCGACACCGACGATCAAACTCGCTGTCGAAACGATACCGTCGTTTGCGCCCAAGACCGCCGCCCTCAGCCAGCCGATGCGCTCCACGAGGTGGCGTTCCGGATGCAGGTGAAGGACACTCATTGATTGCTATTCCTCGTGAAACGCCGTGGGCTTCGGCGGCGGGCCCTCAAAGCCGAGCTCGTGCCAGCGCGCGGCGACGCGCTCATAGACGCTTCGCCGCAGCAGCGTCGCCTGCGGAAACTGTTTGATGTGCTGGTGCGGCTTGCAGGCGTTGATCAGCGCCTTCGAGCCATAGGGCCGCAGCTCCGGCTCGAACTGGCTCGGGTCGAGGCCGGTCGACCAGGTGTTGCGCAGGATGTCGATGTCCTCGGCCGGATGGCAGCGCGTCGACAGCGCCCACATCACCTCGTTGAAGTCGGTCGGGTCGACGTCGTCGTCCACCGCGATGATCCATTTGGTGTAGTAGGCCGCGGCCGGGCATTGCGCGGTCAGCGCCAGCACCTGCGCGGCGTGTCCGGCATATTGCTGCTGCATCGACACCACGACCATGCCCCAGCCGGAGGCCGCGGCCGGATGCGCATAGGCGCCGACGACGCCCGGACACGCCGATGCGGTCGAGATCGTCGAGGATGCGCGCCGAGCGCATGATCGCGTAGTAGGCGCCGATCTCGCAGGACGGATATTTCGCCATCAGCGCGGCGGTGAGGATCGGCGACGCGGCGGTGATGCACCGCCTTCACCTCGATCACCGGCTGCGGCGAGCGCTCGCGGCCGTAATAGCCGGTGAACTCGCCGAGCGGGCCTTCCGGCTCGCCGTCGCCGGGATGCAGCAAGCCCTCGATGACGAGCTCGGCGTTGGCCGGGATCGGCAGGCTGACGTATTCGGCTTCGGTCAGTTCGACGCCGCGGCCCATCATGCCGCCGGCCACGTCGAACTCGGACTCCTTGATGCCGAACACCTGCGCCGCCAGCATGAACAGCACCGGATCGATGCCGTAGGCGGCGACCACCTCGCACGGCTTGCCGCGCTTCCACCAGGCTTCGCGGTCGAGCAGGCCGTGCTTGCCGGGCGAGCAATAGAGCCCGACGCGGCGCGGGCCGTGCAGCATCTGCCGGTAGCAGCCGACATTGATGCGGCCGGTGTCGGGATGCGCGTCAGCGTGATGTCGCCGGTGCCGATGTAGCGGCCGCCGTCGCCCGGCCAGAATTTCGGCGCGGGAAATTGCGTGAGGTCGATCTCGTCGCCGCGCAGCACGACCTCGTTGACCGGCGCTTGCGATTTCGGAACGCGCACCGGCGCGATCCGCCGGTTCATGATGGTGCGCGATCTCCGCGATCATCTCGGCGATCGACAGCGTCGGGATCGAGGCCGACCGCGAGCGCATAGCGCTCCTTGCTGGAGCCCAGCATGTTGGCGAGCACGCTGGCGCCCGAGCGGTCGCCGGCGATGTTCTCGAACAGCAGCGCCGGCGCTTTCTCGCTGCGCGTCGCCATGATAGGTGATGGCGGCAAGCTCCTCGTCGGCATCGACCGGCTTGCCGATGCGCTTGAGCAGCCCGTTGCGCTCGATCAGCGCGATCCATTCGCGCAGATCGCGCCAGGCGACCGGGGTCGCCTGGTTTGATCCGGCGACCGCGCCGGATCGTTCGACCGATTGTTCTTCCATGCTTGTCGCCCGCGTTGCTGCCGCCGCAACTTTAGTGGCAGGCTGTCGCAAGCGATAGGGTCGACAAGCTTGGTTCACTCCACCCTGATGCCGGTGGTCTTGATCGCGTTGGACCACTTCTCGGACTCATCAAAGATGAATTTGGCGAAGCCGACCGGGGTCATCGGCATCGGCTCGACGCCGAGTGTCGCGAGCCGGGCCTTCACCTTGGGATCGGCGAGGGCGGCGTTGATCGCTTCGTTGAGCTTGTTGACGATGTCGGCGGGCGTGTTCCGGGGCGCGCTGAGGCCATACCAGCCGGTCGCCTCATAGCCCGGCACGGATTCGTCCACGGTCGGGATGTCGGGCAGAGAAGTCCAGCCGCTTCGCCGTGGTCGCCGCAATCGCGATCAGCTTGCCGGTCCGGACATATTCCATCGCCTGCGGGATTGGATTGATCGTCATCTGGACCTGTCCGGAAAGCAGATCGGGCATGAAACTGCTGCGATAGGGCACATGGATCAGGTCGATGCCGGCCATCGTCTTGAGCAGCTCGCCGAAGATGTGGGACGAGCTGCCGTTGCCGCCGGAGGCCATAGTTGATCTTGCCCGGATTGGCCTTGGCATAGGCGATGAACTCCGGGATGTTTTTGGCCGGCAATGACGGATTGACCACGATGACGTAGGGCGCGTTGGCGATGCCGCGCAACCGGCGCGATGTCGCGCATGAAATTGAATTTGAGATTCGTGTAGAGCGTCGCATTGAACACGTTGGTCAGAACGGTCATCTGGAGCGTGTAGCCGTCCGCGCGGCGCGCCCACGCCACCTCGGTGGCGATGTTGCTGGCGGCGCCCGGGCGGTTCTCGATCACGAATTGCTGGCCGAGCCGCTCCGACAGCAATTGACCGACGAGGCGCGCGATGATGTCGGGTGCGTTGCCGGCAGGAAAGCCGACGATGAAGCGCACCGGCCGCGACGGATAGGTTTGCGACCATGCTGCGTTAGAGACGGCGGGAAGGGCGACGGCGCCCGCCGCCAGTTGCAAGAACGTGCGGCGGGGAAGTTTCATGAAGTTCTCCCAGCTTCGTCGCGCTTGGCAGTGTCCGCGGATGAGAACGTTAGCTTGGCAATCAGCTCATCGTCGCGCCGGAGAACTTGACGACCTTCGCCCACCTTGCGGTTTCGTCGGCGATCAGCTTGCCGAAGTCGGCAGGCGAGCCGGCGATGATCGTGCCGCCGAGACCGGTAAGGCGCGCCGAGACGTTGCGGTCGGCAAGGGCGGCATTGATCTCGGTGTTCAGCCGGTCGACGATGTCGGCGGGCGTGTTCCTGGGTGCGCCAATGCCGAACCAGGTGCTGACCTCGTAGCCCGGCACGGATTCTCCCACTGTCGGAACATCGAGCAGCCACTGCCGGCGTGGCGCGGTCACCGCCAATGCGCGCAGTTCGCCGGCCTTGATGGACTCGAGCGAGGAGGCCAGCACGGGGAAGTAGACGTCCGCCTGTCCGGCGGCGAGATCGGCGTAGGCGCCCGCGCCGCCGCGATAGGCGACATGAACCAGTTCGGCGCCGGTCATCATCTTGAACAGTTCGCCGGCGAGGTGGGTCGCCGTTCCGACGCCCGCGGAGGCCATGGTGAGCCTGCCAGGATCGGTTTTCGCCAGCGCGATGAATTCTGCAACCGTGTTGGCCGGAACCGACGGGCTCACCACCATGACATTGGGAGCTCGGACCAGGGCGGCGACCGGCGCAATGTCACGGCGGAAATCGTAGCCGAGCTTGTCGTAGAGCGTCACATCGATGGCGTTCGACGGGCCGACCATCAACAGTGTGTGGCCATCCGGCGCTGCATCCACGACCACCTCTGTCGCAATGTTGCCGCCGATGCCCGATTGGTTATCGACGATAAATTTCTGACCGGTGCGCTCCGACAGCGATCGGGCCAGCACGCGCGCAACAATGTCGGCCGAACTGTCGGGAGCAAACCCGACCATGATGCGTACGGTCCGAGACGGATCAGCAGCGGCCCATGCGAAACGTGAGATGGCGGGGGCGGCCACAGCACCGGCGGCCAGCCGGACAAACGTACGGCGGGGAAGCGTCATCAGATCCTCCCTTGTCAGCGCGCTATGCGCGCGTGGATGCTCATGTGTCCTGAGCGTTGTCCTAAAACTACATCGCTGTCTGTTGGGAAGGAAGGGCGATGATTTGCGAATCGGCTCTTGATCACATCCGCCGACAGGGATTAGCGTGTCGCACCGACAAAAAAGCCACAAGGGAGGACGCCGTGAAGATCCTATTTTTCGATGATTTCCGGCTTGGTGTGCTCAAGGATGACGTCGTCGTGGACGTCATGGATGCGGTCAAGGACGTGCCGCATCTCGGGCCGCACGACCTCATCAACGGTGTGATCGAGCGGTTTGCCGAGTATCGCAATAAGATCGAGCAGGCGGCCGGTCGCGGCCGCGCCATTCCGCTCGACAAGGTCACGATCCGGCCGCCGCTGCCGCGCCCGGTCAATATGGATTGCATGGCCGTCAACTACATGGAGGACGGCACGCGCAAGGAACCGGCGCCGATCAACGCATTTCTCAAGTCGCCGAACTGTGTTCTCGCGCAAAGCGGTACGATGGTGCTGCCCGATGTGCCGGCGACCCACTTTGAAGGCGAGGCCGAGCTTGCGCTGATCATCGGCAAGCGCGGCGCAAACATCAAAGAAGCCGACGCGATGAGCTACGTGTTCGGCTACACCAACTTCATCGACGGCTCCGCGCGCGGGCTGAAGCCGCCGGGCAATACCTTCTATCAGATGAAGTCGCGCGACACCTTTGCGCCGATCGGGCCCTACATCGTCACCGCCGACGAGATCAAGGATCCGCACAAGCTGCAGGTTCGCCTGTGGAACAACGGGACGCTGAAACAAAACTACAACACCAGCGACATGGCGCACAAAATCCCGCGCTGCATCGAGTTCGTGAGCTCCATCCACGGATTGGAGCCTGGCGACGTACTGGCGACCGGCACCAATCATCGCGGCCTGCATGCGTTCCAGAACGGCGACAAGATCGAGCTCGAAATCGACGGGCTTGGCCGCTTGCGGGTCGACGTACGCGACGACCTCAAGCGCACCTGGCCGCGCGACACACGCCTGGAATGGGAATCCAAGGGCGGCAAGGGCGGATACGCGCCGCAGGCAACCGGCCGCTACGCGCCGACGCCGGGATAAGCTGAGGTTCTACACGCGGTCTGCAATAAGACCCTGCCGCGGCGAGCGGCAGGGTCTTTTCAATTCGGATGCATTGCGCGATTTCGGATCCGCGTCAGTTCAGCGCGCCGACGATCGCGCCGATCAGGCAGGTCGCCAGCGTGCCGGATACGATCGAGCGCAGCCCGAGCGAGACGATGTCGTCGCGGCGTTCCGGCGCCATCGTCGCCATGCCGCCGATCATGATGCCGAGCGAGCCGAAATTGGCGAAGCCGCACATCGCGTAGAGCATGATCAGCCGCGAACGCGGGTCGAGCGCGTCCGCGGAGAGCTTGGACAGCTCCACATAGGCGATCAGTTCATTGAGGATGGTCTTGATGCCCATCAGGCTGCCGGCGGTGGTCGCCTGATCCCACGGGATGCCCATCAGCCAGCACACCGGCGCCATGATCCACCCAAGCACACGTTGCAGCGTGAGCGGCGTTCCGGCGAAGTCGGGAAGCAGCCCGAGGATGGCATTGGCGAGGTGAACCAGCGCGACCAGCACGATCAGCATGGCGACGATGGTGAGCAGCAGTTCGAGCCCGGCCAGGGTGCCTTTGACGATGGCGTCCATGGTGCTCGAGGCGACCGGCTCGGGCTCGACCAGCTCGCCGCCGGTCTGCTGGTCTGCCGCTCCGGCACCATGATCAGACTGATGAGGATCGCCGCTGGCGCGCCGAGCACCGAGGCGATCACCAGATGCGCCGCCGCATCGGGAATCACCGGCGCCAGCATGGTCGCGTACAAGACCAGCACGGTGCCGGCGATACCGGCCATGCCGCCGGTCATGACGATGAACAGTTCGGACCGCGTCAGCCGTGCGAGATAGGGACGGATGAACAACGGCGCTTCGACATGGCCGACGAAAATATTGGTGGCGGTCGCGAGGCCGACGGCGCCGCCGACGCCGATGGTGCGTTTGAGCGCCCACGAGAACACGCGCACCAACGGCGGCAGGATGCGCCAGTAGAACAACAACGTGGTCAGCACGCTCATGACCAGGAGTACCGGCAGCGCTTGCAGCGCGAGCACGAAGTCGGCGCCAGGCGTCTTCAAATCGTAGGGCAGGGGGCCGCCGCCGAGATAGCCGAACACGAACGAGGTGCCGGCGCGGGTGGCGGCGGCGATCGCGCCGACCGCCTGGTTGACGGCGGCGAAGGCGGTGACCGCCTGCGGGATTTTGAGCAGGATGACCGCCACGATCACGGTCAGGATGAGCGCCAGGGCGGCCTGTCGCCAGCGCACCGCGCCGCGCTGCTCGCTCAACAGCCAGGCGATGGCGATGAGGCCGACGACGCCCAGAGCCGATTGAAGTTGCAGCATGCTCCGCCCATCCCCGAGGAATTCGGCGGGATTGTAGCGGCTCTGCGCGCCAAAAAAACCGGCGCGCTCTCGATGCGCCAGGCTCTACCGTGCCGGCGCTGCCGGCCGATAGGCGAAGGCAAGGGCGATCAGTGGGCTGACGATCAGATATTGCAGGACCAGGAATGCGCTCTCGATCATGAGGAAACCGGACACCGACGACATATGATGCTTCGCCGAGATCGCCAGCACCAGGAAGCTTCCGGCCAGGGGTACGGCCAGGGCGGCGAATTTGAGTGCGCCTGCAAGGACGCTTTCGGAGGCAAACAGGCGTGAATAAAGATAGGCCCAGGCGATCCCCTGGATCAGCATCGAGGCCACGCCAAGCGGCACGATGATGTCGGCCCGGTACACGGCGAGCGAGGCGTAGAAATCCTGAAACAACACCAGATGCCAGACATAGCCGAGCGGAAACGTCGGCAGCACATAGGCGAGAACGGCGAATACGAAGCGGCGATCGATGGTTGTCATGACATCCCCCGTTTACTTTCATTATGCAAGTGAATGCGCATTTGCTTGCAAAATGCAAGTAAATTGTCAAGGTTGAGGCGATGGCGAGATCAACGCGCACCAAGACATCCGGCTGTCCGATCGACTATGGCCTCGACATTTTTGGCGACCGCTGGACGCTGCTGGTCATTCGCGACCTGCTGTTCGCGGGGAAGCGCCATTTCAAGGAATTGATGGAGTTGCCGGAGGGGATCGCCTCCAACATTCTGACCGCGCGGCTCAAGAAACTCGAGGAGCGCGGGCTGATCGAACGCCGCGCCGATCCGCATAATCGCAAGCAGGTGATCTATAGCCTGACCGACAAGGGGCGCGACCTGACGCCCCTGCTGGTTGAAATGGTCCGCTGGGGCGGACGGCATGACCCGCACACGCCGGTGCCGAAGAGTGTCGTCACGCGCTTGGCCCGGGACAATGATCGCTTGCTCGCCGATATGCGCGCCGCCATGGCGGAGGCGTCGCGCAAGCCGAAACCGCGGCGCTGAGCCGCCGATCGTATTGTACGAGCGCCCGGCGGGTGCCTAACCCCTTCCGACGAACGGCATCGCGTTCGCCATCACCGTCATGAACAGCACATTGGTGTCGAGCGGCAGGCCCGCCATGTAGACCACCGCGCGGCCGACGTCGTCGGGGTTCATGCGCGCCTCGACCATCATCCGCCCGTCCGGCTGCAGCACGCCCTGGCCTTGCACCATGCGCTCGGTGAGCGGGGTTGCGGCGTTGCCGATGTCGATCTGGCCGCAGACGATGTCCTTGCCACGGCAGTCGAGCGCGGTCTGCTTGGTCAGCCCGGTGACGGCGTGCTTGGTCGCGGTGTAGGCGACAGCGCCGGGGCGGGGCGTATGGGCCGAGATCGAGCCATTATTGATGATGCGGCCGCCGCGCGGGTTCTGCGACTTCATCAGGCGGATGGCTTCCTGCGTGCACAGGAACATGCCGGTCAGATTGATATCGACGACCTTCTTCCAGGTCTCGACCGGCAGGTCCTCGATCGGCGTCGCCGGGGCGCCGATGCCGGCATTGTTGAACAGCACGTCGCAGCGGCCGAACACCTCCTTGGTGCGCGCGAACAATGCCCGGACCGAATCCGGATCGCTGACGTCGGTCGGCACCACCAGGCTTTGGCCGTTGACCTTGACGCCCGCAGCGGCAGTTTCGTCGAGCTTGTCCTTGCGCCGGCCGGCGAGCGCGACCGCAAAGCCCTCCTTCATGAGCGCCAGCGCCACCGCTTTGCCGATGCCGGTGCCGGCGCCGGTAACCACCGCGACCTTGGACGAGGCGACCATACGAGTCTCCGGACGGAATGTTCAACGAGGGGGCAGCCTACGACGGCGCCAGCGAAATATCGCGCCGGAGCCCCCGGCCAGTCCACCGCAATCGGCGTTTGCGGCCACAGTTTCCAGCCATCGCTACGCGTGGCTGTGACTCATCCGACACAGTCCGGCGGGAAACCGCTTCGCGCGCGCGATAGCATCCCCCGTGCGGGGGGCTGCTAAATAGTCCTAAATACTGTAACTTATGTTGAGGGACTCAATTGACGAGCGGGGCCATGCACAAACCATTTCTCGCCGCCATAGCTGCTGCTGTCATGATCGGCCCCGCCTTTGCGGCCGATATCCCTGCCAAGGCGCCCGTGTTGAAAGCGCCGGCGGCGCAGATGGTTGCCAGTTGGACCGGCTGCTATGTCGCCGCTGGCGGCGGCTACGGCTTGTGGAATCAGGATTCGACCCGCACCTCCAATCCGACCTTTGGTCCCGTCACGGTCCTCTCCGCCACAACGACATCAGGCGGTCGTGGCTATTTCGGCACCGTGGGCGGCGGCTGCGACTATCAGGTGAGCGAACGTTTCGTCGTCGGCGCCTTGGCGGACTATGATTTCGGCAGCCTCAAAGGCAGCCTCGTCAATGCGACCAGCAACTATTTCGCGAACGAGAAGCTGCGGTCATCGTGGGCGGTCGGCGGTCGTCTCGGTTGGCTGGTCACGCCAACAGTCCTGGCATACGTCAGCGGCGGCTATACCGAGGCACGTTTCGGCAGGGCGGACTTGTTCTTTGGTGGGATTCCACCGACCACGGTGTCGCACATACCGGCGACCACCTACTCCGGATGGTTTCTCGGCAGCGGCACCGAATTCATGCTCTCGTCCGGTTGGTTCGTCCGCAGCGAATATCGCTACGCGCGCTACGACAACAAATACACCCCGGAGGTGATCACCGCGACGGGGGCGGAATTCAACAACGGCACGGATAACGAGAAGTTCGTGCAGACCGTGCGCACCGAACTGATCTGGAAATGGAACGGCGGCGCAACGGTTGCAGCAACGCCAGCCAGAGCGCAGCCGGCCGCCAATTGGAGCGGCTGCCATGTTGCCGCCGGCGGCGGCTATGGCATGTGGAATCAGGATATGGCGTATCAAACCGATCCGATCCTGGGCCCGGTGACCGTCTTCACGCCGGTCAACACAGCGGGCGGTCGCGGTTGGTTCGGGACCGTGGGTGGCGGCTGCGACTATCAGGTGAGCGATCGTTGGGTCATCGGCGCCATCGCGGACTATGATTTTGCCGACCTGAAGAGCGACTATGCCGCCAACTACGCCGTGTTTTTCGGGTCGGAGAAAATGCGGTCGGCATGGGCGGCCGGTGGCCGCATCGGCTGGCTGTTCACGCCGACGATCCTGACATACTTCGACGGCGGCTATACCCAGGCGAGTTTCTCCAGGGTCGACCAAATCTCGCTAGCGACGCCGCCGGTCTCGTTTGGGTCGCACTTTGCGGCCACCACTTATTCCGGCTGGTTCTTGGGCGGCGGCACGGAAATTATGCTGATACCGAGCTGGTCCATCCGGAGCGAATATCGCTACGCCCGCTACGGCAACGAATTTGTCCCGCTCTTGAACTCCGCCACCGGCGTCCGCACCGGCGTCGGCATGGACAGCGAGAAAATCGTCCAGACCATCCGCACCGAACTGGTCTGGAAATGGAACCTGGGCGGCCCGGTCCGCGCTGCCTACTGATCTCAGCGTCTATCGTCGAACGCGTGGCGTCTTCCGCGCTACGAGCGCTTTTCGACCAGCATCCGCCATGGGTCGATCGGTCTCGAAGGGCAGGCCTATTGGGGCGCCCTCCAAGCCGGCCCGGTTTTTGCGCTTCAGGTCATTCGCTAACCCTTAGACCGTTCCTTGGGCCGAGCCGCCACCGGCGGGGTCAGGTTCGCGACCAGCTTGGCGAGGTCGGCCTGTTCCGAAGTGCCGGTCTTCTCGTAGATGCGGGCGAGGTGGGTCTTCACTGTCGAGTCGGCGATGCCGAGCGCCTCGGCGGACGCCGCACGGTTCTTGCCTGATGCGATCTCAATCAGCACGCGCGCCTCGGTCGGGGTGAGCTCATAGAGCGCGGCAAGCGCCTCCACCGGCGGCAAGGGATTGATTTGCGCCGGCGTCACGAACACGGCGGCAACCGCACCGTGGGCGAGGTCGGGGCGAAGCTCTCCGAATTTCAGCGGCAGCACATGGGCGATGGCGTGCTGGCCGTCGGGGCCGTGCACGGGCACGCCGATGCCGGCGAGGCCGATCTGCGCTTCGTCGGTCGCCGCGCGGGCGATCGCAGTGGTGAGCGCCGTCGTCGCTTGCGGGGAACTTGCGCGTAATTCGCCATGCTGCGCGAGGATCGGCGCGCCCGCGCCGAGCATCGCCTGTGCCGCCGCATTGGCGTGGCGGATGTGTGCCTCGGCGTCGACCAACACGACTGCGATCGCCAGCGTGTCCAGCGTCGCTTCGAACGCCGCCATGGCAATGGAGCGCATGTCGAGCAGGTCGCCGATGGTGACGGCACGGCGCAGGTGGGGGTAGAGCAGTTTGAGGATGGCAAAATCGCGGGGGCCGACGAGGTCGCGCGTCGGCGGTGTTTGCAGGTGGAAGGTGGCAAAGCGGTTGCCGGATCGTGCAACGACGCAGGCGGCGACGTCGAGGTACCCGGCCGGTTCCGCCCATTCCTTGAAAAACGGATGCTTGCGAATTTCCGCGGCGTCGCCTCCGATCTTATCGATGAGGCTTTGGGTATTGCCGACCTCGCCCAGTTCGTGGAGATGCATGATGGGCCAGAACGGCATGATGGCTGCGTATTTCTCCTGCAACAGTTTGACCCAGTGGGGATCGCCCCCCCACTGGATGCCCCAGCCGATGGATCTTCGCTCGCAGTCGTAGAGGCCAACGGTGCCGAACGTCGCACCGATCAGGCGGCACGAGCCTTCCAATGCCAACGGCCACAGGGCCGGATCGATGGCGCTGTCGTAGATCTTGCCGATGACGTCGGAGAGCTGTTCGGGGTCGACGTCGAGCTGCATCAGCAATTCCTGGCCGCCATGTTGCGACGCGTCGGTCGCCAATTGATGCAAAATAATAATACGCCTTAAATCACATGATAGAGGCATCCCCCGCGCGGGGGATATCAGGCGGTTTCAGAGCGAATTATCAGGGTATCAAACTCGATGAACCGGCGTCAGCCGGTCTTCTTCATTCCGGGGATTTCGTCGGCGACCTTGAATGATCCCGGCTCGTTCAGCCGCTTGCTGATCTCCGCCACCGGGCTCGGCCGGCCGAAGCGGTAGCCCTGCATGAAATGGATGCCGGCGGCGCGCAGGAACAGGTGCTGCTCGGCGGTCTCGACGCCTTCCGCGGTGACCTTCATGCCGAGGCCGCGGCCGAGACTGACCACGGCATGCACGATCGCGGCGGCGTCGGACGCGCGCTCGATCGAATGGACGAAGCTGCGGTCGATCTTGAGCTTGTCGAACGGGAACCGGCGCAGATAGAGCAAGCTCGAATAGCCGGTGCCGAAGTCGTCGAGCGCAAGCCGCACGCCCAGCGCCTTGAGGCGGAACATTGCGAGTTCCGCGGTCTCGACGTTGCCGATCAGGGTGCTCTCGGTGACTTCCAACTCGAGACGAGTCGCATCGAATCCGGTGTCGGCGAGAATGCGTTCCACCACGTCGACGAAGTCGGCGCGGCGGAACTGCAGCGCCGACACGTTGACGGAAACGATAAGCTTCGGCCAGGCATTGCCGTCGATGCACGCCCGACGCAGCACCCATTCGCCAAGGCTGATGATCAGTCCGCTGTTCTCCGCGATCGGAATGAACTCGGACGGTGGGATCTCGCCGCGAACGGGATGCGTCCAGCGGCAGAGCGCCTCGACGCCGACCACGGTCTCACCGCTGTTGTTGACGATCGGCTGATAGACGAGCCGGATTTCGTCGCGCTCGATCGCGAGCCGCAAATCATTCTCGACCGACTTGCGCTTGAGCAAGTCGGTATCCATTGCGGTGTCGTAGATGCAGGCGCGGTTGCGGCCTTCGTTCTTGGCCCGATAGAGCGCCATATCGGCATGGCGCATGATGTCGGCCGCGCCGCCGACCTTGTCGGTGATCACGGCGATACCAATGCTGGCGCCGATCACGATGGTCTGATTGTTGATCGTGTACGGCGTGCAAATGGTCGAGATCAGGCGATTGGCGATGTTCAGCAGGTCGGAATGCTCGGAGCCGCCGGCCGTGATCACGGCGAATTCGTCGCCGCCGATGCGGGCGACGAGGTCGTTCTCGCGGATCGTATTGGTCAGCCGCTGCGTCACCGCGCGGATCAATTCATCGCCGACCGGGTGGCCAAGCGTGTCATTGACGTCCTTGAAATGATCGAGATCGATGTAGAGCAAGGCCGCTGGCGGACTTCCACCGCGCACGCTGGTGATCACGGTCTCCAGGCGTTCGCTGAAGTAGGTCCGGTTGGGCAGGCCGCACAGCGAGTCGTGCAGCGCCAGATGACGCAGCCGCGATTCACCCGACGCGATCGTGACCGCCGTGCGGCGCATGTGCCGCAGCACCAGAATGCCCAGCAGAATGATGCCGGCGACCGCGATGATGACGAACGGGATGATGCTGTTGACGATCTCCGCGCCCGGCTGCTTGGGCGTCCATGCGAAGGCGGCGATCTGCACGCCTTGCGGGTCAGACAAGCCGTAGAAATAGTCGCCAGGCGGAATCGCCTCGATGCCGACCTGCCGGAGATTGTGCAACCGCAATTGCGCCGCGATTTCCGTCAGCACCTCGCCATCGATGAGTTTCACGGTCATCGCGATGGGAGCCTTGCGCGCCGCCTCCTGCGCATCCTCGCCCGGCTGGGTGATCACGATCGCCGCCATGATGGCTGGGCGACCGAGGAAGGTTTGCACGCGGGTGACGCGTTGCACCGGTCCTTGACGAGACTCCCGATCAGCATTGACCGAGGCACCAGGTGCTGCGTCGTCGATGCGGCCTCGCAACTGACCGATAGCGGGCGCAAGCTCGTCGCGGACGGAATTAAACCAAGCTGGATCCATGCGGCGGTTACCAGCGGTGGCATACAGAAGCTTGTCGGTCGGATCCGCGATGAAAACAAAGTGATGATCGAAATAGGATTGCAGCCGTTGCCCAACGTTGAGTTCGATCCAGTCGATGTCGAATTTGATGCGGATCTTGCGGTGTGCCTCCTCGGAGGTGGCGACGGCCTCGACCTCGCGCTGCATGCGCTCGCCGTAGCTGTGCAGCGCGCGCGCAAATAGATGACGCTCGGTCGCGAGCGCGACCTCGTCAGCCCGGCGCGCAGAGCCGAGCACCGCGATAACAACGCTGGCGATCGCAACGACGACGATGATTCCAATCGGAATCACCACGCCCGGCCGCGCGTGATAGCGGCTGGCTGTCATGCGTCGTTCGCCGGGGTGTAGAGCAGGCAAGATTGAACTCATTGTCCCAGGGGATTTCACGCCCGGAGACTACGTCAGGACATCTGTTAAATTGACTTTCGTTGCGTGATTTCCGGGGCTTAGGCCCCTCTCACAGGCGTATTTCGAAGCCTGGCGTTAATCTCGGGTTAAGAACCCTGTCTTGGTAATGTAAATAGAGACCGCGGATATAACTTCAGCGTGTGCTGCCATAAGGCGGACGCGGGATGTTGAGATGGGCGGCCCGCAAGGCTGCCGACCAGCGTTCCCGCAGATCGTGAAAATAGGGCTCGCCCGGCTCTATGCGATAATTGACTTCGGCCTCGTACGCATCGCGCCGCGCCACCAGAACATCGAGCGGCATCCCGACGCTGAGATTCGAGCGCATGGTGGAGTCGACCGATACCAAGCCGATCTTCAATGCGTCATAGAGATCGAGGTCATAGCTGATGGCGCGGTCGAGCACCGGCTTGCCATACTTGTGCTCGCCGATCTGTAGATACGGTGTGTCCTGCGTGCACTCGATGAAATTGCCAGCGGAATACAGCAGAAACAGGCGAGGGCGCTCGCCTTTGATCTGTCCTCCGAGCAGAAACGACACATCGAAACTGACATCGTTCGCTTCGAGCGCGGCGGCCTCTTCGTCGTGGAATCTTGCGGATGGTACGCCCGACGCGTTGCGCCGCTTGGAACAGCGTCGGCGCCGTCATCAATGTTTCGGTCTCGCCGGTGTCGGGGTTTTCCCAGCCCTCGCGCAGCATGCTGACGACCGATTGGCTGATCGAGAGATTGCCAGCGGTCGCAATTCCCATGACGCGCTCGCCCGGCTTGCTGAAGACGTGAAGCTTCCGGAACGTCGAGACGTTGTCGACGCCGGCGTTGGTGCGGGTGTCGGCAAACATCACGAGGCCGTCGCGAACCAGAATTCCGCAGCAATAGGTCATGAACAGGTCGCCTCCCGGATGGCAGCCTCTTATAGCGATCTGCCCGGCTGCGGGGCAACGGCCGATCAGTTCTGCGACTGCCGTGACGTCTGGCCAACATGGATGTCGACGGCCAGTGTCTCGCCGGAGCCGCCGAAGCGGGTGCCGCGCACCGGTGCGGCGCCCAGATAGTCGAGGCCTGCGGCCACCCGGACATGGGCATCGGTGGCGCAGATGCCATTGGTGGCGTCGAAGGCGACCCAGCCGAGGGATGGCGACGAAGGCTTCGGCCCAGGCATGGCCGGCAATTTGCTCGACCACGCCGTCGCTACGATGGAAATGTCCGCTGATGTAGCGCGCTGGAATTCCGAGGCTGCGCGCCGCGGCGATGAAGATGTGCGTCAGGTCCTGGCAGACGCCGCGCTTGAGCGCGAACGCTTCGGATGCGGTGGTGGCGACATGGGTTGGATCGGCATCGAAGGTGATGTCGCCATGCAAGCGCTGCAGCATCGCGTGCAGCAGAGCGAGGGTGTCGTCGCCGGCGGCGGCGCGGGCGGCGGCCGCAAAGCTCATGATGGCGTCGTCGGGTTTGGTCAGCGGCGTCTCGCGCAGGAACAGCGACGGCGGAAACCGCTCGACCGCGCCGGTCACCACCCCTCGGTGTCACGGGTTTCGACCTGGCCTTCGACCGCCACCACGAGTTCGTCGAAGGGGCCATCCGCGGTGAAGGTATGGGAGATATTGCCGAAGGCGTCTTCGTGCTGATCCAGCCGGCAATCCGCCGAGACGTCGATGTGCCAGTCGACCACAAACTGGCCGTCATGATTGCGCGGCGTCAGGCGCAACATCTGGATCACGCCGGTGGCCGGCGTGGCATAGCGATAGACGGTGCGATGCACGACGTGAATTCGCATAGGAGGCCACCAACACGACCGCGTCTGGAATGTCCACCACTTTGGGTGTTCACATCAAGTACTGCTCGGTGATCGCCGCACCCAGGCGGTTGTTGGCGGAGATGAAGTCGCTGATGAATTCGTGCAGTCCCTGCTGGAAGATTTCTTCCATCCGGCTGTTCTGGATGTGGGTTCGCGATGCCGCGGGCCAGGCGCTGCGCCGGACCCTGGCGGCCGTAAGCCTGCGCGATGTAGTCGAGATTTTGCACCAAGTTGCCATAGCAGCTTGCGAGCGAGCGCGGCATCTCGTCCTTGAGGATGAGCAGGTCGGCGATCAGCCAGGGTTTGACGCTCTCCTTGTAGACCCAGTGATAGGCGGTCAGCGCCGAGACCGAGCGCAGGATCGCCGCCCATTGGAAATAGTCGAGCGGGCCGCCGACGCGTTCGTTGGCCGGCAGCAGCAGGTGAAACTTGACGTCGAGGATGCGCGCGGTGTTGTCGGCGCGTTCCTGATAGAGGCCGAGCCGCGAGAACCAGTAGGCGTCGTTGCGCAGCATGGTGCGGTAGGCGCGGCCGTCGAAGCGCAGCGAGGCTTCCTGCACCCAGCGCAGGAAGCGCATGAATTCCTCGCGCGAGGTCGGGCCGTTGCCGAAGCGCTTGAGCTGCAGCCAGGTGCCGTTGATCGCGTCCCACATTTCCATGGTGAGGGCGGTGCGCACGGCGCGCGCATTGGTGCGGGCGAGCTCGAAGCAATTGCGGATCGAGGACGGATTGGCCGTCGAGAAGCACAGGAATTCGGTGACCGTTTCCTCGTTGGCTTCCGAATAGTGCGCGGCAAACGCCCCGGCGCAGCCGGCCGTGGCGACCGCGGATTCCCATTCGTTGCTGGTGCCGACATAGGCGAGCGGCAGCGTGGTCAGCCGCTGCGTGACTTCCAGGATGCGCGCGAGATATTCCGCGCGCTCGACGTAGCGCGACAGCCAGTAGAGATTGTCGGCGGTGCGCGACAGCATCTTACGTATCCAGCACCCAGGTGTCCTTGGTGCCGCCGCCCTGGCTCGAATTGACGACCAGCGAGCCCTTTTGCAGCGCGACCCGCGTCAGCCCGCCCGGCACGATGCGGATGCGGTCGCGCCCGACCAGCACGAACGGCCGCAGGTCGACGTGCCGCGGCGCGATGCCTTCCTCGACGCAGGTCGGGCAGGTGGACAGCGCCAGCGTCGGCTGGGCGATGAAGTTCTTCGGGCGCCGATTTCAGCTTGGCGCGGAACGCCGCGATCTGCGCCTTGTCGGCCTTGGGCCCGATCAGCATGCCGTAGCCGCCGGAGCCGTGGACTTCCTTGACCACCAGCTCCTCGAGGTGGTCGAGCACATAGGCGAGATGCGTCCGGCTCGCGGCAGCGCCAGGTCGGCACGTTGTTCAGGATCGGCTCTTCGCCGAGATAGAACTTCACGATCTCGGGCATGTAGCTGTAGACCGCCTTGTCGTCGGCGATGCCGGTGCCGACCGCGTTGGCGAGCGTGACATTGCCGGCCTGGTAGGCCGACATGAGGCCCGGCACGCCGAGCGCCGAATCCGGGCGGAAGGCGAGCGGATCGAGGAAGTCGTCGTCGATGCGGCGGTAGATCACGTCGACGCGCTGCGGCCCTGCGGTCGTGCGCATGTAGACGATCGTCGTCCTTCACGAACAGGTCGCGGCCTTCCACCAGCTCGACGCCGAGCTTGTCGGCGAGGAACGAGTGCTCGTAGTAGGCGGAGTTGTAGATGCCGGGCGTGAGCAGGACGACGGTCGGATCGGACGAGGCGCTCGTCGGCGCGACCGATTTCAGCGTCGCCAGCAGTTCGTCGGGATAGTTCTCGACCGGCGCGACGCGATGGCGCGAGAACAGTTCCGGGAACAGCCGCAGCATGATCTCGCGGTTCTCCAGCATGTAGGAGACGCCGGAGGGCGTGCGGGCATTGTCCTCGAGCACGTAGAAGTCTCGGCGTCGACGCGCACGATGTCGATGCCGGCGATGTGCACGTAGATGTCGTGCGGAACCTTCTGGCCGTTCATCTCCGGCCGGAACACCGGATTCTGGAAGACCAGGTCTTCCGGGATCGACGCCGGCGCTTGCAGGATCTCGCGCCGGCCGTAGATGTCGCTGATATAGGCGTTGATCGCCTTGACCCGCTGCTCGAGGCCGCGGCTGCAGAAAGTCCCATTCGGCGGCGGCGAGGATGCGCGGGACGACGTCGAACGGGATCAGCCGTTCCTGCGCGTCGGCCTCGCCATAGACCGCGAAGGTGATGCCGATGCGCCGGAAGATCAGTTCCGCCTCGCGCCGCCGGTGGTCGAGCACTTCGGGCGGCACTTCGGAGAGCCAGCGCGACAGCTCCCCATAGGGCGAGCGGACCGACCCATCGAACCCCGTCATCTCGTCGAACACGGCGACCACTGCTGCGACCTCCCAGGCGGCGATGACCGCGCTGGCCTCTTACCGCATTCATAGCAAGCCGCGCGCCAAAAGGGGCGCCAAGCCCGATCGGCGGCCTGCACAGGCCTTGCGCATCACATCGACGGCAACCGTGCCTATGTTTTAGGCGCGCCGTGGCTATCCGAATGGCGTCCGTAGCGCGATCAGCGGGTTAGGACCACAGCTCAGCCGCCGAGACGCCGCCGCAGCGATGCATCGTGTCTTTCTGTCGGCTTCAGTTGCCAAGGAACTTCTTGACCCGATCGACCACCGGCTTGGGGGTCGCGTAAAGTCTCGCCACCAGCTTTTGCACCTCTTCGCCGGTGGTCGGAAGGATTTCGGCTTGGATCTTGTCGGCCTCGGCGAGGAACGCCGGATCCTTCATGGTGGCGTCGAAGGCGCGCCGCAGCGTGGCCGCGATCGGCGCGGGCAGGCCGGGCGGCGCCGCGAACGGTCGCGCCATTGCCGACGGCCCGATCATCAGGTCGAGCAACTGCCGGTCGTCCGGTTTGTTGACCAGGTCATAGATCAACGGAACGTCCGGGAAATCGCCGTGCCGTTCAAACGCCAGTTGCATGAGAATGTTGATCTTCTTGTCGCGCAGCCAGTCGGGCTTGGCGGTCTTCAGCGCTGAGCAGCTGAACGTGCAGCGGCCGTGCGCCTCGCCGCGCTCGATGGCGATGACGGTTTCCTGCGTGCCTTGATAGCCGGTCACCAGCTTGAATTTCGTTCCGATCAATCTCGTTGAGGATCACCGGCCAGGTGTCGGTATCGGAGCCGGCGCCGGTTCCGGCGACCACCGCCTGTCGCGCTGAGCGTCCTTGATGGTCTTGAACGGCGAGGCGCCCCAGGCGATGCACAGCCCGACGTCCTTGGTGACGGCGCCGATCCAGGTGAGCTGGCTGCTGTCGTAGTCGGTCTTGCGCGAGCCGATCAGCGGTTCGAGGATCGGGCCACCGGCGAAGGTGGTGATGGCGGTGCCGTCCTTGGGCGCCTGCTGGGCCAGGAAGTTGGCGGCGCGAATGCCGCCGGCGCCCGGCATCACCTGGACGTTGACCGCCGGGTTGCCGGGAATGTGCCGGCCGAGATGCCGCGCCATCACCCGCGCATACAGATCGATGCCGCCGCCTGCGGTGCCGGCCACGTAGATATTGATCGGCCGGTCGATGACTCTGTTGGGCGGCCGCCGGGGCATTGCACACAACACCGCTGCCGCGGCGATGCCCAGCCATCGCATCGTCATCATCGGGCGTTTCTCCGTCTTTCCGATTGGCGTTGCAGCCTTTTGGGGGCTACTTTGCCTTGGATTGCGCCTGACTTGAAGCCTGCTTGGGTCCGATGGCAGGTTATGTCGCACGCCTGCAAGCCTGAACGGGAACCCAAGGACGAACATGACGGCTGCTTCGCCTTCCGCCGCTTTGGTCACCGCCGCGTTGCTGGTGATCGGGGACGAAATCCTATCCGGCCGCACCAAGGACAAGAACATCGGCTACATCGCCGAATACCTGACCGCCTTGGGGATCGACCTGAAGGAAGTCCGCGTCGTCGGCGACGAGGAGGCGGAGATCGTCACCGCGCTCAATGCGCTGCGGGCCCGTTACACCTATGTGTTCACCACCGGCGGCATCGGGCCGACGCATGACGACATCACCGCCGAATGCGTCGCCAAGGCGTTCGGGGTGGCGATCAATCATGATCCGCGGGCGGTCAAGATCTTGAGCGAACGGCTGGCGCAGACCGGCGGCGAGATGAACGAGGCGCGCATGCGCATGACCCGCATCCCCGCCGGCGCCGACCTCGTCCACAACAAGGTGTCGGCCGCGCCCGGGTTCTGGCTCGGCAACGTGATCGTGATGGCGGGCGTGCCGACCATCATGCAGGCGATGCTCGACGAGGTGGCGCCGAAACTGAAAACCGGCGTGCGCATGCTGTCGGAAACCGTGCGCGCCGACTGCCGCGAAGGTGACATCGGCACGCCGTTCGGCGAGATCGCCAAGGCGCATTCGGAGGTTGCGATCGGCAGCTATCCGTTCTTCGACGAACAGCGCGGGCCCAACACCAATGTCGTGCTGCGCTCGCGCGACCCGGCCAAGCTCGCGGCGGCCAAACGGCGATCGAGGACATGTTGAAGCGGCTGCGGGCGGCGCTGTAGCGCAGAGTGGAGTGAATGCATGAAGCATCGTCCAACCCGCCGCGCCGTGGTGCGAGGCGTGCTTGCCGCCGGCGGCGCGGTGATCGGCGGCGCGCGCGCGCTCGCGCAGGAACTACCGCTCACGCCGCAGTGCGGCCAGGAGGGCGCGGCCACGCCGGCGCAGACCGAGGGACCTTATTTTCGCGCCGGCTCGCCGGGCCGCGTCGACCTGGTCGAGCCCGGCGCCAAAGCGCGGCTGGTGGAGCTGACCGGTTTCATCCTGACCCGCGGCTGCAATCCGGTGGCGCGTGCGGTGGTCGACATCTGGCATGCCGACGAGCGCGGCGCTTACGACAACAAGGGCTTCCGCTATCGCGGCCGCGTCTACACCGACGAGAAGGGGCGCTACCGCATCCGCACCATCACGCCCGGCGCTTTATCCCGGCCGCACCCGTCACTACCACGTCAATGTCGCGGCCGGCGGCAAGCTCTTGCTCACCACGCAGCTCTATTTTCCCAATGAAGCCGGCAACCGCCGCGACGGGCTGTTCCGCAAGGAACTGGTGATGCAGACCAGCAGCGCCGGCAACGCGCAGGGTGGCAAGTGGCGGCGCGGTTCGATTTCGTCATCGACCTGCCGATGTGAGCCGCCGTCCGATGGTGACCGAACCGCGTGAGCCGCAGAAGCCGTTTCCGGTTTCCTGGGACCAGTTCCACCGCGATGCGCGCGCGCTTGCCTGGCGGCTGGCGGAGGCCGGCCCGTTCGAGGCGATGGTGTGCATCACCCGCGGCGGCCTGGTGCCGGCCGCGATCGTCGCGCGCGAGCTCGGCGTCCGGATGATCGAGACCGTCTGCGTGGCGAGCTACAATCACACCACGCAGGGCGACGTGCGGGTGATCAAGACGATCGCGCCGGCCGTCGCCGCGATCGGCGGCGGACGCGGCAAGGGCGTGCTGATCGTCGACGACCTGGTCGATACCGGAAAGACCACGAGGATCGTGCGCGAGCTGCTGCCCGAGGCGCATTTCGCCACCGTCTACGCCAAGCCGATGGGCCGGCCGATGGTCGACACCTTCATCACCGAGGTGTCGCAGGACACCTGGATCTTCTTCCCCTGGGACACCGGCCTGACCTTCCAGCCGCCGATCCGCGACGCCGGGCTGTAGCCGCGCGCGTTGCGTGCTAACATTGCAGCGTGCTGTAGCGACGGAGATTGAGCATGGACGCCGTCACGCCCAAATCGAAAGCCGAGCCGCGCTCGCATCACGTGCGCCCCGCCACCATGGAGTGGCAGGAGACGCGCTTCCCCGGTTGCGAGATCAAGACGCTGCTGTTCGATCCCGCAAGCGGATTGGTCACCGCGCTGACGCGCTTTGCGCCGGGGGCGCTGCTGCCCGACCACGAGCACGTCCGGATCGAGCAGACCTACGTCATCGAGGGCCGGCTGGTCGATCGCGAAGGCCCCGACGCCGGCCTCGACGTCGGCCCCGGCGAGTTCGTCTGGCGCGAGGCCGGCAGCCGCCACGCCGCCTGGGCGCCGGACGGCGGGCTGATGCTGGCGATGTTCCAGATTCCCAACAAGTTCTACGAGCGCGACGGCCGCGTCACCGATGCCGGCGGCGAGGACTGGGAAAGCTTATGGGGCAAGATCTACAAGGGCCCTAGGTCCTCGCGGCCAAGTCCACAAGGATGCTCCGGGCTTGCCGAAGGACGCGCGCGACTCCTGCGCGCCCATGCTAGAACCACCCCGCGCGGACGTGGCGAAATGGTAGACGCAACGGACTTAAAATCCGTTGGGCCAAAAGCCCGTGCCGGTTCGAGTCCGGCCGTCCGCACCATGAAGGTATCGCGGGTCTGAGCGGCCGCCCGCGCCACCCACCGAGCCGAAATTCCCCTGTCCAATCAAGGCGAAAACGTGGCGTTCTGACCACTCAAGCGGCCCGGTCGCGGCTTGCTCCGGCCGACCCTGGCCGATACGCTTCTCACCATTCGCGTGTGTAGCGTGTGTCGTGTGTAGCGTGTGGTAGCGTATCAATGGTCAAGAAAATTGAAGGCGAGCCCTTCGTCATTTCGCAGGGCCAAGATGATTGGGCCTATATGGATGCGTACGCAAAGACGCCCCATCAACAGCCCAATCGAATACCGGAATCGCCGCTGAAAACGCGCCGGAAGCCGCTCCGTCGCGGCTCCAGTGTTGCCGCATCGGACGCATTCGGTCGTACCGGGCAGCGCGCGCAAAGCCGCAGTCGGCGTCAGCATCCTTGATGCCTGCACGGGCCGGCGTTTGACGCTCGTCGCCACCGCGGCGCTAACGAGCGCGACACCGTGCGCCGCGAGGTTGCCGTGTTGCCATGCGGAGATCCCAGCGGCAAAATCAGCGGATATGTGAGGCGCTGCCATAGGGGCGAGCCTGTGCCGATTGACGTCGGCCGTCCGCAATGATGGCCCGCCCATGCCACCACTGAAGGGGGCGCTGTGATGATCTCGATCAGAAACCTTGACGGCCCCTTGGGCGCGGAAGTCGCCGGCGTCGATGTGTCAAAGCCGCTGCCGCCGGCCGACATCGACGCCATCGCGGACGCGTGGCGCGAGCGGCTGGTGGTCGTGTTTCACGACCAGGCGCTGTCCGATCCGCAACTCATCGCCTTCAGCAAGAATTTCGGCGAGCTCGATCCGCCGGGGCCGAACCCCTTTGGCGAGCCGTTCCTCAAAGACCATCCCGAGCTCAACGTCATCTCCAACGTCGTCGAGGCCGGCAAGCCGATCGGCAATCTCGGCGACGGCGAGGCGGTCTGGCACGCCGACATGACCTACGTCGATGTGCCGCCCAAGGCCGCGATGCTGCATGCGCTGGAGGTGCCGCCGCCGGAAGCGGGCGGCAATACCTATTTCGCCAACATGTTCGCGGCCTACGATGCGCTGCCCGCCGACCTGAAGGCGGCGGCGGACGGCAAGATCGCAATCCACGATGCGTCGCGCAATTCGGCCGGCATGCTGCGCAAGGGCTATCAGGACGTCACCGATGTGCGGCAGACGGTCGGCGCGCGTCATCCTTTGGTGCGCACCGATGCCAAGACCGGTCGCAAGGCGCTGTTCCTCGGCCGGCGTCCGAATGCCTATGTGCTGGGGCTGAGCGTCGCCGAGAGCGATGCGTTGCTCGACGCGCTGTGGGCGCACGCGACGCAGCCGCGCTTCGCCATGTGCCATGAATGGACGGTCGGCGACCTGCTGATGTGGAACAACCTGTCGGTGCTGCACCGGCGCGACCCGTTCGATCCCAAGACCCGGCGGGTCATGCACCGCAGCCAGATCAAGGGCAGCGAGCGGATCGCGTGATCCCCGGTTCAGATGAACCGGCGAAGGCTCTCGATACAATTGGGTGGGCGCGCTCCGGCAGAGGGGATGCGCCAAAGCTCATCGTGTGCTATCATTTTCGGATGACGAAAGAGCAGGTGAAAGAGATTCTCGACCGTGTGCTGACATGGCCTCCCGAGCGGCAGGAGGACGCGGCCGATATCCTCATGAGCATCGAAGCGCAGGACCGGAGCGGCTGTCGTCTGAGCGAAGAGCAGCTGGTCGAATTGCGACGTCGACGGGCTGAACCGAATCCGCAGGTTCTAAGCCTCGCCGAATTCGATGAACGCCTGCGCCGCTTCGGCGTATGAAGATTGTCGTCCGTGCGAAGGCCGACGAAGATCTCGACGGCATCTTTACCTGGATTGCGAAAGATAATCCCCGGGCCGCTGTCGCCGTCATTCGGCGAATTCGTCACGCATCGGCGGCTTGCAATCCCAGGACTTGAGAACATCGGACGGCCCGGCCTCGATCCGGGAACCCATCGAAGGACACTACAGCTTTCTGATTCTAGTGTGGCTTTGGTTCAGAAGTCCGCATGTCGGACTAGCCGCAAGAGTGATGCGGACTCTGAACCGCCACACTAGTACCGATTATTGACGCTTGGCGTGTAAATGATGGGGGGTTTTGCCACCGAAGAACCCATGCAGAATCTGGATCGTCACCGCCGGGCTTTGCGCGCGAGCATGCTCGCGCTGGCGCTCACGGCGGCGGGCTGCTCGACATCGAGCAATGTCGACGTGATGCTGTTCGCCGATCCCGGCAAATATGAATATCACAGCTGCGAGCAGATCGCGACGGCGGGCCGCGCCGCGTCCGAGCGCGAGGTGAAGCTGCGGCAACTGATCGAGAAGGCCGAGCAGAGCGCCGGCGGCGGCCTGGTCAGCACGGTCGCCTATCGCGGCGAATACCGCACCGTGGTCGAAGAACTCGCGGTGATCGACACGGTGTCGCGCCGCAAGAAGTGCGTGACCCCGCCGACCTGGGGCAGCGGCAACGCCATCCGTTAGTGCGTCGTCCGAGAAGCTGCAGTTCCAAGCCCGCGCCTCAGATATTCACCTTGCGCAGCCGCAACGCATTCGCGACCACGCTCACCGACGACATCGCCATCGCGGCCGCCGCAATCGCCGGCGACAAGCAGCACGCCGAACACCGGATAGAGCAGGCCGGCGGCGATCGGCACGCCGGCGGCGTTGTAGATGAAGGCGAAGAACAGGTTCTGGCGGATGTTGCGCATGGTCGCGGCCGACAGCCGGCGCGCGCGCACGATGCCCGGTGAGGTCGCCCTTGAGCAAGCGTGACATGCGCGCTCTCGATCGCGACGTCGGTGCCGGTGCCCATGGCGATGCCGACATCGGCGGCGGCGAGCGCCGGCGCATCGTTGACGCCGTCGCCGGCCATCGCCGACGACGCGTCCCTCGGCGTCGCAGCCGCTCGACCACGCGTGGCCTTGCGATCGGGCAGCACCTCCGCTTCGACCTCGTCGATGCCGAGATGACGCGCGACCGCCTGCGCGGTGGTGCGGTTGTCGCCGGTCAGCATCACGACCCGCAGGCCGTCCTCGGCGCAGCGCCTTCAGCGCCGCCGGCGTCGTCTCCTTCACCGGATCGGCGATCGCGATGACGCCGGCGAGCTTGCCGTCGAGCGCGACGTAGATCGCCGTCGCGCCGTCGCGCCGCAGCCGCTCCGCTTCGGCATCGAGCGGGCCGGTGGCGATGCCCAATTCGGCGAGAAACGGCGCATTGCCGAGCGCGACGCGGCAGCGCTCGACCATGCCGACCGCGCCTTTGCCGGCCGGCGAGTCGAAGCCCATCACGCGCAGCGAGTTCGATCTTGCGCGCAGCGGCGGCGGCAACGATCGCCGCCGCCAGCGGATGCTCGCTGGCGCGCTCGACGCTGGCCGCAAACCGTAAGACTTCGTTTTCGACGAAACCTTGCGCGGTCACGATGGCGACCACCTTCGGCTTGCCTTCGGTCAGCGTGCCGGTCTTGTCGATGACGATGGTGTCGATCCTCTCCATGCGTTCGAGCGCTTCGGCGTTCTTGATCAGCACGCCGAGCCTGCGCGCCGCGCCCGACGCCGACCATGATCGACATCGGCGTCGCGAGCCCGAGCGCGCACGGGCAGGCGATGATGAGAACGCTCACCGCCGCGACCAGCGCATAGGTGAAGCGCGGCTCCGGACCGAACACCGCCCACACGCCGAACGCAAGCATCGCCGCCGCGATGACGGCCGGGACGAACCAGCCCGAGACCTGATCGGCCAGCCGCTGGATCGGCGCGCGCGAGCGCTGCGCCGCCGCCACCATCTGCACGATCTGCGCCAAGCAGCGTGTCGCGCCCGACTTTGCCGGCGCGCATCACGAACGAGCCGGAGCGGTTGATCGAGCCGGCGATCGCTTTGCTCGCCGGGCTCCTTGGTCACCGGCATCGACTCGCCGGTCACCATCGATTCATCGACCGATGAGCGGCCGTCGATCACCTCGCCATCGACCGGAATGCGCTCGCCCGGCCGCACCCGCAGCCGGTCGCCGACCGCAACCTGCTCGAGCGCCACTTCGCCTCGTCGCTGTCGTCCTCGGCGACCCGCCGCGCGGTCTTCGGTTGCAGGTCGAGCAGCGCGCGGATCGCGCCGGAGGTGGCTTCGCGCGCGCGCAGCTCCAGCACCTGCCCGAGCAGCACCAGCACGGTGATGACCGCCGCGGCCTCGAAATAGACCGCGACCGCGCCGCCGTGGCCGCGGAACGCGGCCGGGAACAGCCCGGGCGCGAGCGTCGCGATCACGCTGTAGCCGTAGGCGACGCCGGTGCCGAGCGCGATCAGCGTGAACATGTTGAGATTGCGCGTGAGGAGCGACTGCCAGCCGCGCTGGAAGAACGGCCAGCCGGCCCACAGCACCACCGGCGTCGCCAAGGCGAATTGCACGCCAGCTCGACAGCGTCTGATCGATCCAGGCATGCGCGCCGACGAGATGCGCGCCCATCTCCAGAGCGAAGACCGGGAGGGTGAAGGCGAGCCCGATCCAGAACCGCCGCGTCATGTCGGCGAGCTCGGGATTGGGTCCGGTCTCGGCGGTCGCGAGTTCCGGCTCGAGCGCCATGCCGCAGATCGGGCAGGCGCCGGGGCCAACCTGGCGCACCTCCGGATGCATCGGGCAGGTGTAGACCGTGCCCTCGGGCACGGCCGGCGCTTCGCGCTCCGCCGGCGAGAGGTACTTCGCGGGATCGGCGGCGAATTTGGTGCGGCAGCCGGACGAGCAGAAATAATACGAATGGCCGTGATGGGTATGCCGGTGCGGCGTCGTGTGCGGATCGACCGTCATGCCGCAGACGGGATCGATCACGCCGTTCGCCGGCGGCCGATGGGTATCGCTGTGAACGGGATGATCCATGGGCGGGCGGGGCGGCCTTTCAGTTCATAGATAGGCGCTGATCAGTCCGGGCTCCACCGATACAGCCAATCGTAGTGCCGCAGCAATCCGCTGCCGCGCATCGCCAGCAGGGCCATGCTGCGCAGGGCCGCTTGAGCGCCGCCCATATGATAGGCCATGCCGTTGCGGCGGGCGGCGCGCTGGGTGCGGGCGGTGCGGCTGTGGCGCTTGCGCTCGTAGTCGCGCAGCGCGGCCGGTGCGTCGCCAGGCGTCTGCGCGAGACACGACGCCAGCACCGCGGCGTCCTCGATCGCCATCGCCGCGCCTTGCGCCAGGAAGGGCAGCATCGGATGCGCGGCGTCGCCCAACAGCGTCGCCGGTCCTGCGCCCCAGCTTTTGAACGGGCGGCAATCGTAGAGCGCCCATTTCTGCCATTGATCGGCGGCGGCGATCAGTTCGCGCGCGCGCCGTGTGCCAGAGCCCGGCGGGAAATCGCGCCAGGATCTCGTCGCGCTCTCCGGCAGCGCTCCAGCCGGGCTCGCGCCAATGGTCGCGCACGATCGCAACCACATTGACGACGCTGCCGCCGCGCACCGGATAGTGCACGAGATGGGTATCGCGGCCGAGCCAGAGGTTCACGGACGGCGCGCGCATGGCGGGCGAGAGCGCCTCCGCCGGAATCAGCGTGCGCCAGGCGGTGTGCCCGGCAAATTGCAGCGGCGCGCCATGGCCGAGCCG
The DNA here is from genome assembly GCA_963741595.1 of uncultured Alphaproteobacteria bacterium. GTDB lineage: Bacteria > Pseudomonadota > Alphaproteobacteria > Rhizobiales > Xanthobacteraceae > VAZQ01. The sequence goes on from CAVUIV010000002.1 coordinate 81,463, forward strand.
TTCGCGCACTTGCGACCACAGGCCATCGGCGCCGATCAGAACGCCGCCGTGCGCTTTCGCCGGTTGCTGGTCCTTGTGTCCGCTGACGGTGACGCCGGTGTCCTCGATTGCAATATCGTCGATGCGCAGCCCGAGCTGCAACGAGATCAGCGGCGTCGCTTCGATGGCCTCGCGCAGCACCGTGTGCAGGTCACCGCGGTGGATGACCCAATAGGGCGCGCCATAGCGCCGGGTCGCCGCGTCGCCCAGCAGCGCGCGGGCGAGCACGCGGCCGGAGCGCGCATTCATGACGTTCAGGGCATTCGGAGCGACAATGCGTGGCGCCAGCCGTTCGCCGAGGCCGAGGTCGATCAGCACCCGCGCTGCATTCGGCGACAGCTGGATGCCGGCGCCGATCGCTTCCAATTGTTCGGCCTGCTCGACGACCGACACCGCAAACCCGCGCTGCGCGAGCGCGAGCGCCGCCGTCAGCCCTCCGATCCCTGCGCCGACGATGACGACGGTGGGCGGGGATGTCACGGTGCGATCTCCGCTGTCCGGTCCTCGATCAGGCGGCCGCCTTGTCCCGTAACGCGCATTCCGGGGGACGCGCCGCGTGCGAATCGAGCGTCGCGTCGAAGCGGTACAGCGTCGAGCAATACGGGCAGATGATTTCGTTGGCGTCGCCCATGTCGAGGAAGACGTGCGGGATGGTCGAACGGCGGCTCGGCACCGACGCACATGAATTCGTGCGCCCCGATTTCAATCACGGGCACGCCGATCGTGTTGTGAAAATGAGGAACGTAGCTGTCCGCCATTGGTCCACTCGACGTTGAAAGACCCCAACCCCCAAATCGCGCCCGGATAGCAGCGGGGAGGCACCGTGTTGCTGCCGCACCATACCCGGTCGATGCCCGAATTCATAGGGTTAAGCCAGGTAAGCCTTGGATTCACGAGGCTTTTTGGGTCATGCGGAACATGCCGCCGCCCTAAACGCGCCGCCGAATTGGATTATTTCGCGTCCGGCATCTTGCCGGCATAATCGGCCGGTACCAGTTCTGATCGGGCGGCGGGGCATGCGGAGCGCGCTGGTGCGAAGCTCGAAGTCGAGACGGCGACATGGCTTGTGGATCGCGTTGTGCCTCAGCGCGGCGCTGGCTTTTGCGTTGGCGGCGGTCGCCGTGCTGCCGCATGCCATCGAGGCTGAAGCATTGCTGAGGGCGCAGGATGATCCGGCCCGTCTGGCCGATCGCGCTCTCGACCGCACGTTCAACGCCGAGGTCGCGAACCGTGAAATCGAAGCGGCACTCGCGAGCAAGGACGTGGACCTTGCCCAGAGCTTTCTCGACCTCGCGCGCGATCGTCAATGTGACCATCGATCCGGCGCTGGCCGCGCGTCTCGCGGATGCCAACACGGCGGCGGCCGCTGCCAAGCGCGCCGCCGGCAGCTTCGCTCACGGGCTGATCATTGGCGAGCCGGAGGATCTTGCCGGGCTGGCTGGAACCACGCTCGGCGATTTGTTCGTGTTCGGCGACATCCGCGATGCGGTGCGCGAGGGCAATCGCTGGGCGCAAGGCGAGCCGGCCGACGAATTGATCCTCGGGCTGGCCGCGGTCGGTATCGCGCTGACCGCAGGGACCTACGCCAGCCTTGGCGCCGGCGCCCCGGCGCGGTTGGGACTGTCGGTACTCAAGGCGGCGCGCAAGACCGGCCGCATGACCGCGCAGATGGGCGAGTATCTCGGCCGGACCTTGCGGCAGGTCGTGGACTGGTCCGCGCTCAAGCGCGCCGCGGGCAGCGTGAAGATTTCGGAACCCGCGACCAGCGTGCGTGCGGTGCGCGAGGCGGTGAAGGTCGAGAAATCGCGCGACCTGGTGCGCATGGTGAGCGATCTTGGCCATGTACAGTCGCGCGCCGGAACGCAGGCGGCGCTTGACGGGCTGCGTGTCGCGCAGGGACCGCGCGACGTGGCGCGGATCGCGCGGCTGGCGGAGGCAAAGGGAAGCCGCACCCGCGCGATCCTGAAAATGTTTGGCCGCGGTGCGTTGTTCCTGTCGGTGAGTGCGTTCAATCTGGCGTGGTGGGTTCTTGGCGCGATCGTGACCATGCTCAGCTTTACAGCGTCGCTCAAGCGTGCGACCGAGCGGACCACCGAACGCTATTGCGAGCGCCGCCGCGCGCGCTTGCGTTCCGCCGCGGTGACCGCCCACGCCTAGTGGTCTGATTCTAACATTCGCATCCCATTTCCGCGGACGATTTTGCGAATGTTAGAATCAAGGACCACGAGCAAGTATAGGCTGCTAGTGGAGCTTGGATTTGACATTCGCATCGCGTGCTTGCTGCAAGGTGGGTAGCGAATGTCAAATCTACTCCACTCGTGATTCATCCCACCGCTTGATCCCAGAGTAGAGCCGCGCCGAGATGGGCCGCTTTCGCCACGACGACATCGAGATTGACTATCTGGACGGGGGCCAGGGCGAGCCAATCGTCCTGGTGCACGGCTTTGCCTCCACCAAGGAGGTGAACTGGGCGAATCCGGGTTGGGTGTCCACCTTGACCCAGGCCGGTTACCGCGTGATCGCGCTCGACAACCGCGGCCACGGCGCGTCCGCGAAGCCGCACGATCCCGCCGCCTATCACAGCGCCACCATGGCCGAGGATGTGCGCGCGTTGCTCGATCACTTGGCGATCCCGCGTGCCGACGTGATGGGCTATTCGATGGGTGCCCGCATTGCCGCGTTCCTGGCGCTTGGCCATCCGGCGCGGGTGCGCAGCCTGATACTCGGTGGGCTGGGCAGCCGGCTTGTCGATGGCGTGGGCCTGCCGAGCACCATTGCCGACGCGCTTGAAGCGCCGTCGCTCGCGGACGTTCACGATGCGCAGGGCCGGACCTTCCGCGCGTTCGCGGAGCAGACCAAGTCCGACCTCAAGGCGCTGGCAGCGTGCATCCGCGGCTCGCGCCAAACCTTGTCACGTGAGGATTGCGCTCGCCTGGCCATGCCGGTCCTGGTCGCCGTCGGCAGCAAGGACGATGTCGCGGGTTCGGCGCCGGCGCTTGCCGAGATGATCCCGCAGGGCCACGCACTCGAGATTCCAGGCCGAGACCACATGCTCGCGGTGGGGGACCGGGTGTTCAAGCAGGGCGTCCTCGACCTGCTGGCGCGGAGGGCGTAAGGATTTCGTATAAACCACTGGCGCCAAACGGTTTTATCGCCATATACGGACGTGGCGGAGCGGTTGTGGTAGAGTTGATCTTCACACGCCAGTTCTAGGAGCCGGTCATGGCGCAAAGACACGCACGGGCAGCGGACGCGCTCGACAAGGTTGATCCGGTCTGGGCTCGCATCCGCGAGGAAGCGGAGGAGGCGGTTCGGCGCGAGCCGGAATTGTCGACCTTCATCTATTCGACCATTCTGCACCACGACACGCTGGAGGCGGCGGTCGTGCATCGCGTATCGCAGCGGCTCGATCATCCGGACGTGCCGGCCGAGCTGATCCGCCAGGTCTACGAAGGAGCATTGGAGAGCGATCCCTCGATCGGGTTGTCGTTCCGCGCCGATATCGTGGCGACCTTCGATCGCGATCCGGCAACGCACCGGTTCTTGGAGCCGGTGCTCTATTTCAAAGGTTTCCACGCGGTGCAGACGCACCGGCTGGCGCATTGGCTCTGGCACAAGGAGCGCAAGGATTTCGCCTACTACCTGCAGAGCCGGTCGTCGGCAGTGTTCCAGACCGACATCCATCCGGCGGCGCCGATTGGACGCGGCATCTTCCTCGACCATGCCACCGGCCTGGTCGTCGGCGAGACCGCCCTGATCGAGGATGACGTGTCGATCCTGCACGGCGTGACCCTCGGCGGCACCGGCAAGGAATACAGCGAACGCCACCCCAAGATCAGGCGCGGCGTCATGCTCGGCGCCGGTGCGAAGATCATCGGCAATATCGAGATCGGGCACTGCGCGCGTGTCGCCGCCGGATCGGTGGTGCTCAAGCCGGTCCCGCACAACACCACGGTGGCGGGCGTGCCTGCGCGGGTGATTGGCGAGGCCGGGTGTCCGGAGCCGTCGCGCACGATGGATCAGTTTTTCCCTCACAACGACGGCTGATGGCAGGCATTGCCAGTGCGCCCCCCGGCATGGCACGGTCGCCAGACAACATAAGGAGTGGTGCGCGTGGACGTGCAGGAAGTCAGGAAGCTTGACGCTTATCTCAAGCGGTTGTTCAGCAATCCGCGCATCCGCGTCGTGCCGCGCCCCAAGAAGGATGATTCGGCCGAGGTCTATCTTGGCGAGGAGTTCATCGGCGTCTTGTTCGTTGACGACGAGGACAATGAGCGCTCGTACAATTTCCAGATGGCGATCCTGGGCACCGATCTGGAGTAGACAGCAGCGCGGCTCCGATGCAACGATTCCAAAGACACAACATTGCCGTGCTGGTTTTGGCCACCATGGTGGTCGCCGCGGCGCCATCCGCCAACGCCAACGAATACAAGGCCGGTCCGCTGGTGATCGATCGTCCGTGGGTCCGTGCCACGCCCGGTGGCGCCAAGATCGCGGGCGGCTACATGACCATCAGCAACACTGGAACAACGCCCGATCGACTCATGGGCGGGTCGTTTATGCGCGCCACGCGATTCGAAGTTCACGAAATGCGGATGCAGGGAAGCGTGATGCAGATGCGCGAGCTACCCAACGGGCTTGAGATCGGGCCGAAGCAGGCGATCAAGCTGGCGCCGGGTGGCTACCACGTCATGCTCATGGGACTGAAACAGCCGCTCAAACAGGGCGAACGGATCAAAGGCCAACTCGTCTTTGAAAAGGCTGGCACTGTGGAAATCGAATACGTCGTCGAAGCCATTGGCGCCGGCAGCGGCCATGGCGGCAACCAGGGCGGCCACCATGGCAGTGGGCCCGGCGGCCATTGAATTGGCGGCCATTGAACCGACAGACTGCCGGGGGCTTGGCGCGTGTTGGCCGCGGTGATGAGCGCTGCTACCCGTGCGGGCGTAGCGACGCAATCAGCCGCTCGATATTGCCGGCGACGGTGCGCCAGTCATCCAGCCAATCGCGCGGGAAGCGCACCGTGACGTCGGCGTCGCCGACGCGTCGCACAAACAGGCACATGCCCGGTGTCGGGCCGGTGCCGCCGCGGCTGCAACGCACCAGGAAGATCTCAGGCGCGGCTTCGTCGTAGATCAGGTCTTCGCCCTGATACGGCGTACCTTGCTGGAACGCCAACGTCGCCAGTCCGTCGACAACGGCGGCGGTGGCCGCTGCTTCAGTGTAACGCGGGTAGATGGTCTTCACACGCTCGGCGGGCGGCAAGGAGTCACGCGCGGTGGCGATCGTGACGAACACGCGCTGGAACGTCTGCGGCTTGGGCGTTCCTTTCGACGGCACGTTGGGAAGCGGGTTGCTGTCGGGCGGTTGCAGGGACGGCCACAGGAATGTGAGATCGACGCGTTCGTGCGCGCCGGGCTGGCGTTGAATCGGGACGCGGATGGCGGCCGGCGGCACATTGAAGGCGGTGCCCGCGACGGTGATCGGAAGCGCTGGCGTGTTGGGTCCCAACGGGGCGGCCTGCCAGCCCGGCCAGAGCACGTGCAGGATAAATCCCGTGGCGGCGGCGACCGTCACGCCCACCACCATCAGCGGCAGCGCCAGGAGCTGCCGGTGCTGCTTGCGGCGATAGGGCGCCTGTCGGTGATGAACATGGGTCGCGCTCATCCGCCCGTTTCTTCCCTTCAATCCCGCAATTCGAATAGCGCTCCATCAAACACGGCGGCCGTTAAGGGCTAATGAAGCAACCCGGCCGCGCTCTCGAAGACCTGCGCGAAGGGATTGCTGTAACACGAGAAATGCTGCTCTCGCGGTGCGAGATGCGCGGCTTGCTACCAAGCGCGCGTTTGACAGGCGGAGCGTGCGCTCGCCTAGCCCCCCACCTGCGAATGTCTGTCCGTTGAATTCGGTCAGCCTTCTATCTTTGACCCAGATCAAGAGTCCTGGTATTTCACGGCTGTTAATTGTAAAAATCATAATCTGACCCCGGCGAGGAAAAAAAATGTCCACAAGGCGCGATGTCATCAAGGCGATACCTGCAGCAGGCGCGACCTTCGCGATCGCCGGGAATTTGATCTTGGATGAGAGCCCGGCGCGCGCTCAGGCTGTTGCTCCGCTCAAGGGGCACTTTCACCCCAAGGGCAAGGCGCCTTCAAAGTACACGATGGATGCGTTGCGGAAGGCGCGGGCGACGTTGCCATTCGCCGACACGCGCGACTTCGATGAGAACAAGCGCGGTCTCATCGCCCCAATGCCTGACATGAAAATCATGGCGGATGCCGGCCACGTCGCATGGGACATGGAGCGGTTCAAGTTTCTCGACCAGCAGGACGAATTCGACAGCATCCATCCCTCGCTGCACCGGATTTCAAGGCTGAACAACAATTATGGGCTCTACGAGGTTATCCCGGGCATCTATCAGGTGCGCGGGTTCGACCTGTCACAGATCAGCTTCGTCCGCGGACGAACCGGCTGGATCGTTTTCGACGTGGCGGTCACGGGTGAGGTGGCTCGCGCCGCCTGGCAATTGTTCCAGAAGCATCGCGGTGAAGGGCTGCCGATCACGGCCGTGATCTACTCTCATAATCATGGCGACCATTGGGGCGGCATCCGCGGCATCGTGAACGAGGCGGATGTGCGTTCGGGCAAGGTTCCGATCATCGCGCCGCGCGATTTCCTGCGCCATACGGTCGAGGAGAATGTCTACGCCGGCAACGCGATGAACCGGCGGCTGTTCTTCCAATACGGCTTGCTGCTCCCGGCCGCCCCGCATGGCTATGTCGGTCAAGGTCTCGGACAGGGCGTTTCTGCTGGAGCAATGGGGCTCATTGCGCCCACCCGCATTGTGGAGCAGGACATCGAGGAGTTCGAAGTCGATGGCGTGCCGATGGTGTTTCAGAACACGCCCAACACCGAAGCGCCATCCGAGATGAACACCTGGATTCCGAGCATGAAGGCGCTGTGGATGGCGGAGAACGTCAACGCCACGCTGCACAACATCTACACGCTCCGCGGCGCTCCGGTGCGGGACCCGCTGCGCTGGTCAAAATATATCGGCGAGGCGCTGTACCGCTTCGGCCTTCAGGCCGACGTCATGTTCGCCTCCCACCATTGGCCGCGCTGGGGCAACGACCGCATCCAGGAGGTTCTGCGCGGGCAACGCGACATCTATGCCAACATGAACAACCAGGTGCTTCATCTCGCAAACCAGGGCGTGACCATCAACGAGGTTCACAACGTCTACACTGTGCCAAAGGGTCTGCAGGACAAATGGTACTGCCGCGGCTATCACGGCTCCCCTGAACACAACAGCCGCGGCGTGGTGCAGCGCTTCCTGGGCTTCTGGGATTGCAACCCCACAACGCTTATCCCGCTTTCGCCGTCAGAATCCGCGCCGCTCTATGTCGAGATGATGGGTGGGGCCACTCGCATCATGGCGCGCGCCCAGCAACTGCACGATGAAGGCCAGTACAAGCTGGCATCGGAAATCCTGAACAAGCTCGTGCAGGCCGAGCCGCAAAACCAGCCGGCGAAAGAGCTCTTGGCCGATGTCTTTGAGCAGCTTGGCTATCAGCAGGAGAACCCCGGCCTGCGTAACAGCTTCCTCGCGGGCGCCTACGAGCTGCGAACCGGCATCCCGCAGGGCGAAGCGGTCAGTTCCAGCAGCCCCGACGTGATCCGGGCGATGACCACGGAACTCTTCCTGAATTTCCTCGGCATCCGGATGGACAGCCGAAAGGCGGAGGGGCTGCGCTTCACCATCAATCTCGTCACGCCCGACAACGGGGAAAAGTTCGTCGTCGAGATGGCGAACGCCACGCTGACCAATATCCAGGGCTTCCAGGCTCCCAAGCCGGACCTGACGCTGACAATCAACCGCTCCGATCTGGAGCAGGTCATGGCCGGTCAGAAGACGCTGGAGGCACAGATTGCTGCTGGCGTCGCACGCGTACAGGGTGATGCAAGCTTGTTGCAGAAGCTCGCGGCCACCATGGTGGACTTCGACCCTCGTTTTGAGATCTTGCCGGGAACCAAGCAACAGGGAACCACCGTGGCACATGCCGACGCTTACCAGGCCGTGCCGCGGCAGACGGTTGCGGAGTAGAAGCATGCCGTCGCGCCGGGGCGCGTCGTAAGTCCTTCAGACCTTCGTGTTGGACCGAGGATCGCGCCCCATATTTCAAGCGCAGCGTTTGCAAGGATAGGGCAACGCAGATCGAAAATCTTATCACCTGCACCGGCCGACGAAGTGAATAGCGGTGCTGTTTGCTGCGGCGCGCATTGACGCGATTGGCCCATCGCGACTTTGAGGCAACACAAACGAGATTTAGTAAGTCGTGCTGACATTTCGTTTGAGCTTTCGCGACGTAGCCTCCGCCACTGGAGCTTGCTACTATTAAGCCGCGCCTTGGAAGCAACTTCGCCGCCCGATTGTTCGTCAAGAGGAGACGAAGATGAGAGTGTTGAAGGAGCCGTTGTTTCATTTCCTGTTGGTCGGCGCAGGCCTGTTTGCCGCTTATTCCTGGCTCAATCGTGCCGCGGACATTCCCAGCACGAACACCGAGCAGCAAATTCACGTTCGTGCCGGTGATGTCCAGTGGATTACAGACAATTGGACCAGGCAATGGCGTCGTCCTCCGACGCGCGAGGAGCTCCGCGGACTTGTTGTCGACTACGTGAACGAACAGTTGCTGGCGCGCGAGGCGCGTGCGCTGCGACTTGACGACAACGATGTCATCGTCCGGCGATGGCTCGCGCAGAAGCTGACATTCCTCATCGAAGGCACGTTGCGGCATGCAGAGCCCTCAGACGAGGAGTTGCAAAAATTCTACGAGAGCAATCCAGAGCGCTTTCGAACCGCTTCGCGCATTTCATTCGCGCACATCTACTTCAGCACTCAGCGCCGCGCCGATGCGCGTTCTGATGCCGTGCACGCATTGACGGCGCTCCTCAAGAATGGTGCGACGCCCACTGAAGAATTCGGCGACGCATCGTTGATCGAACCCGAGTTCCAGAATGAAACCGAGCAGAGTGTGTCCGGTCAATTCGGCGCCGATTTTGCGCGGGCCGTGTTCTCGCGCGGGCCAGGACCGTGGAGCGGCCCAATCGAATCGACTTACGGCTTGCACTTGGTCCACGTCGCCGCCGTGACACCTTCGCAGCAACAGTCTCTGGCCGAAGTGCGCGCTCGCGTTATTGATGAATGGACACGCGAGCGAGAGAAGTCCCTGAGAGAGGGGTATCTTACGGAGTTGCGAAAGAAATATTCCGTTGTTGCCGACGAAACTGCGATGGCCCTTCTCGCGACTGCCGTAGCGGATAGTGCGCAACCCAATGAGTAGCTGTTGTCGAGGTCTTGGTTCTTGGTTGCGCCGTGCTTTTGGCGCTGGTGGGCTTGCTTTGCTCTCAGCTATTGGATTGTGGACCTCGACCTGCGTCGCCCACGAAGTGCGCCCGTCCTATCTTGAATTGAGCGAGATTCGCGCCGGCGAGTTCAACGTGTTGTTCAAGACGCCGATGCGCGGCGACCTTCGCCTCTCGCTTGCGCCCGCATTCTCGGGCGGCGCGGAGCCCCTAACGCCGATCGCGATGCGGGCTACGGGGGATGCGTCGGTGCAGACCTGGCGCATCAAGGTGGTCGATTCATTGCGCGGTCAGAAAATTGGAATCGCCGGGCTGGAAAATACGATGACCGATGCGCTCGTGCGCATCGCTTTCCTGGACGGGAGCAGCTGGGTTCGCCGCCTGACCCCACAGGAACCTTCGGCGACAATCCCCGCGCGTCAGAGCGGCTGGTCGGTGGCCGGCCTCTACCTCAAGCTTGGCGTTGAGCACATCCTGCTCGGCATCGATCATCTTCTGTTCGTGCTGGCACTGCTCATCATCGCGCGCGACACATGGCTGCTGATCAAGACGGTTACAGCGTTCACGATTGCGCACAGCATCACCCTCGCGTTGGCCACGCTTGGATATCGTGCACGTGCCGTCGGCGCCGGTCGAGGCGGTCATCGCCTTGAGCATCGTATTTGTCGCCCGCGAAATCGTTCGCGCGCAACGCGGAGAAGCCGGCTTGACGGCGCGACTGCCGTGGCTCGTAGCGTTCACTTTCGGACTGCTCCACGGCTTCGGCTTTGCCGGGGCTCTGAGCGAGGTGGGCCTTCCCGAAGGCCACATTCCGCTGGCCCTGCTGTTTTTCAATGTCGGTGTGGAAATCGGCCAGTTGCTGTTTATCGCCGCCGTCCTTGGCTCGATCGCGCTGATTCAACGCACGCGCATCGCTTGGCCGCGCTGGGCTGGCGTGGCGCCAGCCTACGCGATCGGCAGCGTTGCGATGTTTTGGGTCATCGAGCGAGTTTCCGGATTTTAACAATGCCTGCTGGACTGAAGGAGACGACAGATGCCGAACAACACATTCAAGACATCACGTAGGCAAGTCATCACCGGATTGGCCACTTTAAGTTTCATGCCGATGGCGCGGGCGCACGATGCCGGCACGCCCGACAGGGCAGGCATGGAACGCGTTTTTCCCAAGCAAAGCTATTCTCCCTATGCCGGCCGTGACTTCCCCATTCGGCCCTTCTTCGGCGACACGCACCTGCATACCGTCGTTCTCCATGGATGCCGGTGCGTTCGGTGCGCGGCTCGGGCCGCGGGATGCGTACCGCTTCGCCAGGGGCGAGCAGATGACCGCGTCGAGCGGCCAGCCGGTCAAGCTGTCGCGTCCACTCGACTTCCTCGTAGTCGCGGATCATTCCGACAATATGGGGTTCTTTCCGGACCTGTTTGCGGGCAAGCCTGAAATGCTTGCCGATCCCACCGGCCGCAAGTGGTATGAGATGATCCAGTCCGGCAAGGGGGCGGATGCGGCGATCGAGATCATCGTCGCATTCTCGCAAGGCACCTTCCCGAAGGACCTGATGTATTTCCCTGGCACGCGCGCCTATCGCGGCGCGTGGCAGGAGACGATCGCGGCTGCGGAGCACTACAACGATCCCGGCCGCTTCACCGCCTTCATCGGGTACGAGTGGACGTCGAACACCGGCGGCAACAATCTGCACCGCAACGTGATCTTCCGCGACAACGGCGACAGAGCGAGCCAGGTCGAGCCGTTCACCACGCTATCCGCCGCATGGGAGCGACAACCCGCGTCGAGCTGTGGAAGTGGATGGAAGCCTATGAGAAGAAGACCGGCGGCAGCGTGCTGGCCATCGCGCACAACGGCAATCTCAGCAATGGCACGGATGTTTCCCGATCGTCGAGTCGTTACGGCAAGCCGGTGGACCGCGAGTACGCCGAGCAGCGCGCCAGGTGGGAACGGCTCTATGAAGCCACGCAGACCAAGGGCGACGGCGAGACGCATCCGTTCCTGTCGCCCAATGATGAGTTCGCGAATTTCGAGCGCTGGGACATCGGCAATCTCGACGGCAGCGTTCCAAGACGCCGAGATGCTGGAGTTCGAATATGCCCGCTCGGCGCTCAAGAACGGTCTCAAGCTGCGAGGCGAGCTTGGCACCAATCCGTACAAGTTCGGCCTGATCGGAAGCACCGATGCCCATACTGGCCTTGGCCGCGGTGGAGGAAGAAAACTTCTTCGGCAAGACCACGCCCCAAGAACCCAGCCCGCATCGGATGCTTGCGACCTTCGTCGACAATCCGAAGTCCGGCATCAAGGTGATGGACTGGCAGGTCTTCTTCCTCCGGCTACGCTGCGGTCTGGGCCACCGAAAACACCCGCGAGTCGATATGGGACGCCATGCAGCGCCGCGAAACCTATGCCACGACCGGTTCGCGGCATGGTCGTGCGGTTTTTCGGTGGATGGGAGTTCGTGTCGCAGGACGCCAACAATCGCCTGCCGGCGTACATCGGATACACCAAGGGCGTGCCGATGGGCGGCGACCTGCAGGCGCGCCGCAGGGCAAGTCGCCGACATTTCTGGTCGCCGCACTGAAGGATCCGATCGGCGCGAACCTCGACCGCTACCAGATCGTCAAGGGATGGCTCGACGCCGAAGGGCAAGTTGCATGAGCGAGTCTATGATGTGGTTTGGTCAGTGGCGATCGCAAGCCCGGTGCCGACGGCAAGCTGCCATCGGTGGGAGATACCGTCGACGTGGCCAACGCGACATGGACCAACACGATCGGTGCGCCCGAGCTGATCGCGGTTTGGACGGACCGCGATTTCGATCCGAGCCAGCGGGCCTTCTACTACGGGCGGGTGATCGAGAATTCCGACGCCGCGCTGGACCGCCTACGACGCGAAACGGTTCGGCGTCAAACCTCTGCCTGGCACACCGATGACCGTTACTGAACGCGCCTATACCTCGCCCGATTTGGTACACGCCGGCGGCATAACTCCGTTCTGTGAGACCGCCGTTAGCTTGCGTCTTCCGTTTGGTTGGTCGCTGCCGAAGTCGTGGGTTTAGGTTGGCGGCAGCAGTGCGGCGGCTGAGGCGGGCGAGCCGGGCGTTAACGGTTAATTAAGGATGTGGTGGCGTCCGCCGCCCGGGCTTGCGATGCAAGCAGCCGCAAACGTCTTGCGGGGCTGTGTATGTCGCCTGAAGCTATTCAATCGTTCTATTCCTTGGCCCTGGGCTTCGCCTGGGCTGGATTCCTGGCCACCGGCTATCAGGCGACGATGCGTCGGCCGGCGAGCTTCCGGCTGCTGAAGCGCGGGCCGCAGCCGTCGGCCTTTGCCGCGATCCCATTCCTCGCCTTTGCGGCGCCGTTCATCATCATGCGCAACACATTGCGGGCGCATCGGTTCGAGGGGCGGCGGTTCGAGACCGTCATGGTGGCGACGATCGCTGCCGGAGTCTGGAGCCTGATGTCGGGCACCGTCGTGGTGATGGCCGTCGCCGCGGTGCGCAGCTAGTGTGGCGGATTTGACATTCCTCCCGGCATTCCGCGTCCATCATTAGGAACATTCGAATCAAAGCCGGCACTAGAACTAAATAAGTTGCTAAGTGTCCCTCTCATTTTTGAGCGCTTGTAAACGCGTGTGCGGCAAAGGGGTGCGAGCGTCGGAACCGGGACACTAGCGGCGTGGACATCCGCGCATTGATGAACTCATCAAAATTCCTGATTCGATCGCGGCAGCGTCTCTGGGCGTTTGAGGCCAGGTGTCGTCTGCAAAAAGCAATGAGGCCGGGGATTGCGGCCCGGCCTCATTCTAGGCGTCGGCGAAGTTACTGCGGTTGCTTGCCGCCCTTCTTCTGTTGGGCATAGTCTTTGGCCAAATCCTGCACCGATTTGCCCTCGCCCAACAAGTCGAGCGTCTTGGTGGCGAGCCACGCCCCGAAAAAATACGCAGCTGCCGCAAGCGGATTACCGCCGGAAACGCTGTCAGTCTCGTCGATCGTCAGCTCACGAATGTCATTGGTGTTCATGGTCGTGCTCCCGTTTGTTGAGCGGCAGGGCCATTCCCTAACCGTGATTGGAGCATCTCAAATGGCCGGGTGGCGCGCTGTGACGGTCATCACGGATTGAGCGATAAGGCCTGAAGAATTTGGACCACTCGTCGGGCTCGCAAACAGCCAAACAGCATGGCAAGGTCGCACCTCCACGGAGGATGCGCGCGCATGGCAATCTACGAACTTGATGGTCAGCAACCCGAATTGCCGTCCGACGGCCGATACTGGATTGCCGAAACCGCATCCGTGATCGGCCGCGTCCGGCTGAAGAGCCGATGCCAGCATCTGGTTCGGCGCGGTGCTGCGCGGCGACAACGAGTGGATCGAGATCGGCGAGCGCTCGCAGATCCAGGACAACGCCACGCTGCACACCGATCCGGGATTTCCGATGGTGATCGGCAGCAATTGCGTCATCGGCCACAACGTCATCCTGCATGGCTGCCAAGATCGGCGACAACAGCCTGATCGGCATGGGCGCGATCCTGCTCAACGGCGCCAAGATCGGCAAGAACTCGCTGGTCGGCGCCGGCGCGCTGGTCACCGAAGGCAAGAGATTTCCCGACGGCTCGCTGATCGTCGGCGCGCCGGCGCGCGTCGGCGCGAACGTTCGACGAGAAGGCCGCGGCAATGATCCGCGGCGCCGCCGATATCTATGTGCGGCGCTCGCAGCAATACGCGAAGGGCCTGCGCAAACTGGCGTGATCCGCCGCAAACCCCGTCGCTAAAAAAGGTGCGGCCGCCCTCGGGGGAAGGGCGGCCGCGCGCGAACCCGGTCTGGGGACGGGGAGGGGTGGGGACGTGACCGGGCCGCGTAGCTCCTTTGTCTCGTTCAGAGTCGCGTTCAGCGAGAGGTCGCGGTTGAAGCCGCCGGACGCGGGTCGCCGAGCGCGACCCAGATGTTGGGATCGGTCTGCGACTGGCGCTTGACGAAGCGGTAGCCGGTCTCCGACCAGAGCAGGATTTCCTCGTTCTGGTTGTCGAGAATGAATTCGCCCTTGTCGGTCTTCACCGTGAGCACGGCATGGCCATCGCCCTTGCTGTCGCGCACCACCGTGATCAGCAGCGCCTGGCGCGGCCAGCCGGCCTGGATCAGCATGCGGCGCTTGAGCAGCACGTAGTCCTCGCAATCGCCGTAGCCGTCGTCGGGATAGGACCAGCGCTCGACCACGCCCCAATGTTCCATGTCGGTGAGCGGCTTGATCGTTCGAGTTGACCCAATTGTTGATCCGCGTCAGGTCGCTCCAGGCCTTCGGCGTCAGCACGACGTCGCGCGCCTGCATCGGTCGCGTCTCGCATTCCCGGCGGTTCTCGGCGCAGAACTCGACCCAGCCGATCGGCGGGCGCGACGTCGCGCCGACCGCGAGATGAACGTCGGGCGTTCATTCGCGGCCGCTGCCGGCTGTGCCGATCGCGGCTCAAGATGACAACCGCGATCCACGGCGGCGCCAACGAGCCTGTTGCGATGTCGTTGCATCGTAGCCCCTTCCCTGTCAGTGGGGCCATGTTTCGCACAAAGTTTTTGAGTCGCCGCAAAATTGCGGCAAGTCAATTTGAAGAAACTCAAGTAAAAAATGAGGCGAATACTGTCTTATTTTAGGAAAATTTGATTAAAATCCAACAGATCGCGATTTGACTAAAATGCGATGCATTAACTGGCCGAGGCCCGTCTTTGCGGGCCTTTCTCAGTACGCTGCCGGCCGCGGGTTAACCACTGCCCAGGCGACGAAATGGCGGTATCGCAGTGAGGAGAGCGGGGTGAGGCGGGTGGATCGGCGCTCGCGCAAGGCGAACCCGAGCCGCGGGCGTTTACCCGCCGGTGACGTTGTCTTCGACAAAATCCGGCGTGCTGCAGCCGGGTAAACTCGACCGCGAACCCTTCCTCGAGGTGGCGAACCACCCGGCCGGCGGTCTTCCCGACGGTGACCAGGGCGCCGATGTCGGGCCTTTGGTCGGTCTTCAGGGCGGCGCCGGACGCCGACAGGTCGATCACCCGGCAGGACACGTTGAGGCCGCTGGGCAGGACCAGGCGTGCCGCCGGATTCTCGGCGTGAAACGGCCATGTCGCCGGTCTTCCGGCAGGTTGAGGATGTGCCGGTTGGCCAGCCAGGTGAGCTGCGCCGCGAGCTTGTCGCGTTTGCGGATCGTCGCGGCGACGGTCATTGCAAAGCCGTTCTCGAACTGGCGGGCGATGACCCCTTCGAGGCGGCCGATATGGTCGACATAGGCGATGACCCGCTCACCCACTTTGCCGCTGACCGGGGCGAGCACGGCCATGCCGCCCGGCGACATGTTGGTCACCTGGCACGCGAATTCGCGACGGTCTGCCAGCATATAGCGGCCGAGCAGGTTCACCCGAACCCGCTGGTGCCGGCGCCGTTCTTGGGCCAGCGGCAGGATTGCGGCTTTGCTCTGCGGCAGTGCCATGCGGCCCTGAATGCAATGGGTCCGACCCTGCGGGCGGACTGATGTCGGTCGATAACCTAAGACAACCTTTATTAACGCCGCGTTAGCCACGGTGAATAATGGGCCCGGTTCTCGTGGTCTAGACCTTTGCCGCGTCTAACGTCCTGCCGCCGTCGTAGACCACGAATCCGTGGCGGATCCGGCCGTCCGGCCGTTCCGGGACAATCGACGGCGCCGGTTCGAGATTGGGCGCGAGATAGCGGAACCCGCCAAGCGTCAGCGTTCCGAGGGTTTGACCGCCGACCCAATGGGCGGCATCACGCGGCGTCAGAGCGCCGAGGATGCGGGCTCTTGGAAAGCCGCGATAGGTGATGGGCAGCAGCAGCAGTTCAATCTCGTGCGTGCCCGCGCTTGAGGTGCTGTGCACATTGGCGAGAGCGCCGATGACTTCGTTGCCGACGATCTTGGTGAGCTCGCGCATCGAACCGCGGGACGGCGCATCCCACAGATTGAGGAAGCTCTCGTTTTTGAGCTCACGGCCGAAGGCCGCGCAAATCCGCGTGCCGGAGATGCGGAACGGGTGTCCGGCCGCTTCATCCAACGCCAGAATGAAGGTATCCGCGAGGATCCCGCGAATGGCGCCCGGGTCGATGTCGGCGCGGTCGGGGGCAGGGCGTCCGTCGCGCCGCAGGTTCCAGTATTCGAACAGTTGTTTGGTCGAGGGATGTCGCATCGGTACCCCTGTGTCACTCCGGGCCGGTGGCCCATGCCGTTGTCCGTATTCGGGACAAGTCGGCGCGGTTTGCTGTGGTCTCGGAGGTGACAGAGCAGGTCGCGTGCCGTCGGCGGTTGCTGCCCCTGGGATGGCGGAACGCGCGGATGTTAGCGTTAAGGAGCGGATGCACTGGTCCCGACCGGCGGCATCCCCTAGCGTTGTTGGTGTCGACGCATGCAGCGGCCGCCGTCGGCGGCTGGCTCCATGACATCTGCGAACTTCCGGGGAGCGAGGGGATGTGACGGGCGCGACGCCGAACTCATCGCTTGTCGGTGGGATCGACGTCGCGCCACTCCTCTGGCGGGTGGTAGGGTTCGCCGCAATGCCGCAGCATCGCGATCCTCGCCTGGCCATTTCCGCCACTTGGTGCACCTCTTGGCGTGCAATCAAGCGTGCGCCGCGCGCGATTGGCCGCGTCCTGATCAGGATTTATCGCTACACACTGTCCCCGCTGATCGGGTACGACTGCCGCCACCTCCCGACCTGTTCGCACTATTCAGATGAGGCGATCGACCGCTTTGGTCTGTGGGCCGGCGGTTGGATGACGCTCGCGCGGCTTTGTCGCTGCCATCCCTGGGGGACATCGGGGCTTGATTTCGTGCCGCTGACGAGGCCCGCCGGCGCACGCTGGTTTCTGCCGTGGCGTTACGGGCGATGGCGCGGCACCAATGAAACGCCGGAGCCCGGCGTCGGGGAGGCCCAGCGATCCGAACCGCCGCGGGCTCTTTCGTAAACGACCATGTCAACGAGCGTTACGTTTTCAACCGGCGTTACGTTTTCAACGGGCGATACGTGTCGCGTGCCGATCCACGAATGCTCGCGGGCGGATCTAGCGCTGGCCCTGCGCGGTCGTTGCGATCAGGTTCGGGCCGGTGGATGCGATGGCGGGCGCGGGCGCGTCCTGCTCGAACAGGTGGTCGACCGTCGTCATTTTCATCCGCCGCAACTCGTCGGTCGTCAGCCGATGCATCGGTTCCCATGGCGGCACTTGCAGCGCGGTTTCGATCAATTCCATGCTGCCGCCCATTTCGGCGGTATAGCGGACCAGCTTGCCGACGTCGCGTTGCACCAGGCGCAACTCATCGGCGGTGTAGGTGGTCTCGCGGGCGCGTTTGCTCTTGGCGCCGAGCCAGATCTGATGCACCAGCACCCGCGCTTCGCTCGGGACGTATCGGCGGGTTCCCGCCAGCAACACGAACGCGCACATGGATTCGCAGCTGGCATCGGGAGAAATGGCGGCACGTCGCACCCCGCCGCCCTCCGTGGGGAGTGGGTCGGTCCTGCCGACGGTCGTGGTGATGTCCAAATTGCGGATGGCGCGGCCGAGCGCCATCGCCGAAAGCACCGAACCGCCCTCGGAATCCAGCACCAGCTTGGCGCCGCGTACGTTGTTACCGCGGGCAAAGCTCTCGAATGTGCGCTGCGTGTCGTCGGTGATGATTCCGGCGGCTGAAATCCACCTTCGGCAGGTCGCGCCGCATTGGCCGGCGGGGCCTTCCACCCGCCATTCGAACCGCATCGGAGCGGACTTGTCCCGCGCCCATGCCGGCTCGCTGAATATTGCCGATATCGTCAGCGAGGCAAACGCCATCGCCACGGCCAGAAAGCGTGTCACGCCTGTCCCCTTGTCCCTTCTCGTCTCTGACTTGGGTGCGTGAGCTGCCTTAAGCCCCGCACGGCGACTTTCCGTCGCTCTCAAGGCAAGATCCGAGCCGCCTACCTGCCTTCATAATTCGGGACGTGAGTCCGGTCTAGTCTCGATTTGAAGCAAGCGGTGGGAAAATACTGGGACAAATCCAGCGACAATGTTCCTTTTCGAGAAAATGTTCCCCTTCAAGAATTCGCCGCCGTTCCCGAAAGAACGGCGGCGCTCCTGAAGACGCCTCCCAATGTGCTGTTTTCGACAGTCCGAGCTTCGCGTTTTTTGTGCGAATGCCGGAGCTGACGCCTTACCGTTGCGCTTGGGCCAACCGGTCGATCCGGCGGTTGGCTTCTGTCACGCCGAGTTCCTGCGGCTCTCTGATACCACTCGCGCGCCAAGTTGGTGTTGGGCGCGAAACCAAGCACGCCAAGATCGCGCAGGACTTCGGGATCATAGGTACCGCCCAGCAAGAACGCCGCCTGGCCGCTGCCACCCGTTGCGGCCCGTTGCAGCATGAGCCGCGCGGGGGCGATGTCGCCGGCCTGCAGCAGCTGTTGGCCGCGCTTGATCAGCCGGCCGATCTCTTCCGGGTCCATGGGTTGGACAGGCGGCCGCGACGCCGTCGGGGCTGCGGCCGGCCGCTGCTGCGCTGGCGGCTGTGCCTGCGGCTGCTGGCGTCTATCTGATCTTTCTTGGGCGTCCATTCGAGCCGGACGACGCGGGTATCGACGAGCGAGTTGTTGGCCGCGTGCAAATTGATCGCGGCATGCATGGCGCCGATGTAATCGACCGGCGCATAGGCCAGGACGGAGCCCAGCTCTCGTGCCGAGATGCGCCAGCCGCGGCTTCCGAACGGTGTTCCTGCCGTCAGACGGGTTCCGTTTTCGAGACCGCTGAGAAAGACCGTCTCACTGCCGGAGGAATCCTTGAGCGAGACGCCCAGCGGCATCGGCTCATTGGCCGGAGCCCGGCCGCCTTCGACGATCAGGCGCGCCGGCGTTACCTCGCCGGCATCGTTCGGCTGAGCTGTCGGCACGAAAGCGGCGTTGCGATCGTTCTTTCCGAAATCGGGCGAGTAGAAGTCCGTGACCGAGAGCGCCGTGATTGCGAATGCTCCAACTCCCGCCGCCAGACAGACAAAACCCAGTCGCGCAATCCATGGGAACGGCGCCTCGCGCCGCATCACGATCGGCGGGTGTGGCACCACGTCCGGCTCCAGCGCAAGCCGGCGTCGTAGGGCCTGAATGGCGACATCGCCGGTGAACGCCTCATTGGCCGGGGTCTTAGGCGCCCAATTGAGGTTTGGGCCGCCGCGCGGCATCCGCGCCGCTTGCTCTTTTTGTGCGGCCGAATCTCTCCTTAGAGTGGTCAGCGGACGCTACCGGCGGCGAGCTGGTATTTTGGGGCTGACCCGCCGCCGGCAGCGAACGCTCACGCGCCCATGGCGGCGCGTAAAGCCTGGCGTCATTCACAGCTTCGTCGTGTTGGACTGGAGCGCTCATACTGGGTCTCCCACTCGATCGAGGATCGATACGCTGGCACTAAACCGCAGAGTTCCGGATCATACTCCTTTCATCGCCGGTTTTTTGCCTGGTTCCATTTGACGAACTCCTGGAACAAGCGCTCGCGATCCGCAGACGTCAACTCGCTGACCCTGCCAGTGGTTGTCTGTCGCCCCGTCAGGAAGCGATCAAACTCTTGTTGTGAGCCGCGACTTTTGGAGAGCCAATCTTCCGCTGCGTCAAAGCGCTGCCAGCCCGGAATTTGAGCGGCGAGATTCACTTCGCGCCATTTCGGATGGCGTGGTGCCTTTTGGAATGCAGCGAACTTCGAAAAGAACTGGTCGACAAACATCGCGATCCGTCGATGGCGGTCGCTGCCCTTCGGCCAATTGTAAGCAATGATCATCGAGCCATAGGCGATGGTGTCGATCGTCTCGCCCTTGGGGATCAGGTTGGGATAATCGGTGTGCGAGATGGCCGCCGGATAGTAGTCTTCGTGGAATTGTTGGGAATAAGGAACCGAGATGAGCTTGAACCCGTCCGCCGGCCTGAGGCGGCCGATTGCCGGTGCAGGCATGGCGTTCGACAGGATCGTGGCGGCCATTTCGTTGCGCTTCATGGCCTCATAGGCGTCGGCCTGTCCGGTGTTCACCTCGGTGACTTCGATATTGAGGCGCTTGAAGACTTCCCGCGCCGATTGTTGGGTGGCGCTGCCGGCATCGCTGAAGTTCACCGTCTTGCCGCGCAACTGCTCCAGCGAGGTAATGCCGAAATCGGAGCGCACGAGAACGTGCATCTCCTGGTTGAATAGCCGCGTGATGTAGGCGATCTTATCGTCGATCCTGCCAAGCTCGCCGCTCTGCTTGAACTTGGTGAGGACCGGCGTCACCGTAATCCCGAGATCGACGCCCTTGAGGTAGCGAACATCGCGTACGTTTTGCTCGCCGCCGCGACCGATAACGGGCAAGACGCGGAAGTCGTCGCCGCTGTCGAGCACGGCGGACAGATCGTAGGCGATCGTCAGCCAGGCAGCATTGATATTGCCCGATACGATCGCGATCGTATTGGTGTTGATCCGTTCGCCCAAGGTCGTCAGGTTGGGCTTGTCGGGAAGCGGCACCAGACCGGGCCGGTTCGCGCGTTGCGCATCGGAAGGCGAGATGGAAACAGCTGCGGACAACGCTACCGCGGCCAACACGCTATACAAAAAAGATGGCCATTTCGGCCGCCGCAAACTCCCCATCGTCACCCCCGAGTGCGGCGGGTCTACTCAGACGCTACATACGCAACACGCGCACAGCAGACCCGACAGGTCTTTACGCAAATTTTTACGCATTGTCCGCTCGAGCTTTGCCCCCAGAACTCGCAGCGCGTCTCGCGGACGGGTTCAATGTTTCTCAAGAATGTTGGCTGAGGTGTGATCTGACTTTGATGTTTGTGCGGCGGGTTAAATCCCGGAAAACTTTTCGCGCTTTTGTAAAATTGATTTGGGCGCCAATGCTATAAGATCGGAAGTTTATAAATCAGATTTATAATGTACCACTACCATAATACTCTGTGCCGCAATTCCACCCGAGTTTGACAATTCCTGACACAATTTAGGGTTCCGAAGGGAACTTTCGCAGTGTTAGGTTGTGGTATTCGGTCACTCTTTCGTCCGCCACCCAAACGAAACCCACGCTATCCCTAGTGCCAGCATTCCCTAGTGCCAGATGCCGTGCCGGTCTTCAATGAGAGACCTGCGGTCTTCCACTGGAGAATCAGTTGATATAAGAGACCCGTCCCGCGGGCCGTGCAAGGTTCGTTGGGGGTTCCGGACCACGCTTACCTGCATTCGTAGGCAGCGAGTGAGCAACAGAGGTGAGGACTATGGTCGCGCTGACCTTTCCCGATGGCGCGCGTCGGGACTATCAAGACGGCATCTCCGGCTTTGACATCGCAAAAGGAATTTCGCCGTCGCTGGCGAAGCGCACGGTGGCGATGGCGCTCGATGGCGATGTGCGCGATTTGTCGGAGCCGATCCATTCCGATGCCCGGATAGAATTCCTAAGTCGCGAGGATCCTCGCGCGCTCGAGCTCATCCGGCACGATTGCGCGCATGTGCTGGCGGAGGCGGTGCAGGACTTGTGGCCGGGCACCCAGGTGACGATCGGCCCGGTGATCGAGAACGGGTTCTACTACGACTTCTATCGGGACGAGCCGTTTACGTTGGACGACCTTGCGGTCATCGAGAAGAAGATGCGCGAAATCATCGCGCGCGACAGGCCATTCACGCGTGAGGTGTGGTCGCGCGACGAAGCCAAGCGCGTGTTCCGCGAGAAGGGCGAACTGTTCAAGGTCGAATTGGTCGATACGATTCCGCAGGATCAGCAGATCAAGATCTACAAGCAGGGCGATTGGTTCGATCTCTGTCGCGGTCCGCACATGACCTCGACCGGCAAGGTCGGCGCTGCGTTCAAATTGATGAAGGTTGCGGGCGCCTATTGGCGCGGCGATTCAACCCGCGAGATGCTCTCGCGCATCTACGGAACCGCGTTTGCCAAGCAGGAGGACCTCGACGAGTACCTCAAGAACCTTGAGGAGGCGGAGCGGCGCGACCACCGGAAGATCGGTCGCGAAATGGATCTGTTCCACTTCCAAGAGGAAGCGCCCGGCTCGGTGTTCTGGCACCCGAACGGATGGACCCTGTTCCAGTTGCTCGAGCAGTACCTCCGTCGTCGCCAAGCCGAGGCGGGTTATGTCGAGGTGAACTCGCCACAGCTCATGGACTCGACGCTGTGGGTCACGACCGGCCACATGCAGGCCTATCGCGACATGATGTTTCTCACCGAGCATCGCAATGACGATGAGCGCGTCTACGCGATCAAGCCGATGAACTGCCCCGGGCACGTGCAGATTTTCAAGAACGGACTCAAGTCCTACCGTGACCTGCCGCTGAAAATTGCCGAGTTTGGCAAGGTGCACCGCTTCGAGCCCTCCGGTGCGCTGCACGGGTTGATGCGCGTGCGCGCTTTCACCCAGGACGACGCGCATGTGTTCATCACGGAGGCGCAGATCGCCGCGGAGTCACTGAAGATCAACGATCTCATCCTCTCGATCTACGAGGATTTCGGATTCTCGGACGTGCGCATCAAATTCTCCGACCGTCCCGACAAGCGGATCGGCGACGATGCGGTGTGGGACAAGGCCGAAGCTGCCTTGATGGCGGCGCTCGAAGCCAGCAAACGGCCGTGGACGTTGAACAAAGGCGAGGGCGCCTTCTACGGGCCGAAGCTCGAATACACGCTCCGTGACGCGATTGGCCGCGACTGGCAGTGCGGCACCGTGCAGGTCGATCTCAATCTTCCCGGCCGGCTGGGCGCGTTCTACATCGACGAGCACTCCAACAAGGTCGTTCCGGTGATGCTCCACCGCGCCATGTTCGGCTCGCTGGAACGTTTCATCGGCGAGTTGATCGAGCACTATGCCGGGCATCTGCCGCTGTGGCTCTCGCCGGTGCAGGCCGTGGTCGCCACCATCACCTCGGATGCCGACGGTTTTGCGGAGGACGCGATCCGGGCCGCCCGACGTGCCGGCCTGCGCGTCGAGGGCGACCTCCGCAACGAGAAGATCAATTACAAGGTGCGCGAGCACTCCCTCGCCAAGGTCCCCGTCCTGCTGGTGGTGGGTCGTAAGGAGGCTTCCGAGCGAACCGTCTCGATCCGCCGGCTCGGCAAGGAGGGTCAGCAGGTCATGCCGCTCGATGCCGCGCTGGCGATGTTGGCCGATGAGGCGACTCCGCCCGACGTCAAGCGGACTGCCTAGTGGTCCAATTCTAACATTCGCATCCCATTTCCGCGGACTGTTTTGCGAATGTTAGAATTAAAGGGACCACTAGCAAGTATAGGCTGCTAGTGGAGTTTGGATTTGACATTCGCATCGCGTACTTGCTGCCAGGTGGGTAGCGAATGTCAAATCCACTCCACTAGTGCCGCCGATTTGAAGTTCCTACAACAATTGCGGCAAATTCGACTAGGAACTTCAAATCGAAAAGCGGCACAAGAACTTTAGAGTTGCTAGTGCCCCTTTGTTTCCGAAGTTCGTGTGAGAATGTGCTGAGGCGTATCACGAACTTCGGAAACGGGGCACTAGCCCGGGTGAAGCGGCTACGGTCGCGAGCAAAATGGTATGGCTGCGTTCTTCTCACGACTTGGAAGCAAGCTGAAAGCGCTGAGGCCCGGCGCGCTCAGCAAGAAGGTCGCTGCGCTTGAACGGGCCATCGACGAAAACCAGCGGCAATTGCAAGTCCGTTCCGTCATGGATTGGATTGCCCATAGCGAGGTCGCCACCGGGGCGCTGATTTCGGTTGTCTTGCCGACCCGCGATCGCTGCGCGTTGCTGCCGCGGGCGATCGCCTCCGTGAAAGCGCAGACCTATCCCCGATGGGAGCTGCTCGTCGTTGATGATGGCAGCGCCGATGGAACGCGAGACCTGCTGTCCGCTGAGAACGATCCGCGCGTGCGCTGCTTGCACGCCCACGGCGGCGGCGTTTGCGCCGCGCGCAACGTCGCGCTGCAAAATGCGCGCGGCGATGTGATCGCCTATCTTGATGACGACAACATCATGCATCCGCAATGGTTGAAGTCGGTGGTGTGGGCATTCGAGCAGCGTCCGGACGCCGCCGTTCTCTATGGGGCTTTCCTGGTCGACGACAGCATGCGCCTCAGCCAACGGGGGCGCGGCGGGTTGCCACGATTGTATTTCTGGCCGTATGACCACCAGGCGGTGGCTGTTGACAACATCGCCGACATCGGCTGCATCGCGCATCGATCGAAATTGCCGGAGGCCCGTTTCGACGAAACGCTGCGCGAAATGGGCGATTGGGATTTGTTTCTCCGGTTGACACGCGATGCGCCGCCCTTGGCGCTGCCAGCCGTCGCGTGCTTCTATACGACGGACGCTCCGAACCGGTTGAGCAACGGGCCGACGTTCCACGCCGACCAGGCCGCGGTACGCAGCAAGAACAAGCGATGAAACGAAGCCCGATCCTGTTCGTCGGTCTGGATTCCTGCGATCCGGACATCGCGCGACATCTCGCAGCGAGCGGTCGCATGCCGGCGCTCGGGCGCCTGTTCGATCGGGCGGCGCGCTGCAAGGTGCGAAATCCCTACGGGGTATTTGTCGGTGCGCTGTGGCTGTCGTTTGCGACCGGCTATCGCGCCGATCGACATCAATTTCACTGCTGGGATGAAATCGACGTCGCGACCTATCAGCGGCGGCTCACGACACCGCCCGCCTGCCAGGACGCGTCGTTCTGGAGCAATCTCAGCGATGCCGACCGGCGGGTTGCAATCATTGATGTTCCGCATTCGAAAGTCACCGGTCCGGTGAATGGTGTCCAGGTGGTCGAATGGGGCAGCCACGATCGTCATTTCGGCTTTCACACCTGGCCGCCGGAACGTGCCAGCGATATCGACGCGACCTTTGGTCTGCATCCGATACTTGGCGTGGATGCGTACTCCGTTCGCGAATTCGCTGCCGATGACTACGTGCATCGCGCGGGCGTGCTGCGGACCCGCGAGGAGGACGTTGATTTCCTCGACGCGCTGACGCGCGGCATCACTGCCAAGCGGGAACTCAACCGGGCGCTGCTGGCGGAAGATCGCTGGGATTTGTTCCTGACGGTGTTCGGCGAGAGCCACGCCATCGGGCACCAGCAGTGGCATCTGCACGATCCCGAGCATCCCCGGTTTGATCCTGCACTGGTCGAGGCTGTGGGCGGCGATCCAATTCACCGCGTCTACGGCGAACTCGATGCGGGGCTCGCTGATGTGTTGGCGCGGCCGATAGCGATACGACGGTCCTGGTGTTCATGAGCCACGGGATGGGGCCGCATTACGACGGCAGCCAACTGCTCGACGAGGTGCTCGGCCGGCTCGACCGCTTCCATCGCGACAACGCGAGCGGCGCCAAGCGTTTGATCAAGCGGGCCTTGGCGTCGCTGCGGCCCGATCCGCAAAGCCAGGTCACCGCCTTTGCGGTCCCGCCGTCGCGCTGGTGGAATTCCGGCCGCCCGCTGGCGCCGTGCCGGGAGTTCGTGTCGCCAAAGGAACGTGCCCGCCAACGCTATTATCTGGCGCCGAACAATTATGTGGTCGCCGGCGTGCGGTTGAATGTCGTCGGCCGCGAACCGAATGGTTGCGTGTTGCCGGACCAGATCGATGCGGTTGTGAACGAGCTCAACGAGGATCTGCTGGCGCTTGTCAACGTCGCTACCGGCGGCCCGGTGTTTCGGCGCATGCGATCGTCCGATCGATGGTATCGACGATCGCCGACCGATACGTTCCCCGATCTGTTCGTTGAATGGGAGCGCGCCGGTCCGATCGAGACCGTGTGGTCACCCAAGACCGGACTGGTGCATGCGCCCTACACGCACTGGCGTACCGGCGATCACCGCCCGGACGGTCTCTTGCTGGCGCTCGGTCCCGGAATTCCGGCCGGCGCCGTTCTCCCGCCTGTGGACGTCCAGAGCCTGGCGCCAAGCATCGCGGCGCGAATGGGGGTTCGTCTGGATGACGCGGACGGTCAGCCGGTCCCTTGGCTGGCGGACGTCCGATAGGCCGCTTGTTGTCCACACGCTGCGCCAAGCAGACTTGCCGGCCATCTGTCAGTGTATCATCGACCGGGTGATTCCTCCGGTCATACGAGGCGCGCATGCTGGGTTGGTTCAAGGCGATCATGCCGAAGGAGGAGCGCTTCTTCACGCTGTTCGCACAGCACGCGGCGATTGTCGTTGCTGGCGCTGAGGCGTTATGCGGGGTGCTCAAAGGCGGTGCCGAGGTTGAGAGCCACTGCCGGATCGTCTCCGAGCGGGAGAACGACGCCGACGAGATCACGCGGCAGGTCCTGACCGCGGTGCGCCGGACCTTCATCACGCCGTTCGACCGCACCGATATCCAGGATCTTGTCAGCTCGATGGACGACGCCATCGACCAGATGAACAAAACTGCGAAGACCATCATGTTGTTCGAGGTGCGGCAATTCGAACCGCAAATGCAGCAGATGGGCGTGATCATCCTGCAGGCGTCGAAGCTGATGGCGGAAGCGATGCCGTTGCTGGCAGCGGTCGGCAAGAATGCGACCCGTCTCGGCGCCATCACCGAGGAGATCATCCGGGTCGAGGAGCAGGCTGACCATCTCCACGACCAAGGCCGCAAGGCGTTGTTCCTCGCCAACCGGAACGAACCGGGTGGCGTTATGAATTTCATGATCGGGACCGAACTCTACGATCACCTGGAGTCGGTGGTCGACCGCCTTGAGGACGTCTCGAACGAGATCAACGCCCTCGTTATCGATCAGCTCTGACAGGGTGCCGTTAAGTGGATGCGATGCTCAGCCTACCGGTCCTGATCGCGCTTGTTCTTGTCGCTCTGGCGTTCGACTTCCTCAACGGTCTGCACGATGCCGCCAATTCGATCGCGACCATCGTCTCGACGCGCGTGCTGCGCCCGCGCTATGCGGTCATGTGGGCGGCGTTCTTTAATTTCATCGCGTTCCTGTTCTTCGGCTTGCATGTGGCGCAGACCGTCGGCGTCGGCATCGTCGCCGCCGACATCGTCGATGCGCGCGTCATCTTCGGCGCCTTGATGGGCGCGATCGCCTGGAATCTGATCACCTGGTGGGGCGGCATCCCCTCGAGCAGCTCGCATGCGCTGATCGGGGGGCTCATTGGTGCCGGCGTCACCAAGGCCGGCGGCGTCGCCATCGTGTGGGCCGGCGTGTTGAAGACCGCCGGCGCGATCGTGCTGTCGCCAATGACCGGATTCTTCCTCGCTTTGCTGCTGATCCTGATCGTGTCGTGGATCTTCGTGCGGACGACCCCGCGCGCCGTCGACAGCACGTTCCGCCGCCTGCAATTCGTGTCGGCATCGCTCTATTCGCTCGGCCACGGCGGCAACGATGCGCAGAAGACGATGGGCATCATCGCGGTGCTGTTGTTTTCGCAAGGCCACCTCGGCAGCGAGTTTTATGTGCCGTTCTGGGTCGTCATCACCTGCCAGGCGGCGATGGGGCTCGGCACCTTGTTCGGCGGATGGCGCATCGTCAAAACCATGGGCTCGAAGATCACGCGGCTCACGCCGATGCAGGGATTCTGCGCCGAGACCGGCGGCGCCATCACCCTGTTCGGCGCGACCTATTTCGGCATTCCGGTGTCCACCACCCACACCATTACGGGGTCGATCATCGGGGTGGGCGCGGCGCGCAAGGTCTCGGCGGTGCGTTGGAACATCGCCACCAACATCGTGATAGCGTGGATCGTCACGATGCCGGCGTCGGCATTGATTGCGGGGATCTTCTACTGGCTGTCGGGGCTTGCGTCATGAGTGATGTGCGCGCGCGACAGCAATACGCGGCGTTGCCGTGGCATCGGCGCGCCGACGGGGCGATCGAGGTGATGTTGATCACCTCGCGCGACACCGGGCGCTGGGTGATCCCGAAGGGCTGGCCGGTGCCGGGGATGTCGCCAGCGGGCTCGGCGGAGCATGAAGCGCGCGAAGAGGGGGGGCTGGTGGGTCGCGTCGGTGACCAGGTCATCGGACGCTATCACTACAACAAGGGAATGTCGGACAAACCCAGCGTTCTCTGTGCGGTCGACGTTTTCGCGCTTGAGGTCGAACGGCAGCTCAAGTCATGGCCGGAGCGCAAGGAACGGCGCACCCAATGGTTCCTGCCTGAAGAGGCGGCCGCCGCCGTCGACGAGCCGGAACTCGCGGCGCTGATTCGCGACTTCCCCCGCCGGCTGACGTAGCGCGGCTACGCGGCTGTCACCGTTGTTCGGCCGACATTCCGCGCAGAACGCCCGCCCACATCTTGGTCTCGTCGCCGATGAAGCGGGCGAACTCCTCGGGCGAACTGACAAAAACATCGGTTCCGGATTCCACCACCGTCTTGCGCACCGCAGGTTCCGCCATGGTGCTGGTGATGGCATCCAGAAGCTGGCGCACGATCGGGTCGGGCGTGCGCGCAGGCGCCAGAATTCCGAACCAGGCGCCGGTCACGTAGTCCAGCCCCTGTTCGCGCACCGTCGCCACCTCCGGATAGATGTTGATCCGTTTCTCCGAGGTGACCGCGATCGGGCGTAGCTTGCCGCCTCCGACACCGCCGGCGACCGACAAGGGCGTGCCAAACGCCATCTGCACCTCGCCGGTCATGACCCCGACTGCGGCCGGCGCGCCGCCACGATAGTGGACCGGCTGGATCTTTGCTCCGATCTTGGATTCGAACAGCAAGGCGGCAAGGTGGGCGGATGTGCCGATGCCGAAGGTGCCATAATTGACCTCGCCGGGGCGCGCCTTGATGTACCCGATCAGGTCGGCAACCGATTTGATCGGCAAAGCAGGATTCACCACCAGCACGTTCGGTGTGTTGGTCACCGGGGTGATCGGGATGAAATCGCTTTGCGCGTAAGGCATCTCCTTCAGCAACGTGTAGTTGGCGACGTGCGGCACGCTCACCAGCGCAAGCGTGTGGCCGTCGGGCGCGGCGCGGGCGACCTGCTGGGTGCCGAGCGTGGTCGATGCGCCCGGGCGATTGATCACCAGGATCGGCTGGCCCAACCGCTTTTCCATGCCCTGCTGAAGCAGCCGCGCCACCGCATCGGTGGCTCCGCCCGCCGCATAGGGCACGATCAATTGGATCGGCCGGTTGGGGAATTTCAGCGGCTCGCCCGCAGCCAATAGTGGCGCTGCAATCGATATGGCTAGGCCGCACAGCAGCACAAACATATTGCGCGCGGCATTGGTCCTCGGCGTGCGGGCACGCAGCATGAGCGCATCCTCCTTTGACCCGCGACATCGCTCGGCGCCGAACGGACTTGGCTTGGCCGGCGGTCGAACGCGGGGCGTTATGATTTTCTTGCCTCGATCCGATGTGCTACTTTTTCAATCGACAACGACAATGTGAAGGGGGGAAATCCTGGATGCCCGAGATCAAAGTTTGCACCGACAGCGAACTGGCCGATGGTGCAGTGCGGATCATTCGCGTCAAGGATGTCGAAATCGCCGTGATTAAGCACGCTGGACAGTATTTCGCGTATCACAACCATTGTCCGCATCAGGGCGGGCCGGCCTGCGAGGGCGTCAGGATGCCGCAGGTGGTTGAACGGATCGACGCTGAGGGCCGCTTCATCGGGCAGGACTACGACGAAAGCGATGTCCACATCGTCTGCCCATGGCACGGCTACGAATTTCACCTGAGCGACGGCGTCAATGTCAGCGACAAGCGGCTACGCCTGAAGAAATTCAAAGTGGTCGAGCGCGACGGCGGCGTTTACGTCGCGGTTTAAGAACAAGACGAACAGGAGGACTCGCTCATGGATGCAAAAGCCGAAGAAACAGGTCCGGTCGAGCAGCGCGACTTCACGCTCGAGCACTACGACACCACGCAGGCGCTCGCCCATGCCGCCGAACAGGCGGTCCAGCGCAAATACGAGGATTTCCTGATCGTCGACGTCAACTCGCACCACTACGAGTCGGAAGCGTTCCACGAGATCGTGGAATACATCGACGATCCGGTGCTACGGCAGAACGCCGGCCATCAAGGTTTGGCGAAACCCGGACTTGGCGTCGGCAACGGCTCCTACCAGGAACTCAACGGCCGCATCATCCGCTACCGCGGGCGCCGCAAGGAGAAGGTGCCGCCGAAACCGCACCGCGACATCACGCTGATGCGGCGGTGGATGGACGCGATGGGCGTCGACATCGCCTGCCTGTTCCCGACGCCGATGCTCAATCTCTCGCTGTCGCCCAACGTGGCGGTGCAGACCGGCCTGGCCTGGGCCTACAACCGTTGGCTATGCGAGCGCATTCTCGCCGAGGAGCCGCGCATCAAGTCGATGATCTATCTGCCGTTCCACGATCCGGAAGCGTGCATCAAGACGGTGGAGTATTTCACCGGCAAGCCCGGCGTCATCGGCTTCATGGTGACCTCGACGCACCACCGCAGTGTGTTCGAGAACCACTACATCAAGCTCTATGCGATGCTGCAGGAACGCGGCTATCCGCTGGCCTTTCATAGCGCGACCGGCTCGGAAGCCGGGCTGCAACTGTTCAACAAGTTCTTCGGCGTGCATGCGCTCGGCTTCTGCTGGCACAACATGGTCTACCTGACCAACTGGATCATCAGCGCGATGCCGGAGCGCTTCCCGAAGCTGAAGACGATCTGGATCGAGTCGGGTCTCGCCTGGATTCCGTTCCTGATGCAGCGGCTCGACAACGAATACATGATGCGTTCGTCGGAGGTGCCGCTGCTCAAGCGCAAGCCGAGCGAATACATGCGCGAGATGTATTTCTCGACGCAGCCGATGGAGCTCGTTGACAATCGTGAGGCGCTGGAACTGACGTTCAAGCTCATCAATGGGGAGTCGCAGTTGCTTTATGCCTCCGATTTTCCGCACTGGGATATGGACCTGCCGTCCACGATCTACGACCTGCCGTTCCTCAAGGAGGACGCCAAGCGCAACATCCTCGGCGGCAACGCGCAGCGGCTGTTCAATCTGGAGCCGGTCTGGTCGCCGCAGAAGCTCGCGCGGCGGGCCGCCGCAGCAGCGCGCTAAAGCGTGATTGCATTAGGTTGAATTACAATCACGCTTTAGCTTCTTGATTGAGCATGATCCCTCGGGTCAAGCCCGAGGGCATGCTTTTCCGAAAACCGGTTCCCACTTTTCGGGATCATGCTTTAGGGCGCCGGGGCCTCGGCCGCGAGCTTGCCGAACTCATCGGGCGTGAAGGCGCGCACCGTCGTCGTGCGCACATTGCCCGTCGCCGAGAGGGCGGTTGCGAACTTCGCCATCGCCTCGCCGTTGGGCATATCCAGGGTGACGACAACGTCATATTGGCCGGTCGTTACATAGGAGCTGAGCAGCTTTCCGCCTAATTTCTCAGCCATGTTTCTGCCGGCTTGATAGCGTTGCGGCGACTGTTTTGCATTCTTGGCGCCTTGGTCCGTCCAATTCAGAAAGCAAATGAAGGTTGGCATGGCACACCTCCCTATAAGAGTGCGAACGCATAGCCCTCCGCCGACCAAAATATTATCACATTTGCATCGAAGTTTCTTCTTTGGAATAAGGGAGCTTTGCTTCGGACCAAACGCGACACACGTGGTTTTGTTGTTCAAATAAATGTGGAGGCGTATCGATGGGCCAGATGAAGCGATTGTTGTTCGTGGCGGGTCTATTGGCGGCATTGCCGGCAAACAGTGCGTCAGCGCAGCCCGCCGCAAGTCTCAGTGGAACATACCGATGCGTGCAAGGTTGCGCGCCGGGCTTCGAAGGCAGGCCGGCATTTGTCACTCAGAACGGACGCAACATCAACATTGTGACCGAATCCGGCGTGCCGATCCGAGCTTGGATTGACTGGTACGCTCCAAGGAGTTGAATCTGGATGGAGGCCTTACGTGAAGGCGCGGTCTTTTCTCCCGACGGTCTGACCATCCAGTTCGATCGCGGAACGGTGTGGCAACGCGACCTCGGACCCGACCCTGTGGCTATTGCAGATTGCGCGCGGCGGTTCCGCTCGTACGACCCAAATAGTCAGAGCTATCTCGGGCGCGACGGTCGCCGGCATTCTTGCCCGTAGCGATCGCCGAACACTCGCGGTTCTGAATATCGCCCTAGCATCGCTTGCTGTTGCTGCGGCGATGCTTGCGGCTTTTTGTTTTCGCCGGGTCGCAGTCCCACTGCCACAGCGGCTGGGCCTTCTGGTCCGGGCTGGGTGAAGCGGTCGATCGGCAATTCCTGAAATCGCTGCCGCTCGCGGCCTGGCAATTCGCTGGACGGAATATTCGGAGCGGCATCGGCGCCGGTGGCGATTGCGGCCAGCAGCATTGCGATGGCGATCGGGCGGACAATGTCCCTCGTCGTCCTGGTCATGGTCGCTCCATGGATGTCCGCGGCATCGTTAGCCACACCACCGGAACGCCGATCAGCAGCATTGTCATGCCAACCAACGCGCCGAGCCCGGTATAGACCAAGCTTGAGTATAGCAAATAGGCGCAAGTCAGGCAGAACAGGGCAGGCAGGAATGGGTAGAACGGGGCCCGAAACGGCCGCGCCTGCTCCGGCTCGCGGTGGCGCAGGACGAAATACGAGACGCCGACCAGCAGCAGGAACAGCCAAAATACTGGCGCGGTGTATTGAACCATCGACTCGAATCCATCGCGGGTCAAAGCACCAAAGGTGACAAGAGATATCGCGATCATGCTTTGGGTCACCAGGGCAACGACCGGCGTGTCGCCACGTCCACGACTGATCGCAAGCCTGTGCAATATCGGCAGATCATTGCCGATCGCGCGGTACAGACGGGCGCCAGTAAAGATCGTGCCATTGAGTGTGCTCAGCGCAGCACAGCAGACGATTATCGCGAGTGCGCTTGCTCCCTGTGGGCCCACAACCTCGCGGATGGCGTGGGCGCCGACTGCACTGCTTTGCCGGATTCCTTCAAGACCGAGAATTCTTCAGAAACGCGAGGTTCATCAGCAAGAAGATCAGCATGATGACCACAGTGGCAATCATCAAGACGCGCACCATGTTGCGTCGAGCATCGGTGATCTCGGCCGACAGGTAGGCCGCTTCGTTCCAGCCGCCGTACGTGAGCAGCACGAAGATGAGCGCGACCCCGAGCGTGCTGCTGCCAGCGGGAACCGGTGCCGGCGGGAAAGGGCGCGTCATCGCCAGGCCGGCGATGACCACGGATACGACCGCCACCATTGTCAGGCCGGTCAGCAGCAACTGAAAGCCCTTGCCTCGGGTCGCGCCGGTCAGGTTCACAACAGTGAGAACCGTCAAGGCAAGGATTGCATGGACCGCCGGCCCCCACGCACCGAGCGGAAGGAGTTGCTGCGCGTAGTCGCCATACACAAACGCCACCGCCGCGATGGCGCCGGTCTGAATCACCGTAATGCGCGCCCAGGCAAACATCAGTCCAACCGGACGGCCGAGCCCGCGCGAGAGAAAATGATACTCACCGCCGCCCGACGGATATGCCGAAGCCAGCTCGGCATAGACCAGCGCCCCGATCAACGTGATCAGCCCGCCGGCGACCCAGAGCGCGATGTATGTCGTTTCGTTCGCGACATTCTGCGCCACCAGCTGAGGGCTTTTGAAAATACCGATGCCGACGACGATGCCGATGATGAAGGTGGCGCCTTGCAGGACGGAAATGCCGGCGCGCGGCGGTTCGCGCCGATCAGGATCGGGCATGGCACGCTCGGATGTGATCCTGCGCCACGCGCGGGCGCTCTACTTGGCTCGAGCCGCCCGCCATTCACCGCGCCGGCCATCGATGCGGTCGCCGTTCACGATGCCCTGAAACCGATGGGGCATGCCATCGATATCGATGGCGAAACCGATTTCGGCGCCGCTCAGCGCCGCGTCCCGCAGCGGGACGGACTTGCCGCCAATGTCGGCGGTGCCGGTGATCTCCTGATATTTTTGCTGGATGGTGACCGTGAACTTGCGCGACCCCTCGATCGCCCAGCGGCCCTCGACCCGCGCGGGAATCACCCAGACATAGATGGTCCGGCCGATGACGCTCTCGCGGTGATCGGGCTGCCAGTCGCCCATGTCGAATGCGTGCGACACGATCCGGGTGCCGGGCCACATTTCCTTGAGCACTCTCGGACGCAGTTCGAGGTTGACCGACGGCAGGAGATACATCGTGACGACATCGGCTTTGCCGATGTCGGTTTCGAACAGATTTTTCAGTTCAAATAACGCGCGGTCGGCCACGCCTGCCTTTTTGGCGTTGATGCGCGCTTCCTCGATGCGGACCGGGTTGAGATCGACACCCAACGAGCGCGCGCCGTATTTGGACGCAGAGGTGACGGCAATCCGGCCATCGCCCGATCCAAGATCGATATGATATTCCCCGGCGCGGACCTTGCCGAGCTGCAACATCCGGTCCACCACCTCTTGCGGGGTCGGGACATAGGGAACGTCAAGCCGGGGCGCCTGGGCGTGAGTCGTGACCGCCGTGAGGCCCAGCAGCGCGAGGGCCGCTAGCGGCGCGGGCGCCGCACCGGATAACCGCGACAAGGTCTGCATGACTGTCTTCCTTCGCTTGGCCGGATCATGTTCAGGCACGCCAATCTAGCGCACGAGGCGACCGACGCCAGCCCCCACGTCGGGCCTTGCGCTCCAAACAACATCGCGTCATCGCGTCTTTAGAATCGTGACAGAGGCGTCAGTGGCGGGTCGCGCACCGTTCGGCGGCGGCGATTCTACGCAAGGCCGATCAGGGATTCAGGTGCGGGGCGGAGGGGTACGCGGCGTTGCCAAATGGCAGGCTGGCGCAGACTGCCAGCAACAGGACTTGCCAGCAACAGGACTTGCCAGCAAGAGGCGTCAGCGCGCCAGCACTTCGACTTCGGTGTCGACGCCGGTGACGACCTTGAACGTGCGCTCGTAAGGCCGCTCACGGTCATCGTTGCGCGCAACCGCACGGTATTCGCCTTCCGCCAGGATCACGCGGGGAAACGCGCCGATCGATTCCTTGACCACGTCGCCGCCGGGTGTGAGCACCGACCACTGGGTGTTGGCGCGTGCTTCGCCGCCGTATTGGCTCACGAGCTTGAGCGTGATGATGGCGGCGCGATGGGTGACAACCGCATCGATCAGCTTGCCGGTCTGCACGTGGATGTCCGAGCGGACCACCGAGTTGCCGTCGCCGTAGTGCGACACGATGTGATAGGTCCCATCCGGCACCAGGATCACGTCATTGGCGGCGACCGACTGCACGATCGCGCGGCGGTCGCCAGGATCGAACTGGCTGCCCGGAAAGAGATCGAACCAGACCTGGCCCGCCGGAATGCGTGCATCGCCAACCCGCCCATTGATGCGCAACCCGCCGGCCGGGATGTCAAACATCTCGCGCGAACCGTCGCTGCGAAGCTGGATGGTCCGCGTCGCGCTCGCGAGGCCGAAGCCGACGTGAACCACGTAGTTGCCGGGCGGCAGCGCGAACACCGGTGCTGCACCGCGGTCTTCCTTGAGCGGACGGAACGCGCCGGCTTGATCCGGCTTCACCGGATAGATCCGCCAATGCAGGCCGCCGGTGATCTGCGGCATGTTGGAGCCGTAGCGGGCTGTGAGCGCCAGTTGCGCCTGCGGCGGGCCTGCCGGGCGCTGCTGCGGCGCAGGTATCGGGTTCGCCGCCGGCGGCAGCGATTGCAAAGTCGGACCGCGCGGCGCTGGCGGCGCGCCGCTCTCGTTCAGCGGTGGCGTCGGGTTTTGCCCGGGCGGGGGTTGTGGCGAGGGGATTTCGGCTGGTGGCCGGAGGCCTGGAAGGTTGAAGATTTGCGCTTGGGCGGTATTGGCGGCGATAGTGGCGAGGGCGCCCAGCGCCATGCCCGCAGCCCAAAGCAAACGGCCCCTCCGGCCCGTCCTGATCGTTCCCAAGCCCATGATTGGGTCTTCGGCTGGAATCTGGGCAAATTCAAGCCCAGGGGGTGGATGGTCACAGGCCCACCCTTATGATAGCGCAGGCGAAATCGCGGGAAAATCGATGCCGGATGCCCTGGAACTGCTCAAAACGCGCCGATCGCTGAAACCTGTGGAACTGGTTGCCCCGGGGCCGTCGGCCGCCGAGATCGAGACGTTGCTGACGGTCGCCTCGCGCGTCCCCGATCATGGCAAGCTCGTGCCGTGGCGCTTCATCGTGTTCGAGGGGGAGGCGCGGGCGGCGGCCGGCGAGGCCATCGCCCAAGCCTTCCGCACCAAATATCCCGAAGTCGAAGCCCGAGCATGTCGAGCAGGAGCGCAAGCGGCTGACGCGCGCGCCGCTGGTGATTGCGGTGGTGAGTCGCGCCGCCCCGCACGTCAAAATCCCGGAATGGGAGCAGGTGCTCTCGGCCGGTGCCGCCGCCATGAGCCTGGTGTTTGCGGCACATGCGCTCGGTTTTGCCGCCAACTGGATCACCGAGTGGTACGCCTACGACCGCAATGCGCTTGCGGCCCTTGGGCTGAGTGACAACGAGAAAATCGCGGGCTTCATCCATATCGGCACGCCGATGCATCCGCCGGAAGACCGGCCGCGGCCTGCGCTCGCCGACATCGCCACGCGTTTCACCACCAATTAGGACCTCAGGCGCAGCCATGTTCTACG
This sequence comes from uncultured Alphaproteobacteria bacterium, assembly GCA_963741595.1. GTDB lineage: Bacteria > Pseudomonadota > Alphaproteobacteria > Rhizobiales > Xanthobacteraceae > VAZQ01. The sequence continues at coordinate 118,371 of CAVUIV010000002.1, forward strand.
AAACCAGCAAAAACGACCACGGCCTCCCGCGCGATCCGTTCAAGGCGATCGTCTCGCCACGTCCGGTCGGCTGGATCACCTCGATGAGCGCCAACGGCGAGATCAACCTCGCGCCTTACTCATTCTTCAACGCGGTGTCCGACGATCCGCCGATCGTGATGTTCTCGTCCGACGGCTACAAGGATTCGCTGAGCTTCATCGCCGAGACGAAAGAGTTCGTCTGCAACCTCGCGAATTTTGATCTGCGCGGAGCGGTGGTTGCGACCTCGGCGAGCTTTGCGCGCGGGATCAACGAAATGGTCGGAGGCCGGACTCGCGCCGGCGCCGTCGCGGCTGGTGCGGCCGCCGCGGGTGGCGGCGTCACCTGCGGCGCTCGAATGCAAGCTGTTGCAGATCGTCGCTCTCAACAATCTCGAAGGGCAGCCAGTCGACCGCTATGTCGCGTTCGGGCAGGTGGTCGGCGTCCATATCGATGAGCGCTTCATCAAGAACGGGCGGATCGACACCGCCGCAGTGCAGCCGATTGCGCGCTGCGGCTATTCCGACTACGCGGTCGTCGACAAAGTGTTCGCGGTCGCGCGGCCGAAGAACTCGGACGGCGATGCGGCGGATAAGCAGCAGGCGGCGGAGTAAGCCGCGGGCGGATTTCGTTTATGCGGTCTGGATGTAATCCCGTAGCGCCTCGAACTCGCGCGCCATTTCGCCGAGGCGCTGCTTGACCACATCGCCGATCGAGATGATGCCGATCAGGCGATCCTGCTCGACCACCGGGACGTGACGAAAGCGTCCATGGGTCATTTGCTCCATGACGGCACTCACGGCGTCGTCCTCGCCGCAGGTCACGACAACGCGTGTCATGGTCTGGGCCAGCGGCTCCTTGAGCGCGCCGGCGCCGCGCTCCCCGAGCACGCGGATGATGTCACGTTCCGACAGGATGCCGATCACGCGCTGGTCGGCACCGAGTACGACAAGCGCGCCGATGCGGCGTTGAGCAAGGGTTGCAATCGCGTCGTCAAGCGTAGCAGTCGGACTGATCGTAACGACTTCGCTGCCCTTTTCGGACAGGATTGTCTTGACCGTCGTCATGGGTCGCCTCCGTTGAGCCGTCTCCCTTTGATCCCTTTTGACCGGTCATCTCCCGTGCACGGTGTGCCGGCCGTTTCCTAATGACAAACCTTATGCGGTTCCACGTCAATGACGTTGAGAACAATTTGGATTGTGATCGTTAATCATGGCTTGCGCGAGACGATCACCATGCGTGCAAGTGCAGCGGTGGAAATGCTGGGCCGCATCTCGTTCGTCACGAGCGGTTGATTGACCTATCATGGCCGTTTATCGCCGCTGTGGTTCCGTCGGAGGGAGGGACCGGGTCAAACAACGAGAAGCCCAGCAGCCCGGCGAGGAAGCCTCCGATATGCGCTTGCCAGGCGACGGTGCCTTCGCTTCCGGGCATCGCCACCGCACCCAGTCCGAACAGGAGGTTGACGCCAAACCACACCGCGAGGAACGCCAGGATGCGCGAATCGCGGAGCATCGCGGACAGCGATGCCGCCGGGACATGATAGGATTCCGCTTCGCCGCGGCCGATCAGGCCGAGTGGGCCGCCGTGCTGAAACACAAACCGCATCGCTGCCGCCATCGTGCCGGAGATTGCCGCCGAGGCGCCGATCATCGGAGCGAATTCCCCAAGATGCGTTGCGAGGTGCGCGGCGGCGCCGGCCGCGGCGGTGGCGGCGCAAAAGATCAAAAATCGCGTCGGTCCAAATCGGCGTGCGATCGGTGGGCCGAACGCCAGCAGCCAGACCAGATTGATGGCAAGGTGATTGATGTCGGCATGGAAGAACGCGTAGGTGACGAACGACCAGAGTTGCGGCCCCCACCAGGCCGGCAGTCCGCTCGGAACCGTGTCGGCGTATCGCAACGGTGAGAATGCAAACAACGACAGCAGATCGTTCGCCTGCTCGGTCGTCAGCACCAATGCCAGCAACGCATGAACGGCCGCGAGCAGCGCCGCCAGCGCCAGCACGGCACCCGGCACATTGAACATCCGCTCACGGGGAGGGGGCACGGTGGAGGTTTCAGAATTCACCGATCCGACATAAGCCCCCGCGCGGTCTGCGACAAGCGCCGGTTCGCGAGTATCCCGTTGGAGATTTGGCGTTTTCCGTCCTTCCGACATAATGCCACGCGCGATACCACCGTTGTGACGCACGGAGGAGGAGCTTTGCGACCACGTGCCGTCGATCAGCTGGCGCCTTCGGCGCGGCTTGCGATCACCCGATGCGCTCAGTTGTTTGCCGTGTTGGCGCTTCTCGCGCTGTGCTGCGGCGCGGTCGTGGCTCAGAGCGACCCGGATGGCCAGGAGCGGGGCACGCCTCCGAAACTTGACCCTGCGCCAAAGAATCCACAGGGGATGCGCTTCGAGTGGGTGCGTGAAGGTCCTGCCGAAAAATGCGGTAGCAGCTGCAACGAATGGGTCTCGGCCAGAGGCACGATCGTCCCGCAGACCGCGCGCGATTTCGAGGCGTTCGCTCGGACGCGCGATATCGCCGGCAAGGTGCTGGTGCTGGAGTCCAACGGCGGCTCCACCGTCGCCGGCCTGGCATTGGGCCGCGCCTTCCGGCGTCTGAATCTGACGGTTGTCGTCGGCCGAACGGTGATGTTGCCGGCCGACTCCTCCGGCGAGCAGCGGGCGACTTACTCGCCGCGCGCGGTTTGCGCGTCGATGTGTCCGTTCGTGCTCCTCGGCGGCGCTCGCCGCTATGTTGCTCCGGAAGCCCGCATCCTGGTGCATCAGATCTGGCCGGGCGCCGCGCGCGCCGATTCCACCGCTGCGGTCTACAGCGCCCAGAATGTCGCCGGCCTGCTGCGTGCCACCTCGGAAATGGCTCGCTACACCGTCGACATGGGCGGCGAAATCGAGCTGTTCGACCTGACGATGCGGATCCCGCCATGGGAAGATTTGCGCGTGCTCACGCAGGCGGAAATTCTGCGCACGCGGCTCAGCACCATTGACGCTCCGTTTGCCCAGCCGGACGCTTCCGCGCCGTCGTCACCGCCGCCGGGCGTGTTGCCGCCCACCGGTGACAAGCTGGCATCGATCGCGCGCTGGACGCTGGTGGGGGCAGGCGCGGAGCGCGGCGTGGTGCGGCGGCATCCGTTGACGTTGCAGGGCGATGAGATCGGCAGTCTTCTGGTCACGATCGCGTGTACCGACAAGCCTGCGATGTTGCGTCTGCGGTATTGGGAGACTCGCCGGCTGGCCAATGCGGACGACGTCATTGCTCGTGCGATGATGGTGCTTGGCAGCGAACGAAATCCCGCTGACCATGAAATCGTCGCGCGCCGTCGCCGGCCGGCTCGAATCCATCGCCTCCGCGACGGTGGATACGGGGGTGGTCACCAAGCACTTGGTGTCTGCGCCGGGTTCGGTCAGGGTGGCGACCCAGACGACGGCGAAAGTGCAAACCTCGATTCGTCTGGGCAATACCGGGCTCGGTGCGGCGCTGCCGCAGCTCGTGTCGGAGTGCCGGCGCTAGCGCAAGCGGCATGGCGAGCTCAAGCCGTGCGGCGCTTGGCTTCGATCTGGTCGATGGCGTCGACCACGGCGTCGAAGGTCAGCAGGGTCGAGGCGTGGCGCGCCTTGTAGTCGCGCACCGGCTCGAGCACCGCGATGTCGGCCCAGTTGCCGTCGGTCGGCGGGCGTGCCGTTCTCCTTGAGCATCCTGCGCACGGTGTCGCGCAGGTTGCGCAGCTCGTCGGCTTTCGCGCCGACGACGTTGCGGGCCATGATCGAGGACGAGGCCTGGCCGAGCGCGCAGGCCTTCACCTCGTGGGCGAAGTCGGTGACTGTGTCGCCGTCCATCTTCAGGTCGACGGTGACGGTCGAGCCGCACAGCTTGGAATGGGCCGTGGCGCTGGCGTCCGGCGCTGTCCAGCCGGCCGAGCCGGGGAATATTGCCCGCCAGCTCCAGGATGCGGCGGTTGTAGACCTCGTTGAGCATGTCCGTACGATTAGCAGTTCACGGTCCCGGCAGCCTGATTGTGCCGGCCCGTCCGATCGACTATATAGGGAACTTGCCGGCCGGCGCGAAGGCTGTCGTACCGGGAAGGCAGGTTTCGCAGTGACGCGGAGCCATGCTAAATAGGGAATGCGGCGTCCGATCCGCGCGCATGGGCCTCATGGGCCCGAAAGCGCGTATCAGCTGTACGGCCGCCCCGGTGACACCCCCGGCTTCGGTTATAGGGCCGGTCGAACGGAGAGACCGTCATGGACGCTGTCGTCAAGCCTTGGCCCAAGGCTTCGCTGACCGATCATGTTCGCCAGGCGCCGCAGGCGCCGTCGCCCCGCCCGTCGCGCGAGGAGGCCGAGGCCGCCGTGCGCACGCTGATCGCCTTTACCGGCGACGACCCGGACCGCGAAGGCCTGCTCGACACGCCCAAGCGCGTGGTCGACGCCTACGAGGAGCTCTATCGCGGCTATCGCGAGAGTTCCCGCCGACGTGCTCGACCGCACCTTCTCCGAGACCGGCAACTACGACGATCTCGTGCTGGTGCGCGACATCGCGTTCAACTCGCATTGCGAGCATCACATGATGCCGTTCATCGGCAAGGCGCATGTCGCCTACAAGCCGGTGGAACGGGTGGTCGGGCTGTCCAAGCTCGCGCGGCTGGTCGATGTCTATGCGCGGCGCCTGCAGACGCAGGAGCACATGACCTCGCAGATCGCGACCGCGATCGAGGAAATCCTCAAGCCGCGCGGCGTCGCCGTGATGCTCGAGGCCGAGCACACGTGCATGTCGCTGCGCGGCGTCGAGAAGCCCGGCGCGTCAACCATGACGACGCAGTTCCTCGGCATCTTCCGCGACGATCCGAACGAGCAGGTGCGTTTCATCACCATGGTGCGCCGCGGGCTGACCGCTGATCCGAGTCGGCGGGCACGCGCCCGCTCGCACTCAGGGTACGCCCTGCGAGGCATTTCGTGACTGACCAGTCCGCATTTCCGCCGCGCGTCCTCGACCGAAGCAGTCGAGGAAGGGCTCGCGTTCGCGCCGAAATTCGACGCCGACGGGCTGGTGACCTGCGTCGCGACCGATGCGCAGACCGGCGACGTGCTGATGGTCGCGCACATGAACGCGGAAGCGCTGCGGCGCACCGATCGAAACCGGCGAGGCCTGGTACTTCAGCCGCTCGCGCAAGAGCGCTCTGGCGCAAGGGCGAAAGCTCCGGCCACATCCAGCGCGTCGTCGAGATGCGGGTCGATTGCGACCAGGACGCCGTCTGGATCAAGGTCGAGCAGGAGGGCCCCGGCGCCTGCCACACCGGGCGGCGCTCGTGCTTCTATCGCGCGGTGCCGCTCGGCAAGGCGCGGCGCGGTGACGCTCGAATTCCGCGACGCCGAAAAGGCGTTCGATCCGAAGGCGGTCTACGGCAAGACGATAATCGTTACTTGGCGATCGCTCGCGCGCGCTGCCAGCACCTGTTGTGCGCGCGCCAAGGTGCGGCCGGTCGTACATCACGCCGTCGATCGCCGACGCGCCCGACGCCGGGTGCTGCCGCGAAGGCCGCCACGATCGGCGCGGGCCTTGGCGAGCGCCTCGGCGGTCGGCGTGAACACCTCGTTGATGACCGCGACCTGCGCGGGATGGATCGCCAGCTTGCCGGTGAAGCCGTCGCGGCGCGCTTCCTCGGATTCGCGCCGCAGCCCAGCCGAGATTGCGGAAGTCGGCATAGATCGTGTCGATCGCCGCGGTCTGCGCAGCGGCCGCGCCGAGCAAGGCAGAGCGTGCGCGCCAGCCGATAGGGCTCGGTGAAGTCGGCCGTCCGCGTCGCGGTTGGCCTCGGCGCCAAGATCGGCCGACAGGTCCTCCGCGCCCCAGGTCATGCCGATCAGGCGCGCGCTCGCGCCGCGATAGGTGCCGGCGAGGAACAGGGCCGGCCGCGGTTTCGGTCGCAATGCGCGATGATCTTGATGTGGCCGTCGGCGAGCCCGGCATCGCCTCGCGCGCGGCGAGCTTGGCGTCGGCATGGATCACGCGACGCGCCGCCTTCCGCCTTCGGCAGCATGATGGCGTCCGGCTGCGCCGGCACGAGGCGTCGAGATCGGCGTCGGTCAAGGCCGGTCGCGAGGCCGTTGACGCGCACGAGCAGGCGAGGGCGCGTTGCGGCCGCGTCACCGCACTCTTGAGGAAGCGCCGCCGCGCTTGCGCGCGCGGCGTCCTTGCGGTCGGCGCGACCGAATCCTCGAGGTCGACGATCACCGCGTCGGCGCCGCTCGCGAACGCCTTGTCGAGCTTGTGGCCGCTGTCGGCGGGAACGAACAGGAGCGATGCGCATCAGGACTGCCGTCACGCGGCCGCATGCGCATGAAGGCCTGCCGGCGGCATTCGGCGACCAGCTTGTCGTCCTGGTTGTAGGCGCGGTGGTGGAACTCGACGATGCCGGCGCCCGGCCGCGACTTCGATTCGCGCTTGCCGAGCACCTCGGTCGTGCAGTGCACGGTGTCGCCCTCGAACAGCGGGTGCGGGAACTTCACGTCCGTCATGCCGAGGTTGGCGATGGTGGTGCCGACCGTCATGTCGGAGACCTGGATGCCGATCATCAGGCCGAGCGTGAACAGCGAGTTCATCAGCGGCTGGCCCCACTCGGTCTCCTGCTCGCAGAAGTGCCGGTCGATATGCAGCGGCTGCGGGTTGAGCGTCATGTTGGAGAACAGCATGTTGTCCATCTGCGTCACGGTGCGGCGCAGCGGTGCTCGTAGAGGTGCGCCGACCACGAAATCCTCGAAATAGATGCCGCCGCGCGGGTGGCGCTGCGACCAGGGGGTCTGGGCTTTGGCGCTCATCTGGCGGTCCTCGTCAGGACGCGGCTCGGGCGAGGTGACCGGCCGTTAAGGTCTCGTTTACCATAATGGTTAACACTTGGCAGGAACTCGTGGCAGGCGCCACGGGCGCCCGATCGAGCCGCCATGTCGGTCGTCCCGAAACCTACACCGTGCCATCCGCCAGGCTGCGCCCCAGCAAGGCATCAGCGCCGCGACATCGAGCATCACCGGCGCGATCCAGAAGGCTGCGGCAGAGCGACCGGCGCGAACTTCGAATATCTGCTGGCGACCGCCAAGGTCGAATCGAACCTCAATCCCAATCTCAAGGCTCGGTTCAAGCGCGACCGGGCTGTTCCAGTTCATCGAGCAGACCTGGCTCGGGATGATGAAGAAGGCCGGCACGCGCGCTCGGCTTCGGCAATTATGCCGATGCGATCATCGCAGCAGACCATCGGGGCGCTACCAGGTGTCGGACCCGCAGCTGCGCAACGAGATCATGCAGCTGCGCACGGACCCGAGCCGCCAATGCCGCCATGGCCGGCGCGTTCACCCAGCACAACGCCGCCGCGCTCGAGCCAGCGGATCGGCCGCAAGCCGACCGATGGCGAGCTCTACATCGCGCATTTCTTCGGCACCGGCCGGCGCCGGCCAGCTGATCAACGCGGCAAGGGACCGCCCGCAAGCGCAAGCGGCCGCGATGTTTCCGGCCGCGGCGCGCGCCAACCGATCGATCTTCTACGATCGGCAAGGCAACGCGCGCAGCGTCGCCGGGGTCTATGCCGAGCTCAATCGCCGCTACCAGGTGGCGCGCGCCAACGTGGTGCCCGGCGTCGCGCCGACCGCGGTTGCCGCCAACATGCCGCGCCGACACAGCGCGCCTGTCGTCACCGCCGCCGGTGCCGGACACCGCCGGCACGACGCAGGCGTTCGCCGTCGCCGCCGCCGCGGCCGGTGGTCGCGAGATCGCCGCGCCGGCGTTCCGCTCGCTGTTCCAAGCGATGCGGCGGATCGCGGCGCGGTGGCGCGGCGCGGTGTCGCCGTCGTCGTCCGAGCTGTGGAGCGACGCCCGTCACGATTCGCCGCGGACGCGCCGAGCGATCGCGACGGCGTCGCGACCGCGTGACGCGCACTCGGGCGGTGGCGGCACCGCGCGCGGCGCCGAGCCGCTCGATCTCGTTCCGGCGACATGCGCGCCGGACGTGCGCAGGCCTGCTTCAGAGGCAGCGGCCGTGGCGTGACGTGCCTCCGACGAGCGCGCACTGCAGCAGACGTCAATCCGCCTGGCGCTTTAATAATTCATCAATCTTTCCAAAGATTTATGGTGAACGCTTTATTAAACATCGCAGCGCTTAGCATCGATTCCATCAGTGCCGCTGTGCGGCACACCATCGTGGCTTCCGGTCGAGTCATGATCGTTCGTCAATTTCTTCAATGGCTCCGTACCGCAGGCGCGGCCGAGCGCGCCGAAGCAACCAGCGCGCTGGCGCGCGCCTATCTCTATTCCGACTTGTCGCCCGACGATCGCGCCGCCGCCGAAGGCGCGCTGATCATGCTGCTCGACGATCCGTCGCCGCTGGTGCGCGAGGCGCTGGCGCGGGCGCTGGCGTTCAGCGAGCAGTCGCCGCCGCCGGTCATTTTCGGTCTCGCCGCCGATCAGCCGGAAGTCGCCAGCTGGGTGCTCGAACATTCGCCGCTGCTGATGGATGCCGACCTGGTCGACGCGGTCGCCACCGGGCAGCCGCAGGTCCAAGCCGCCATCGCGCGGCGTGGCGAGCTTCCGTGCGCGGTGTCTGCCGCCGTCGCCGAAGTCGGCAACGCGGAAGCCTGCCTGGTGCTGCTCGAAAACGAGCGGCGCCGAGATCGTCGCGCTCTCGCTCGATCGCATCGTCGAGCGCTTCGGCCATCTCGCCGCCATCCGCGAAGCGATGTTGGTGCGCGATGACCTGCCGGTCGTCGACCCGCCAGGCGCTGGTCGCGAAGCTGTCCGAGACGCTGGCCGGCTTTGTCGCGTCGCGCGCGTGGCTCGAAGAGAGCCGCGCCCACCGCATCGCCAAGGAAGCCTGCGAAAAGGCGACCGTCACGCTGGCGGCGGTGTCGCCTTCGACCGAGATTCCGCCGCTGATCCGGCATCTGCGCGAAAGCGGCCAACTCAACGCCGGTCTGGTGCTGCGCGCGCTGCTGTCGGGCAACATCGACCATGTTCGAGCAGGCGCTGGCGGAACTGTCCGACCTGCCGATCCGCCGCGTGAGCGCGCTACTGCACGACCGCCGCGGCACCGGGTTCCGCGCGCTCTACGACAAGGCCGGGCTGCCGGCCTCGACCTATTCGGCCTTCCGCGAGGCGGTCGACGCCATGCGGGAGGGCGGCTTCGTCGCCGAGGCGGGCGGCGCGACGCGGCTCAGGCGGCGCATGGTCGAGCGCGTGCTGACGCGTTGCGCCGACGACAACATCGGCGATATCGAGCCGTTGCTGCTGTTGCTGCGCCGTTTCGCGGCCGAAGCCGCGCGCGAAGAGGCGCGGATGTTCTGCAACGAGCTGGTGGCGGACGATATGATCGATCCGCCGTGCTTCGATTTCCCGACCCACGACAACGACGAGGACCAGCGGGTCGCGGCGTAACGCTTCCAGCATCGAGCGGCCGTGACGTGGCGCCTTGCGTCCGCCGACAGCCTCAACGATCAGAGCGGCTCGCTCGGGTCGATGGACGGGGAGAGAATGCTGGCCAGCACCTCCGGCCGGTCCTTGTTCTCCCGCACCAGGAATTCATCGGTGACGTCGCGCAGGCGCTTGGTCAGAGCATATCAGCGACCTGACGAATATCGGGACGGGCATCCTCGCGGACGATCGCGCGAACCGCATCGACATGCTGGTCGACGAGCGAGAGCGGAATGCGATTGATGTCCGGCGTGTGCTCGATCAGCCGGCAGAGGCTGTCGGCCGGCAGGGCCGCCAGCGGATAGCCGAAGGTCGCGGCCTCGCCCTTGATGTCATGGGCGGCACTGAAAAGCGCGTCGCGCGTGGCTTCGGTGAAGCCGTTGGCTTTGATGGTGTGGCGCGCCGCGTCGAGGCGTTCGCATTCCGTGTCCATCCAGGAGGAGAACTCGGTCGAAGCTGCGCCAGCGCCGCTTCGGCGCGCGCCACCGGGTCGTCTTCGCTCGCCGTCCGGCACTTCCGACACCGCCATGCGCAAGCGGTCCGGCGGCGTGATCATCTCGTAGTCGCCGTAGGTGGCGATCGAGGGCTTCAGTCGCTTGTTTTTGGCCATTTCGACAATCCTTGATCCTCAACCCGTGACCTTGGCCTTGTCCAACAGGCTGGACAGGCGGATCACGTCCGCCTTTCCGCCCTTGCGGCGTTCCGGTCCGACATAGTTCGGGTTGGTGTTGCGGCGCCGGTCAGGGCCGAAATAGGTCTTGGTCTTGATGAACGGCCGCGGGTTGGCGACGACGTTGAGAATGCGCTGGTAGAGCGCCTTGGCCGAGATCGGCTTGGCCATGAATTCGGTGACGCCGGCGTCGCGCGCCGAGCGTCACGCGCTTCTTCTCGGAGTGGCCGGTCAGCATGATGATCGGCACGTAGGGATTGGCGTTGGCGCCCGGCTGCCGGATCATTTGCGTGAGCTCAAGGCCGTCGAAGATCGGCATCGCCCAGTCGGTCAAAATGATATCGGGCATGTAGTGGGTGAACGCCTCGAGCCCGGATGCGCCGTCTTCTGCTTCATAGACTTCGCGCGCGCCAAAGCCGTGCAGCAGCGTGCGCAGGATGCGCCGCATATGCAGCGTTGTCGTCGATCACGAGAAAACGAAGACTGTTGAAATCGATGCAAAGCATGAACATCTATCCAAGGGCCCGAGTAAATCCGAGGACCTTGCTGCTGCGGTGATGGTAGTTGTGCGCCCTAAAGGAAGGGTTAACCAAGGCATCTGTGTGTGTTGTATTTCAACGACTTAATGGCCAACGGTTTGTTGAGATTTGTTTGCGAGGGTCGCTCAGTTTTGAGGAAAGCGACGGATGGCATCATCGACCGTTACCGATCAGTTTCGCGCAAGTGCCCCAAGCCCGGGTCGTGTGTCACGCAACCGTCGATCGATATCGCCGTCTACCTTGAGCTCGATGCGATCGAGCCGGAATGGCGCCGGTTTGAGCAGAGGCGCCGACTGCACCGCGTTCCAGACGTTCGACTGGCTCGACGCATGGTGTCGCCATGTCGGCCCGTTGACGCGGAGCGCAACCGGCGATGGTCGTCGGTCGGCAGGACGAGACAACGCTGTTCATCATGCCGCTCGCGGTGACGCCGGGCGACTGTCCGCCGCTTGGGCTTTCTCGGCAGCGAGTTGTGCGACTACAACGGCCCGCTGCTGGCGCCGGAGTTTTCCGCGCAGGTCACGGCCGAGCGGTTTCCGCACGCTGTGGCGGAGGATCGTGCAGCAACTGCAATCGGATTCGCGGACCTGCTTCGACCTTGCAGAGCTCACCAAGATGCCGGAGCGGGTCGGTTCGCAAGCCAATCCGTTCCTGGCGCTGCCGGTCGACCTCCACCCAAGCAATGCGTATGTCACCGACTTGTTCGGGACCTGGACTGAGTTCTACGAGCAGAAGCGATCGTCGGCGACCCGTCGGCGCGACCGCACCAAGCTCAAGAAGCTCGGCGAATACGGCGAGGTGCGTTTCGTCACGGCTCAGGACGCGGGCGACGTCGACGCGCACCATCGACATGCTGATCGAGCAGAAGTCGCGCTCGTTCGCCCGCATGGGCGTCGCCAACATCTTCGCATCGCCCGGGCTGGCGTGCGTTCTTTACCGCGGTCGCGGGCGGCGCGCGCTCGGGTGGTCTGATCCATGTCAGCCGGCTCGATGTCGGTGCGACCTGGAGCGCGATCAACCTGGGCCTGGTGTTCCGCGATACCTACTATCATGTGCTCGCCAGCCACGATGACAGCGAGGCGGCGCGTTTGGGTCCGGGCGTTGCGCATTTGCGCGAGCTCCTGCGCTATTCGATCGAGCGCGGCCTCAAGCATTTCGATTTCACGATCGGTGATGAGCGCTACAAGCGCGAGTGGTCCGATCGCACCCTGTCGCTCTACGACCACGTCGCCGCCGCTTCGATCCGCGGCTGGCCCGCCGCGAGCATGGTTCACACGCATCGCCGCGTGAAGCGCTTCATCAAGCAGAACGAGACGTTGTGGTCGCTGTTCAGCCGCGCGCGCGCGGCGCTCGGCCCGAAATCGGCAACGGCCGCAGGACGAGCGCTCAACCGTGACCGTGCAAAAGTCGCCGCCGATCGCGCCGGAGTGACGCGGTCTGCGGTTCAGTACTGAAACTGCTCGCGCAAAATCCGCTCGTCGAGGCTGTGGCCGGGATCGAACAAGACCGGCATGCCGATCGCGTGATCCATCTGGATATCGACGGAACGCACATCCCGCACTTCGTCGTGATCGGCGACGGCCGCGACCGGACGTCGATCGACGTTCAGCACTTCGACGCGCACCCGTGCGCGGTCGGGCAGCAGCGCGCCGTGCCAGCGCCGCGGCCGAAATGGGCTGATCGGCGTCAGCGCCATCAGCGGCGCATCGATGGGGAGGATCGGGCCCTGGGCGGAGAGGTTATAGGCGGTCGATCCCGCCGGCGTCGCCACCAGCACGCCATCGGCGACCAGCTCGGCCAACCGTTCCTTGCCGTCGACCAGGATGCGCAGCTTGCTGGCCTGATAGGTCTGTCGAAACAGCGAGACCTCGTTGAAGGCGTGATGCTCGTGACTGCGGCCGCGGGCGTCACGGGCCCGCATCAGCAGAGGATGGATGACGGTCCTTTGCGCCGCAGCCAGCCGCTCATGCAGCTTTTCGAGGCGGAAATCGTTCATCAAAAAGCCGACGGTGCCGCGATGCATGCCGTAGATCGGTTTGCCGGACTGCATGAACCGGCGCAGCGTTTGCAGCATCAGCCCATCGCCGCCGAGCGCGACGATCACGTCGGCGCTCTCCGGCTTGACGTTGCCGTACTGCTTGCGTAGCCGCTTTTCGGCCTCCTTGGCTTCCGCGAACGGGCTCGCCACAAAGGCGATCCGATCGAAGCCCGGGGCTGACCGGGGGCTTGGCTTCTGGCTGGTTCTGGGGCTCATGGCTGGGCGTTGGCTTGGGAGCGATTGGGGCGTCTGGCGATCTCGGCTTTCCGGCCTACGCGGAGGATGACATGAACACGGACCGCGCGGTGTTCGTCTATACGACCTATCCCTCCATTGTCGAGGCGGAGGAGGCCGGCCGTGCCTTGGTCGAGCAGCGGCTCTGCGCCTGCGTTAACATCCTGCCCGGCATGGTTTCTTACTACTGGTGGCAGGGGGCGGTCGAGCGGGGCGACGAGGCGGTGATGATCGTCAAGACCCGCGCCGAACTCTCCGAACCGGTCGCAACCGCGATCAAGGAGATGCACTCCTATTCGGTCCCGGCGATCATCGTGATCCCGCTGGAGAGTGTCGACCAGCCCTATCTCGAATGGTTGATGGCGGAAACCGCAGCGGCGGTGCAGGGGTAGGCGGCGTTTCCCGGCCGAGCGAGCGCCATCAGCGCGTTTGCGCGCGTCCATAGCCCGTCGAAGACGGGCGTTAGCGCCCTTTAGGACGCGCTATGGCGCGAGCGAAGAGCCGGGATCCAGAGAGCAATAACGGGCTTCGCGAGTCTTTCGCTGGATCCCGGGTCTCCCCCGGGTCAAGCCCGGGGTCGCCCGGGACACGGAGCGTCAGCGCTACCGCTTCTCCCGGCTCGCCTTCCAGAAGCTCAGGTCGGTAAAGCGGGCAAGGTCGAATTGTTCGACCGGCGCGATGTCGCCGGCGAGCTGGAGCGTCGAGAACACCTTGCGCAGACCCGGCTCGGTCAGGCCCAGGTTCGGATCGAGGATCGCAAGCTTGTCGGCCTCGGCCATGGCGCGGGCGGCGAGGGCGACGGTGGTCTTGAGCTCTTGCGCGGCGATCTCCGCGGTTTCCTGCGGATTGCTGCGCATGAAATCGCGCCCGCGCTGCACCGCGCGCAGGAAGCGCACCACCGCGTCGCGGTTCTTCGTCGCCCAAGCCAGATCGGCATTGATGGTGGTGAACTGCCATTCCGGTACGAACGGGATCACCGAGCCGAGATTGGTGAAGCCCGCATCCTCGGCGATATAGCTCAGCGGGAACGGTTGCAGGCCGACGTCGATTTTGCCCGCCTGTAGCAGCTTCCAACGCGTCGGCGCGCCGCCGACCGCGGTCATCGTATAGTCGGCGGGCGTGAGCCCGATCGCCTTGGCGATGTCCTGCACCACATAGGTGGAGCCTTCCTTCTCCGACAAGATGCCGAAATTGGCGCCACGCAAATCCTTGAGCGTCTTGATATGCGGCCGCGCGATGATGAAGTGCGGCAGCTTGCCGGTGTTGCCGGCGATCAGGCGCAGCGTTCCGCCTTTGTAAGCGTCGATGATCACGGCCTCCGGCGTGCCCATCGCGATTTGCATCGTCACCGGCGCGCAGCGCCGCGTTGATCTTCTCGGCGTTGTCGAGAATGGTGCTGGTGGTCTCGATCCCCTCCGCTTTCAGAAACCCGCGGTGCTGGGCGACCCAGAACGGCAGGCTGAACAGCGTGCGCGAGACGTTGGCGACGTTGATGACGTCGGCGGCGGGGGAGGGCGTGGGCGCGATCAGGATCGCCAACCCAAACAACAGCACAAGCCTGCGGTTCATGTTTTCCCTCCCGGACGCGATTTTTGATCGATGGTTTAATGGTGATTTCTCAAGCCAATGGTACTCCGCCGTGGCTTGGCTGCAACGATGTTTGGCGATCGCTTTCGGTCTCTTGACTGCCGGCCGCGAGCGCGGAATGCTGGGCGTGTGCTGGTTCCCCGGTTCGCGCCGGGGAGGCAAGAGGGAACACGGGTAGGCTGCCGTTGGCAGTCTCAATCCGTGGCTGCCCCCGCAACTGTAAGCGGCGAGCCTGTCGTCCGCGTCAGCCACTGGGAAACTGGGAAGGCTGGACGACCAGGCAACGACCCGCGAGCCAGGAGACCTGCCAGCACAGTCACCCAACCGGTGGTCGGGGGGACCACACGGAGCGGCTGTTCGCAGCGGTGACGTCGTAACCGATGCGAGGCCGTGCGGGATGTCGTCTCCCACGAACCAAAGCATGAGCGGCCAGCGGCCTGACGGCCGGATTTCGGCGTTTGCCGGACTCTGACGTCAGTCTGCGCGCGTTCGTGCGCCTTCGCTTCGGTCCTGTCACCGGCGCCCCACGGGGCGCGAACGAAGGACGCATGCGATGGGAGCATTCAAGGACATATCGAGCGCGCTGGCGCTGACAACCGCCGCGGTCGCGCTCGCGTACACGTCGGCATCGGCGCAGCCGAACGAAACCACGGCGCTGCCGGAAATCAACGTGACCAACACCCGGCTGGTCGGCGGCGCCAGCGGCGGTCGCCGCGGGGTGGCGCCGGGAACCGGGACGGATAGCGACGCCGACGCGACGTCGACGGAGGCGTCGCGGCATCGTCACCGGCACCATCATCACCGGCGCATCGTCGACGGTCATCACCGCGCAAGAGATCGAGCGCTCGCCCGGGCAGACCGTGCAGGACATCCTGTCGCGCGAGCCCGGCGTCCAGGTGCACCAACCTGTTCGGCGGCGTGAACGGGCGCGCTCGACGCGTCGACATGCGCGGCTTCGGCGCCGCGGCGGCGTCCAACACGCTGATCCTCGATCAACGGCCGCCGGCTCACCGATCTCGATCTTGTCGGCGTCGATCTTGCGTCGATCCCGCGCGAGAGCATCGAGCGGATCGAAATCACCCGCGGCAACAGCGGCGCGGTGCTCTACGGCGACGGCGCGGTCGGCGGCGTCATCAACATCGTGACCAAGACCGGCGTCGGCCTGCCGACGAGCGGCGCGCGTCGATGGCGCGCTTCGGCTCGTTCAAATATCGCGAAGGCAATCGCGTCGGCCAGCGGATCGAACGGGCCCTGGTCGGCGAGCGTCTTCGGCAATGCGATCAACTCGGACGGCTATCGCGACAACAACGACTATCGGCAGCGCAACGCGCGTCGGCGATTTCCGCTACACGACCGACCGGGGCAGCGTCTATCTCAATATTCGGCCGACGATCAGCAGCTCGGGCTGCCGGGCGCGCGGCGGGTCGAGCCGTCGATCGGCATCAATCAACTGCGTCACCGACCGCCGCGGCGCCGCGACGCCGTTCGATTTCGCCGACAAGCAGGGCCGCAACGCGACGCTCGGCTTCACGCGCATGATGCGCCCGGCTACCGAGCTGATCGTCGACGGCGGCGTCCGTAACAAGAACGAGCAGGGCAGCTTTCCACGGCGATTTCTTCAACCCGTCGAGCGCTGCATCCGAAGTCCGCCGTCGAGACGACGTCTGACCACGTCGTCGTTCACGCCGCGCGTCGAAGGTCGATTCGGCGCTCGGTGGCATGCCTTGGAAGGCGCTCGGCGGCATCGACTTCTACCGCGCCGAGTATGATTCCGATCGGCCGCATCTTCTCGGCGCGCCGCCGATCCACCGCTACGACCTGGCGCAGACGTCGCTCGCGGCCTATTGGCAGCAGACCGTGACCGTCCTGCCGAACACCGACATCGCGTGCCGGCGTCCGCGTCCAGACGCACGCGCATCAGTGCGCGCGACACGCTTCGATCCCGACTGCGCCCGGCGCGTTCCGCTGTTCTGCGCGCCTTCGGCTGTTTCCGGCGACTCGAGGGCATCCCGCTCGACAAGAACGAGACCAACCACGCGTACCACGTCGGCATCGAGCATCGCTTGAACCGCAACTGTCGCGGTGTTCGGCCGCCAGGCGCAAAGCTTCCGCGTGCCGAACGTCGACGAGCGCGTGGGCATGGTGACGTCGTTCGGACGCCGAGCCGACGACGTTCAATCTGCGGACGCAGAAATCGCATGACTTCGAAGCCGGCGTGCGCTGGCGCGTCCGGGCCGTTCGACGCTGCAGTGGAGCGTCTACGACATGTAGCTGACCGACGAGATCCATTTCCGCTACGGTCCGAATTTCATCGCCAACAACATCAATCTCGATCCGACGCGGCGCTACGGCATCGAGAAGCGATCGCCGGCTTGCAGGCGACCGAGAGACCTGCGCTTCAAGGGCGGGCTTCGCCTACACGCGCTCGGTGTTCCGCGAAGGGCCTGTTCGCCGGCAATGACGTGCCGCTGGTGTCGCGCTGGACCGGCAGCGTCGGCGTGACCTGGGACATCTGGCACAAATAGCTGACGTTCGACGGCGTCGTGCGCTATGTCGGCGAGCGGCGCATGGACAACGACCAGATCAACTTCCAGCCGCTGATTCCCGGAACACCTGATCGTCGATGCTGCGCCTGGGCGGCGAGATCAAGAACTTCTTCTGGTCGTTCTCGGTCCAGAACCTGTTCGACGTCAAGTATTTCGACTATGCGATCGCAAGCCCATTCCCGTTCGGGGCGGGCAGCCAGCTCGACACCTACAATGCCTATCCGCAGCCTGGGCGCACGTTCCTGGCGCGCGCGGGTGCAAAGTTCTGAGCTGACGTGGGTGCGCGCCGGCCGATCCGGCGCGCCCGGCCGCTTATTCCTTGGACTCGCCGCCTTTCGACCCGCCCTCCGGCTTGGCGCCGGGGCGCACTTGCAGGTTCTTCGGCCGGATCGCGTCCTTGACCCGTTCGATCACCTGCGGTGACGGGCTCACGATCCGGGTGACGATCTTCTGCAATTCCGCGCCGCCCAACGGATTGAAATACATGTTGGCTTTCTTGGCGGCTTCGAGGAACGCCGGATCGCGCATGACATCGTCGAACGCCTTGCGCAATGCCTGCACGCGGGCGGGCGGGACGTCAGGCGCCGTCAGGACCGGGCGGCCCACCGCCGCGTCGCCGGACACCACCTCGAGAATTTGCCGCTGCTCCTCGTTCTGCGCGAGCTCGGTCAACAGCGGCGGGCCGGGCAGGTCGGCTTCGCGCCGTGGGCCGACCTGGAACAGGATGTTGACCTTGCCCTCTTTGATCCATGCCGGATTGTTGGCCTTCAGCGACGCCCAGGAATCGCTGCCGCGGCCGTCGACCTCGCGTCGCTCCAACGCGATCATGATATCGCCGCCGCCGGGATAGCCGGACACGATCTTGAACTGCGTGCCGAACAGGTTGTTGGCCACCGTCGGATAGATCACCGACGGGGAACTCGCGCCGGTGGCGCCGATGGCAAGCGGCTGCTTCTTGGCCTGGTCGATGGTGCTGACGCCGGTCGTGGCCCACGTGATCATGATGTTGTTGACCACGACCATGTTGCCGATCCAGTTGAACTTGCGCGCGTCGAACTGAATCCCCGGCTGACCGAGCGCCTGGTCGGCCGGTGTGGCCTGGCTGAGGACGGCGAGCACCGTGCCATCCTTGGGCGCGACGTTGTAGAGCCAGTTCGCGGCGTTGCGGCTGCCGGCGCCCGGCATGTTCTGGGCGATCACCGTCGGTTTGCCGGGGATGTGCTCGCTGAGGAAGCGCGCGAGCATCTTGGCATAGACGTCGTATCCGCCGCCGGGGCCATAGCCGATCACCAGACGCACGGTCTTGCCGCGGTAGAAGTCGGCGATCTCGTCCGCGGTCGCGTTTGTGAGCGTTCCTGCCAGCAGCGCTGCCAGTGCGGCAATCATTCGAACCATGTCAGTCTCCATTTACGGCGACGGCCGGAAACCGGCGTCGTAGTAAGATGAAAGATCGCTTCCGAGCCATTCGGTCGGGAATCGTCTTGTTATTCCCCTGTTGGATTGCCTTTTTGTAAATGATCCCGCCGGCCGCGGCGAACTGGATAGCCAGTCCGGAATTGTTCTTGAAGTAGATGATGCCTTTGGTCGCGGCCTCGCGGGGCGGCTGCGTAATTGTAACCTTACCAGTGAGCAAATTGCCGAGCTCGTGAACCTGATCTTCACCGATCACGCCATCTTTGAGTGGATCAAGAAGCTCGGTCTGATCATTGTCGATGACAGTTTCCCAATCGTTCACGATGACCGCGGTGGCGCGCTCGTAGGTGCGGCGGTCGACTTCGGAGCGCTTGTTGGTCACGTCGGAGTTGGCGATCGAGACGACGAGCTGTCCATCCTCGAGCCAGTCGCCATCGAACACCGGCTTCATCGACGTGGTGGCGCAGCACACGATGTCGGCGCCGGCGACCGCGGCTTTGGCATCGGTGACCGCGACGATCTCGAGACCGTCGCGCGTCATGTCGCGCACGAACGCGTCACGATGCTCGACGCTCGGGCTGTAGACGTTCACGCGCGTGATCGGGCGGACGCAGGCAATCGCTTCAAGCGCGGCATGCGCCTGCTTGCCGGTGCCGAACAGACCGAGCGTCGCTGCGTCCTTGCGCGCAATCGCATCGATCGCCACGCCGGTGGTGGCGCCGACGCGCATACCGGACAGTTGGAACTCGTGCATCAGCGCCAGCGGCTCGGCGGTCTCGATGCTGTAGAGGATGACGATGCCCCAGTTGAAGGCCTTCGGATTTTCATAGAGCCGCCGGTCCACCTTGGCGCTGGGCGGCTTGATGATCTGCGAGCCGGCGCGCACGCAGGCGATGCCATAGGAGGGCACCGCGCCGACGTGGACATTGGCAAGATATTTGCGCTCCGGGTCGGGATGCTGCGCGAGGTAGCGCATGCGCGGACGGTTGACGGCGTCGCCATTGGCGAAATCGCGGAACGCGACCCGCATCGCCTCGACGCAGTCGGGCATTGGCAACAGCCGCTTCACGTCGTCGTCGGTGATGATGATGGTCACGTCGTACTTTCTTGGAACCCGGGAGCGGGACCAAGCATCTGCCTGGACCGCTTGGTGGAGCGCTCCATCGCAATTTGCGGCGCTGGCGTCAACGCGGCGGATCGTCAGCCCGGGCAACCGTCAGTCGCCCTTGATGCCGTTCTCGCGGACCACCGCGCCCCAGATTCGCGTCTGTTCCAATTCGAACTTGCGCAGCGCCTCAGGCGGCGTGAGCAACAGGTTCATTTGCTGGCTCTCGGTGAGCATCCTGGCCGCCTTGTCCTCGCGCAGGCTTTCGACCAAGGCGTTGCGGAACCGCTCGATGATCTGCTTCGGGGTCTTGGCGGGCGCGTACGCCCCCCACCAGGCATTGGCTTCGGCGCCAGGGAATCCGGCTTCGCCGACGGTTTGTACGGCGGCGTGTCCGGGAAGCCGTTGCGCGCCGTGTTGCCATAGCGGCCGCAGCCGGCCGGCCGCGACCTGGGGCGTCAGCAGCGCCACACTGCCGTTGACGAGATCGATGTGACCCGCCAACGCGTCGTTCACCGCCGGTGCGCCACCGCGATACGGCACGTGCGTGAGCTCGATGCCGGCCTGCTTGCCAAGCAGCACCATGGCGAGGTGCCCGATGCTGCCGCTGCCCACCGAGCCGTAGCTGATCTTACCGGGGGCCTTTCTTGGCGGCCGCGATGACGTCCGCGAGGCTCTTGTAGGGCTTTGCCGGTTGGGTCGCGACCATATATGGCGCGGTGCCGATCAGGCTTACCGGCTCCAGGTCCTTCTGATTGTCGAACGGGAAATTCGGCAGCAGCACTGGATTGACGGCGTGATTGTCGAAGGTCACGAGCCATGTGCTGCCGTCAGGCGGCGCCTTCGCCACCAGCGCGGTGCCGGTCGAACCGGAGGCGCCTGGCCGGTTCTCGACGATCACCGTGGTGCCAAGCCGCTGTTGCAGTCCGGCCTGGGCGAGCCGCGACACTGCGTCGACCGATCCGCCAGCGGGAAACGGCACGATGATGCGGATCGGTCCCGACGGCCAGGTTTGCGCATGGGCGGCGAACGGCGCGAGCAACCCGCCGGCCACGATCGATCGTCTGGTGAGCTTGGTCATTTCCGTTCCCTGAGACTTGGTTGTTGGTTGGCCGCAGCATAGCGGTTGGGCGCACCGTCTCCCAGGCCCGTGCTCCCAGTCCGCGCCGCCCGAACTCTGCGACCCCAAATCCAATGACAGGGGAGGCCTTCCCGGGTAGGGTCTCGCCGCCCGGAAGGCCGGCGCCCGCCGGCATGCCGCCATAGGTCGATCATGAGCAACGACTTCGAAGACCACTGTTGGAAGGACATCGTCACGCCCGAGATCCTGGAGGTCTATGCGCATTACGAGCGCAAGATTTCGATCGGCGCCAATGCGGCGATGCTGGCGATCGACCTGTATGAATGTGTCTATGCCGGTGGGCCGAAGCCGCCGGCCGAACTGGCGAAAACGCACCCGAACTCCTGCGGCGAATATGCCTATGCCGCGATCGAGCCGACCCAGCGGCTGTTCGCCGCGGCGCGCTCGGCGGGGCTGCCGATCTTCTATTCGACCGGGGATACGCGCGCGATCGAGCCGCCCCGGTTTTGTCGCCGCCACCAAGCGCAACCGGCCGCCGGTCAATCCCAACGATTATGCGATCCGGCCGGAGTTCAAGCCGCAGGCCGGCGACGTGGTGATCACCAAGCAGCGCGCCAGCGTGTTTTTCGGAACGCCGCTCGTTGCGCATTTGACGCAGCTTGGCATCCAAACACTGATCGTGTGCGGTGAGAGCACCTCCGGATGTGTCCGTGCCACCGCCGTCGATGCCTACTCCTATGGTTTCCAAGTGGTGCTGGTGGAAGAGTGCTGCTTCGACCGCAGCCTGTTGTCGCACAAGGTCAATCTGTTCGACATGCACCACAAGTATGTCGATGTCGTGCATATCGACCAGGTGCTGTCGCACCTCGACGGGCTCAAGGTGAAGAAGGCGAGTTGACGCGCGACAGCGCAATCCAGGCCGACGAGTGCAATCAGGTCGACAAGTGCAATCAGGCCGACAAGTGCAATCAGGTCGGCAAGTGCAAGACGAGTGCAAGGAGACGACGATGACCAAAATGACCGGGATTTCGCGCCGGACGTTTGCGACCACCGCGCTGGCCTCCGCCACCGCGCTCGGCATGCCGTACGTGGCGCGCGCCCAGGCCTATCCGACCCGCCCGGTGCGGGTGATCCTGCCGTTCGCGGCCGGCGGCGTCGCCGATGTGACCTCGCGGCTCGCCGCCGACAAGCTTGGCGACAAGCTCGGCCAGCGCTTCGTGATCGAGAACATGGCAGGGCCCGGCGGCATCGCTGCCGGCCGCGCGGCGGCCTCGGCCGCGCCCGACGGGTACACGCTCTATCTTCTCACCAACGGCACCGCGATCAGTGTGGCGATCTACAAGCAGCTTCCGTTCGATCCGGTGAAGGATCTGGTGCCGATCTCCGGGCTCGGGAACTTCGATCTGGTGTTCGCCACCAATGCGGACACGCCCTACAAGACGCTCGGTGACCTGCTCACGGCGGCGCGCGCGCAGCCCGGCAAACTTAACATCGGCACCATTGCGGTCGGTAGCACCCAGCACCTCGGCGCCGAGCTGTTCCGCGCGAGCGCAAAGCTCAACATGCAGCTCATCCCGTACAAGACCACGCCCGATGTTACGGTCGGACTGCTGCGCAACGACATCCAGGTGATGGTCGATTTCTATGCCGCGATGCGGGCGGGTCTCAAAGACGGCAAGCTGCGACCGCTCGCCACCTCCGGCACCACCCGCGCCACGTTCCTGCCGGATGTGCCGACGGTCGCGCAAGCCGGCGTGCCGGGCTACGAGGTGCTGTCCTGGAATGGCCTCGCCGCGCCGGTCGGCACGCCGCAGCCAATCCTCGACACCCTCAACAAGGCGATCCGTGAAGTGCTCGCGATGCCGGACGTGATCAAACGCTACGAGGACGTCGGCATCGCCGCGCGCGCCAGTTCGCCCGACGAACTGCGTAAGCGGCTGGTTGCCGATATCAAGAAATGGTCGGCGGTGATCGACAGCGCCAAGATTCCGAGGCTCTGAACGGACGATGCCGACATTTCTTCGCCTGTACGAAGACATCGTGCCGGGTGGCGCGGAGGACATGCGCCTGCCGGCGTTGCCGCGCATGATTTTCGTCGTGCACGGCGCTGCGACCATTGACGGGCAGGCCTTCGCCGACGGCGAGGCCTGGAGCGGGGAGGGCGCCGTGACGCTCACGCCCGGGCCGCAGGGCGTCACCGCCTGGCGCTTCGATGTCGCGCAAGACGGCGCGGCGGCCGGCGCACGGCCCGGCATATCGCGGCTGAAACTCTCCGCCACGCTCGAGACGCTGCCGCAAGGCGAACTGCTGCTGCGCGGCGACAGCGTCGCGTTCCCGCCCGGCGGCTGCGCCTATCTGCACCGGCATCAGGGGCCGGGCATCCGCTGCCTGGTGGAGGGCGGCATCCGGATCGATACCCACGGCCGCTCGACCAGCTACGGTCCCGGCGGCGCGTGGTTCGAGAGCGGGCCCGACAGCGTGTTCGCGCAGGGCGCGACCGACCGCGCAACGCGGTTCGTGCGCGTCATGGTGTTGCCGCGCGCGCTCATCGGCAAAAGCTCGATCCAATATGTCAACGAAGAGGACAAGGCGAAACCGAAGTCGCAGTCCTACAAGATCTTCGCCGACATCCCGATTGCATTGCAATCGGCGTAGGGCTTACGGCTCACGCCTTGCGCATGATCTCGGCGACGATCGCGTCGCGGCGCGCGTCATCGCCGTCCGCGAGTTCGTCGGCGATCTCGTACACCGCCTCCGATAAAATCGCCTTCCAGGTCTCGGGCTTGAGATCCGATGCGAAGGTCAGCCCGACGCTGCCATCGTCGTCCTGCCACAGCGTCAAGATCTCGCCCGCTTCGGACAGCGGCGTTTTGACGGATTCCGAGCTCCACGCCCTCGTCTGTCGACATGAGACCTGCCTCCCTGTGGTTGCTGCCTCCCCCGTGGAAACATGGTTGGCCATGCGGGGCAAGGGGGCCGGCGGCCGTTCGGGGGAGTTACCCCCGGGCACGATGAAGCGGCCCGACACTACTCGAATACCGCATTCCGTGTCCCGCGCGGTCCCCAACAACGGCGGGGAAACCAAGCCTGCGAAACGATCTTGGAGCTGCCGCGTTCTTACAAGCAAGAGCGAGCACGCTTGCAGGTCGAGGCACCCATGCGCTGGATGATTGTAATACTGGTCGTCGTGCTGCTGGTGGTGGTCGACCAATTCAGGTTCCACGGTTACTACCGATCACAACTCTCCTACATGGTGGAACGAGCGATCAATTCGGTGACGCGATAGGCGGCGGGCGGCTCAGCGCGCCGTCCATCCGCCGTCGGCGGACAGTGCGGTGCCGGTCATCGAGGCCGCGGCATCGCTCGCCAGGAACATGGCGATCGCCGCGATCTCCTCGATGGTGGCGAAGCGCTTGTTCGGCTGCGGAGCGAGCAGCACGTCGCGGATCACCTGCTCGCGCGGGACGCCGTGGACCTTGGCCTGGCTCTCGATCTGGGCTTCGACCAGCGGCGTGTAGACGTAGCCCGGGCAGATGGCGTTGCAGGTGATGTTGTCCTGCGCGGCCTCAAGCGCGACGACCTTGGTCAGGCCGATGATGCCGTGCTTGGCGGCCACATAGGCCGCTTTGAACGGGGAGGCGACGAGGCCGTGCGCGGAAGCGATGTTGATGATCCGGCCCCAGCCGTTGCGGCGCATCGCCGGCAGCGCCGCCCGTATGGTGTGGAACGCGGCGCTCAGATTGATCGCGAGGATCGCGTCCCACTTCTCGATCGGAAACTGCTCGATCGGTGCGACGTGCTGGATGCCGGCATTGTTGACCAGGATGTCGAGGCGTCCGAGCGAATCGATGGTGGTCTGGATCATCTCGGCGATCGCCGCCGGCTTGGTCATGTCGGCCGGCGAAAATTGCGCTTGCACGTTGAACTCGGTCGCGATTTGCCGGCGGCTGGCTTCGATTTCGTCCGGCTGGCCCAAGCCGTTGAGGACGACATCGGCGCCGGCCGCAGCGAAAGCGCGCGCGATGCCAAGACCGATGCCGCTGGTCGAGCCGGTGACCAGGGCGACCTTGCCCGTGAGGAGGCGCGGTTGTTGCGGGGGGGCTCGATCGGTCTGAACGGTCATGGGCGCAGTCTCGTGGTTCCGGGTTGATGGCGGATCATAGGGGTGGGCCGTGGACGGGAATACCCATCGTCTACCGAAACGTCAGGGCCCTGTTATGTCGCGCCAAAAACGCGCCAACAGAAGTCAGCGGCTGCCACTATGTCATTGAAATACTGGTGCCGGGTGCCCGGATTGGTCAGCCCCCCCGACGCAGGCCTTGAAATTCACCCTGCTCCTTGGGGCTTTAAAGGCCGGTGGTCTCAACCGGTCCGGACATTCCAACGCCGCCGCCTCGCAGGGTCAGAACGGCAGAAGTAAGCTGAGGTTTGGCAGGTAGCGATTTCACGCTGCGCCGCCATCGACGCGAGACAAAAGGATGAACGGAGACAATCGGTTCTGGATTTTGTTCGGCGGCATCTGGCTGGTCGTCGGCGTGTGTTTCGTCGCCGCGAGCCTGGGCGTGAACCTGTTTGCCGACCCGGCGGCACTGAATCAAGACGCGCCGCTCTGGGTATTTGGCGCGGTCGGCCTCGCCGCTTCCGTGGCCGGCGGAACGATCATTTATTTTGCCCGCAAGATCGCCGTGCGCGATCGGCGCCTGATGCAGTCCGGCGTCCAACTCACGGCCACGGTGATCGATATCCGGCGAAGCATGATCGACATCAACCGCCAGACCCGCTGGCACGTGGTCTATCGCTATGAGTACACCAAAGGCCGGCCCCTCGAAGGCAAGAGCCGTGCGCTGTCCGGCGAGGCGGTCTGGGCGTTCAAGCCGGGTGACAACGTGCTGATCAAGGTCGATCCGGGAAAGCCGGAGGAGAGCCTGTTTCTCGGCGCGGCGTGAAGGTTGCCGCGCCGTCAGTTCTGTGTACGGCGCAGCGTGAGCTTCATGTGCAGCGTGGCCTGTGCAGAGGCCGGCGTCACGGGCCATTCGCCGCTTGCTTCGACGCTGCCATCGGCCCGGACGGTGAGGCTGTTCAACAGTTGATCGAGCCCGGTCTGGCCGAGCGGGCCGCTGCCGCCGAACGGCTGTCCCGACATGCGCAATGGGCCGCCGCCCGGCCCGATCGCGCACATGCTAAATTGCCCCTGTTCGGAGTGCGGATCAGCAACCCGGAGCGACATGGTGTTGCGACCGGGCGTATATTGGCCGACCAGGTTGGCCGAAAGCTTTGCCGGCGTTTGAGTGGTCATCCCACAAAACTCACCCCTCGGCGGCGACTCTACGTGGCTGTCCCCAGCCATCCGGCCCTTGAGATTGCCCTTGCCGTCATAGTCAAGTGTTAGGTCAAGTCGGCCCCAATACACGGCTATTGGGAGCCGGGATCCACCAATCGATCCGGCCATACCAATCCCCGGTCGGGAACTCGGCCCACAGTTCGGTTGTCGTTGCCGGCGAAATCTTTCGCGATGGCGCGCAGGCGCACCAACGGCGGCGGACTGGCCGGCACGGTATAGACACCGTCCAGAGTCCGCGCCGGCGGCAAGCGTTCACAGGGCGGCTGCGGCCGCGGAAAATCCTCGAAGCCAAAGGGCCCGCCGCCGTCAACGTTCAGATCGATGGTGTTGATGCCGGTTTGCCAGCGATTGGCGTCATCGCGCGCGACCGCCTTGGCGGTGATCCGCTGCTTCGCTTTCACCTTGGTTCCCTTCGGCGGCGTCCAGGTCACGTCGAGCGTCGGAGGAGTGTCGTCACGCGCCGCGTTGAGGTCGAGTTGCACATTGTTTTGCGTGCCGCCGACCGACACTTCGGCGAAGAAGCGGCTGGGGGTGATGCCCTGACGGTTCAGGAAACCCAACACCGCGTCCCGCCGGGCATTCCCAAGTGCCTTCTGGAAATTGTCATCGCCCTTCGGCGAAGATACCGTGAACCTCCCCAGGGGGCATTGACCCGGCGCCTGCGCCTTGCGCGCGGCGTCAATGAATCGCTGAGCCTCCTTTGGATTCAGGTCGACGCTGTCCCCGGTAAACAGGTTGAACGCGATCGGCCCTGCGGTTCCCGGGGTTTGCGCGAAGACGGCGCCGGTCGGAGCCAACGGAACTCACACCGCCAATAGCGAGCACGGCGACCGAAGCGGCGAGCGCGGCAGCCATCGCCCGGCCCGGCGCGCATCGCCGTGTTCCGGTTGCCCTGCCGACGATCCGACTGGAACGCGTGAGGCGTGTCATGCTGTCCTCCCGCTATTGCGGCTTCACCTCGAGCACTTCGCCCTCGGTAGCGGGGAAAGGAATTTTGTTGCCGTCCACCTCGACGATGTAGTCGCCCGGCGGCAGCGCCGCCCGCCAGGTCGACCGCGTCGAAGTCGGAAGACTTCCGTGCCATCCTGCGTCGTGACCCGCGCCGCCTTCCACTTCAGGCCCGGAGCGAGGATGACCGCGGCCGGCCGGAGCGTGACGGTCTTGCCGCCGTCGACCTTGACGAAGCGCCACTCGGCTTTTCGCGAAACGCAGGTCATAGACGCCGGGCATCAGGGTCACCGACGTCGACACGGGGTCGAAACTTCCATGCCTCTCGCCGGTTTCGGAATCGACGACGGTCGCGTTGACATGCACGCTGGGATTGCTGACCTCGACCTTCAGCACCCCCGGGTCGATCGTGGTGGTCTCGCCGGGGCGGACCTCGATCCCCTTCCAGCTCGCCGGTCCGAACTTCACCTCGTAGATGCCCGCTGGAAGAGTCGAGCTCCCTGTGCGAGCTGTTGAACGCCCCGACCTTCTCGCCGGTCTCCGCGTTGAGCACGGCGTGAGACGCGAGCCAGGTCGCGGACGTCGTCCGCAGCTTGCCCGGCTTCGGCTTCGCCGGCAGCGCGACCACGCGCTGCGCGCAGGCATTGAGCGCCTTCTTGAGCGTGTCCGGCAATTCCGGCCCGACCGGCGCGTCGAAATAGGTGCCGCCGGTCGCTCGCGCGATGGCCTGGAGCTGCCCGCGCGCCGCGGTGTCGACGACGAAGCCGACGGTGTGAACGGTGATGCCCTTGGCGGCGAGCGCCTTGGCGGCGACCACCGGATCGCCCCGGCAAGTCTCCTTGCCGTCGCTGACGAGGACGATGACGCGCTCCTTGGCGTCGGCCGGGAAATCGTTCGCTGCTTGTCCCAGCGAATAGGCGATCGGCGTGTAGCCCTGGGCCTTCGCGCCATCGACTGTCGCCGCGATCGCGCCGCTGCTGGCGCCGGCCGGGCCAAAGGGAACGCCGACATGGGTGTCCTCGCAGTTCTTCCGGCTTGCGGCCGACTGCGCCCCGTACAGCCGCAACGAGAGCTGCGCCTGCGCGGGAATGAATCCGGCCACTCCCTTGATCGCGCGTTGCGCGACCGCCATGCGCGTTTCGCCGTTCGGCAGCTTGGCGTTCATGCTGCCCGACGCATCGAGGATCAACAGGACCGAACGATCGGCGGTGTTGCAGGACTGGGCGAACGCGGCAGCAGGCAGCACACCCGCCACTAGCGCGACGAGACAAGCGCGAATTATTTTTTGCACGGAATGGCCCTCTTCAAGTTGGTCGTTGGCCCAATCGCAGGATCGTGGCCATCCTATCCAATGTCG
>CAVUIV010000003.1:0-79636 GCA_963741595.1 uncultured Alphaproteobacteria bacterium
GTGATGGCGCATAGGCGTCCTCAAGGGCGCCGGCGAGGCGGTGGGCAGGACGTCAGCGACCAAGATCGGCGCATTGTCGATGACGCGACGACATACGAAGCTGTGCAGCGCGTTCGTGCACAACGCTCAATTGGCGATCGACGGTACCTGCGGAAGCGCCGCGACGAATTGGCGGCTGAACTCGCAGCGCTCGGCACCGTGCCTAAGGTCATCGCCTTCCAGCCGGCGGCGGTGAGTGCCTATCTGATGGATCTTGATCGGCTGGCTGAGGTCGTGAACGGCGACCTTGCCGACGGTCACTCCGAGGCGGCTGGCATTATTCGATCGATGATCGAGACCGTGACGGTAATGCCGACTGTTCGCGGTCGACCGCCCAGACTTCGGGTGGAAGGCGATCTCGCCTGGCTCGCGACCCCCTGTCGTCCGCAGATGGCGTCTCTAGTCGGGGGGAAGGCGGTGCCGGGTGAGAGGATTGAACTCCCGACCAACGGTTTACAAAACCGCTGCTCTACCGCTGAGCTAACCCGGCATTTGTGTCGCGCGGCCGACCAGCAATCCGCGGCCGATGCCTGTTCAAACACCACAAAATAGATAGCGAAGTCTTGATAGATAGCGAAGTCTTGCCCAAAAAACAAAGCCCCGGCGACCAGGCGCCGGGGCTTTGGATTGGACGCGTCTCGGCGGTATTAGCGCGACGCGCGACGCTGCCGGCAATTGGCGGTGTACCAGGCCACCAGCTTGCGCTTGAGCGCCTGCTGATCAGAGCTCAGTGACACGCCCATGTACTGCCGGTTCAACTCCTCCAAGCTGCGAGCAGCGGGAATCGGACTGGGCCATGGATGCCGTCGATGTCAACGAAAGGAATAATCCCGCGCACAAGGCCCCGAGAATATGGGTGGAAATTGCAAATTTCTTATGTCCCATTGATACACGCTCTCCATCCTAAGCGGTCGAGTGCATCCATGGGACGGCGGCAGCATAGGCTGCGCATTCGTGCACGGGTCCATGGATGGGTGAGCCCCAGCCAATGCCGGTGTAATGGGGCGAAAGCAAGACAAATTTGCTAACAATTCTCGCTTTGGTTGACGCTGAAAGATAACGCTATAAGCCATTGAAATTAAACATGAAATTATCCACAGCGAGGCCCCCTTTTTGCCGCATTCAGAACCGGGGTCACGCGCGCCAGAACGGCTGGAAGGTCCGCTGCGCAATAATGTTGCGCACCCGGTCCCAATGGCCCGCGGGCCTGCTCTCGATCAGGTCGCCGCAATCGACGTCCCGCGCCAGCGTCCACGCGACCTCGTAGGCGGCCGCGCCGTATTCCTCCATGAGGCGGTCGGCGTCGAGCTGGGCCAGCCGGCGCCGCTCTTTCCAATCGTGCCAATAGCGCAGCAGCATCGCAGCCCCGACCTAGTGGAGTGGATTTGACATTCGCGACCCACCTGGCAGCAAGCACGCGATGCGAATGTCAAATCCAAACTCCACTAGTGTGGCGGTTCAGAAGTCCGCATCATCCTCGCGGCGAGTCCGACTTGCGGACTTCTGAACCAAAGCCACACTAGGTCAATAAGTTGCTAGTGTCCTTCGATTCCGAAGTTCGCAAACGAGGGTGCCGCGGAACCATGCGAACTTCGGAATCGGGACACTAGCAGCCTATACTTGCTAGTGGTCCTCCAATTCTAACATTCGCAAAATCGCCCGCGGAAATGGGATGCGAATGTTAGAATTAGACCACTAGAGCAGGGACTATGGTCGCACAATCGGGGGCGATCGTCGCGCGCGTTGTACCGATCGGCATCATCCCTCTGCGGGATGATGCAAACCGCGTGTCACGATTTTGTCGCGATCAGGATGCGCGCTTGATGGAGAATGTGGTTTCCTCGCGCAGCGCTTGCGCGCAAAACTCGCTGCAGACGAATTGATCGCCGACTGGCATGGCCTGGACTTGGCTGTCGCTGAAAAAGAATGGCTCGCGGCAATACTCACAACGCTTCGGGATTGACCCGACCGGACCCGGCTGCATTCCTGTCTCCTCGCTGCACGAACACAATGCGACAATAGCTTGAGTCGCCTTTGCGTCGATGGGCGTCTGTGTACAATGGCGACGCAGCAAAATTACGACAGGAGCCGCCGATGCGAATGAGGGGAATGGTCGCAGCCTTGCTGCTCGCGGGCACGGCCGCGGCGGCGGCGCAGGACGTCGCCGGGGTCGAGGACTGCACCAAGACCTCGGGCCTCGACCGCCGCACCAGTTGCCTGCAAGCCAACGTCAACTTCTTGCAGCGCACGATGACGCGCAACGCGCTGGAAGCGCACCGCCGGTTGCAGGTGGCCGAAGGCGAGATCACCGCGCTCAAGACGGCGTTGGCGGCCTTGCGCAAGCAGGTGGATGAGCTGCAATCGGCCAAAGCGGCGGCCAACAAGAAGGCCGAAGAGAAGAAGGTCGACGGCAAGAAGAATAGGCGCGGCCCCCATGATCCGCGTCGCGTTCGTGATCGGCGACTATCCGCCGGACCAGTTCAAGCTGCGCGCTGATGCGGCGACGGCCTATTCGTCGGCCGACGTCGAGGTCGGCATCCTGCGTGTGCCGGCGCGTCCGTTCGACGGCCTGACGCCGGCGGAGATCCAGGCCGCCGCGCCGATCTTCCACGAGTCGTTCCGGCAGGCCGAGCGCGAGGGCTACGACGCGGTGGTGCCGCTCGGCATGCTCGACATCGGCGTCGACGGCGGCCGCTCGGCGGTCGACATTCCGGTGATCGCGCCGCTGCAGGCGGTGCTGCATGTCGGCGGCGCTGCTCGGCGATCGTTTCGGCGTGGTCTGCTACCACCCGTCCGCGATTCCGCGGCATCGCGCGCAATGCGTCGCCTATGGCATGGAGTCCTGGATCGCCGGCCGGCGGGCGTCGGGCTTCTATCTGCAGCACATCGCCGCCAACAAGGACGAGATGGTCGAAGTCCTTCCTGATGGCGGCGCGCGATCTGATCGACAAGGACGGCGCCGACGTCATCATCCCGCAGGGCATCACCCAGTGTCCGGTGCAGATGAAGCCGGACTGGCTGAGCGAGCAGCTCGGCGTTCCGGTGGTGGAGGGGATCGGCGCGCCGATCCGGATGGCGGCGCTGATGGCGGGGCTCGGCCTACGCCACAGCCGGGTGCGCTGGCAGAAGGAAGGCTCGCAACCGCGGTGACGCGCCGGTCTCGTGTCCTGCGCCATGCTGCGCTGCGGGTGGGGACACACGCCGCCCCTCGCCGGGAGCGGCGATTCCGTGTAGAGTTTCGAGCCAACAACCAACAAACGCCAAGGTGCCCTATGAACGTCGCCCAGCAACCCAAGAGTCAGACAATGACATTGTCGGAACGCGCCGACGAACTCGAACATCAGATGGAAGAGGAGCTCGAGCGCGTCGTCACCAAGTCGCTCTTGTTCAACCTGGCCGACGGCAAGGTGGCCTACGACAGCGGCGCGGCGCTCAACGCCAAGTATCCCGGCAAATACATGCTGATGGGCGACGATCCGCGGCTGCCAAAGATGCCGGCGAAGCCGACGCTGCTCGACTATTTCCGCTACCGCTTCGCCTCCATGAACCACCTCTTGCAGAGCGCCACCCACGCGCTCAAGGCCGGGCTGCCGGAGAAGGTCGTGCTGGCGTGCCTGCTGCACGATATCGGCGTCTCCGGCTTCATCCGCGCCGACCACGGCTATTGGGGCGCGCAGATGATCGAGCCCTATGTGGACGAGGAGGTGAGCTGGGCGGTGCGCGTGCACCAGGCGCTGCGCTTCTTCCCCGACGAGTCGGTCGGCTACAAGTATCCCGACATGTATGTGAAGAATTTCGGCCCCGACTATAAGCCGGAGCCCTATATCGTCGAGGAATACAAGCGCGCGCGCGAGCACAAGTGGTACATGACGGCGCGGCAGATCTGCGTGAACGACATCTATTCGTTCGATCCCAACGCCAAGGTCGACATCGACGATTTCGTCGATATCGTCGGCCGCAACTTCCGCCAGCCCGAGGAAGGGCTCGGCTGGGATTCGAGCCCGTCGGCGCATATGTGGCGCACGCTGATGCGGCCGACGCGGTATCTGTAGGCATTGCGAACATTGACGATGAAGAAGGCCGGTGGATCGATCCACCGGCCTTTCTTCTTTGTCCAAGGTGTTGCGCTCAGATGCGGTCCGGGAACCGGATCGATGAACTTGCCGGCGTTTGGCATTTTCACCTTCGGCAAGCTTTTGGCATCCATCACATCGTTCTGGCCGATCAAGTTGTTGATCGACAGCAGGTACGCCGTCAGCGCGTACACCTGATCATCGCTCAGCGTGCGCGGCGACATAAAGGGCATGCCCCGCCGCACGATGTCGAAGATCGTCGTAGGCATGCTCGTAGTAGGTGATGGTCTTGGGAGCGTCCATGCGATCCCATTTCTGCAACCCGACCATCGGGGCGAAGCCCGGGCCGAGGGCTCTTGCCGCCTTCGCCGTGGCAGAGGGCGCATTGTCTGCGCATAGATCGCGGCGCCCTGGGCTGGCGTGCCGCTGCCTGGTGGTAGGTTGCTGCCGTCCGGCAGGACGGCGATGTCCCAGGCCCGGATGTCGGCTTCCGAGATGTTCTTGCCGAGGCCCGGTCCTTCGGCGACGGCTGGTCCCGCACCAAGCGCGCATGCGACGCTGAGGGCGAACAAGAGCTTATGCGTAGACATGCTTGATCTCCCCTTTGCTGTCGATGCCCCAGCTGGTGAGGCTGTTGTAGTGCTGGTTGATGAACGCCAGCGGGCTCTTGACCGGTTGCGAGCTTTGCCCGCGCGCGGCGACGATCTCCGCCCGCAACGGCTGCACATTGCCGGCCTCGTCCCAGGCGCGGCTTTGTAGGGTCACAGGCTGACCGTTCCAGCGCCAGGGCATCCGGAATCGCGTGAAGGCCTGCGGCTGCGGCGTTCCTTGCAACGCCGCCTCGGCCCAGCTCTTGCCGCCGTCGGCCGAGACCATCACGCGGACAATCCGCCCGGTGCCGGAATAGGCGACGCCGGAGATGTCGTAGTAGCCGGGCCCCTTCAGGCTGTGGCCGAAGGAGGGATGGGTGATGAACGACTTCACCTCCTGCAGGAAGTGGAAGCGCCAGAACCGTTCGCCCGGGAGAACCTGCGAGTAGGTCTTGGCCTCGTAGAAGCTCATGGCCGGCTGGTCGATCAGCTTGATGCGGCGCAGGAACTTCACGTTCATGTTGCCTTGATAGCCGGGCAGCAACAGCCGCATCGGATAGCCGTTGCCGGGCATGATCCGCTCGCCGTTCTGGTAGAGCGCGATCATCGCGTCGTCGAAGCCTTTCTTGACCGGGACGCTGCGATGCAGCGCGCAGGCATCGCCGCCTTCGGCGAGGAACCACTTGGCCTTGGGGTCGACCCCGACCTCATCGAGCAGCGTCGACAGCAGCACGCCGGTCCACTCCGAGTTGGAGACGAGCCCGTGCAATGCCTGGGCGGTCGCCTGGATCGGCTCCGAGGAGAACATCGGTGCGGAGTTGCCGCCGCACTCGACGAACCCCATGCGGGTCACCATCGGATAGCGCTCAAGGTCTGCGAGCGTGAACACCTTCGGCTGCCTGACCATCCCATGGATGACGAGGCGGTGCTTGTCCGGATCGATATCGGGAATTCCGGAGTGATTGATCGTGAAATGCAGGGCTGATGGCGTGACAGTGCCCTGGATCAGATGATGCGGCGTGCGCGCATGCGAGTTGCGAGGCTCGTGATTGGGATTGCTCAGCGTGCGGACGACGTTCTTCTCGAACCGCGACGGCTCCTGTCGCGGCGGGGTCGGACCGCCCATGGTCTCGCTCCACGGGTCGTCCTTGAGCGGTTCGGCGGCGGCGCCGGTCAAAGAGTGCCGACGCCCGCGGCGGCGGCGCCGGCAAGCAGATGCCTCGTCCGAGCAGGGCGCGGCGGTGCAGCAACCCGTTGCCGGCAACGGGCTCTAGCGAATCGGCAGGCGTAGTGAGTTCACGCTTGGAAATGCTCATGAATGCCTCCCTCGGCGAATGGGCGTCTGTCGCGCCCTGTTCGGAGATTTCCTGCAAGCAAATTAAAGTCTGCTCCTGTCTGCAGACGATGTCCAGATTGTTGCGACAAGCTTTTTACAACGCGACGGGTTCGGCGTCGGGACGCTAGTCAACGAAGGCGAACACCAGCGCCAGCGTCCACATCGCGATTGCAATCAGCGAGGTCCAGCGCGCAAACGTCAGATACGTTTCGCGCAACGCAGTTGCGACCGCCCACTGCGCGACGTGATCCGGCGGGCGCTGTTCCTTGGGCAGGTACAGCCATAGTTCGGTGCGGCGATGGCTTCTGCCGGGCGCTTCCCAGGCCTTGTAGATCAGGATCAGCGTCATCAGCACGGTCAGAAAACCGCCGGCCTGAAACGCTGCGCGGGCATTGAAGGAGAGGCCGACCATCACGCAGAAGATCGCGAGCGAACCGAAGCCGCAGGCGCGCAACACCGATTTCATAGGCGAGGAGGCGGATCTGTTCCATGCGAACACCGGTCCGAGCCAGTGAGGACCGGCTGGGGCTGGCAATTCTAGAACGGGATTGTGGCGCCGCAATACTGCGCGCAGGCTCGTGGAGTGGATTTGACATTCGCGACCCACCTGGCGGCAAGCACGCGATGCGAATGCTGAGCGCGGCCTAGAGGCCGACGCTCAGGAACATGCCGGCCGCTGGAAGGGTCAAGAGCGCCGTCCCGGCCAGCCAGATCCATAGCGACATCTCGGTGGAATCGTCCTTCGCGCCCACGTATCGCTCATAGAGCGCCGCCGGAATTCCCGCCACGATGATGGTCGCGGTCGAGAGCATCAACGACGATACATAGAAGATCAGCGCCTCGCTGCCGAACAGCGGAACCGTCATTAAGATTTTGGTGAACAGATATGATTCCAGTCGCCATGGATGGAACATGCCGTTGATCATGCCGAAGAAGGCGATCCCGATATAGTACCAGTGGCGTTCCATGGCGGGGCTCAGCTCAATCGCGGGGCCGCGCCCGCAAGCAGGAACGCGTAGAGCATCAGCACGCGGAGCCAGAACAGCCAGACCGCTCCGAACAACCACACCACCACCGGCGCGGCCGCTTTCGGCGTGACCACCGCAACCAGCCTGACCACCGGATCGGTGAGTCGGCAGAACGCCCGCCAAATGTAGTTGGAATCGTCAGGCTGCGCGATCAGCCCCAGCAGCGCGCGGCCGAGCAGCGTGTACATCAACGCCGCCAACACGAAGTTGGGCAGGTGATAGTACCAATGGGTCCAAACGGTGACCCACGGCTCGTCACTCGCTTGCGGCGTCTCGGCCAATGAATCATGACTGCCGGCGCATCGGCCGGCAAGGCCTCGCGCCGCTGCCAAACATGAAGCGGGGCCCCGAAGGACCCCGTTCCAATCGAATCGGTCGACGGTCAGGTCTTTTCTTCCAGCACCGTGCGGCCGCGTGGCTTGCGGATTTCGTCGATCAGCGACTGCATCTCCGCGGACGGCTGCCTTGGTGAACTGGCTGACCACGATGATCACCAGGAAGCCCAGCGGCATTCCGAGCAGTCCGCAACTGATGTTGTTGAGGTTGAACCAGCCCACCTTGTTGGCGAGCGGGTGAGCCAGCGTGGGGAACATTTCCATGGCGTTGGGCAGAGCCATCGCCTTGGCCAGGTCTGGTATCACCGGAACGCCGGTGGCTGGATTGAGCAACGAGGTCATGCCGGCATACCTCACGCCGAAGCCGGGGAAGTAGCGGGTCGTGACCAGGTAGAACAGGCACAGCCCGAACCCGGCAATCATGCCGCAGATCGCGCCCGCGGTCGTGGTCTTCTTCCACCAAACGCCCATCACCAGCGCCGGGAAGTTGCCGGCCATCGCGAGCGAGAACGCCCAGCCCACCATTGCCAAGATGTCGGATGGCCGGGTCGATGCGGTCGAGGCCGCCGCCACCGCCACCAGCAGCAGCAGCACGCGCGCCACGATCAGCCGTTTGGCGACGTCATTGGCCTTGCCCCAGAATGGCCAGACCACAGCCATCAGGATCACCAGCCCGGCCAGCAACAGCCATCGCCAAGCGATGCCGTAGACCGGACTCGGCCCGGGTAACAGCAGGATGATACCGCCAACCACCACGATCGCGATGATCGTGACCGTGATGTTGCGGCCGGTGTTCTGCATCTTCTGGATCATGTTGTAGTAGACGTCGTGGCTCAGGGCATTGGCGATCGCCAACAGCAGCCCGTCGGCGGTCGAGAGCGCGGCCGCCAAGCCGCCGGCGGCGACCAGGCCCGGAGATCACGTAGGGCAGGCCGGCGATCTCCGGCGTCGACAGCACGATCACGTCGGTGTCGATGACGAAGTCCGCGAATCGGACCACGCCGGGATGTCCCGCAATCGCCTTACAAGCGGCAAGCACGGCGTCGAGACTGACGGCGTTCTGACCGCAAATCTTGATCAGCCCAAGCTCACCCCAGGTGAACAGCCATGGCCGGATCGAATCGAGGTCCCGTCCGATGATGTTGGTGTACACCTCGAGCTTCGAGAACGCCGCGTAGGCCGGCGCCGAGAAGTAGAGCAGGAAGATAAAGAACAGCGACCACGCCACCGATTGGCGCGCTTCGCGCACCGACGGGGTCGTGAAGTAGCGCATCAGGATGTGCGGCAGCGACGCGGTGCCGACCATCATGCAGAAGATGATGCCGAAGAAGTTGAGCGGGCTCCAGGTCAGGAACGGCTCGATGTGCGGCTTGAGCGTTCCGGGCGGGCAGGCAGTGCCGGTGCACAGCGTTGCCAGATTCTCCGCGACCAACTGGCCTTCGCGCGCGGTGATTTCCGCGATCGCGTGTCCGTAGGTCAGTTCCGGAATCGGGATACCGAAGCGCATCGTCGACAGGATCACGATCGGCGTCAGATAGGCGATGATCAGCACGATGTATTGCGCGATCTGCGTCCAGGTCACCGCCCGCATGCCGCCCAGCATCGCGCAGAGCAGGATGCCGACCAGGCCGACGAACACCGCCACCTCGAAGTTCATGCCGAGGAAGCGCGAGGCGATCAGGCCGGTGCCGTAGATCTGCGCCGTCACGTAGGTGAAGGAGCAGCACACCAGCACGACCACCGCAAGGAAGCGTGCGAAGGTGCCGCCGTAGCGGAAGGCCATGAAGTCCGGCACGGTGTAGGCGCCGAACTTGCGCAGATACGGTCCGACCAGGATCGAGACCAGCACGAAGCCGCCGGTCCAGCCGAGCACCCAAGCCAGGCCGTCATAACCCTGCAGGAACAACGAGCCCGCCATGCCGACAAACGAGGCCGCCGACATCCAGTCGGCGCCGGTCGCCATGCCGTTGTAGAGCGCCGGAACGCGTCGGCCTGCAACGTAGTATTCCGACACCTGCGCGGTTCGCGTCATGATGCCGATGACGGCGTAGACCGCGAGCGTGAAGAACACGAACAAATAGCCGAGGATGCGGTTGGGGACCCCGAACCGCTCGAGCAGCGCAAGCAGCAGGATGAATGCGATGAAGGTGCCGGTGTAGGTGCCGTACATGCGGCCGAGCTGCTTATAGAAGGCGTCGGCCGGGCTTGTTTGAGTTGCCATGATCCGATCCCCCTTATGCGTCGTCTTCGGCGAAGCCGAATTCACGATCGATCTTGTCTTGCTGCCTTGCAAACAAGAACAGCTGGACCACGAACACGATCAACGAACCTTGTGCGGCCATGTAGAAGCCCAGCGGGAACCCAAGGATCGGGACGGTGAACTTATTCAGGGTGTAAACGAACATGTGGATGATAAAGCCGAAGAAAAACCAGACCCCGAGATGCGTCAGCATCAGCCTGGTGGTCTTTCGCCAATGCGCGTCTTCTTTTGATTCGCTCATCGCCCCTGTCCTCCTTTGTCCAGGCGTTCCGTGCGGCATGCGCCCGCGCGGCTCCTGGGATTCCTTGGGTCTTTCGCTCATGCGAGCGCGACCGGCCTGCGATCACGAACGGCAGTTTCGGACGTCGATGAACGTCGCGAACGCCCACGTGCAATAATCATGGTAACAAAGGTGTGAGAGCCGCCGGAATACGACTTTCGACCATAAGGCGATGACTCGGGGGGAAAACTATGCTGCATTGCAAAACGCCGCCGCGTCGCGGGCGACTACGTATCATATCGGACTGCGCACGCAGCGAAATTGCTGTAGATTGTCGGTCTGTGGGCTGAAGCGAAGGAGGGCGCCAAGCCGACCATCGTGAGCGACATCGCACAATACCGCTTGGTCATCGCCGATGATCACCCGTTGTTCCGCGGCGCTTTGCGTGAGGCGGTCGGCGGGTTGTTCGGGTGCGTTGATATTGCCGAGGCCGGATCGTTCGATGAGGTCACCAAGCTGTTGGAAGGCAACGCCGACGTCGATCTCATCTTGCTTGATCTGGCGATGCCCGGCGTCCGAGGGTTCTCCGGCTTGATGTACTTGCGCGCGCAATATCCAAGCGTGCCGGTGGTGATGGTCTCGGCCAACGATGATCCGGCGGTCATACGCCGCTGCATGGACTTTGGCGGCGCCGGCTTTATCCCCAAAACACTAGGGATCGATGCGATCCGGTTGGCGATCGTGCGGGTGCTGGAAGGTGGTGTCTGGATGCCGCCCGACGTCGACGTCGGCTCCGGGACCGATGCTGCCAGCGCCGATGTGCTCGCCAGGCTCGTCTCGCTGACGCCGCAGCAGGTGCGCGTGCTGATGATGCTGTCTGGCGGTCTGCTCAACAAGCAGATCGCGTACGAACTCGGCGTTTCCGAAGCCACCGTCAAAGCCCATGTCTCGGCGATCCTGCAAAAGCTCAACGTCGAAAGCCGCACCCAGGCGGTGATCACGGCGTCCAAGATCGAGCGGGGGCAGTGGCCGCAGGTGATGCTCGACAGTTGACGACCGGCGTCACTCGGCCGCCGCTGCGTGCTTTATTCTGATTTGGGTGATCAGTGCCCGCAGCGCCGCCGGCTTCAGCGGCTTGTTCAGAATCAGGACGTCATGAGCGCGCGCCGCTTCGCGGACGTCCGGGCTCCGGTCGGCGGTGATCAGAATCGCCGCCGGGTCGGCATAGCGCTCGCGTAGCGCGGTAATACAGTCGATTCCGTTGCTGTCGTCGAGGTGGTAGTCCACCAGCAAGATGCGCGGCGAGAATCCGGCCTCATCGATCGCCGCGATGGCCGTTGGCAAATCCGGTGCTTTGAGCACGCGGCATCCCCAACCCGTCAGGACGCTCTCCATGCCGTTCAGGACGGCGACGTCGTTGTCGATGCAAACAATCTCGACGCCGTTGAGCCGGCCGCGATCGATTTCTGCGACCGGGCGCGGCAACTCGCGAAGCGGCACGGTCGAGGCCAAAGGCACGTCGACCGAAAACAGAGATCCGCGGCCTGCTGCGGATGAAACCGCGATCTGGTGATCCAGGACGCGCGCGATCCGCTCCACGATCGACAGGCCAAGGCCCAGTCCGCGCGCCACCTTGGCGCCCTGGTCGAGACGATAGAACTCCTGGAAGATCGCTTGCTGTTGCGAAACCGGAATGCCGAGCCCCGTGTCATAGACATCGATGCGCAGAAACCCGCCGCGACGCCGGCAGCCCACCAGCACGCGCCCTTGCGGAGTGTACTTGATCGCGTTCGAGACCAGATTTTGCAGGAGGCGGCGCAACAGCCGGCGGTCCGATTGCACGGCAAGCGAACAATGCACGAAATCGAGCCGCAAGCCCTTGCTGTGCGCGATCGGCGCGAACTCGACTTCGAGTTGACGCAAGACATCTTCGACTTTGAGGCTGATGATTTCGGTCTTCATCGCCCCGGTATCGAGCCGCGAGATGTCGAGCAGCGTCCCGATGATCTCCTCGACGGCATCGAGCGAAGCGTCAATGTTGCCGATGAGCTGCGAGGCTTCGCCATGGCCCTGGCGTTCGATCAGGCTGGTGACGTAGAGCCGGGCGGCGTTAAGCGGTTGCACGATGTCGTGACTCGCCGCGGCCAGGAAACGGGTCTTCGAAATATTGGCTTCTTCGGCGCTGGCCTTGGCGCGTGCAAGTTCGGTGTTGAGGCGGGTGAGCTGTTCGGTGCGTTCCCGTACCCGCCGCTCGAGCGTCTCGTTGGCGCGCTCGAGCTCCTCGGCCGCCTTCACGCTCGCCGTGATGTCGGTAAAGGTCGTGACGATGCCGCCGTCCGGCATGCGGCTGGCGCGCACCTCCATCACCAGGTCGCGTTCGGGGACGCGTTCCAGGAACGGCATGCTGGCGGAGACGTAGGTCTTGACCTGCTCTTCGACCAGCGCCTCGACCGATGCAACGTCGGGAGTGTTGCGCCGTGTGTTGAAGCGCAGGATGTCGCCGAGCCCGGTTCCGACCCGGGTCAGTTGCGCGGGCAGGGCCAACATCTCTCCGAACTGCCGGTTCCAGCAGATCAGGTTCTGGTCCTTGTCGAAGACGGCGATGCCCTGGCGGACATGATCGAGCGCGGTCTGGAGGATCTCACGATTGTAGTGGATTGCCGCGTTGGCGTCGTCGAGCAACCGGAGCGCCGCCTGGGTCGATACCGTGCGCTTGCGCAGCAGCAGCGACAGCACCAGGCGCGACGATGCGGTGCCGATCGCCGAGGTGAGCAGGTGTTCGGCGTAGCGGATCAATTGGAAGTCGGCTTCCGCTTTCGGATCGAGCACGATGCCGCGGGTCGAAGCATAACTGTCAAACGATGTCCGCGTTCGCTCCTCGCCCAGATAGCGCGCGACCGTCGTACTGAGTTCGTCGATCGTCACTGCCGGCCGCCATAAGCGGAAGCTTGGGGACGGCGTGAGGTTGGACGGGACGAACAGGTCGCCCTGCAGCCGTTCGATCGAGGCCGGGGCCCGGCTCATGGAGAATCCGATATAGGCCAGGATGTTGAGCCCGAGGCTCCACACCACGCCATGCACCAGCGGCGGCAGTTCGAATCCGAACAGCGCCTGCGGTCGCAGCTGGGCCAGACCCCACGGCCCCTCGCTGAGCAATGTGAAGGCCACCAGCCCGGCGTCGGCAAAGCTTGGCAGCAGGAGGGTGTAGGCCCAGGCGGCGATGCCGACGCTCATGCCGGCGATGGCGCCACGCGCCGTCGCCCGCTTCCAGAACAGTCCGCCGAAAAAGGCCGGCGCAAGCTGGGCGATGGCAGCGAACGATAGCAGCCCGATGGACGCAAGCTGCGCGGCGCCGGCCGAACGATAGTATAGATAGGCCAGCAGCAGGATGGCGACGATGGCGGAGCGACGCACCGTCAACAGCATCCGTCCGACGTCCGCGCCTTCGGTGATCAAGCGTTCCCTGCGCTTGAGCATCAGCGGCATCACGATGTCGTTCGACACCATGATCGAGAGCGCGACCAACTCCACGATCACCATCGCGGTGGCGGCCGACAGGCCGCCGACGAAAGCGACAACGGTCAGCCACTCGGATTGCGTGGAGAGCGGAAGCGCCAGCATATACATGTCGCTGTCGACGCTGCCGGCCGGGAACGTCAGCATGCCGGCGAGCGCGATCGGGACCACGAACAGGTTGATCAGCACGAGGTAGAGCGGGAACAGCCATGCCGCCCGTTTGACCTCGCGTTCATCGTGGTTTTCGACCACGGTCACGTGGAACTGCCGCGGCAACAACAGGATGGCGACCATGGACAGCATCGTCATCGCCGCGATCGTGCCGAACCGATGTTCATGGGTCAGCAACGCGGCGGTGTCGGCACGCTCCATCGCCTGCTTGAACAGCGCAGCAGGACCGTCGAACATCCAGAAGGTCACGAATACGCCGACCGCAAGAAAAGCGATCAGCTTCACCAGTGACTCGGTGGCGACCGCCAGCATCAGGCCGTCCTGGTGCTCGGTGGCGTCGATGTGCCGGGTGCCGAACAGGACGGCGAACGCCGCCATCGAGAGGGTCACGAACAGCGCGATATCGCCGACCACCGGAATGCTCGCGACGAAATCGGGCCGCACGTCGCCGATGATCGTGCCGAGCGACGTCGACACCGCCTTCAGTTGCAGCGCGATGTAGGGAATCGTGCTGATGATGGCGATCAGGGCGACCGTCGCGGCGACCGCTTGCGACTTGCCATAGCGGGCGGCGGCGAAGTCGGCGATCGACGTGATGTTCTGTCTCTTGGCGAGGCGCACCACCCGAAGGATCAGCGGGTAGCACACACCGATCATGATGATCGGCCCGACATAGATCGCGAGAAACTCGAAACCGGTTCGCGAGGCAAGGCCGACCGAGCCGAAGAACGTCCACGACGTGCAGTAGATCGCCAGCGACAGCGGATAGATCAGGTGTCGCGAGCGGCCGTCAGGCCGGAATCGGCGCGCGCGGTCGCCATAGCTCGCGACCACGAACAGCAGTCCGATGTAGCCGAGCGCAACCGCGATGACGACCCAGCCTTGCAGCATGCTCGATCCTGCGCCACCTTGGGCGCGCAGCTCGGCGCGGTTGAATCGTCCCATCACCGGTGCCTTGTCCAGGGAACTTCGATGGGCTTTTTCGACATCTTCCGCCGGGCCCCGGTGATCCGGGATGCGGATGCGCTTGCCGAATTCATCGATCGCAACGCCGCCTTTCTGGTCCAGAAGGGCATGTACGAGTATGCGCGCGCCCGTGCCGGGCACTACGCCAAGGTGTTGCTGCAAGAACCGGAGTTTCTGGAGGCCATGGAGCATGCCCGCTGGCAGGCCTACCCGCTGGGGCTCGCGATGGTGGCCGAGATGGTCGAAAAATTGCTGCACCCTCACATTGCCGACGACCGCCGCGCCGGGGTCGACGCGGTCAAGGAATTGGTCCTGTCGGTGTTCGACCGTTATCCGCGACCGCAACCGTTCGCTGTCGCGACCTGGAACGAAGCGCGCCAGGACCTGGCGCGCCGTCTCGACCTGATCGGGCTGCATCCGCCCAAGGCGGTGAAGGACATTCCAACGCCGGTCACGCAGCTCTATTTCGACATGATGCCGATCCACGAGAAGCTGAGGGCACCGGACTTCGTCGCCATCAGCAATTATCTGCGGGTCTCGCTGATCAACATCCACGATGAGCTGATCGATCGTCTGGATCGTGCCGCCGTCGTGCAGTCGCTGCTTGCCCCGTCGGCGGAAAGATAGTGCGACGCGACCACGCTCGTCCGGTGACACACTATTAATACTACCGAGCAATTCACGCGCTCGGTTAAGCGGGCTTCACTTTTCCATCGCAGGATGACGCCGATGCGAAAGAGGCGGCGCTCCATGGATTTGCGGCTATCGCTTGCAATGGTCTCTCTGGCGTGCGGCGTTCTCGGCTCCGCCGCCGCGCGTGCCGACCATGCGCCGGTGGTGGTCATTCCGGGCCGGCCCGGCGTTCCCGTGATTATCAATGGCTACGACGCATCTTATACGGTCGTCGAAGGGGACTGGGGGCTGACGCGCCCCGGACACCGGCCGCCGACGATCGTCAGCGGTCCGCTGATCTCGCCCGCACCTTATTCTCCCGGTCCTTATTACCCGACGCAGGGGCGCCAGCCCGGCTACGGCCGCTATGAGATCGAGCCGCCGCCGGATCGACGGTTACCGCCGCCGGCGCCGGGCTACTACCGCGAGTGGGGCACGCAGTCGCCGGAACTCCCTGCCACCATCGACCCGCCCGCCGACCCGCCGCCGGTGATCATGGCGCCGACGGTCGAGCTGCCGGATCGCCGCTGGCACCACAACATGCGCCGCACCCACCGATTCACACCCCACGCCGGGAGGTCTTGATGTTCCGATACGCTTTGTTCGTTGCGCTCACGCTCGCCGTGCTCGCGACCGCAACGCCGCCTGCGATCGCCGACGCGCCGTGCGCGCATCCGCCTTGCCGCGTCGTGTCGCGCCACGTTGTGGTGCATCGGACTTATGAGCTGCCGCGCTACTACATCGTCGATTTCGGTCCGGTCTATGTGATCCCCGGCATCTACACCTATCCCACGGTGGTGAAGCCGCGCCCGCTGCCGCGCTATCGCTATGTCGGCCGGACCTATCCGGCTTATGTCGAGCCGCTGCGCGTCCGTGCCCAAGGCGAATAACGCGGCACCCGCATTCGCCGCCGATTGTCGCCGGCCTCAGCCGAGCCGCCGGGTCGCGACATAGAGCGCGAGCGCGGTGGCGTTCGACACGTTCAGCGATCTTGATCCGGCCCGGCAGATCGAGCCGAGCCAGGTGGTCGCAGCTGTCCGCGTCAATTGCCGCAAGCCCTTGCCCTCGGCGCCGAGCACGAGCGCGAGCGGCGACCGCAGCGGTAGCGTCGCTGAGTTCGATTCGCCGCCGACGAGTCGAGGCCGACCAGCAGGTAGCCGCGCTCTTTCAGCTCTGCCAGCGCGCGCGCGAGATTCTGCACCGCGACGATCGGCACGTATTCGAGCGCGCCCGACGCGGCCTTGGCGAGCGCGCCGGTCGCCTCCGGGCTGTGGCGCGCGGTGGTGACGACGGCCGCGACCCCGAACGCCGCGGCGGTGCGCAGGATCGCGCCGACATTGTGCGGGTCGGTGATCTGGTCGAGCACCAGCACCGACGCGCGCGGCGG
This sequence comes from uncultured Alphaproteobacteria bacterium, assembly GCA_963741595.1. Classification (GTDB taxonomy): domain Bacteria; phylum Pseudomonadota; class Alphaproteobacteria; order Rhizobiales; family Xanthobacteraceae; genus VAZQ01. The sequence goes on from CAVUIV010000003.1 coordinate 16,594, forward strand.
CGATCTCGGCGAGTCGGGCGAGGGCAGGGGATCGGCTTCGAGATAGAGGCCCTGGTGCACCGCGTCCGGCGCCAGCCGCTCGGCGATCGCCCCGGCCGCACGATGTCCGGGGACGGTGGCGACCCCTTCCTCGGCCAGGCGGCGGGCGGCGTTCTCGGTGGCGAGCAACCGATGGACTTTGCGGTCGGGGTTTTCCAGGGCTGCCTTGACGGTATGCCAGCCGTAAAGGACGCTCAGGTTCTCCGGCCGCAGGCTCTCCCGCCGGGCGCGCTCGAAACGCTCGCGCCGGTCGCGGTGCTCATGCGTGGTGCCGGGCTTGGCGCCCGGTTGGGTCGCGCCCGGCTTGTGGGCAGCGCCGGCTGTGCGCCGGTAGTGCCGGGCTCATGGGGCCCGGCTTGGCGCCCGGTCGCGCGTTCGGCTCTTTCCGGGCAGGCGCTGGCGCGCCTTTGGTCCGGCCTTTGGGGATCGATCGCGCATCGGTCAGCGCCTCCGGCCCGTGAGGTACCGGGGAGCCCCGCCGCCGCAAGGCGGGAGACGGAACCGCGGGGATTATTCGAGCGACGCTGAATTGGGACGTGCGAGGTTAAACGCGCGGTTGACCTGCGAGGTTGACTTGGGCGGGGTGCCTCCCCATAAAACGCCCCCGATTTGTTGCCCGCCGATGCCTGGACCCCTCTCTGCGCCTCGCGGTACAAGTCCTTGAAATTAAGGACTTTGGAATTGGGGGAGTGTCCCGAGTGGCAAAGGGGGCGGACTGTAAATCCGCTGGCTTACGCCTTCGTAGGTTCGAGTCCTACCTCCCCCACCAGCCTTCGCGCCGTTGGCGCTTCGGCTGGAAGCCGGCGCATCATGGCGAAGACTGCCTGCCGCGTCTGCGCATGGGCGGCGTGTTATGATGAGACGTTGCGCTGCGACGGCGCGGGTGTAGCTCAATGGTAGAGCAACAGCCTTCCAAGCTGATGACGAGGGTTCGATTCCCTTCACCCGCTCCAACAATTTAAATTGCTTAGCTAAATGAGACTGGCACGGGATTGGCCTTCGCTCCGTGCGGCATGCGTGCGACATCGCGGGCTGAGAGGCGGCGGATCCTCAGCGGACGACATTGTCAGCATCACGCGTCACCACGGAGGGAACTCCCACTCGTGTGATGATCCTGTCCGGATTGATGCTGCGATCTGCGTTCGCGATGGTGGCGAGGTCGCTCAATCGGGCTGTCGAGCCAACGATCACGACGACGATGGCGCACAGGAAACCGACGACCACCACTTTGATGTGAGTTCTTCGATCAGCGCGATACATCGAGTGGCTCATGGCCGCCTCCCGTCCGCACTGCCGTCTGTTTCACGTGGCGCCGTCCAGGTCAGACAGACGCGATCGGCGTTCGGCCACTGCTGCTTTTTGCAAGGGAGTGTGGAGGGCGCTGGAGATTGGGAGAATGTCGCGCGCGACATCCAGGCATGGCCCGCCGGCGAAATCACGATCAAGCCGATCAGATATCCGGCGGCGATGATGGCGAAGGAGGCGAATACGCGACGGAACCGGGCCATGAGGGGGTACTCTCACATCCTCAGACGCCCCATTCCCCCTGTTACTTAGATTAGATGACAACGCCGGTTGTTGATATTGCCCTTAAGTGTACTGGCTTCATCCTTAGGTGCAGGATGGCCCGGCTCGTTGGGCGAAGGCGCGTTGGCTGGAGCGGGGCCGGGGCGGGCGGTCAGTGCTGCTGCTTCAATCTATGCCGCCGCAGCTTCGCGAGGCCGGGTTTTCATTTGCAAGAGGGGGCCCTAACGTTTGCGGCGTCGTCGGGCCCCTAATTATTTAGGAACTTCGGGTCACCCGGTGCAACTTTCGATCGCCTGCCGAGTTAGTTGTTGCAATGACAAGCGCTGCTTGCACGAGGCCCGGGCTGCTTCGCCTAGGGCTTGAGCAGTTTCATCTTTGTTGTGGGGATACCATGTCCGCTATTCTCACTTCTTTACGCTGCACCGACGGCGCGACCGAACTCCAACTCCGTATTGCACATCAACAGGCTCTGGCCGCTAAGCTCGCCCGCGAAGGAAATGTCGAAGGTGCCAGGGCCGCGCGCGCCAAACTTTACGCGATGCTCAATCAGGCCGACTTGCTGATGATGGCCTCGTGAGAAGTCCGCAATCCGTCGCGCGGGATCGCCGCGCGGCGTGAGTCAACGGCGAAAAGCCCCGGGATGGTGCCCGGGGCTTTTGCTTGAGCGATTCTGACCGATCGAAACGATCGATCATGCCGGCCGGAGCGATGACCGCGCTCCCAGAGGCCGATCAAATCTTGTTGCCTGTTTCCCTTTCTCCGCGCGGGATGGAGCCGCCTTCAATGCCGTTTTCGGCAACATGGTCGATCGCCGCGATGATCAGCTTTACGGCGATCCTGACGACCCAAGGATTCACGCCTCCCGCGATCAGGTCGATTTCGTCGGCCCGCAGTTCGCGGACTTCGCTGCTGCTTTGTACGTTCATTGTCCTGTCTCCTCATGAACCCGGCGGACTATTCCGCCGCGATGCCCGCGACTATCGCAGCAGGTTCGTTCGCCCTCTGTGATGGCGATCACAAAACGACGGATTGTGATTTCAGGGCGCTGCCCGCTCGACATGCTCCCGGCGCTAGCCGCCTTGGGTCGCGGGGTCGCCGGACCCTGGATCTGCCCATTTGGCGGGCCTTTTTGCGATGAAAGCCGGCATTCGCGCAATTCGTGACGGCCGTCACATCGCGCCATCGAGCCTTTCGGCAGATTGCGGTCACGGCGACGGAATGAACCGCGCCACGCGTCAAACGCAGAGATCAATCGGGAGAATGATCATGACCAAGCTTCAAAACGCGACTGTGAATGCCGATATCCGGGCCCTCAACGACAGCGAAATCGACTTCGTCGTCGGTGGCGTCATCGGCGGCTGCATCAGAATGCCGACCATCACGCCGTTCAACCCGCTGCCTCCGACCTCACCGTGGTTCAACTCGAAGTGGGTGCTGGTCGGCAAGACCGGCACGCTTCCGGCCTAGTTCGTCAGCCGATCCCCAGAATGCGCGAGGCCGTCGACATCGACGGCCTCGCATCGATTCGATGCGCGACATACGACCGTGGTAACGGCCCGCCGGCTCTATTCCGCCGGAACGGTCGGCTGGAGCGCGGGGCGTTGATGGACGGCGGAACGCGCAATGATCTTGCGGTTGCCGATCTCGTACACATGTCGCGCGCGCCGAATAAGCGCTGGTCGATGGGCGACGACAATTCTCGTAATCGGCATTTGCGCGACCAGGTCGGCGATCAATTCCTCGTTCGCCTCGTCGAGATTTGCCGTCCCTTCATCCAGAAACAGAAGCTTTGGCTTTCGGTAGAGGGCGCGCGCCAGCAAAACCCGTTGACGCTGCCCGCCGGAGAGCGTCGATCCCATGTCGCCAACCAGCGTCAGGTACTGCATGGGCGATCGCAGGATGTCGTCGTGCACCTGCGCCGCAAATGCGGCCTGTTGAACCCGGGCCATGTCCAGGTCGGGATCGAAACAGGCGATATTGTCCGCGATCGTTCCCGACAGGAGGCGATCATCCTGCGCCACCACGCCGATGAATTCGCGCCATGATCGCCAGCGTTCGGGTGTGGCGCCATAGCCGTCGAGCTCGATCGCGCCGTCGGTCGGCCGATTGAGGCCAAGCATCAACTTCATCAGTGTCGTCTTGCCGCTCCCCGAGGCGCCGGTCAGCGCGATGAAATCGCCGGGTGGTATCTCCAGGTTGATATCCTCCAGCACGAGCGGATCGGTGACGCCGTAACGGAACGAAACGTTCTTCAGCCGGATATGGCCCGAGACCTCTCCGATGGCGGGGGCGCCGACGCTGCTTTCTGCCGGCGTGGTGACGATGTCGGCGAGCCGATCGAGGTAAAGACGGAGAAATCGAAACTGGATGATCTGATTCACAAGACCAACCGCACGATCGGTGAATGTCTGCCGGAATGACATAAAGGCAAACAGCATGCCGACCGAAAAGCCTTGGCCGTCGAGCACCAAGCGGGCGGCTATGTAGATGACGGCGACGGTTTGAAGACCCGTGATGAGGCTCTGAAGGAAACTCTGCGTGATTTCGAAGCGTCCGACCGAAATGCTGGCATTCGTCGTTTCGGCATGAAGGTTGCGCCAGGCGCCCTCACGTTCGGATTCGCGACCCATCAGCTTGAGCGTCGTGGCGGCACGCACCGTCTCCATCAGATGGGTTTGTTCCTTGGCGCCGGCGAGAATCTCCTCTTCCATCCTTCGTTTCATGCTCGGAAACAGAGCGAGCGAAAGTCGACAGATTGAGCAGAACGGCGAAGATCACGATCAGCGCCAGCGTCGTGGAATAGAAAAACAGAATGAATGCCGCGATGAACGCCATGACGCCGTCGATGACGCTGCTGATAACGCCCTGGCTGATCGCCGTCTGGATCGGCTGCACCGACTGCAGACGGGAGAAAATGTCGCCAACGTGCCGCTTCTCGAAATAGTCGCTGGGCAGACGCAGCAAATGACGAACCAGATTGCCGGTGATTTGAAAGCTCAGCAGGTGCCCGAATACGCGCAGCGACCAGCCGCGCAAGGCTTCGATTGACGCTTGCACGATGACGAGGCCGCCGAACGCGAGCGCGATCACCAGCAACAAATCCCGGTCGGACTGGCCCAGGGCTTCGTCCACGACAAGCTGCAATTGAAACGGCGCAGCAAATGTCGCGATTTGCAGGGCGACAGACAGAATCAGGATCTGGGTCAGTGCGGCGGGAAAACCGCGCAGGCGCGACCACAGAAACGACAGCTTGATCGGTGCTTTCGCGCTGATCGGCTCGAAGCCTTCCGCCGGCGCGAGCTCGAGGACGACGCCGGTGAAATGGTTTGAGAACTGATCAAGGCTGAGTGTCCGTACGCCGACAGCCGGGTCGTGAACGACCGCCGTCTTGCGACCGATGGACTTGAGCACAACGAAATGATTGAGGTCCCAGTGAATGATGGCTGGCAGGCTGACTTTGCCCAATGCGCCAACTTCGGCCCGAAGCGCGCGAGTCGAAAATCCGAGTTGGTCGGCGATCCCCATCAGGCTGCGGAGCGACGCGCCGGCGAGCGAAAGAGAAAATCGTTGGCGCAGCCCGTTCAGGTCGACATCATGGCCGTGATAGCGCGCCATCATGGCCATGCAAGCCAAGCCGCATTCTGCCGCTTCGGCAGCAAGCATGGTCGGTAGCTGATGACGGCGGCCGATATGGAGATGTTCGAGAATGTTCATAGGCGGCCTGCCACCGCATAGATGGGATCGAAGAGCCACTGAATGAGCGTGCGGCGATCGAAAACGATATCGCCTGAGACAAGCATGCCCGGCTGGAGCGGATAGGTCTCGCCATAGGCCTGCATCGATTCTTGCGCCAAGCTCACGCGGATGCGGAACGTCGGCTCTTGAATGTTCAGCCCTTGGATGGCGACTTCGCTGGGCGCCAGCACGGTGCTGGAGACCAGGCGAATCCGTCCTGATACGGTGCCAAACCGCTGGTATGGAAACGCCTGCAAGCTGATCTGCACCTGCTGCCCAGGACGGACAAATCCGATGGCGCGGGACGGTGCCAGTAGCTCCGCCTCCAATTGACCGCCTTCCGGCACGATGACGGCAATGGTCGCGCCGGCGTTGACCGTCTGCCCTGTCACAACCGGCAGCGCGGCGATGCGACCGGCAATCGGGGCAGTGACGAACTGCAATCGCCGCGACTCCGCGTCGACGGTGCGCTGCTCCAAGGCGGCGGCGGCACCTGCGGCCTCCGCCTGCGCAGCATTGATCTCCAGCGGAATGGAAGCTAGTCGCGCCTTCAGATCCGCCACCTCGCGCTCGCTTGTGGCCATCAGGCGACGCTGCGTAGCGAGTTCTTGCCTCAACAGGAGCACGCTGGAACGTCGTGCGTCGACATCGCGGCGTGCCATGAAATCCCTTGGCGGCGATCTCCAAAGCGCGCGCCAGATCCGCTTCGCTGAGGGTGACCCGCTCCTCCTGCAGCGTGATTTGCAGCTTGATCTGCTCCTGCTCGGCGTTGCTCCTGGACAAGCGGATCTTGGCTTGTTCGAATTCAACCTGCAGCGCGCGGCCATCGCGGACTCCGCCTTGGCTCGGGCCGCCACCGCTTCCGTGGTCAAGCCCTTGGAGATTGCATCGCCGACATTTCCCGCCGTCAATTCCACGGCAAGATTGACGACAGCAATTCGATCGCCGGCGGCAACGATGGCGCCTTCCTTCACCATGACGGTTTGCAACGAGCCGGCCGCAAGGATCGATGGCGCGAACCATGCCCTGGTCGGGGACCAGCAATCCGGTGACCGTTGCTTTGCGCGCGTAAGTCGCGTTGATCAAAAGAGCCGACGCCGCAAATACCACGGCAACTAAAAAGAGGCCGAGAGTCTTTACCGAAAGCGGGGTCGCGAGGATGACTTCCCCTTCGAGGCGGCGGGTCGCGTGACGGACTGCCTCACGTCGAAATAATTCAGACATCGAACACCCTTCGGCTGGACGTGGGTGGGCTGTGCATAGCGCAAGACTGGATCGTATCACGAGCGGTACTCTCCCGTCGGGGAAGGGACTTGAGGTGTTTGCAGGTCGCCAAAACTATCCTGCAAGGCATCTAACACGTTTCGATCAATGTCGGACGCCGCAAGATAAGCGAAATCAGAATTTGCCCATCCGACCACGTTGTAGCCATTTCGGTTGCCGCGGACCGCAAAGGCATCCGTGTCAGCCGATGGGATGACGTAGAGCGAAATCGGGTGCTCGCCACGGGTCAGCGCGACGGTCGGCACCGGACGGTCTTCCAGATAGTCGACACGGCCGCCACGCAGCGAAAGCCCGGCCTTCGACAGGTTTGGAACAGGCACCGGATATTTGAATTTTTCAGCAAACCAGCGTTCGACCTCTGCCGCGTCGGAGCTGTCGATTTCGGTGGTCTCGTCGCTCAACACCGACCGGGCATGGGCGGTCACGACCGATTTGATCTCGACGAACTCGACTTGAACGGGCCCGCGGACTGCCGGCTTGTTGAGAATGGTCACCGCCAGCGACGCCGTCGGTCGCAATTGGCATGCCAGGCGGACGTTTGCAGGCGCCTCCAGCGCCTGCAGCGCAATCGATTCGGCGCGGTTGGGTTCAGGCAGTTCGCTCAAACCATCGTTGACCGTGACGCGACACGTGAAGCAGCGGGCCCGTCCTCCGCAGACCGAGGCGTGCGGCATTCCGGAGGCGCGGCTGACTTCCAGCAATGTCATGCCTTTGCTGGCGCTCACGGTCGGACCGTCGTGATACGAAACCATGATCCCGGTTTGGGGCGTGTGATCGGTGGCGGTGCAGGACAGTAGTATCCGAACAGCAGGATGAGCAGCGCGCCAAACAGGTACTGAGCCCAATCGCGCATCTGCGCCATCACGGCGCCGTCAGCCGCATTGGGCCAATTCGACCTGACTTTGAGCTGAGCCAATGCCTCCGGATCACTCATGATCTGAGCGGTCAGTTGTCCCGATACCGCAAATCCAGCGATTCCCAAGACCGGCACCAGCGCGGCGAAAGTCCAAAGAGCGGGTCGCAGCGCGTCATAGCGATCCGAGAGCCTGAGCCAATAGTGCAGGCCGATGCAGCCGTGAGACCACACGAGAACCAGCAACAGGCTCTGAAGGAAGCCGCGGTCGGGCCAGAGACGCGCGAGCTCATAAAGATAGGTGTCGTTGACATTGAAGAAGACGTGAGCGATGCGCGTGTTGACAATGTGAGGAAACAGCAAGAAGGGAATCGCCAGCGCGATCAGGATTTGCAGCGCTTCCCACAGCGGCATCTTGAGCGTTCGGCGCATCGCCAGCTTGTATAAGCCCAGCGTCAAATGCGTCAGCAGGGCCGCCAGCAACACAATGGATGCCTGGGATCGAACGTGTGACAGCCGTTCGAATCTGCTGCATCTCGTGCATCGATTCGAGGCTCAGCAGCCCCACGGCGTGATTCAAAAAATGCGTGCCGGCGAATGTGAACAGGACCAGGCCGGAAACGAGCCGCAATCGCTGTAATAGATCCCCGCGCAACAAAACATGCATGCTGTGCTTCACTAGCAAGCTTTTCGATCCCACGCGACCGGCTTCAGTGGATCGCGATGCCGGCCTGCCGATATGGGATATGAGGCTCGACGCTCGACTTGATGTCAGGGCGGAAAGGCAAATCGACATTAAGATCAATTAGATACCAAGATAGTCGACAGCGACGCGGGCGTCTCCACCGGCGGTCGAGGTGAACTCCTTCTGTGTGATTTCGATCACAGCCTTCAGGTGTCGGCCTGGACGTCGAAAGGCTCGAAAAAAGCAAAGGCTCCGGGTGCGGGACCCGGAGGGTCGTGATCGCGGTCATGCCATCGGCTTGGTCGGGGCTACGACGGCACAAGGTCCTTCAACAGCAGGCGTGTTGAGGGCAGGGCGTCAATATTCTCGACCGCGTCGACAACACGGTCTTGCGTGGCGTGGCTGAGCACGCCATCGGCGCAGCGGTGGAATTTGGCCTTGACCTCGTCCCATGCGAGCGGCGCCTGCGCGTTGCCCGGGGTCACGGCGCGCGCCGCGACGACGCGCTGGCCTCCGGGCAGCACCGCCTCGAGCCGGCAGGGCAGGGACGTCGGAGGCGTCAGCGTTGGGTCGATCTTTGCCTCCATGCGCGAGATCAAAGCGCGCACGTCGTCATCCTGCCACCGCCCGGCGGTCAGTTGGTCGAGACCGAAGCGGCCATCGAGAAGGGCAACAGCGACCAGAAAGTAGATGCTGTGATCCGCCGCCTCCCGCGACGTCGGCATCTTGCCGTGATCGTCGCGCAGTCGCAGCCGTGCCGGTCCGGTATTGGCAAGCGAGACGATCAGAACTCTCCACCGCCAGGGGTCGCGGCAAGTGCTCGCGCAGTTCCACCGCTGCGGAAATCGGCCCCTGACCAAGTGCGAAGCACGGGTATTGCTTCAGCCCGACTGAAAGCAGCCGGTCTTCGGCGCCGTCTTGGAAGAAGTTGGTGAAGTCGACGCCGTCCAGGATCAGCTTTGCGTATCCGCGGTCGCCGTCGATGGCCCGCTCCGGACCGGTGACTCCGTCGGCTGCGAGCAATGTCAGCAACGATGCGGTCTGGACCACGACGGCGTTGGCGATCGACTTCGCGCCGGACACCTGTCCTACCCGGACTTCTCCCAGCGTGGTGCTATGGGTCGCCGCCAGCGCAAGCGCGTGGGTCAATGTCTCGCGCGGCAGGCGAAGGAGCCATCCGGTCATTGCGGCGGTCACCAGCCCTGAGACCGTCACGTGGTCCCATGGGCTCTCCGGGTCGCCAAGGTCAAGGATGCGTCCGTAGATCTCGTATCCGAGGCGAATGGCCGTGACCAGGTCGCGGCCGGATCGATCCGCAACTTCGGCGGCCGCAAGCGCGGCGCCGATATTGTCGCTTGGGTGGCCGACCTGTCGCGGGCCGGTGTAGGTATCGTTCAGATCGAGCGTGCGGATCAGTGCGCCATTGGCGAATGACGCGACCGGCAGAGAGGCGCGCGTGCTGGTCCCGATGATCGTGCAGTCGGCATTTCCCGCCAGCCTGCGGACGGTTTGCAGCACCGGCTGAGCTTTCTCGTCCGTGCTGGCGTAGAGCGCGCATCCGAGGCTGTCGAGAAGGATGTCGCGAACTCGCTCCTCGGCGGCTGGGCCAAGCGGGCTTTCGGCGAACTGATAGCACCAATCCGCCAGGCGGCGCGCCGCACTCGCGGTCATATTGGATTTGCCATGCTGTTCAGGCATTCTCGCCATCCATCCTCGTCGTCACCATCATTGATGCGTCTCCGGCATAGCCAAACACACTCCAATCTCGACTGTAGAATCAATGTGGCGACGCCGGTGCGCGCTCGACTACAGTTCAGCCTTGATCCACAGACGAGGCGACCGCAACTTGGTGTTCCCTCGCAAGGCCGAGCTCACGAACACGATCCGCCGAAGGAGAAGTTATGCGCAGCAAGCCATGCCTGACGACTGAGGACGTTCAAAAGGTGGTTGCAGGTTGCAGGGCCAAGGGCGCCGAGATCAAGCGCGAACCGACGATCGCGGTCGTCGACGAGGACGGACATCTGCTTTATCTCGAACGCCCGGATCGCAATGGCGTCAATACCGTCGAGATGGCAACCGCCAAGGCGCGCACTGCGGCGTTCCGGGGTCGTCCGAGCCGCGCTTTCGGTCAGCGCATCAAGGAGCGGCCCGAATTCCTGATGTCCCCGAATTACCTTGGTGTCGAAGGCGGCATTCCAATTTTGTACGAAGGCGAATGTATCGGTGGCGTCGGCGTGTCCGGTATCGATCACGACGATGAGCCGGTCGCAGAAGCAGGAGCGGCAGCGTTCAAGAGCTGACGCGCTGTCGATCCCTCAATCTGCGGGGCCGGTGAACGTGTCCTGGCTGATGCGCGGAAATTTCACAGGTAGGAGTTTTTGAATGGCTTATGGACCGCAGGACCGCAAGATCAGGGTGGCGTTTGCGATCGGCAACTACCCGCCCGAGGAACGCAAGCGCCGCGAGGACGCCGCGCTGGCCTATGCCTCGACCGAGGTGGAGGTCGGCATCGTTTCGGTCAACGCGACACCTTATTACATGGGCAACGCCCCCGATCTGCTCGGGATTGCGGTGCCGGCATTTCTCGATGCGTATCGCGACGCGGAGAAGCAGGGCTACGACGCCGTCGTGCCGTTGGGGACGCTCGATCTTGGCGTCGACGCCGGCCGTTGCGTGGTGAACATCCCTGTTGTCGGTCCGAGCGAGTCCATGCTGCATATCGGCGCCATGCTGGGTCGACGGTTCGGCATCCTGATGTATGACGATTTCGTGCTCCCGCTCGGGTATCGCATGGTCGAGCGATACAACATGATGGACAAGGTCATCGGCTGGCGGACGTGCGGTTTCGAATTGCCCGAGATCATCGCCAATCGCGATGCGGTGGTTGGAAATTTCGTCGACAAGGCGCGCGAACTCGTCAAGCTTGGCGCCGACGTCATTCTCCCCATGGGGATCACCCAGTGCCCCGTCCATATCAAGCCGGACTGGCTCATGGACGAACTGGGCGTTCCGGTTGTTGAAGGCATCGGTGCGCCGATCCGGCTCGCGGCGATGCTGGTGAGCCTCAAGCTCAATTTCAGCAGGCGCTATTGGCCGAAATCGGGCCTCGAGAAATCATGAGACGTAACAGCGGCGGTGCCGGCTATTTTGGCGGCTCGCTCCGCTTTTGAGTTGCCGTGCCCGCTTCGATCGCCCGGCGAATTCGTTCAGCAGAAGGCGCGGGCGTATCCACGATGTCGAGAACGACCTGCTGCAACTCGGTGCCAGTCCAGGGGCTGATGTCGAGATCTTGCTTGCGGGCGTCGGCGAGGAATTCCGGGTCCCGCATGGTCGCGTCGAATGCCTTGCGCAAAACCGCGACCCTCTCTTGTGGCACGTTCTGATTGGTGGCCACCGGGCGCCCAAGGCTCATGGTGCGTGAGATGAAATCCAGCACGATCTTCTGATCCGGATTTTGCGCAAGGTCGCGCAACAATGGCACGTTCGGTTGATCGGGAGCCTTCCGTAGTCCGATCTGCAAGATGACGTTGAAATCGGCCGCTCCCTTCGGACTTGCGCCAAACAGCGCACGCAGGTTGGTGGTCATGCGGCCTTCGGCCTCGCCGCGCTGCATTGCGAGATTCATTTCCGGGCCGCTGCGGTAGCCGAGAACATTTCTGAACTTGGCGTCGAACAGGCTGTTGACGACGGACGCGGCGATGACCTCAACGCCGCCGGCGCCTGTGGCCGCCAATGGCGTGGTTCGCTTTGTTGCGTCCGCCAGCGTCTTGGTCTGCGATGCTCGGCTGGTGACGAGAAACAAATTCTCGTCGCTCATATTGCCGATCCAGTTGAGCTTGCGCATGTCGATGGTAAGATTCTTGTCTCGGCCGAGCGCCTGATCCATCGGTGTCGTTTGAGTCGCCATCGTGAGAACGGTGCCGTCGTGCGGCGCGACATTGGCGGTGTAGTTGAGCGCTGTCAGGCCGCCGCCGCCGGGCATGTTCACCGGCACCGGTTCCGGCTTGCCCGGAATATGGCGCACCATATGACGCGCCAGGGTGCGCATATAGAGGTCATAGTTGCCGCCGGGCGCGGCTCTGATGATGAAGCGCAACTGCTTGCCCGCGTAGAAATCGCCGACGGCCTCGGCGCTGAGCGGCGCGGGCGCCAGCAGCAGCACGGCAACGATGAACATGGATCGAATGCGCATGGTCCAGCCTCGAACGTGAGATCAATCTAACAGTGCACAAGCCAAGCGTTTTGGTGCAACGATGGATTCGTCAATCAACCTTGCGGCTATTTTGCAGTGCTACCTAGCGCGTCGCGTGCGCCAGCATGACGCAGAGGCGTCGCTTGGGCGGCAGCTCGGCTGTTCAGCCGCACTTTCCATAGCTGCCGCCCTTGGGGTTTCCCTCGGCCGAGATGCGCAACGTGCGACTGACTTGCGAACTGGCGGTGTAGTAGGCGGCATTCATCGTCAGTTCGACGATTTCCTGCGTGGTGAAATACTTCTTCATGGCGTCGAACGTTGCGTCGTCAACGCCCGCGTCGCTCGCCATGCCGTCGGCAAGAGCGAGCACCGCACGCTGCCGGTCGCTGAACAAGTTGCTGTTGCGCCAGTTTGAAAGGCTTTCGATCTGCGCGGCGGTGATACCGCAGCTCATCGCCATCGGCCGATGTTGCTCAAACTGGTAGTTGCCATGCGCCAGTTGCGATGCACGCAGAATGATGAGCTCCTTGTCGTCTCGCGATACGACCGAGCCAAAGCGCAGCGCCTGGGCGAGGGCCGATATCGCGCGGGCCAGCTTTGGTGCGTGGTTGAACGTGCGGTGCAGGTTGGTCGGGGTCGTGCCCCGAGCGCGCAGCTTCTTGAACTCCTCCTGCACGTCGGGATCCTTGGTGTCGTCCTGCACCAATGGAACGCGCGGTGGGCCAGAGTATTGGGCCGCGACCGGGGTCGACGCCGCGAGCGCAATTGCCATCGTGATACCCATCAGCGGTCTCATCATAGTCACTCCCCATTTTGCTTAGGTTTTTGTGTGCTCGATCCGATGCAATCACTCTCGTTGGATGCCGGCCTCGTCGATCACCCGGTTCCAGCGTGTGATCTCCGAGCGCATGCGCGCAGAGAGATCCGGCGCCTTGGCCGGCCACACTTCGAGGCCGCGTTCCAAAAACCGCTTCGCGACCTCGGGTTCTGTGAGCGAGGCTTGAATTTCCTGAGCCAAACGGTCGACCACGTTTGTGGGGGTTTTGGCAGGCGCAAAGATGCCGTTCCAGGAAGACACCTCAAAATTCGGTATCGCCGATTTGTGAGCAGTCGGAACGTCCGGCAGGTACGGCGCCCGGCTCATGGTCGTGGTCGCAATCGCGCGCAACTGCTTGTCCAATAGGTTTTGTCGAACCGCGCCATACGCATTGATCATCAGGTCGATGTCCTTGCGGAGCAGCGCAATGCTCAAATCCGACGCACCGCGGAACGGTACGACGGCGAACTCGATGCCGGCTGCTTTCTTCAGCAACAGCGCGGTCAGGTAGGGCGTGGTCCCGGGGGCTGACGTTCCGACATTCAGGGCGCCCGGCTTGGCCCGTGCGGCCGCGACAAAGTCTTTCAGCGACTTCAAGTCGGACTGATAGTTGGCCAACATCAGGTATGCAAAATCACTCATCCCCGAAATGGGTACGAAGTCCGTCAGAGGATCGAATCCCGGGTTCTTGAACGTCGCAGCGGTGACTGCAGTCGCGTTCGAAAGCAGGATCAGCGTGTGACCATCCGCTGCGGCAGCCTTCACCGTCCGTGCCGCCAACAATCCGCCGCCGGTTGGCATGTTCTCGATCGTCACCTGTGTCTTCAAGCGCGCGCCGACGCGGTCCGCGAGGATGCGCAACGTAATGTCCGAAACGGATCCCGCGGCAAACTGAGAAACAATTCGGATGAAGCGATTTGGAAAGGCCGGTTGAGGCTGTGCCGCGATCGTCGCGGTCGCCGACAACGACGAGGAGCGCGGCAACCAAGCCTAGCTTGAGCTGAGAGAACATGCGCCATTACCTCCGGGTTGCCGCAGCAGGACTGAGATGAGCTGATACCGGATGCCAGTTCAGCACCGCGGCAAGTCCTCGTCCCATGACCCATTCCAAGTCGTCGGCCGACAAGAAATCGAGCTCTTCCGTGAAATGCGTGACCGCCTGACGATACGAACAAGTCGCGGGAACGCGCGTGATGTCGCTGCCCCAGAAGCAGCGCCGCGGTCCGAAAGCCTCGATGACTCGGCGCAGCGGCTCGCGCAGGTTTCTGAAGGGATAGGGCTCGGTCGAGTAACAGGGGAGCGCGGACACCTTGACGAAGACGTTCGGGAGCGCTGCCAACGGCAACAACTCCTCGACGCGCGTCATGGCCCGGCCATCCATCGTTTCGCGGGCAAAGCCCATGTGATCGTAGATGATCGTCAAGCCGGGATGCCCGGCCGCGATCTGTTGCATAGTGGTGATCCGTTCCGGCGCATGCACCATCACCGGTATGGCGTAGCGCTCTGCCTCCGGCCAGAACCAATCGGCCGTCCCATCGGTGAGCCAAGGCCGGTCCTTGTCCCGATGGAATGTCAGTCGGACGCCAAGCATGCCCGGCTGCTGCTTCCAGTGCGGCAGGCCGGAGTGGGTGGGACCGGCCTCAAGCGAGACGCGCCCCATGACGGCGAAACGATCAGGGTGCTTGCTCGCGGCTTCCAAAGCGTAGTCGTTGCGGTCGCCATCGAAGGATGGCGGAACCAGCATGGTTCCATCGACACCAGCCTCGTCCATCGCAGCGAGCAGGGCTTCGTAGGTATAAGGTGGGCGACTGCGATAGTCCTCGTCGAGGCGCCGATCAGGACGGTCCGCCGGCCAGACATGGACTTGGGAGTCGAGGACGCGCACGGCCGGATCCATTGTTCAGGCTTCGGGAATGGTGGCGCCCTTCAGGCGTCGCGTCGATTCAATTACCAATGGCCTTGGTTGCGGGCGAGATTGATTGCTGAATCAATGATTGCGAAGGAGAGCCTTTTCTCGCAGTCTCTCCGCAAGAAAAGAAAATAGATCTGAGGATGCGCCCGGTGCGTTACAAGGCTGTTGCCACCGCTATTTGTATTGCGCTCAGCTCAACCGCCGCACTCGCAGATGCGGTGGAAGATTTCTACAAGGGCAAGCAGGTTCGGTTCATCATTCGAGCCGCTCCCGGTGGCAACTACGATCTCTATATGCGCCTGCTGGCGCGTCATATGGTCCGCTACATTCCAGGCAATCCCGAAGCCATCCCGGTGAACATGCCGGGGGGCGGAGGCCTGACGTCGCTCAACTACACGCTCAACGTCGCGCCGCAGGATGGCACCGTGCTGACGATGGTGACGTCGACGGCGCCGATGGAGCAGGCGTTGGGTCAGCTGAAAGGCGCAAACATTGACCTGCGATCGCTGCAATGGATCGGCAACGTCAGCGATGAAAATTATTTTCTCGTCACCAGCCGAGACTCCGGAATCAGAACGCTTGACGATGCGACCAAGCGAGAAACGCGTCTTGCCGGCGCCGGCGCGGGCGATACCCAGCAGATACTTGTTGCGGTGACGAACAGCATGCTCGGGACGAAATTCAGAAGCATTGTTGGTTATCGTACCGGTGCAGAGATGAACCTCGCAGTTGAGCGACGCGAGGCGGACGGCCGATCGACGACAAATCTTCCGGCCCTGTTTGCCACGCGTCCGGAAGGCGCGGCTGCCTTTCATGCATTGCTCCAGGCTGGGCTGGATAAATCACGAGATTTTGCCGATGTCCCGCTGCTTCGTGAGCTCGCGCGAACGCCGGAGCAAAAGGTTGTATT
Organism: uncultured Alphaproteobacteria bacterium; assembly: GCA_963741595.1. GTDB lineage: Bacteria > Pseudomonadota > Alphaproteobacteria > Rhizobiales > Xanthobacteraceae > VAZQ01. Next base: position 32,548 of record CAVUIV010000003.1, read on the forward strand.
CGACTTCTTGTCTCGTTCGGTGAGCCCAGGCCGTCCGGTCGCCACCAATAGCAAGGTCCCGGCAGACCGCATTGCCGCACTTCGCCGGGCCTTCGATTTGGCAATGAAGGATTCCCAGCTCCTCGAAGACGCCAAGCGCCAGAATTTGGATATTAGTCCTTGGACCGGCGTCAAATTGCAGCAGGTCGTCACCGAGATTTTGGATACCCCAGCCCCCGACATAGCGCGTATACGGCAAGCGATCAGCGCCGGAAGTTCCGAGGGCCCCCGCGCGAAATAGCGGCCCGGCCCAGGGGCATTGCGCGTTGCTCATTTAGGGCTAGGATCAGCCGCATGCTCGATGAATTGGATGTGTCGTCGCTTGATGCGTTGCAGCGAACCGCAAGCGGGACCGGCGCTGCCGGCGACGACTACGTATCGAGCCGCGACGCGTTGCGCATTCTGCAGGTCAAACCTCAGACGCTTTATTCTTACGTCAGTCGTGGGCTGATCCGTCGCCGCGTGAAGCCTGGCCATCGTGCCAGCTTCTATAATCGTGAAGATATCCATCGGCTCAAGTCGCGCAGCGTTGCGCGGTCCGGCCATGGTCCGGCAGCGGCAAGCGCCATGTATTGGGGTGAGCCGGTTCTGGAGACCGCGATCACCGAAATCACGCCGGATGGGCCCCGCTATCGAGAGTACCTGGCGACTGATCTGGCAAGGGACAATCGATCGTTTGAATCGGTGGCGGAGTATCTCTGGACCGGACATTGGCCGTCCTCGGCCATGGCTTGGACCAACATGGCGATACCCGCGTCGTTGGCCTCGGAGTTTGGCAAGGCAGACCGATCCGACTTCCGTCATGTTTTGACGCAGGCCATCGTATTGCTTGCCAGGGCTTGGGATGGTGATCCGGATCTTCGTGAGCAGCCATGCTCCGCGACCAGCATCCTTGGGGCCATGGCAGGCGCATTCGGATTTCTCGGCCCGGCAAGGGAGTACGTCAGCCTGGAAAACGGGGAGACGATCGCTCAGGGGCTCGCGCGGATTCTTGGAATCAAGAGATCGCCTAAAAATATTGAGGCGCTGAACGCGGCATTGGTGCTGATCGCAGATCACGAATTGACAACGCCGACATTCGTCGCGCGAATTTCAGCGTCGGCGGGCTGTGACCTGCCTTCGTGTATTCTGGCCGCGCAGCAGGTTCATTTCGGCTCCGAATTTGGACTCTGTTGCGATCACCTGGAAATGCTTCTTGACCAGCCTGCTAAATCCACAAAGCCCGCGGGTCGCCCCGCCTCACGGCGATCGACACCGGGATTTGACAATCCGCTGTATCTTCACGGCGATCCTCGCGCCAACTTGTTGCTGGAGGTTTCGTTGGCATTGGACGAGGGACGCGGCCGCGCATTGGAAGCATTGCAGCTGATCACGACGCATTTCCCAGCCGTGCAAGCGCGAATCAATTTGTGCGAGGCCTTGGTCGTTCTGTGCCGCGCCTTGGGCTTGCCCTATCAGGCGGCTGGCGGATTGCTTGCGTTATCGCGCACTGCCGGATGTGTCGCTCATGTTTTCGAGCAGCGGGCGCAGAATTCGGTGATCCGGCCGCGTGGGAAGTTCGTCACTGCGCCGGTCGGTCGCCGTTCATAGTGGCCGTATCGCGCTCGCGTCGCGCTGACAATCGATTGACCCGTCGTCGTGCATTCGCCGCTTCCGTGCGGACGCAGCGATATTAAATCGGCAATCAAGCTCAGTCGACGGTTGACCGCGACGATGCGGGATTGCAGTTTACGGGTCATTGTTTGCTTCTGCCAGGGAGACGTTTCGTGCGAATGAAGCCCGTGCTGACGCTTGAGGATGCGATGAAAATGGCCGCAGCAAGCAAGGCCGCCGGCGCCAAAATACAGCGCGAGCCCACCATTGCGGTGGTGGACGGCAGCGGGCACCTGCTTCTCCTTGACCGACCCGACCGCAATGGCGTGAACACGGTCGAGTTGGCCACGCTGAAGGCCCGGACGGCAGCGGTGCGCGGTCGTCCCAGCGCGGCCTTTGCCGCGCGCGTGCAGGAAAAGGCGGGCTTCCTCATGATGCCGGACCTGTTGGGGGTCGAAGGCGGCATTCCGATCCTTCACGACAAGGAGTGCATCGGCGCGATCGCGGTTTCGGGAATCGATCAGGACGATGAGCCGGTCGCCAAGGCAGGCGCCGCCGTGTTCGGCCGCTAAACCGCGCAACGAACAGTTGATTTGACAATCGATCTTGAGGGGAGGCGGGCGTTTCCCTACGCCTAGGGAGACGATGCACGTTGACGCCGTCTTGGACGGATCGTCTGATGCTGCAGGCGGACGCGTGACGGTCGTCCTGTCCCGAGGCTCGAATGAACACGCAGCGCATTGAAGATCTTGTTACGGCCTACAAGATCCTCGTGAATGAGGACGTGCTGGACGGTTTCGGCCACGTCAGCGTACGGTCGGCGGTCGACCCCGCGCGCTTTTTCATGCCTTACGCGCTGCCGCCCTCGTTGGTCAGGGTCGATGATGTCATCGAATATAAGGTCGCAGACAGCCAGCCCTTGGATCCGGCCGGGCGCAAGGTCAATGGCGAGCGCTATATCCACGGCGAGATCTACAAGGCACGCGCCGATGTGCAGGCCGTGATCCATTCCCATTCACAAGCCGTCATCCCATTCAGCATCGCCGGGGTGACATTGCGCCCGGTCATCGTTCAAGGCGGATTTCTTCCGCTCGAAACGCCGAACTTTGAAATCCGCGATGCCCGCGGCGACGAACGCGGCATGCAAGTCACAAGCATCGCCCGCGGCGCTGCGCTCGCGAAAATCCTCGGCAATGCGCCGGTTGCGTTGATGCGGGGGCACGGGAACGTCGTGGTCGGGGCATCGGTCAAAGAGGCGACGGTCTACGCCGTCTACACCGACGTCAACGCCCGCATGCAAGCGGCCGCGCTGGCACTCAACTCATCCATCGTGGTCATGAATGAACCGGAGCTGTTTGGGCCATCCGAGTTCGACATCAATCGCCCTTGGGAACACTTCCGTCAAAAGCTCTTGAATGCGGATGCCCGGATGAACGTGGATCGGACGCAATTTGGTCTTGTGCAAACCCAGACCGCGCAAGGCTGACAGGGAGAGATCATATGGTTCGCGTAGCATTTATCGTGGGCGACTACCCGTCGGAGGAGAGCACAAGGCGCGAGCAGGTGGCCTTGTCTTATTCCAACTCCGAAGTGCAGGTCGGTATCGTGCGCGCGCCGATCACGCCCTATTTCTACGGCATGACCCAATGCGAGATGACGCTGGTCGCGCCAACGGTCATCGAGGCGTTCCACCGCGCCGAAAAGGAAGGCTATCAAGCGGCGGTTCCGCTTGGCTTCCTGGATCTCGGGCTTGATGGCGGACGCGCCGCAGTCGATATTCCGGTGATCGCGCCGTTCGAGTGTTCGCTGCATCTTGCCTCGCTGCTCGGCGATCGCTTCGGTCTGGTGTGCTACCACGAGAACCAATTCGGCAATCTGTCTATGCTGCTCAACCGCTATGGCATGGCGCACAAGGTTGTCGGCATGGAAGCTTCGGGATTCGACCTGCCGGATATCGCCGCCAACCGCGACGCCATGATCGAAAATTTTCTCAAAGTCGCGCGCAAGCTGATCAAAGAGGATCGCGCGGAGGTGATCATCCCGACCGGTATCACGCAATGTCCGGTGACGATAAATCCGCAATGGCTGCGCGATCAGCTTGGGGTGCCTGTGGTGGAGGGGATCGGCGCGCCGTTGCGGCTTGCGGCCATGTTCGCTGATCTCGGAATGACCCACAGCCGCAAACGTTGGTACAAGTCTCCGACCTACGCCAAAAAGTGACCGGCCGTGATGTTGGGCCATCTGATCGTACGAAACTCGAAATTGCGACGGGACGATCCCGCGATTATTTTCGAGGGACGCACGATGACGCACGGCGAATTTGCCGGCAGGTCTTTTCAGCTGGCTCGCGCATTGCAGCGTCTTGGTGTTCGGGTCGGCGATCGCGTGGCGATCCTTGCGCAGAATTGTCCGGAATATCTGGAGGTGTACGCCGCCGGAGAGCTCGGCGGGTGGACCACTGTCACGATCAACTATCGATTGGCCGAGCCCGAGGTCGCCTACATCCTGGCGGACAGTCGGCCGAAGGTCGTCGTCTGCGAAGCCGCCTTGCTCGATCGCCTTGGTAAGTCGGCACGCCAGCCGATCGATCACATCGTCACCTTTGGTGGGGCGGGACCGGACGTCGACTACGAGGCGGCGCTGGCGGCGGAGGAGCCGACCGCGCCGGCCGCAGAGTTTGCGCCCGAGACAATCGCCTATCTCATCTATACCAGCGGCACGACCGGACGGCCGAAAGGCGTCATGCTGTCCCACCGCAGCCAGCTTTGGTCGGCCTACGTCTCCGCGATCGACATGGGCGTCCGACCGACCGACCGCGTTGCTGTTGCCATGCCGCTCTATCACATCGGCGCCAAGAACACCTGCCTGACCCGATCGGTGCATGGCTGCGCGGTCGTTCTGCATCGGGCCTTCCGGGTCGAACCGTTTTTCAAGAGCCTGCAGGACTACGGCGTCACTGAAACGCTGCTGGCGCCGACGATGCTGAACGACCTGCTCGACGCCTATCCGGATGCACGGTGGGCCTTGCCGTCGCTTGCCAGGATCTTCTACTCGGCCGCTCCGATGCCGGACGTCATCCTGCGGCGGGCGATGAAAGCGCTAGGGCCCATTTTCGCGCAAGTCTATGGCATGACGGAATCCGGCGGCCCGGGCTGCATTCTCCATCAGCACCAGCACATTCTCGATGGACCACCCGAAGTCGTGCGTCGGCTCAATTCCGCCGGCCAGCCGATGACCGGCTGCGACGTCCGGGTGCGCCGGCCCGATGGCAGCGATTGCGCCGCTGGCGAGCGCGGCGAGATCGTCATCAAGAGCGACGGCCTCATGCGCGGTTATTGGCAAAATGATGCCGCAACGCGCGAGGCCATTCGCGACGGGTTCCTGCACACCGGCGATCTTGGTGAAATAGACGATGCAGGCTTCGTGTCTGTCGTGGACCGCCTGAAGGACATGATCGTCTCGGGCGGCGAGAACATCTATTCCCGCGAAGTCGAGAATGCGCTTGCGAGCCATCCCGCCGTGCTGGAAGCGGCCGTCGTCGGCGGGCCGGACCGGCGCTGGGGTGAGACGGTGGTGGCGTTTGTCGTCAAGCGCCCGGGGCAAACCGTCAGTGCCGAGGAGATCACCGCTCATTGCGCCAACGCGGTCGCGTCCTACAAGCGTCCACGCGAAATCCGGTTTGTCGACAGTTTGCCGAAACTGCCCAACGGCAAGGTTGAAAAATACAAGTTGCGAGACCCGCTTTGGGCGGGCCGGGCACGGACGATATAAATGGGCCAGCGAGGCCAACAGCCGTCATGGAGTGCACATGACCTATGAGACGTTACAGATCGAAAAAGCGGACGGCGTCGGGTTGCTGACATTCAACCGGCCCGACAAGAAGAACGCGATGAATCCGCAATTGCACGAGGACATGACCAATGCCCTCGAGGAGTTGCGTTACGACAACGACGTGCGTGCGCTGGTGATCACCGGCGCGGGAGATGCCTTCTGCGCCGGCATGGACCTGAAAGAGGTGTTCCATGCGCTGAAGGACCAGCCCGCGCGCTACGACAAGGTCATTCGTGCGGCGACCGAGTGGCGCGGACGGACGCTCCGCTACTTTCCGAAGCCGACCATCGCGATGATCAATGGCTACTGTTTCGGCGGCGCCTTCTCGATTGTGGAGGGCTGTGACCTTGCCATTGCCGCCGACGAGGCCACGTTCGGGCTGTCGGAAATCAACTTCAAGGGTTTCCCGGGTGGCGCAGTCAGCAAGTCGCTCGCCAACCTGTTGCGTCCGCGCGACGCGCTGTTTTATGCGCTTACCGGCCGCAGGTTCGGCGGAAAGATCGCGGCGCAGATCGGGCTGGTGAATTTCTCGGTGCCGCTGGCTCAGCTCAAAACCGAAGCCATGGCCGTTGCCCGCGAGATCGCGGGCAAGGATCCGAGCGCGCTCAAGGCCACCAAGGACAGCTATCGCTTCTCACTGGAGATGACGTGGGAAGCATCCATGAACTACACCGACGCCAAGGAAGATGAACTCGCCGCGCACCAAGCCGCAAAGAACTGGAAAGACGAAGGCATCGGCGACTTCATGGCTGGCAAATTCAAGCCCGGACTGGGCGGCCACGAGACCATCAAGAAATAGCAGACAAGGCAGATTGTCCGATGACCCGCGTGACCTACGGCATTGACGAGACCATCCGTGAGTATTTGCTGGCGAACCAGCCTCCCGAGCATCCGCTGCTGACGGAGTTGCGGGAGGTCACCGCGACCATGACGCGGTCGCGGATGCAAATCTCGCCGGAGCAGGGCCATTTTCTGACCTTCCTGATCCACCTCATCGGCGCACGCCGCGTTCTCGAGGTCGGCACCTATACCGGCTACAGCTCGCTGTGCATGGCGCTGGCATTGCCGAGCGACGGTCGTATCGTCGCCTGTGACAAGAGCGAGGAATGGACCGAGGTCGCGAAGCGCTATTGGAGCAAGGCTGGACTAGCCGACAGGATCCAACTCCGGATTGGCAGCGCCGTCGACACGCTGGAAGCCTTGATCAAGGAGGGTCAAGAATTCGATTTTGTGTTTATTGACGCGAACAAGGAGGACTACGACGCCTATTATGAGTCCTCGCTGCGATTGGTGCGACCCGGCGGGCTCATCGCGATCGACAATATGTTGCGCGAGGGACGGGTTGCCGATCCAAGCGTGACACAGCTCAGCGTCAGCGCCGTCCGCGATCTCAACGCCAAGATCGCCAAGGACGACCGCGGCGACCGCGTGCTTTTGACGGTCGGAGACGGAATGATGCTGGTGCGGCGGCGCTAGCGCCGCTCGACATATTTCTCGCAGCCTCTGTGTTAGTGCGGCTGGAGCCCTGCTTCCTCAACGATCACCTTCCAGCGCGGAATGTCCTTCCGCAGGAACTCTGCGCTGTCGTCAGGGGACATGCCGATCGGGTCGATGCCCATATCGATGAGGCGCTTCCGGAAGCTTTCGTCTTTGAGTGCGCGTGCAACCTCGGCATGGATCTTGAGAATGATGTCTTTCGGGGTGCCAGCGGGCGCCACGAACGGCACCCAAGCCACGATGTTAAATCCGGGCAGGCCGGCTTCACTCATGGTTGGGATGTCCGACGCTATTCCCGCGCGCCGCGGACCTGTTGTGGCCAAGCCGCGCAGCTTGCCGCCACGAATGAGCGGCATGGCGGGAACGATGTCGCTGAATGTCATCGGGACCTCGTTCGCCAGGGCTGCCGTCAGGCTCGGCACGCCGCCGCGATAGGGAACATGGGTGACATCGACGCCGGCTCGCTTGTTGAACTGCGCCAAAGACAAGTGCGCCGTGGTGCCTTGACCGGATGTGCCGGCAGACAGTTCGCCGGGCTTCTTGGTTTTCACGTAAGCGACCAGCTCTTTGATGCTTGTTGCGGGGACCGAAGGGTGGGTCACCAACACGATGGAATTCTCGCCCGCGACCGTGATCGGCGCGAAATCCCGCACCGGATCATAGTTCACGCCCTTCTGCAGCCAGATGTTGGTCGTCAGCGGCGAATTGGTGGCCATGAACAGCGTATAGCCGTCAGGCGTGGCTCTGGCCGCGGCCTCGGCGCCGATACTGCCGCCAGCGCCCGGTCGGTTTTCGATGACCACAGGCTGCTTCCACGCCGCGGTCATTCGTTCGCCGAGCGCGCGGGCCAGGATGTCGACCGTGCCTCCCGCGGTATAAGGAACGATAATGCGGATGGCTCGCTCCGGATAGTCGGCGAGTGCGTCCGACGTCAGGAAGAATGCCGCGAGCGCGCCACCAACCCATCCACGCCATTTGTTCATTCAACCCTCCCCATGGGCACGAATCCAAGCTTTGGCCTCTTCGATCAGGCGGTCGATAGCGGTTTCCGTCGTGCTCTTCTGTGACAGCGTTTCCTCCTCGGCACGCAAACGCTGATCGAATGCGTCCCACGTCTCGCGCAGCATCGCGAAATCGAAAGTCGTCGGAGAGAACGTCTTGCCAAGAATGATGTCGGTGATTTCGGCCTGGTCGATCGCGACCTCGAGACCGGTCTCCGCCTTGATCATCTTGTTGAGATCAGGCGCCGGTTCGCCGAGGTGGTGGCTCCTGACGAGCGCGCCGAGGAGCTTGTGCCCGGTGCGGAACGGCACGCCAAAGTCGTACACCAGCCGATCGTGCGCCTCGCTTGAGCCGGCATAGTCGAGGGTCGACTTCCGCTTCATCTCCTCAAGATTGAAGCTGCCGCCGCGCACGACATCGGAGATGTACGCGGTCCACGCGACGACATCAGCGGCCGTGCCGTAAAGGCTTGCCGACTGGTAGATCGGCTCGGAGCCCTCGGACGGATTGATCGACGCCGCCATCTCGCCCGCGAGCCGGGTCGCCGCGATGGTGGCCCCGCCGATGACGGACTGGAGCCCAAAGGGCACCTTGGCATGGGGAAGCGCACTGCTGCCGCCGGCGTGCTCATCCGCCAAGGCGAAAAGCGAAAATTCGGGCGTCATCCAGGTCCGCATGTCTTGCGCAAATCGGGCAAGATCGACTGCGATCATCGACAAGACGAAGAATGGCTCGGTGAATTGGCTGTGCAGCCAAATCCCATCTCGTCGCAGTGTCGCCCGGCGTGAAAACCCAAGTCGCTTGGTGACCTTGTCGTAGAGCTCGCGCACGACCTTGCGGCCGCCAAATACCGACGGCCCATTGTCAAGCCGCTGGTCGACCTGATCGATGCGCTGGAGGTGAGGTTCAAAGACCGCGACCCATGACAGCAGATATTCGCCGAGCGTCGTGAACCCGGAATGCTGAAGGTGATGATAGTTCGGCGCGATGGCTTCGAGAGCGGGCTTTGCCTGCGTCAACAGGTTGCGCAACAGCGCGACGATGGCGCTGCGCTCGTCGTGCAGGGTCTGCCGAAAGTACATGCGCGGCAGATAGCACCGCAGGCTTTCGCCACGATTGCGACCGAGATGAAGCCACGCGGCATCGCCGCTTCCGACCCGCTGTTGGATCCAGGCCTCGCGTTGCGCGACGATATCCGACGGTGGCTTGCTGGTATCGATGTCGGGCAATTGGCTCAACATCTCGAGCAAGGCCCGCAAAAGATTGCGAGCGTGCACGGTTGGCGTGCATTTGAGCTCCGCGGCCGACAGCACATAGGCAATATCGCCGGCCAGCATGTAGCGCGCCGTATAGCGGCTCGCGCGCGATTCCGGTTCGTTGACGGCGCGGATGTAGCTTGCGGACTTGCTGCCGGCGAGGCGACCGGTCGATGGCGTGGGCGTATTCGACACGATTCAAGTTCACCTGTTTGGGATCGCCTGGAGACGCGTGTTGTTGGACGGGGCAGTCTAACGGTGCCGTGCCCGATGACCAATGAGCGGTCGCCGGAATTCTAGGCAGCGGCAGCGGATGCCTCAAGGTTGATTGCGCAATCGATGATTGCAACTCCTTCTGCCATCTTGCAAATTTGTCGCAGCCTGGATTCCTCACGATGACTCATCGAATGAACTTTCGCGCTGATACCGTCGGCAGTCTACTTCGTCCGTCAGCGGTGCATGCGGCGCGCGCGGATTTCCAGGCGGGCAAAATCAATGCTTCGGTGCTCCGCGACATCGAGGACGCTGCCATCCGCGATGTCGTGCGGATGCAGGAGCAGGTCGGGCTGCCGGTCGTGACCGACGGCGAGTTTCGGCGCGAGAACTGGTACGCCGACTTTATCGGGAAAGCTGTCCGGCGTTGTCATCACCGCCGGCGCCGGAGAGGGATTTGCGCAGCAGTCCGGCCAACCCAAACATGTCCCGAAGCGGGTGCAGACGACCGGGAAAGTGTCGGCGCCGCAGCCGATTGTGCTTGAGGACTACCGGTTCTTGGCGTCGCTGACATCGCGCGCTGCAAAGATCACCATTCCGTCACCCACACGGCTGCATTTCCATGGCGGCCGGCGCGCGGTCTCTGAGGCAGCGTATCCCGACATTGAGGAGTTCTTTTCAGACGTCGCTTCAGTCTATCGCCAGGAGATCGCTGCGCTGGAGCAAGCAGGCTGCCGGTATATCCAGATCGACGATCCGTTGATGAGCTACTTCCTCAGCCCGGCGCTACGGCAGGAGATCGTTGACGAAGGCGACGATCCCGACCGCCGGCTCGCCCGCTACGTGCGCCTTGTCAATGATTGCATCCGGGGCAGGGGGCCGGAGACGACGATTGGGATTCATATCTGCCGCGGCAATGCTCGCAGTTCCTGGATCGCGCAAGGCGCCTATGACGGCATTGCCGAAGCCTGCTTTGCCGGACTGGATGCCGATCGATTCCTGTTGGAGTTTGACGACGCACGTTCCGGGTAGTTTTGATCCGCTTCGGTTCATGCCGAAGAACAAGCAGGTCGTGCTTGGCCTGATCACGACCAAGAGCCCGCAGCTCGAGAACAAGTCCGATGTCTTGCGGAGAATCGACGACGCCACACGCTTCATCGATGCGGATCAACTCGCGATCAGTCCGCAGTGTGGATTTGCCAGCGTCGTCGAGGGCAATCTCATCACGCCGGAGCATCAATTGGCCAAGCTCCGCTTGGTGGTCGAGATCGCCGAGGAGCTGTGGGGCGCCTCGGCCGCCTAGACCATGACCGGGCCTCTGCAACGAAGGCCGTCCAGCGATTAAGACCCCGGCGGTTTGCTCACTTCGGGTGCATTCGGTTGGGTTTCGGTCTGTTCGCCCATGGTGTTGACGAGGCGGCCGATATTCTCCACCCAGCAATCGACGGTTTGGCCAACCCGAAGACCCTTTGGTGCGCCCGGTGGATGTGGCAGCTCTTCCGGGGCGCCGGTCATGATCAGATCTCCTGGTTGGAGGGTCATGACGTGGGACAGATATTCGACCAGTTCCTGCACGGTCCAAAGCATCTTGTTGGTGCGCGCGTCCTGCCGCAGCTCGCCGTCGATCCAGGCCTTGACCGCAAGGTCATGGGGATTTCCCACCAGGTCTCTCGGCACGATCGTTCGGCTCAGCGGCGTATAGCCAGGAAAGTTCTTCATTCGGATGCTGTCGTTGGTGCGCCGGCCTTCGCGCAGCTTGCTCCACCACGAGAAGTGCATGGTGTAGTCATTGGCGATGGTGTAGCCGGCGATATAGTCGTCAGCCTTTTCCGCCTTCACGCGATAGGCCGGGCGGCCGATCACGATTGTGGGCTCGACCTCGAAGTCGAACTGCCAGCCGCCATGCTCGCGAAAGACTGTGCTGCCGTAGGCGCCCAGCGCGGATCGCGATCCCATGAAGATGTCCGGAAGCAGCCGCTCATGTTTGGGCGGATCGCTCTTGCCCGAGATGCGGCTCGGACGATCGTAGTTGTGGTATGTTTGAAAGATATTCCACGGTTCCGGAACACAGGGGCGGAACTGCTGCTCATCAAGAGCTATCCATCCGTCGGCGGGATCCGGCTTAAGATCAAGGCCGCGCAGCCAATCATGCCAGCGCTCCCAGTCCGCCAAGAAGCCCATGATATCGGGCGCGGCCGCCCCTGGCGTACTATGCCGCCGAACGATCTGTGACAGGGGGCACACGTAACCGGACACGGCGACGGCGGTCTCGTTCCGCTCGCCTCGCGTGATGGCTCCGATTCCGAAGATATTTTCCGACTTGGGCTGGTTCATTCGTATCGATCCCCGGACGCATCTTGCTTACGGCACGCGATGACGAGTTTCTGCAGACCGTCCTTCATCAGGACTTGGCATCGGCATAGAGTTTCCGAAGATAATCAAGGTGCTTCGGGTCGCCTTTCTCGACGCTCTTGAGAGCATCCAGGACTTCCTGCGGTCCGATGGGACTGATGTCGAGGTCTAAATTCTTGGCCTCAGACAAAAACTGCGGATCGCGGTGGGCATCGAGGAAGGCCTTTTGAAGGATCTTGGCCCGGTCCGGCGGTACGCCGGGCGGTGCCGCAAATGGCCGGGACAGCTCGAAGGGGATCTCGACAAGATTGATGAGGGCGCGGGCCGACGCATCGAGTGCAAGTTCGCGTGCGGTTGGAACGTCCGGCAGATCGCTAATCCGCGTCTTCCGTCCGAACTGCACCAGAACCTTGTAGGCGCTGCCCGGTTTGAGCCAATCCGGTTTGACCGCCTTCAATCCTGTCAGATTCACCATGCGGGCGTGAATTTCGTTGCGCTCCATGGCGAGGAAGAGCTCGGCACTGCCGGGATAGCCGGAGACCATCTTGTAACGCAGTCCGATGGTGTCGCGCAGGACCACCGGAATATCGTAGCTGCTCGAACCCGGCCCGGATCCACCGATCACGAGCAACGGCCCGTCCTGGCGGCGCACCTCTTCGATTGTCTTGCTGGGTGCGTCAGTTCGGGTGACGAGCAGATAGGCATCGCCTTCAAAACTCGACGATGATCCGAGCCACGTCATCTTGAGCGAATCGAACTGGACGCTCTTGTTGCCGCCCAGGATCGAGCGCACCGGCATGCTGGACGAAAACATCGCGAATGCAGTCCCGTCCTTTGGCGCAACGTTGTAAATGTAGTTGACGGCGCGCAGGCTGCCGGCGCCCGGCATGTTTTGAATGACGACTGTCGGGTTCCCCGGAATGAAACGCGTCATGTGCTTGCCGACAAGGCGTGCGTAGACATCGTATCCGCCGCCAGTGCCGTATCCAACGATGAGACTGATCTGCTTGCCCTTGTAGAAATCCTCCTGCGCTTCTGCGGAGGTGGCGAGCAATGCTCCGGCTGCGAACAACCCCAGCACCGCGCCGATGCGTTTCCGATTTATGCGAGGTTCCATTTGAAGGCTCCTTGAGTGGGTCTCCGCCCGATCTTGAGTGTTGTTGACTAGGCGCAATCGCGTTCGATCTTTCGCCAGGGAGCAAACAGCTCATCCAAGGTAAATTGCTTGGGAATGATCTGCTGGTCGGCTGCAAGCTGGACGACCAGCTCGAGCGAGGGTCGGATGGCGTCGATGCCAATCGGCCGCATGTCGGATCCCTTCGCCGGCGGCGCCATGTCCTTGGCGCGCCGGATGAGATCGTAGGTCTCGCGCACGAGATCGGGGCGACTGTCGGCCAGCGCCGTCGTGGCGACGAACATATGATTGATCGGAATGAGCCCTGTCGCCTTGTGCCAGGCCGGGCCTGCTTCCGCGGCATTGGGGATGACGGCGCGGAATCGGGGATCATTGGGCAAATCGTTGCCGAGGATCGCGGCGTCAACTTCTCCGTTGATCAACATATCAATGAGCTTCTTCCCCGGCGCGCGCGTGACGAAGGGCGGCTCGCGGTACTCCGCGAGATGCGCGCCCTCGGTCACGATCCACTCCACGGAATCGAGCTTCAGCCCGTGTTCGCGCATGAGGATGTTGCGGACCCAGGCGCCGGTCGTCTGCGTGTAGGCGCGCACGCCGACGCGCTTTCCCGGCAGATCCGCCGGTGTGAGGCTCTTGTGGAATTCCGTGTTGAAGATAATGCAGCCGTGCTGGTGACGGGACGCCATCACGATCGGCATCAGGATGATCGGCTTGCCGTAGGTGAACGCCTGCAGGTACGTGAACACGGCCATTTCGCTGAGGTCGTACACCTGCCGCTGCGCCATGGGCGCAAACGCATTGTGGATGGGCTCCACCTCGTCGAATGCGAATTGCAGCTTCGGGGACGTGACGGTCCCATCGAGCAGCGCTTCATTGGACGGATAGCGCTTGACCGCCATGCGCAGCGTCGGAACATCCGCTTTCGTCATGATCCCTCACTTCAACGTCGGATAGATTTGTTCGGCGGTGCCGGCGAGGATCATGGCCTGGTCGGCCGCACCAAGGACGCTGAGGACTTTCAGCGTCTCCTGCAGGATATGTGGCAGCGTATCGTCGTGGGCGGGGAAGTTCGATCCCCACATGATGCGCGACGCGCCAAACGCCTGCACCAGCTTCGGCATAAATGTGGCCGGCGTCGCCTGTCCGCTCTGGCAATGCTCGACGGTGCGGCTTGTCAGCTTGAGGTAGATGCTGGGATGGGCCGCCATGTCAAACAGGCTCTGTGCCTTGGCATAAGGCGGTCCGTCGGTGATCACCGGCCGCGCAAGGTGATCGAGCAGGAACAGCGTCTCCGGAAATTTTGCGACGATCTTCAAAAGCAGCGGAATGCCTTCGGCGGTCATCTGCACGGCGATCGGGAGGCGTTCCTTGCCGGCCTTCTCCCAAACCGGAAACGCGCGCTCGTCGTCGAGCCAGGTTTGCTGGCCGGGCATGGTGGAGCCCGTGGTGAACACGCGCATGCCGGTCATGCCGCGGCTTTTCCAATGGTCCATCTGCTTCAACGCATCGGGCTGCAGCGGATCAAGGGAATAGACGCCAGTGAAGCGCGCGGGAAAACGCGCGATGCTGTCGGCGAGATAGGAACTGTCGTGTCCATAGGCTGTGGAGGCTTGCACCACCGCCGCCTTGGCGACGCCGGCCTGATCCATCGCTTCGATGAGTTGGTCAGGCGTCGTCGGACGTTCCGACGACCAGTCGGACTGTTTGCCACCGAGCGGCGCGAGCGGGTAGCGCTGGCGATCGGGCGAAACCACGTGGCAATGGATATCTATAACTTTCATGCTGATCGACCGACGATTGTGCGGCAGGGGGATGCCGGATGTTGCGGCGGGCCCTTGCGTTGGAAATGTTGAATGCCCTATGGGCAAGGAGCTTTGTGCCATAGTCCCCGGCGAGGATGGCTATCAAATCGCAGGGCTCTGATATAAAAATGGGCTTAGTTTGATCTCTAGATGGGGTTCGCCGTTGCGACCTTTGGACACGCTTCCCAACCTCAAGCAACTCCGGGCTTTCACCATGGTTGCCGCGACGGGCTCGGCTCTCGCGGCTTCGGGGCGCCTGCACATCAGCCAGCCGGCGGTGTGCTACTCGCTCGATCGTCTTGAGGCGGTGCTCGGCGTGCGGCTGCTCGAACGCAACGCGTCCGGTAGCTACCTCACTGCGGCCGGGGAACTGCTGCATAACCGAACGACGCGTCTGTTCGCGCAAATTGCCGAAGCCGTCCGCCACGTGATCGACCCCGGGGCTGGCGGACACGACAAGTCCGAAGCGCTCGCATGGAAATTGCGCGAGACGCAAGTCAGGGCGCTGGTCAGCATTTGGCGCGCTGGAAGCTTCCGCGCCGCCGCCCGTGACCTTGCGATTGCCGAACCCAGTCTGCAGCGACCCGCACGCGAGCTCGAACGGCTCCTGCGCGTCAGCCTGTATCGCCGCACCGCGGCGGCGATCGAGGTTAATCCAACCGGGGCGGAGTTCGCCCGCCGTCTCTCCCTGGCGCTGACAGAAATCTGGTGCGCCGTGGAGGAGATTGGTGCGGCGCTGCAGTCGTCCCGGGCAGGTCTGCGGCTCGGCGTGCTCGCGCTATCGCCGCGCACGGTCATCGCCGAGGCCGCCACCGAACTGCTCGTACAATGGCCTCATCAGAGGGTTGACGTCGTCGAAGATTCCTATGAGCGGCACATCCAAGCATTGCGTTCGGGCGACATCGACGTCGTCTTTGGCGCTCTCCGCACGCCGCCCATTCCTGACGATCTTGTCGAGCGACAGCTGTTCGAGGATCCCTACGTGCTCGTCTGTAGGGCGTCTCATCCGCTGGCCAGCAATAAGACGGTCGCGCCGCGCCACCTCGCGCAGTTCGATTTTGTGCTCCCGTCTCAGGGCCTGCCACGACGCAGCGCGCTCGACCGGATGCTGGCAATTTGGAATATCAAGCCCAAGGCGCGCATCGAGACCAGCTGTCTCAGCACCATCTTTGCGCTCCTGCGGGGCAGTGACCGGATCAGCCTGCTGTCGCGTTGGCACGTTGATCATGCAGAATCCAAGGATTTGGCGTGCATCGAAGTGGCGGGCGCGCCGCATGAGCCGCGTTTTGTCGGACTCACGGTCCGCGCCGGCTGGCTGCCAACGCCGTTCCAGCAGAAATTTTTGCAGATTATTCAAGAGTTTGCTGAAGGTCATGCCGTAGCAATGACATCCGTTCCATCGCGCGGCCGCATGCGGTCGCGTTCACGAACGACGTGAACGGGGAGATGCATTTTTCATTTATACGGAAATCCAATCGAGGTTGGCTTCGCTTTCGAGGTTTAGCAGCCGATCGAACATGGCGGTCATGGCGGCGATGTCGTGCTCGCGAGTCAAGAGCAGTGCCTTGTCCCGTAGCTCATTCGGGCTCAGCGGATTGTCCGGAGTGCCCTTGAAGTCCGCGACCTCGGACCGGAGGACCGTGCCGTCGCGCATCGTGATGGTGACGACACTGGCAATCGGGGAAGGCGGCGGCGCGTCCCATGGCACGAGACGAATCCGAGTCATGAGCGCGCGAAGCTCCGGATCGTCGACATCAGCGTCCCGGAAAGTCCTTGGATCGCGGGCATCCGCTACGATCGCCAGTGCGACACTGAAGGGTACGCTGTATTGCCCGATCATCACATCGTGCGGATCGCGGATGTCGTGTCGTCGCAGCTCTTTCGGGCCGACCTTGATCTCGATCGACTGGATCGCGTCGCTGTCGATAGGGTCTTTCGCCTTCATGTCCACGATCGCTTGAACGGGCGTGTGGCAAGCCGTGTGGCAAGCGTAACGTTTCATCGAAATGCGCGAGGTGAGCCAGGTGTTTCCGAGTCCGCGGGTGAGTTCGGTGACATCGCGTTCATCGCAGAACACGTTTAAAAAGCCGCAATCGCCTTCCAGCACCGTCGATGGGCCGGTAAAGCCGTCGGCTGCCAGGTTTGCGGCGAGCAGGCCGCCTTCGGCGGCGCGCCCGAAATGCAGGCGCTTGACCATCGCGCCCGAGCCGGACCGCGCGAACTCGACCAGCCCGCTCGATAGCGATCCTGCGATACCAAGTGCATTGGTCATGTGGTCCGGGTCGAAGCCAAGCAGATGTCCGCAAGCGATGGCCGCACCAAATGGGCCGGTGGTTCCGGGCGCATGGAAGCCGCGCGTTTCGTTGCTGTGCTTGGTCGCCCGGCCAATGCGGATCGTCACTTCGGATCCGGCAATGAATGCGGCGAGGAGCGCGCGGCCACCGAACCCGCGTTCCTGCGCCAATGCGAGCGCGGCGGTGAAGATCGTCGCGCCCGGATGCACGCCGGCGCTGGGCCTGGTTGCGCCATCGAGCTCAAAGGCATGTGCGAGCGCGCCGTTGGCGAGTGCGGCGTAGGGCGCGGTCACGGTGCCGTCGCCATCGCCGAGGATGTGGCTCCGGCCTCCGCCGCCCATGCGGCGTGCATAGGAAGCGATGATATTGCTCCACGGCAGGCTGCGGCCAAACACGATGGTGGCAATGGTATCGGTGATGGAGTTCTTTTGCGCGTTGGACAACGGGCGCGGGCAATCCTCGAACCGCAGTTGCGAGGCGAACTCAGCCAGCCGGATTGTCTCGCCGCTCATGTCAGCCTCGTTTCGACGATGGTCTCGACCTATCCATATCCGCAAGGATCGATCCCGATGCGGCGGACCTCAATCGCGAATGTCCTGCAGGAACCATTCAGTCGGGATGTCCCGGCCGAGCCCTTGTGCCTTGGCGAGTTCATAAACGCGCCCAGCCAGAGGCCAAAACTGGTTGCCTTGCAAGTTGCCGCGCTCGGAGAAGGAAATCTGATCGTCGGACGTTCTGCCCTTGCCGTTGCCCGCGACGATGTCCGCGAAGGTGATGGTGCGTTCGGCTGGAAAGATGGCGCCATGCCCGCGCCGGCCCTTTGTCTTCCGCGTCAGCTTGGTTTCGATATCCGGGCGCGCGGCATAGGTGAAATACTCGTCGTCGGCCCCCTCCGCGGCGCCCCAGGGCGTCGTTGCGTTGCCGAAGCGAAGATACACGTCGATCCGATCAAGGATCTGTTTGCCCTTGATGCCATCCCCGGCTCCGGGGGCGACGATATGAGCGCCGTTCTCGACCAGCGAACCGTCAATGATCGAGACCGCGGAATTGGTGAGCGCCGCGACGATATCGGCATCGCGGTAGATCTCATCGGGGCTGTTGCATACCTTCACGTCCAGCCCGTATTTCTCGGCCATCTCCTGTCCAAAGCGCTCGCGGTTTTCTTTGGTGGGGCTGTAGACCTGCAGGCGCTTTAAATGTGGGCGCACATGCATGAACGCTTCCATGTGCGTGTGCGACATGCCGCCGGAGCCCAACATGCCGATCACCTCGGCATTCTGCTTCGCCAGGTAATTCGCGCCGATGCCACCATCGGCGCCCACGCGCATCAATTGGGTGAGCCCGTCGTTGAGGATCGCGAGAGGCTCTCCGCTCTCGGTGTCGGTGAGCAGGATCAGGCCGCAATAGGTCCCGGGTCTGATGCAGTACTTCTCTTGTGTCCGTGCGCCGTTGTACTCCTGCTCATAAATGATGTCCGACTTGATGCGGATGGCGAAGTAGCCGCTGGTCGAGCCGCCTTCCACGCTGCTCCACTGGTAGACCTTGCCGGGCTGTTTGGTCGGAATCTGAATGTCGGTGCGTGGCTTGCACACGGCATCGGTGGTGACGAGCTGGCGATAGGCCTGGTCGAGCGCCTCAATGGCCACGCCCATCGTCAGCAGCTTTGCCACGTCTGCATTGCTGATCATCAACATGGAATGCCCTCGTCCGCCCGGCGACCTGTCGTATCGTAACTGTGCAGGTCAATCCTTTACACGACTGTCGAAAATATGGAACGCGAGGGCAGGTGAGGGTGCGGAGCGGCACCCATGAACGAGGCGCCTCTCGATCCCCTTGTCATTTGTCCATGGCTGCGGATGCCTCGGGCCCAAGCACGGCGTCGCGCAGCGCACGAACGACGTCTTTCGGAGTTTGCGAGATGCGGGCCAGCGTATTCTGGATTTGCTCACCATCCACTGGAGAAACTTCGAGCTGTTGAGTTTTCGCGGCGGCAAGGAATTGCGGATCCTTGGCCATGTTCATGAACGCTTGACGCAACGCGGCGACGCGTTCCGCGGGGATTCCGGGGGGTGCTGCGAACGGCCGCGCCATGATCTGGCTGGAAAGCGCGAGATCCAGCATCTGGTGCTGCCGCTCGGTCTTGGCGAGATCGGTGACAAGAGGAACATTGGGCAGTTCGGGATGCTTCTCGTCCGCGAACTGAAGCAAGACGTTGATCTTCTTGTCGCGGACCCAATCGGGCCTGGAACTGATGATCGAGGACCACGACCAATTGCACCGACCCTGGACCTCGCCGCGCTCAAGCGCCAGGACGACATCGTTGCCGCCCGGGTATCCCCTGACTTGTTTAAGCTTGGCGCCGAACAGGGTGTTCAGCAAATTGGCGTGGTAGATTGCCGTCGATCCGAGAACGACATCGCGGGTCATGAACTTTTCCAGCGTATCGATGCCGCTGGTGTGCCAGGTGACGCACGTGCTGGTGTCGATATTGGTGCTTCCGATCCAGTTGAGCTCGGTGGCGACGAACTTCGCCGCGGGGTTGGCCCAGATCGCATGCATGGCGGCGGCGCGATCGAACGTGCCAATGGCGGTGCCGTCCTTGGGCAGCGAGCGATAAAGCTGATTGGCCACGACCAGGCCGTTGGCGCCGGGCATATTGATGACGTTGACGGACGGCTGCCCCGGAATGTGCTTGCCAATGAAACGCGCAACGGCTCGGCCATAGAGGTCCGTGCCGCCGCCACTCGATGAGCCAACGTAAATGGTCAATCGCTTGCCCCGAAAGAACTCCTCGACGGGGTCGGCGAAAGATTGTGCCGGCAGGACCAGCACGGCAGCAGCGATGAGGATGGGCCGCGCCAGGGGCCAAATCATCCTTCCCTCCCTCGTTCGATTGTTCTGGCCACTTCGCGTGACCATTGAGCTGGACGCACGCTGTCAGGTTTTCATGGGCCGAACCCATGCAGTCGGGCCGGATTGCGAACCAGCACGCGTTCAATGAGTTCGCGGTCATAGTCGACGTAGCGATAGAGCAATTCGACGAGCTCGGCGTCGTTGGGCATCCTGCTCTTGCGCCAGCGCACGTGCGGCCAATCCGAGCCCCAGATCATTCGGTCCGGCGCCGCCTCAACGAAGGCCGCGCCAAAAGGTACCGCATCGTCCCATCGGTCTGTCATGCTCGAAAGCCGGCTGCCATTCGAGAGCATCAGCCACCAGCCGTGGTTCTTGAGACGGTCGATGAGCCACTGAAAGGTGGGAGAGGCGAGACCCGCCGAAAAGTCGGCATGGCCCATGTGGTCGACGACAAACGTCATGATCCTTGATCGTGCCGAGCATCTCGGCATGCTCGAGGATATGCGGGCCAGCAACGTGCAGTCTCGCATGCCAGCCGAGCTCGCGGGCGCGTTCCATCGAGCGCCGGACAGCCTCCGGAGACTGAAGCTCGTTGTAATATTTCCCGAGATTGAAGCGGGCTCCGCGCACACCCAATCTGTTGAGCGTGTCAAGTTCGGAGTCGTTGACATTGTCCTTGATGATCGCGATCGCTCGGATGTTGTCGCGATCCTCGTTCGCCAACAGGGTGTCAATCAGCAGGCGATGGTCCGTGTCGTATGGCATGGCATGGACGATGACGCCGCGCGCGAAGCCAAGCTTGCGCATGACGCCGCGCATGTCCTGGAACGTCGCGTCCGGCGGCTCGTAGAGCGCTCCTTGCTTGGGCGGATATTTCCTGACGTCCTCGAAAATGTGGAACTGACAGTCGCAGCTCAAGGGTGGCGGGGGCGGTGACGGAGATCGCGTATCCCGGTCCCATTCCAGAAATCGCGTCCGAACTTCGCTCTCCATAACGTGCTCCCCCCATGCGCAGTTCGTCGAGGACGAATGGGTCTAGAGCGCGGCGTCACCTGCGCCTCGCAACCGTATTGCCGAGCATGGAAGATGTATGGTGCCCAGCCGGGGCATGTCCGACTAGTAATATTTTGTCGTCAGGTCATAAACGAAGTGAATGGATGGCGGTTGTCGCGGTCACGACGTGTTGGTGGCGTTCATCGCTTGGGCGGCGCATGGGAGCGCTTCTTGCACACGTCTTCAATGATGCGAACAAAGGATTTCATCGCGGGCGACATCGGCTCGTTCTCGCGTCGGACAATGCCGATAGGCCTGAGCATGAGCGGCGAGTCGATCTCGATGCATTTGAGGCGCCCGCTGGCGAGCTCGTTCTCCACCCCGAGCTTCGCGATCATTCCGATGTGATCGCTGATCATGACGACAGACTTCAGAATGGCCGGATTGCGGCTTTCGATCCGAGCGCGCGGCACCGCCAATCCGGCCTGCTCGAAATAAAGCTGGAGACGCCGGTAGCTCCAAGTATCGCTGTCGGTGTGGACCCATTTCTGGTCGAGCAGATCGGCCGGTTTCACCTTGCGTCGCTTCGCCAGCGGATGGTCGGGACGCATGATCAGCACCAACCGATCGTCGAACAGCCGCTGTTTCGTCAGTCCCTGTTTCGGAATCTCATTGTAGAGCATCGCCACCACGAGATTATATCTGCCGTCCAACAGCTCGGCGAACAGCTCCTTGTTCCGCGCAACAACGCGAACCTGAAGCTTGGGGCGTTCCTGGGAAAGCCGAGCCAGCACCTGAGGGAGCAGCTCCGTCACGATCAACTGTGGTCCTGCGACGGTGATGATGCCTTCGGTCCCGTTGCGAAGCGATGCGATCTGACTTTCAGCCTCGGTCATGCTGATGCTGGCGGCCTTTGCGTAGCCTTTGAGGCTGTCGGCATAGAACGTCGGCTTCATGCCACGCGCTTCGCGGTCAAACAGCCGGACGCCGAGGTGCTCCTCGAGCCGCTGGATGCTCTTCGTCAACGCGGGCTGGGAGACGTTGAGGCGCTGGGCAGCTTTGCCAATGCTGCCTTCGTCCATGATCGCCAACATGTTGCGCAGGTGGCGGATGTCCATGCGGGTGAGCCGGTCATGCGATCATGGGTTGAAGCGCGGCGCGGGCGTCCGGCCGGTCCCATTATCCCTTAATTCGAGGTTATGGCTCAAGGACAAATCGATATTTTATCATTATCGATCCGGCGGCTAGGGTTCGACCTCACTATGCAAATGCCCGGTTCCAACTC
The DNA here is from genome assembly GCA_963741595.1 of uncultured Alphaproteobacteria bacterium. GTDB lineage: Bacteria > Pseudomonadota > Alphaproteobacteria > Rhizobiales > Xanthobacteraceae > VAZQ01. The sequence continues at coordinate 54,693 of CAVUIV010000003.1, forward strand.
CGGGCCCTCAGGAGGAGACAATGGGAGAGATCAAGGAGGATGCGGTCATCCCGCCCGGGCGCATCGCAAACAACAATGCAACGCCGACGCTGGAGCGCGCGGTCACCGGCTATCCCGCCCGCCGCCGCTACAAGCCGTATATCCAAACGCCGCCGCGGCTCGACGGCGTCAGGGGCATGATCGACATTCACTGCCATGCCGAGCACGGCCAGCAGGACGCGTTGGCGGTCGCCAAGCTCGCGTCGGAAAGCGGCATGTATGGCATTCTCTACAAGTCGATCGGCAAGGAAGATAAGCGCTCCGCCGGACCGATGGAGGATGTGCGGCGCCTTCTGGAGGACCTTGATCGCTGGTCCGACGAGACCGGCGTCGCCCCGATCAGGGCCTGGGGTGGCTATGCGCTCTGTCGTGATGGCAAGCCGCCAAGCCGGGACAAGGTGACGACGCAGATCAAGGCTGGCGTATCGTCGTTCTGGCTGGCTTTGGCCAATCACGCGAATACCTATTCGATCGTCGGCGGAAAGCCGAAGCGTTGGGATCCGACGGCCGATCCCAATGCGCATTCGGATCCGCTGCCATGGGATCTGGCGCTGAAGTACGGACACTATGCACTCGACGAGAAGGGCCGGCTGAAGTCTGAATATGAGGAAGCGATCCGCATGGTCGCGGATCACGATCGGGCGCTTTCCTTCGGGCACTCGACCCACCAGGAAATCTTCGCGCTCGCCGAGCTCGTGGACAAGTTGAATTTCAAGCGAGCCTTCATCGATCATCCCTTCAGCCCCTTCGTCAACATCACCATTGAGCAGATGAAGCAGCTGTCGAAAGTCGGCATTCATTTCAACTTTACGTACGACGAACTGTCTCCGATGCTCGGAGTCGATCCTGCCAAGATGTACGGCGCCATCAGGGCGGTCGGTGTCGAGCATTTCACGCTCGCCAGCGACGCCGGGGATACCGTGTTCCCGAACTCGGTGGAGTCGATGAGACAGGTCAGCGGATACATGATGGCGTTCGGGATCACCCAGGATGAAATTGAAACCTTGTGCGTGAGGAATCCTTGCTTCCTCTTGGGCATCGATCCGACCGAGGCGTTGCAGCGGCGAAAAGAGCTGCAAGCCGCCTGAACGGCGGCTAGATTGATCTACGGACATCCTGGGCATTCGCAGTCAGAATTGTCGCTGACTGCGAATGCCGGGTGTTTTTCGGCATCGAGACCGCTGCCGAATTGGTAGAAAGCAACAACAAGGCTGGCGCCCGACAGGGAGGGGAAGAGTTTGACGATCATCGACGCCCAGGTTCACGTCTGGTTGCCGGAAACGCCGGACCGGCCATGGCCTCCAGGCGGTGCAGCCCGCGTCCAACTGCCCTACGCCTTGGATTACCCAAAACTGCTCCCGCTCATGGATGAAGCCGGCGTGGATCGCGCGATCCTGGTGCCGCCATCGTGGGAAGGGGAGCGCAATGACCATGCACTGGAAGCAGCGGCGCGCTATCCGAACCGCTTTGCGGTCATGGGCCGTTTGGCGCTGAGTCGTCCCGCCGATCCGGAGCGCCTGCGCAATTGGAAGGCTCAGCCCGGGATGCTCGGTATCCGGCAGGTCTTCATGCAGGAGCGCGAACGCGCATGGGTCACCGATGGTACGGCAGACTGGTTTTGGCGTGCCGCGGAGGAGGCCGACGTTCCGGTCATGTTGCATGCCGCCGGACTGATGAAAGAAGTCGGCGCCATCGCGGAACGGCATCCAGGCCTCACGCTCATCCTCGATCACTTCGGTCTGTCGTCGGGGATCGTGAAGGACGGCCACATCAAGGAGGCCATCGACGAGACCGTCGCGCTGGCGAAGCACGGCAATGTCTCTGTGAAGGTGTCCGCGGCGCCGGTCTATTCACGCGAGGGCTATCCGTACCGGGATCTTGATGCGCACATCAAACGCATCGTCGACGCATACGGGCCGAAGCGCTGCTTCTGGGGCACCGATCTGTCGCATGCCCTCCACAAAGCCACGTATCGCCAATGTGTCACTCATTTCACCGAAGCGCTCGCGTTTCTCTCCGATCAGGATAGAGACTGGATCATGGGTCGTGGCCTGGCGGACTGTCTGGGCTGGCGGATCTAGCGCATGGCAGAAGTGGCGGGTTGATATCCGGGACCGCACACGAAAAACGATAGGGAGGGGTCTATGCGGAACACAATGAGCCCTTATGCGCTCGCGGCGATGATGCTCGCTCTCATGTCATCGTTGGCGACGGCGCAGAACTGGCCTGCGCGCCCCATCACGATGGTTGTTCCGTTCGCAGCCGGAGGATCGATCGATATTCCGGCGCGGCGGCTTGCCGCGGAACTGAGCCTGAAACTCGGGCAGCAGGTCGTCGTCGAGAACCGCTCCGGCGCCAACGGAAATATCGGCGGCGCCTATGTCGCGAAATCGAACCCGGACGGCTACACGCTGATGTTCGCGCCTCCCGGCGTGCTCGCGACCAATCGCTTCATGTACAAGAATATGCCGTTCGATTCCGCGAAGGCGTTCGCGCCGATCGTGCTGCTGGCGAAATCGCCGTTGGTCCTGGTGGCGCACCCGAAGGTGCCGGTGGCCAACCTGCAAGAGCTGATCGCGCATGCGAAAGCCAATCCGGGCAAGCTTTCGATCGCCACGCCGGGCATCGGCTCGCAGGCGCATCTGACGATGGAGTTGCTGCAGAAGAGTAGCGGCACCCAGATCAACTACGTTCCCTATCGCGGCGCCGCGGGGTCCAGCGCCGATGTGATCGCCGGCCAAATCGACCTGAGCATCAATTTCACGCCTGCGCTGGTCGCTCCGCTCAAGGACGGGTCATTGCGCGGCTTGGCGGTGACGACACTGCGTCGATCGACGCAACTGCCGGATATCCCGACCATCAGCGAATCCGGGATTCCCGGGTTCGAAGCCGTCGCCTATTACAGCGTGGTGGCGCCCGCCGGCACGCCACGGGAGATCATCCTGACGCTGAACAGGATGATCAACGAGTATATCGGCAGCGATATCGGCAAGCGGCAACTCGCATCAGGCGACATGCAAGCGGCCGGCGGGACACCGGAAGATTTGCAACGATTCATCGCCAGCGAAGTCGCGAAGTGGGGGCCGGTCATCAAAGCCGCGGGTATCGCGATGTAGGCTGGCCGCGTGGGCCGCCTTGGTATCCATGTTCAGGAACAATTGTTGTTCTGACAATGCAGGCTACCAATACCTGGTGCAGAGCTTATCACTGCGAGGGCGTTGTCGCTGAGGGCGAAGCGGATTGGGCGCTGGCTGCCATCCGAAATGACTACAACGCACGTTGAGAATGCACCGTAAAAAGGGTGCTACGGTCGCCTGAGGGCACTGTTGCGATCGGGCATGGCAACACGACCATGCAGGCAGAACGGGATCTTGGGGGGACGGTCGGGATGCATTCAGGCGCTGAAAAGGCATTTCCCCATTTGTTTGCGCCGCTTCCGATCGGCCGCCGGCAGGCGCGCAACCGCGTATTCCGCGCGGCGACCTCCACCAACCTTGCCGAAAAGTTCGACGTGTCCGATCGATTGCTGGCGCACTACGCCGCGCTCGCTCGCGGTGGGGCTGGCGTCATTGTCACTGAAGCGATGCGTCTTCATCCGTCGGCCGTTGTGCGCGGCAGCAATATTCCAGGATTCGATCCGAAAATTATTCCGGGTTTGACGCGCTGGGCCGAAACCGTGCATGCGGCCGGTGCGCTCCTGATTGGGCAGGTCAATCACAGCGGGCGTCAGCACAACAGCACAACGGTGCCGCCTCGCCTGATCGGGCCGTCCGCGATCGCATGTCCGCGGTCAGGGGGTGTGCCGCGCCCCATGGCCGCGGAGGAAATCGAAGATTTCATCAAGCACACCGTCATGGCCGGCAAAAACATGGCGCAAGCGGGATTGGACGGCATCGAGGTGCATTGCGCGCAAGGGCATCTTCTCCAACAGTTTGCGTCGCCGTTTTCGAACCGTCGTACCGATCGGTGGGGTGGCAGCTGGGAGAACCGTATTCGGTTTGTGCAGGAGATTCTCAGCGGAGTTCGCGCGTCGACACCCGCAAACTTCATCGTCGGCATTCGGCTCGGTGTTGATGAGTTCACCGTTGGCGGCTGGACGTTCGATATGAGCGTGAGGCTGATCCAGCAGTTTATCGACGAGGGATTGATCGACTACGTTTCTCTGTCGCAGGGCAATTTCAACACCATCGATACGCATCTGCCCGATCGCCACTACGAACAAATGCCGTTCCAAGACCTGCATGCAAAGCTCAAGGCAGCGGTGCCGGCGGCGACGACGGTCGCAGCGACGCGGATCGTGACGCCGGGGCAGGCGGAATCCCTCATCGCCGACGGTAAGGCCGACGCGGTCGCACTCGGGCGGGCGCTCACGGTGGATCCGGACTGGCCGCGAAAAGCAGAGCAAGGGGAAGCTGAACGAATTCGGCTTTGCATTGGATGCAACCACTGCTGGGATGGGCTTCATGAGGGCAGCGCCGCGCTGACTTGTGTGCACAATCCCGTGGTCGGCCGAGAGACCGAGCTCCTGGCGATTGAGCCTGCCAAGAAGCCCGCCACCATCGTCGTGCTGGGTGGCGGGCCGGCGGGCATGGAGGCGGCCCGGCTGGCGGCCGCGCGCGGCCATCACGTCGTCCTCTTCGAAAAGGAGCAAGTCCTCGGCGGCAAAGTCATCACCGGAGCGAAAGTCGGTGGGCACGATGAATACGCCAACGTCGCGACACACCTCGAGCAGGAGGTTCGCCGCTCCAACAACATCGTGCTGCGCATGGGTGAGGTCGCGTCGATCGGCGACATCGTCGCGCTCGCGCCGCAATCGGTTGTCGTGGCGACCGGCGCCACACCGATTGCGCCGGAGGTTGAGGGCGACGGTTCGGTGCCGGTGGTCAGCGGATTTGAGACGCTTCCGCCGTCGCTGGTCGGCAAGCATGTCGTGCTGTTGGACGAAGACGGTTACTGGTGGGGCGCCCAAGCCGCGGAAGAGGCGATCCGCCGTGGCGGGAGACTGACGTTCGTGACGCGATTTTTTGAGCCGTTCCGGGAACTCCCCACCGTGTCACGAATAGCAGCCCTGCGTCGGCTGGATGGGCATGGCGCCACCGTGCTCGCGCTCCATCAAGTCACCGGCGTTTCATCGCGCGCCGCGATTGTGCAGCACTATGCGAGCGGGCGCGAGACGCGCATCGAGGACATCGATGTCATCGTCGGTATCGGCCCACAGGTGACGAATGACGGCTGTGTCGCCGAGTTGCGCCGCGCGGGAATTTCCGACATTCGCGTCGTTGGCGACGCAGTCACGCCCCGCCGGCTGCGCCACGCCATCAACGAAGCGCATGCGGTGGCGCGAAGTCTTTAGGGGCGGCGCTCCCGGAGAGGCCATGTCCCCGGAAGCGTTTGTTGCCAGCTCTACTGATTGATCTGAATGTTGGCCGCTTTCGCGACTGCGGCCCAGACCTTGAAGTCGTCGGCAATCGTGCTGGCGAACTGCTCCGAGCTATTGCCGACGGGATCGAGATTGGCGGCGAGAAGCTTGTCCCGAATCTCAGGCTGATTTCACGGCGGCGGCGATCTCCGATGACAGCTTGTTGACGATCGCGGCTGGGGTCCGCGCTGGCGCAAGAAGCCCGGCCCAGCTCAATGCCGTGAAGCCGTCAACGCCTGCCTCCGCCGCCGTTGGTACGTTCGGGAAGCGCGGATCGCGCGTTGCCGACGTGACCGCGAGCGCCCGGACCGCGCCGCTGTTGATCTGGCCGGCGTTCGAGGCGGTGAGGAATGACATCATCAACTGACCGCCGGCCAGCGCCGCCGACACCTCATTCATCCCCTTGTACGGGATGTACTGGATCGGTGCGCCGGTCTTTTCCCGGAACAGGGCGGTCATGAGCTGGTGGCCCGCAGTCGAGCCGCCCGCATTCGCCTTGTCGGGGTTCTTCTTGATGTACTCGATCAACTCGCGCAGGTTTTGCGCCGGCACCGACTTTGCGACCGAGAGAATGAAGGGATACGACGCCACGTTGGACAGTGGCACGAAGTCGGCGGTCGAATAGCGCAGCTTCACATAGATCGCCGGATTGATGACGACCGACGCCGCTGCGGCGCACAGGATCGTGTAACCGTCAGGCGGCGCTTTGGCGACGAATTCGGTGCCGATGATGGTGTTGGCGCCGGCCTTGTTCTCAATGACAACCGGCTGGCCAAACCGTTCGGACAGCCTCTGCCCGACCAGGCGCGCAATCACGTCGAGAGTGCCGCCCGCGCCGGCCGGAATCACAATGCGGATTGGCTGACTTGGGAACGCCGAGGCGCTTTCCTGTGCATCTGCGCTGCTTTCGGAGTGCAGCAACAGGGCCAGAATCCCGACCGCAACGAGCGATCCTTTTCTCCGATTGGTCCGGCGCCGGGCTGTTGTCCGGGTAGACGATAACATCTGACGTACTGGCATCGCGCGTTCCTTTCCCCATCAAACCGAATTCTTATTGATTGGCATGCGTGGCTGCGTCAGGTGGTGCGCAGTCGCGCTGCCGAAGATTCTCGCGCCGCTATTAGTGCCTTCGGCTGCATAGTTGGCGAGCCACCAGCGCCGGACTTCATCGTGGGTGGTGAACACGACGCCCTCGAACTGTTTCGCATAGCTCAGAAAATCATCGAATGTCTTCGCCCGAGACGGCCTGCCGGTGATGAAGTCATGGACCGTCATCGGCATGAGGACGGCCTGTTCGGCGCCGCGCTCATACAGCGCATCGAACTGGTCCTTCATGATCTGGAACACCGTGTCGGGCGTATTCCACTCCCAGGTATTGAACTGATTGACGGGTTGCATATTGCCCGCGTTCTTGGTGTAGGCGGCGTCGCTGTAGACGGAGAAGGGGACTTCCAGAAATGTCTTGCCGTGGCCTTCGATCATGTACGGCAGGTCGTCGTTCCAGATGCTGGCGTCCCATTCGAAATCGAAATTCTTGAGCAACAAGTCCATGGTGTGATGGCTGGCAGCGCAAGTCCTCCAGCCACGCAAGTGCACGCCCATCCGATCCTCGAACACGCGGACCGTTTTCCGAATGACCTCCAGCTCTTCATGGGGAGGGAGGTCGCTCAATGCCTCGTGCGCATAGCCATGCCCCGCGATCGAATGGCCTTGCTTGACCACGGCGCGCGAGACGTCGGGATATTTCTCGCACGTCGCCCCGCAGATGATCCATGTGCCGAGGACGCCATGCTTGGACATGATCTCGAGAATGCGCCAGGCGCCGCGGCGACCGCCGTACTGCCGCTCGTAGTAGTCGCGAGGGTCCGGTTGCCCGTCGGGAAACATGATGCAGGCTTCCTCGGACTGGTGATGCACGCTGATGATGATCGGCAGCCTGACCCCGGGAGGCCACTGTCCAGGCTTTTTAAGCGGAATTTCCTTCCACATGGGTCCCTCAATGACCTTCTTGGTTGGGGTCGCACCAGCTCGCGATCTCTCCACACATCGCAAAGCGAATGTCGTTGTGAGCCGTGACGCGCTCCAGGAATGTTCGAAGCGTGCGAAGCGGCGTGGGACGGCCGCTTGCCCAGGTCTGCAGGCTCAAGATCATGAAGCGGGGGCTGCTCTCAGCCTCGCGGTACAAGACATCGAATTCGTTGGCCCAAACGTGTGAGAGCCCGGTCGGTCCGCCGCGGACCGGATAAGGAAATGCCACATAGGCCTTGTCTGCCGTGCTGGTCGTGAACGGGATCTCAACCAGCGGACCGCCTTCGCTATGGACCTGATACGGCAAGTCGTCGTTGAGGATGCTGCTGTCCCAAGCAAATCCCTCGGTCGCGAGCACCTCAAAGGTTTGCGGGCTGATGCGATAGTCCGGACAGCGCCAGCCCTTGATCGCCACGCCACAGGTATCGTTCAGTGCCTTGATCGTGCGGCGAACAATCGCCTGCTCGCGTTCCCTGCTGGCAGAGCGGACGCGCTCGAAGCTGTAGCCCATGCCCGCAATCTCATGTCCCGCTTGTTCGGCGGCGCGCACCGCCTCGGGGAACTTTTCGGCAGAGACGCCGGTGACGAAGAACGTGCTCTTGATGCCGAGACGGTCGAGCAGCTCGAGGATGTTCCAGATCCCTCGCCGGGCCCCGTATTCCATCTGCCCATAATTGTTGGCGTTCGGATGCTCACCGGGTCGTAGCGGAGCGCCTTCTCCGGCTTGGTGCTCGAAGGTGAGCACCACCGGGAGCCTGACCCCTGTTGGCCAACGCGTCTCTAACCGGGATTCCGCGATCATCACCAACTCGTTCTAGGGGGTAGCCGTTCGTGCCGGCAATTGTCGCATTGACCTGATGTCGATAACGCGGCACATTTTCGAAATTAACAAGTATTTCGACAAAATGGCAAGGAGGATCCGCGCTCATGGGACGATGCATTGTGGGAGCGATCTGCACCCTGTTGGCGTCGGCGTGCGCTGCACAAGCCGAACCAGTGGCAGACTTTTTCAGGGGCAAGCAGTTGCGGATGATCGTCGGTTCGGCGGTGGGTGGAGGCTACGATCTCTATGCCCGGGTACTGGCGCGCGAGCTCGGCAAGCACATCCCCGGCGAACCTTCGATCGTTGTTCAAAACCTGCCCGGCGCCGCCGGTATGGTGATGGTCAATCAGATCTACAATCAGGGTCCGCACGACGGGACCGTGATCGGGGCATCTCTGAACGGAATCCCGACCGCGCCATTGCTTCAAAGTGGCGCGAAGTTCGATCCGGCCAAATTGAACTGGCTCGGCAGCCTCGCCCGCGAAGCCTACGTGGCCTATGTCTGGCACACCGCGCCGGTCTCGCACATTCGCGATTTGGCAACGAAGGAAATACTTGTGGGCGCGACCACGGCGGGCACCACAATGGTCGACTATCCTTTGTTGCTGAACGATTTGCTGGGCTACAAGTTCAAGGTCGTGCGTGGATACCAAGGCCCCCCGCAGATCAACCTCGCCATTGAGCGCGGTGAGGTCCAAGGGAATGGAGGGCTTGGCTACGCCGTCGTCAAAAGCTTGACGCAGCATTGGCTTGAGGAAAAGAAGATCAAAATTTTGGTGCAGTACAACTTCGAGGGCGTTCCCGAGCTTAAAGGGGTTCCTCTGGTGACCGACCTTGCAGCCAATGCAGAGCAACGCCAAGCGATGCGACTGGTGTTCGCGCGCGCGGAGTATTCCAGGCCGTTCCTTGTGTCTCAGGATGTGCCCAAGGAGCGCGTGGCGGCGCTTCGTCGTGCATTCGATGCAACCGCGAAGGATCCCGCATTCCTCGCCGAAGCGCGGAAGCTGCAGCTGGACATTTCACCAATGTCGGGTGAAGCGATGCAGGCCATGGTCGCGGACCTTGCCAAGACGTCGCCGGATGTGATCGCGCGCGTGAAAGCGGCGCTGAACGCCGCAGCGGCGAAGTAGATTCCAATCAAACCCGAGGATGGCGATCCATGCGACGTCCAATCTCACTCACCAATACCCGAGTTGACGCGGAGATCGAGCCGGTGCCGGAGGCCACTGTATCGAAGACCTTGGCAGGCACCGTGTTGGCGTCCATGCGTAGCGACATTCTCGAATTGAGATTGGCGCCCGGTTCGAAGCTGCCGTTTGAAGCGCTTCGCGAGAGATACGATGCCGGTTTCAGCCCGTTGCGGGAGTCGCTCTCCAGACTGGTGGTGGAGGGGCTCGTTGTTGGTGAGGACCAGCGCGGCTTCAGAGTAGCGCCGCTCACCGTTGACGACTTCGTTGACCTGACAACCTTGCGGCGCGAGATCGAGGTGATGGCGTTGACCCGTTCGGTCGAGCGGGGCGGCGACACCTGGGAGGCGGATCTGGTTCGTGCTTTCCACCATATGCTGCTGGCCTCGTCGCCGGTCAAACGCGGCTATCCGACTGAATGGGCGCGCCGGCATAGGGCGTTTCACGAGGCTCTGGTCGCCGCCTGTGGCTCGCCAAGACTTTTGCTGTTGAGGCGGCAGCTTTTCGATCATTTCATGAGGTATCAGCGCGTGGCGCCACGCCACGTGTGGAAGAACAGTATCCGCGATACCGAACACAAAAAGATCGTGGACGCCGCACTGGCGCGGAACGTTGACAAAGTCGGGGCACTCATCCGCGCCCATATTCGCGTCCTCGATGAGATCGTGGACGGCGTGAAGACATATCAGTCGACGACGATCAGTGGGGCAAGTTAGCTTCCGCCGAAGGAATACGGACTACACCTTCAACCCGAACTCGTCATAGGTGCTGTAGCGGCGCGAATTGCTGATGTCGTGGCTGAGGCTGATGCTGTGCGTCGGGCAGTCGTCCTCGCACAGATAACAGACCTGGCAATCGCGCGGATAGACGATGACCGGCTTGGCGGTCGCGGCGTCCATGCGGATGACGTCGACCGGACAGGCGAGCACGCACAGGCTGCAGCCGGTGCAGGTGTCGAGATTGATCGCCAGCTTGCCGTCGACAGGACTCGCTCATGGGTGCACCAGCGCATCGTGCTCGCCGCGAATGATGGCCCCGATCGGGCCGAGGCCGGCCGCGTCCGGCGCCTGCGGGGTGAATCTTGCGCCCGTCGGTCGGGAAGTCTTGCCGGTCGAACACGACCTTGCCGTCGCGGCCCAGCGTGGCGCCGTGCCAGCAGAACCAGGCAGGATCGGTCATCGGAAAATCTTCGCGGAAGAATTGCTCCCGGCTTTCGGTGCGGTCGAGCGCGCGAGCGATAGACCATGCCGGAGCAGGTGCGCGACGTTGCGCGCTTCGTGCAGCTTGACGAGATCGTGCAGGTCGTTCGCCCGGCAGGTGCGGGTTGCGCTCGCGACCTCTTCGGTCGTTTGCAGCATCCGCGTGAGCTTGTCGGCATTCAGGATCATTCCGTCGACGACGCTGGCTTCGAGCCGCGCCAGATCGTCGTGCAGGTCGTCGGACGTCTTTGGCGATGCCGGCCGGTGCAGCGGGGCGAGCGCCTGCTCCTGCAGCATCGTCAGGAGATCGCCGCTGATCGACCGGATGCTGGCATTCGCCGGCTTTCGATCGCCGCCGTCTCGCCGGCATGCCAGCCGGACACCTTGCAGAACGCCGTCGGCGAGCCGGCGCTGGCATGCGTTCCGGTGGCGTCGTTCTTGGCGACCGAGCCGGCCGCCAGCAGGCCGTACAGATTGGTGCGCGCGCCGAGATCGATCTGCAGCCCGCTGCGGCCGCTCGCCCACAGCCCCCAGGTCGGCTCGATCGGCAGCGGGTTGGCCTTGGGATCGGGCACGTGGTCGCGTCAGCAGGATCGAGCCGCCGCGATGCAGCTTGGCGATATCGGTCCAATAGGAATCGTCGACATGCCGCAGGTCGACAAAGACCGGCCCGCGCCCGTCGACGATCTCCTTGGCGAACGCCGCCACGACGTGCGACAGCTCGCTGCGTTCGAGCCGCACGGGGTCATATTGCTGCATGAAGCGCTCGCCGCGCGCATTGATCAGACGCGCGCCGTGCGCGACCGCGACGTTGTAGCTCGGGAAATCGAACTTCTTCATCAGCACGTTGAAGGTGCCGCCGAAGGTGAACTCCATGTCGACCAGCCGGCCGCCGGCGCGAAACGCCATCGCCGCGCCGTCGCCGCAGTCGTTGTCGACGCGATGCGTGCCCTTCATCGCGATCATGCCGGTCGCTACGATCGTCCGCTTGGCTTTGATGACGACGAAACCGTCCGGTGTAGACGTCGAAGCCGACGGCGCCGGCAATGCCGGTGCGCGTCGGCCATTCGCCGTCGGCGGTCAGCAGCTCGGTGATGAACAGGCGATCCAGGATGCGCGCGCCGCGCGCCGTGATCTGGCGGCGAAGCTCGCGCATCGCGACCTTGGGCTGGTACTGCATGCCGCGGACATTGACCATGCCGCGGCTGGCGAACCGGCGGATCGATCCGTCGGCGGCTGCGCGAGATCGGGACGTTCCAGCGGACATAGTCCTTGATGCGTTCGCGCTGGCCTTCGAGCAGCTGGTAGGTCCAGCGCTGGTCGCACATGTAGCTGCCGCGAACGATGAACTCCTCCGCCCAGGTATCGAGGTCGTCGCTGTCGAGCGGGCAGGTCGTGATGCCGCCCGACATCGTCGATGCGCCGCTGCGGCTGACATAGGCCTTGTCGACGAGCGTGACGGTGGCTTTCAAGTCCGCCGCGCGGAGCGCCGCCCAGCATCCGGCAAATCCGCCGCCGATGATCAGGACATCCGTTTCGAGGATGTCCATGCCCGCCGATTCCGTCCATCAACACCTCCAGCCGGGTGACCGGCTCCTTATTGCTTGGGCACGCCGACGGCTTGCACCATCGTCGACCAGTTCTTGATCTCGGCGCTGAACAGCTTCGCGGATTCGGCGCGGCTGCGGACCGTCGTTTGCAGGCCGGAGGTCTGGATACGCTTGGCGATGTCCGGCTCCTGCAGGATCGCATTGATCTCGCTGTTGAGCTTCGCCAATACGGCTTCCGGCGTTCCGGCCGGAGCAAAGAAGCCGACCCACGATGCCGCGGACATCCCGGGATAGCCGCGCTTCGGCGAAGGTCGGAACCGAAGGCAGGGTCGGCGACCTTTCGGTCGCGGCGATCCCCAGCCCGATGATGTCGCCATTGTTGACGGCGCGCGAGATGTTGCCGGTCGCGGTGGCGGCCAGGACGGTCACGTCGCCTGTCAGGAGCCCCACCATCGCCGGGGCGCCGCCCGGAAACGGGATGTGCTTCACGGGCGTCTTCGCCAGCACCTTGAAGAAATATTCGGCCGCGATGTGCGAGCCGCTGCCGATGCCGGCCGAGCCCATGAAGACCTTGCCGGCCTTGGCTTCGGTGACGAGGTCGGCGAGCGTCTTGATCGACGATTTCGTGCTGGCGGACAGCGATTCCGGCGCTGAGATCGGCAGCGACACCGCCTCGAATTGGTTCGCGGTATATCCGCGGTCCGGGACCAGGGATTCGTTGATCGCCAGCGAGGTGGTCGTGACCAGGATGGTGTAGCCGTCGGCAGGTGCGGTCGCGACCCGCCGCGCTGCCCGGATGCCGCCGCCGCCTTCCATGTTCTGGACCACGACGGTCTGCCCGGTGCGTTCGCCGAGTCTGGCTGCAACCCAGCGTCCAATCGTGTCGGCAAATCCGCCGGCGGCAAATCCGACGATGAAGGTGATGCGTTGGTTCGGATAGGCGCCGCTTTGCGCCTTGCTGGCGGTCGGCATAGGCAAGCAGGGCAAAGCCTGCGACCAGGATGCTGTGACCGACAGGGCCGATCGTTTCGCGATGATTTCTCATGGCGTTTCCCCAAAGTAGTTTTTTGTTCGATAGCTCGTTATTGTCTCCGTGCTGCCTCCGCGACGACCTTGTTGCGCAGCAGGCCGATGCCGGTGATCTCGATCTCCAGCACGTCGCCGATCTTCAGGTTGTGCGGCTTGTCATCGGTGCCAAGCCAGACCACGTCGCCGGGACTGAGCGTGTTGTACTTCGAGATTTCGCTGACGACGGCGGCCGGATCGAAGATCATGTTGCCGGTGTCGAACGAGTGGACTTGGCGGCCATTGATGCGAACCTCGGTGCGCATGCCGCGCATGTCCCTGCTTTGCAGGATAAAGGGGCCCATCGGCTTGAACGTGTCGCAGTTCTTGGCGCGGATGTTGGTGGGGTCGCTGCGCTGCCAGGTCCGCTCGCTGACGTCGTTGCCGATCGTCCACCCAAAGATCAAGTCCCAGGCCTGCTCCGGCGTGACGTTGCGACCGGGTTTTCCGATGACCGCGACGAGCTCGGCCTCATATTGGAACTCCTCGGTGGAATCGGCGGGCTTCACGATGTCCTCGCCATGCGCGATCAAGGCGCTGTTGGCGCGATAGCCCACGCGCGGCCGGTCGTAGTAGATGGGCTTGCGTCCCGCTGCCTGCGCCATCTTCTCGATGTGATCGCGATAATTCGAGCCGATGGCATAGAACGTACCCGGGATCGACCGGCACCAGCAGTTGGCGTCGGCAAGCGCACGGTCGTTCCGGTCTTGGCGTGACGCCATCGAACGGCGTGCCGTCGACGAGCGCGATCGTCTCGCCCTCGACCATCCCGAAGCGCGGGCCGTCCGGGGTCCGAACGCGGCACCACTTCATGACTGTATTCCTCCCTTTGCCGATGTGCCGCTATCGGCGCAGCAGGCTCTTGTCCTGAATGCGGGTGTCCTGGCCGCGCACTGGATTGTCGATCGGCTTCCTCGAGCGAGCGAGCGGGTCGCCACTCCGATCGCGGCCGCACGATTTCGTCGCTGCCGACCTTGTCGAGCCCCCAGAACAATTCGAGCTGATGGCCGTCGGGATCCGCGAACTCGACCGCAATCTGCGCGCCGGCTCGCCGCCGGCCGTGAAAATCGATCGTGACGTTGTTCTTCTCCAGATGCTCCCGCACCCGCAGCAGCTCGTCGAGCGTCGCCACTTCAAACGCCAGGTGGTGCAGTTCGATATTCTGGGCGCTGTCGGCCATCGCGCCGACAAGGCCAATGCCGTGATGATCGGCGTTGAAGCGCATGAACACCATGCCGCCGGGCACCATCTCCGGCTCGTAGATGTCCGAAATCTTGAACCCGAGAATTTGCGTGTAGAACTTCACGGATCGCTCAAGATCGCGGCAGTTCAGGACCACATGTCCGATCTTCGTGATCGCGAACGGAATGTCGGTTGCAGGTGGCAGCGACTTGATTTGCTCCGTGATGGTCTTGTTGTTCACGTGGTCCTCCCCATAGCGTTCAAGCTGTTGTTTTCGGTTGATGTCCGGTGTCAGCCAGGTTGCCGCGCAGACGTTTCAGCGATCGCAAGCACCTGCTCGATGTCGTCATGGCTCACTCCGCGCATGCGCGCGGGCGTCGACCTGAAGCGCAAGGGCGGTTGCTTTGGTGCGCAGCTTCCGCCCCGCGGCCGTCAAGAACACGTTGTAGATGCGCCGGTCCTTCCGGGTGCGCCGACGCGCCGACCAGCCCCGCGGCCTCCAGCGCGTTCAACACGGCGACGACGGCGGCGGGATTGAGCTCGATGCGGCGTCCGAGTTCGGCCTGGCTGAGGCCGTCGGCCTCCCAGAGGCTGCGAAGCGCAAACCACATGCTCAATGTCAGCCCGAGCGGAGCGAGGTTTTGCGACAAGGCGCGCGCGAACGCGCGATAGGTTTCCCGCAGCGCGGTGCCGATATGCCGGTCGGCCGAAAACGCCGGCGTGAAGCCGGAGGACTCCGGATGCCAAGCGGTCCGCTTCCGTCGCCGACCGTCATCTTGGTCAGGATCGGGTAAGGGATACACGCGTGTTGGAAGTGCAGACTTCTGCGGCATGCAGTGCTTCGAATGAGCCCATGAAATGAGGACTTCCGAAGCATTACGTTATTAAATAAACGAGTTCAAGCCATGGCGCCTCGACGGGGAGCCTGCTCCAGCAGCGCATTTTGACGCGCCGAGTTGCTCGGCGAGGCTGCCGGCCCGCGGAGATCACCCGCGCTTGTGAGAAACGGCGACGCCGGTCCTGTGCATGTTGAAGAACACGGTCTCGTAATCCGGATCGGTTGTGATCGCGCGAATATAGGCCGGGTCAGGCTCGGGGATCGCCATGTTGTCGGAGATGTACAGGCCACCGCTGCGAAGCTTCGGCGCGAGAGACTTGAAATAAGTGAGATAGCCTTCCTTGTCGGCATCGCTGAACACCAAATCAAGCGGGCCACTGACTTTCTCGGTTTCCTTGTGTGCATCGCCGACGACAATATCGATCAAGCCATCGACTCCGGCGCGTTTGAAATTCGCCGCAGCCGTCGAAGCGCGGGCGCGGTCGATTTCGAACGTCGTCAGCCTGCCGCCGGTCCGACGCAAAGCAAGCGCGATCCATATGCCGGAATAGCCGGTGGAGGTGCCCAACTCGATCGCCTTCTTGGTGTTTGCGAGTTCCGCGTAGATACGCAGCAGCCGTCCGTCATCGCGTGACACGTTCAAATATTGCTGGTTCTGGTGAATATCGGCGAGCACCGCAAAAGCATTGCGCTCGAAATCATCGCGGGGAAGGGGCGGGGGCGTGTTTTCCGATGGAGGCTGACGGCGTCCCCGTTGTGCCAGTGCTTGCGTAGAAGCCATCATCGGCAAGGTCGCGGCGGCCACCATGAGATTGCGTCGTGAAACGGGCATGTGGGTCTTCCTTTCGGCAACACTGTATCTCTGGGTGCTCTTTCTCGTTCTGAAGAACGGCGCACGAAATCAAACTCTGGGCGCGCTCGGATGCGGACCGCCACGTTGGTCCGACACAGTCGCTCGCGAGGCCGTGCGAGCCGCTCGCCGTCCGTGTGCCTTTGACCCAAAGGGTGAGGCCCGTTCCGATCAGGAACAGCAACGCGATCGACGTCAGCACATTGGCTGCCGGCCCGACGACGCCACCCCAGTTGCCTTCGTGCAGGAGGCGCGGCCAATTGCGCTGAAGCGGCTGTATCGCGTTTGGCGTGACCGCAAATCCGCGCAACTCGCCATCGACATAAATTCGCGCCATCAGCCGACCGCCACGCTGGCGAATGGACGTCAGGCCGGCAAGGTCGTGATTGGCGGCAATGAGCTTGACCGCATCCCGCATCGATACGCGGCCACCGCTGCCGGACCCGCCTGGACCGCTCGACATGAATGTCACGCCGAGTGCCATTGCCAATGCCGTTAGTGGGCTGAGGATGATCAGTGGCAGCGTCAGCCAGGCGACGCATTGATGCCAGCCCCGAAGCGAATGACGAAACCGCGGCCAGCCCAATACAAGTTCAAGCGAGACGATGATGAGCATCGCAACCGTCGAGGCGATCACCAGGCTGCTCAGGTCCAGCAATAGCGCCTCGTGCATTCGCCGCGAGATCAGGAACACGTCCCACCAGCCGGCATTGAACCAATGTCCGGCGCCTGGTTCTGCCCGAGCAATTTCCTCTCCGGTCCGGAGGTCGACCACGATCGAGCCGTTGGCGCCGCCGCCGCCGATGGTCATGGTGTTGTCGTACGTCCGAATGGCGAGGCTGCGGGAGCGTCCATCCGGATCGAGGCGCTGCAGATACGCATCCACATCCGATATCCGGATAGGCTGTTCGGGTCGTGCCTGCTGTGCGGTCGGCTCAAATGACAACACAAGTCCGGTCGCAATGACGACAAGCAGCGGCAGGGCAAAGGCCAGGGCCAGCCACCGATGGAGGCGAACGACGTAGCGGTAAATCGCATTGAACATTTCATTCATCCATATTGACCGTCAAAGCCTCATCGCAGCCAGACGCGCTTGAGAATGTTGCCGGCTCGATCGACGTGCAGCTCCATGCGCTCATCCTGCGGGCCGGATACGGCGTACAAGAAACGAAAGCGGCTCTGATCGAGGAGGCGGATCGCTGAATAGCCTCGCTTGGCGAGCAGCTTCGCAACCTCCGCCTCGGGCAGCGCTTCGGATGAACTCGGATGAATGTGCTTGTGCTCGGCTTCCTCGATCTCGACCAAACGGAGGTTGTGATCGAATGACGCGATCACATTGCGACCGTCGTTGCGGCGACCGGCGGCCACGGTTTGGTTGCGCCGTCTGTAAGGGCGACCGGTGACTTCAATGCCGTGAGCCGCAAGTTGGCCGTCAATGGTGCGATCCCTGTCCGACAAGACCGGGCTGCCGGCACCAGGGTCGGACGGGGACTGAAAGACCGCTCCGGAGGGCAAGATGATCCGGCTCGGGATCACGATGTTTGCTCGTTGCTGGCCGACGATCTGGATATCGGCGCCGATGTCGCCGGGAAAGCTTGACCCGGTGCGATCGGCTCCAGCAGAAAGCGCCGGCCATCGATTTCAATGATGGCCTTGTCGGCGTAGACTTCGACCACACGCGCTCGGTACGTGGCAACGTTTGTCGCCTGCGGCTCCGCCTTGCTGTCACCGGTGCCAACAGCGGCGAGGACTGCTACGGCGACCGCTCCGATCAGCTTGTTGGTCTGCGCTTGCATGTTGCTCCGTGTAGCAGGAATTGCTGAATTGACCTTGAGCAGCCTCGTTCAGCTTCGGTTCAACTTGGCGCCTTAACGTTCAAACGGGCGGGCAGGATGAATTGAGGACGGCTTGCGCGTTTTGGTCGTAGAGGACGATGAGCGGCTCGGCCCGGAGATTGTCGGTCTCCTTCGGAAGACGGGCTATGCAGTCGATCTGGCGTCGACCAGCGAGGAGGCAAGCTTTCTCGCTCAGACCGAGCCATACGACGCGATGGTGCTCGACCTCGGACTTCCGGATGGCGATGGCTTGTCGATCCTGACGGAGCTGCGCAGCAAGGGTGTCCTGACCCCGATTTTGGTGGTGGCGGCACGCGATCGATTTGCCGACATGGTGGCCGGCTTCCGCGCTGGCGCCGACGACTATCTGAAAAAGCCCTTTCACGTCGATGAACTCATGGTCCGTCTTGCCGCGCTCATTCGGCGCAGCCAGAGAAGCCCCGTGGGGGTCATCACCTGCGGCACGCTCGCGTATGACACCACCGTCGGCACGATTTCGCTCGACGGCTTGCCGATTGCGCTGACGTCGCTGGAAGCGCGGATATTGCGTTATCTGATCCAGCGGCAGGGTACGTTGGTCAGTCGTCTTGAACTTGCCGATCATATCTACGAGCGGGATACCGACCGGGGACTTAATTCTCTGGAGGTGATGATCAGCCGGATCAGGCGAAAGATCGGAGCGAACCGTATCGTCGCCAGCCGTGGTGAGGGTTACCGACTTGAACCGGAATTAGATTAGCGAACGATCGTTGATCTGGCGCCTGATGGCGGTGCTGTTCGCAGCCACGGCCATCATCTTTGTCGTCGCGGCGCTTGTCTTCGCCGAAAGCATCCGACGGCAAGCCGAAGGCGCCATGGATAGTCGCCTGCAATCGATTGCGCTCGATCTATTTGCTGGATTGTCATTTGAGAGCGACGGCACCACGGTGCTGGATCGTCTGCCCGAACGAAGCGAATTCGAAGAGCGGCTATCGGGTTGGTACTGGCAAATCCGGCGCGACAGCGAGACGCTGGCCCGTTCACGATCTCTGCTGCTTCAGGATCTGCCGCCTGCGCCAATCGAGCAGGCGAGGATTGTTGGCCCCGATGGGGCGGTCCTGCGCATGGTCTTGATCGAAAGAGACCTGCCGAATTCAGTCCGCGCCACGATCCAAGTCAGCGCGCCTCAGCGCGTCATCGATGAAGCTGTTGCCGCAGAATTGAAGCTGCTGGTTGCCGGACTGGCCTTGCTGTTGCTGCTTCTGCTGTTCGTCACCGGCTGGCTTCTGTCTCGCGGGCTATCGCCGCTGCGGCGCATCCAGAGCGAGCTTGGCGCCATGATTTCCGGCCATGGGGGCACGCTAAGTCGCACCGGCTATCGAGAGCTTGATGGCATGGTCAAGCTCATCAACTCACTCGTTGAACAAGGTCGCGCGCAGGTTGCCGCCAATCGCGAAGCGGCCAACAAGCTCGCACATGCGCTCAAGACTCCGCTTGCGCTCATTGCTGCACGCACCGATGCATCGGGCGCCTCGCCGGACCCGGATATTCAATCCAGCATCGAAGCCATGCGCGGCCACATCGAGCATAGTTTGAACCGAGCCCGTCTGGCCGGGCCGCGCCAGGGCGTGGCCGAGCGCGTGTCGGTCGAGCCGGTCATCAGCGACCTGATGTTTGCGTTCGCGCATGCCTATCGCGATCGCAATATTGCGCAGACCGTGGATATTGCGGCGCAGAGCGACATTTCTCGGCGACAAAGATGATCTGGTCGAACTGCTTGGCAACTTGCTGGATAACGCCCATCGCTTTGCTGCCTCACGGGTCTCGGTGAATGCGCAAATGAGCCGAGACGGTTTGCTGGTTCGAATTTGCGATGATGGCCCAGGTTTCAAAAATCCGAGATTGTCGGCCGTCGTGGACGGCTTGCACGATCGCGATCAAGCGCGACAAGGTTGGGGTATCGCGCTCGCACAGGAGATCGTGACCGCCTATGGCGGCGCATTGACATTCCAGCCGGGTAACGACGGCGGATTGGCGATCCTGATTTGCCTGCCATAGGTATTCGAGGCGGCATAGATGGGCGGCTGCGAATGCTTAAGCGGTCACGCCGTCGCCCTCGCGCTTTGCATGAGAGCGTTGCAATTCAGTCGCGATAGCTTTTGTGACGGATTGCGTTTGATGTCAGTGACGTGTTGAACGGGCATTCATGAACGTGTCACATCTTTAACTTGAGTGACGCATGAGCGGGCTTCAACGTAGTGCCATCGATCAACCTCGATAGGAGTCTCTCATGTGGAAGACTGTTTTGGCTGGAACCACTGCGCTTGTCATTGCAGGCGGTAGCCTGGCCGTTGCGCAGTCCGGTGGACGTACCGATGGCCCGCGCAATCAACCGACGGCTGAAGCCATCACTGCGATGGTTGATGCTCGCGTAGCTCGGATCAAGACGCGCCTGCGGCTGACATCCGAACAGGAGAAGCACTGGCCTGCGGTCGAGGCTGCGATCCGTGACCTCGCCAAAGAACGTGCGGCGCGTATGAGCGAACGTCGCGCCTCGCGCGATGCGGCGGGCACGACGCAGCCCAACGCCATCGAGCGCATGCGCCGCGGCGCCGATGCGATGTCGGTGCGGGCGGCGAGCCTCAAGAAGCTCGCTGATGTAACAGAACCGCTCTACAAGAGCCTCGATGAAACCCAGAGGCTGCGACTCGGTGCGCTGTTGCGCGTCTCCGGCTCGGCCGGCATGGCGGGCCCGGGCGGGAGAGGGCAGCGGTTTAGCGAAGCCAGAGGGGGCGATCATCGCGGCTCACCACGGCCATCCCGGTTACCGTGATCGCCACGCACGCTAGGCGTGCCTGACGTTGCGACGGCTGCTTCAATTTTGGCAGCCGTCGCAGCAATCGCGCGAGATCCTACGGTGTGACGTGATGGCATCTCCGATGCGGTGGGGGCGGACACCTTGAAGCGCAGGCAACCTCAGCCAAGATGCTGCGCCAGGAATTCCAGCGTTCGCTCGCGCGCGAGCTTGTGGGCGGCTGGATGATAGCGCTCGGTGCGGTTCTCGTTGTCGAAGCCGTGCGGCGCGCCTTCATAGAGATAGACCGGGACCGACGGCTGCGCCGCGCGAAACAGCGCGACGCGCTCCGGCGGCAGCGAGGTATCGCGGTCGCCGATATGGGCGATGACGGGACACCGCGCGCGTTCGTTGGCGAGGTCCGGGATCATCGATCCGTAATAGGAGACCGCACAGGTGTAATCGCTGCGGCAGGCCGACAGCCACGCCAACGACCCGCCCCAGCAGAAGCCGATGATCCCGATCCTGCCGGCATCGGCGATGGCGTCGCGGGCGGCGTCGAGATCGGCGATCGCGTGCTCCAGGTTCCAGGCGGTGTAGGTGCGCTGGGCGCGGTCGTGGTCAGCCTTGGTATAGGTATATGTGAGATTGCGCTCGCGGCGATCGTAGAGCGCCGGCGCGATCGCCACGTAGCCCTGCGCAGCGTAGACGTCGCACACCGAGCGCAGGTAGCCGTTCACGCCGTACATTTCCTGCGCGATCACCAGCCCGCCGCGCGGCCGCGACGCCGGCCGGGTGAGGTAGGCATCGAGCGCATGGCCGTCGCGGGCGGAAAGCCGGATCATCATTCGATGGTGACGGTCTGGTCCGAGTAGTTGACCCGGATGCCATAGCTGCCTTCGTTGACCGTCCAGCGGGTCAGCGTGTAGGTGCGCAGCCCGCGCTTGTGATACGGGTCGGCGTCGGAGATGGCGCGTGCCGCCGCGAACAACTCCGCGCGAATGATGACCATGCCGCCGGCGCGCGCGCCGTCTTCGCCGATCAGCGGCCCGGCACCGAACATGATGCCTTGCTTTTCGAGCTTGATCTGGTGCGTCAGGTGTTCGCCCAGATACTTGTCGAGTTCTTCTTTCGGCGCCACCGGCGTGGTGATGATGACGTAGAGCTCCTTGCCGAGGAAGTTTTTGGTGAGTTCGTGATGGTGCTGGTCGGCATTGGTCATTGGCGTCATCCCACGCTGCGACGGAATTCAAGAATGCGCTCGCGCACATTGTCGGAGGTCTGGTTCGGCGGCACGATCGGCCACAGTTGCGGCTTCGGCAACAGCTCCTTCAGATAGTGCGCCGCCGATTGTGCGTGCGAAGGATCGTCGCCGGCCATGATCAGCGCCGGCATGGTCATGCCCATGATCTCTTCCGGCTCGGCGCCTGGAGCGGTGTCGCGGTCGAACAGCGTGCGGCCGCTGGCGGCGCACAGTCCGACATAGCGCTCGATATCCTGCGCAGCGAACGCCTCCGCGAACGCTTTGTCGTGCACGATCGCCGAGGCCCACGGTCCCGCTTCGGGGTCGGCCCAAAACGATTTGCCCTCGTGCGCGCGCTTGACCACGCCGTCGAGCTTGTTGTCGCGCGCAAACCGCACATGGCGCGCAAAGCGGTCGCCGGCATTGATCTTCCAGCGATAGCCGCCGACCGGCCAATGCAGGATCAGTGCGCGCGTCGCTTTCGGATAGCGCGCGGCGAAGGCGAGCGCGACCGAGCAGCCCATGCACCCGCCCATGACGTAGGCGTCGCCGAGCTTGAGATGATCGAGCAGCGCCTTGGCCTGATCGGCAAACACCGCCCAGGACAGCCGCTCGACCCGCCCGCCGGACGCGCCGAACTCGCGGCGGTCGTAGGCGATCAGCGTGAAGTGCTCGGTCAGCGTCTCGAACGGCCGCATGCCCTTCCAGACGCCGGAGAGATTCCAGCGTTCCATGCTGGCGTCGAAGCCGCCGGGGGCGAGCATCAGAAGCGGCGGTCCGGAACCGCGCGTCATGTAGTTGACCGTGAGACCGTCGATCGTTGCCGTCGCCATCGTCACCTCCGCCCGTGCCGTCGCGCCGTCTCCGGCGACGGCCGCGCCGAGCGCAACCGTGCCTGCCAGGAATTCCCGCCGGTCGAGGCTGGAGCTCTTGTCCATGGGCCGCGCCTGTCTGGTTTCGGGATGCCTACCACCCTTTATCATGATGTCACAGGAGGAGGTCGAGGGGCAGGTTCCACGTTGCAGCGCCGGGCGGATTTGCTGTTAAGTGCCGCCCGAGAATTGGGAAAGCGAGCCATGGACACAGGACCACGATTGCATCGCCGCGGTTTCATCAAGGGCACGGCGGCGGCTGCGCTCACGTTTGCCGCGCCGCGGCTGTCATTGGCGCAGGCCTATCCGTCGCGGCCGGTGCGGGTGATCATTCCGTTCACGCCCGGCGGCGCGCCTGATGTGCTGCTGCGCCTGGTGGCGCAGAAGCTGTCGGAGAAATGGGGGCAGGCCGTCGTGGTGGAGAACCGCGCCGGCGGCAACACCCTGACCGGCACCGTCGCGGTGACCAAGAGCCCGCCCGACGGTTACACGCTGCTGCATACCGGCGATCAGACCTTCGTCCTCAATCCGCTGCTCTATCCGACGCTGCCGTATGCGATGAAGGAACTCGACCCCGTCATCTTGATGGCGTCGATTCCGCACATGCTGGCGGTGTCGCACAAGGTGCCGGTGTCGAACGTCAAGGAACTGATCGCGCTCGCCAAACAGAAGCCCGGCGCGCTCACCTACGGCACCACCGGCCCCGGCACCATCCAGCGCATCGCCACCGAATACTTCGCGGGCATCGCCGGCATCAAGCTCGTGCATGTGCCGTATCGCGGCGCCAACGAGACGACCACGGCCATCCTGTCCGGTGAGGTCGATATCACCATCAACGGCATGTCGAACATCCTGCCGCACATCGAGGGCGGCAAGCTCAAGGCGCTCGCCATCTCCACACTGACGCGGCATCGGCTCGCTCCCAATGTTCCGACCATGCAAGAGGCGGGCGTGGCCGGCTACAGTTCGCAGGGCGCGTTCGGGCTGTTTGCGCCGGCCGGCGTGCCGGCCGAAATCCGCGCCAAGATCCACGCCGACACCGCAGAAATCCTGAAGCGGCCGGACGTGGTCAAGGCGTTGGAGGACCGCAGCTTCCAGGTCGACAATGTCGGGCCGGAGGGATTTGCGAAGATGATCGCCGCCGAGACCGAGAAATGGGCGAAGGTGATCCGCGCCGCCAACATCAAGGGCGACTGAGCACGACAAGGTGTGCGGATTTGTCTGCTGCGCCTCTTGGCGCGGTCCTTGCTACGTTCAAATGACACTTATTCGATCGGAGTTCTGTGGATGTCAGGTCATCGGTTCAATCGGCGGCGGTTCATCGGTGCGGCGGCGGGTTTTGTTGCGGTTGCACCGCGGCTGTCGTTCGCGCAAGCGTATCCCAACCGCACTATTCGCGTCATCGTGCCGTTCGCGGCCGGCGGACCGAGCGACATCATCGCGCGGATCGTGGCGGATGCGCTGCAACCGCGGCTTGGCCAGTCAGTCGTGATCGACAACCGCGCCGGCGGCGGCGCCAATATCGGTATTGGCCAGGCAGCGCGTGCCGAGCCCGACGGCTATACGCTCCTGATCACCACCAGCGCGATCGTGATCAATCCGTCGCTGTACAAGAAAATCCCGTTCGACCCGGTCAAGGACTTCGCACCAGTCTGCGACCTCGCGATCTCGCCGCAGATGCTGTCGGTGATGCCCGGCTATGTGAACACGCTCGCTGAATTCATCGCCAAGGCGAAGGAGGCAAAGGGCAAGCTCAACTATTCAAGCCCCGGCCTCGGCACGCAGGCGCAGCTCACGGTCGAGCTGTTGAAGCTGCGCGCCGGCATCGACATCACCCACGTGCCGTTCACCGGCGGACCGCCGGCGGTGCAAGCGCTGCTCTCGAAATCGGTGGAGCTCGTCACCAACGCGGTGCCGACCAGCGAGAAGCTGGTGCATGCTGGCACCATCCATCCGCTGGCGGTGAGCGGCAAGGAGCGCTGGTTCTCGCTGCCGAAGGTGCCGACGTTGGTCAAGTCCGGTTTCCCCGGTTTCATCACCG
>CAVUIV010000004.1:0-127267 GCA_963741595.1 uncultured Alphaproteobacteria bacterium
CGATGAAGGTGCAGGTCATTGCGGCGGGACGGTTGATCGCCGTCATTGCCTTTCAGAACACGTCTCCTCCCGTTTTTGAAGTCTGCGCTCATGAATAACCGATATAGGGTCTCCTTTCAGGGCAATTCAATTCATAGCCTGCTGACGAGACGGATGGCCTTCCATTTGTTCTCGCTGAAGGCTTCGCGGGCGGGGCGGGGCTTCTGGCCGGTGTTTCGAATATGGTTGAGCACGGCAGTCCGGATCGCCGCGAGTGCCTGCGGAGCCGAGCCGGTTCGCACGCGGCAGGCGTCCTCACGGAACGTCACGTCGCGGACGTGGAACAGGGTGTTCTCGATCTGCCAGTGATCGCGGGAGAGCTGCAGCAACGCAGCAGGATCGAGCCTGTCGGCGGGCAGGCTGGTGATGGCGTAGATCACCTCGCGCGAGCAGCGGTCCTTCAACTCGCGCAATCGCTCGATACGGCAAATCCCTGTGATACCGGGCCAATCCTGGTCGAGCCGGAGCGGCAGCTTGGTGCGCACCTGAATGCGCCGCGTCTCGATGCGGCCATGGCCCTTCTCGACGGTCTCGGCGCGCTTCAGGTCGGGCGGATCATGCCGCGCTGCGGACTGGCCGGGAATGGCTGCGATCACGTCCTGAGGGGGAAACGTCGCCGAAGGCGCGTGCAATCTCGGCTTGCAGCTCGGGCTGGTTGGCCTTGACGAACAGGAAATAGTCGCCGCCGCGTTCTCGGATCGCCTCGGCAATCGGCTTGAAGGTGAAGGCGGCATCGCCGGTGACGACGGCGCCGTCGAGCGGCAGGCTCTTGATCAACTCGATGGCCTCGATCACCTCGCCGCTATCGGGCGGCACGACGAGCGTGCCGACGGCAGCCTGCAGCTTCGTCGAGAACGCCTGCAGCATGTGCACGCCGGGGCTCGTCTCATGCTGACTGCCGCGCAGGCGCTTGCCGTCGATCGCGACGTGTCCGAGGCCGCCTTCGACCTTCACCAGCGTGCCGAGCGCCTTGGCCAGATCGTCGGCGTCGATCGACTGGAACACGTAGTGGAAAGTCGCATGGCACGGGGCTTTCCTGCGCTTCTTGTCGACGCCGAGCGCCTGCAGCGCCTTCGGCGAAAGCCGCCGCCCCCAGCGAAAGATCGCCATCAGATCGTTGGCGCCCGACAGCATCGCGCAGAGCGCAATCGCGATGATCGCCGGCAAGGGAAACCGTCGCCCCTTCTTGGTCCGGCGATCCTCGATCTCCTCCAATGCCGTCCACAGCGTGCCCTTCGACATCCCTCGCCCCCTGGCTTGCTAGGGGAGCTTCAAAATCCTGTTCGGGCCGCTATCCTATGTGGTGAATTGAATCACCTGGGTCTCCTTTGCCCGGCACTACTAACGTTTCCTCAATCGCCACGTCATAATATAAAATAGCACCACGCCCGTCAGCATCAGCGGCACGACAGCGCCCTTTAGCGCACGGTATGGGATGCTCACCCAGTAGGACAACGAGCGCGACCAACCTTGTCGACAGGGCTTCGACGAGATGCCGCGGCGCTATGCTGCTCAACCGGGGCAGCTGCTGTCTTGCTTCGGTTCCACAGCCTCGCCACGCCCGGGATCGTGGTCAAATAGCGTCGGGTTGGCAGCGTAGCCGTGCTAGAAACACGGATGCCGAAAGTATCGACGCAACGATCAAAAGATATGGGAGAGAACGATGCCAGAGCAGAAGACGAGCGATCATCCGCCGGAGTACCGCCACACGGACGATCAGCCTTGGGAAACGCTTCGCTGGCCCGGCCAGGAGAGCAAGATGATGTTTCACCCGCGGCCCGAACGCCCGACGGAGCCGAATGCCGGCCTGGTGCGCTATGAGCCGGGCTCACATCATCCCCACCACAGGCACGATTTTGCCCAGGTGTGGTATGTTCTCGAGGGTCAGTTCAAGATCGGCGACAAGCAGTACGGCCCGGGCACGATGGTCTTTCATGCCTGGACCCGCACTTCGAGGAACCCTTGTCAGACCGAGACCGGCGGCACGATGTTTTTCGTGCAGTATCCGGGGCCGACCACGCGCGGGCGGCCAATTTACGATGGCCGCTTCAACATGACGGCGCGCAAGCCGATCGAGGAAGAAACAATCGACGTCTGAAGGTGGCGAAGCGCGACGGCTCACGGCTGCGCGGCGACGACGAGCGGCGCGCGATGCACCTCGGCGTTCATCACATTGCCGTTGACGGCGATGAGCGCCGACAGGGTGTAGCGGCCGGGCGGCAGACGAGCCCTTCAAGTCGATCTGGAAATTTCGTGCGCCGAGCGGCGCAACGCCGGCCAGGGCGACACGCCCGTCGGCGCCGGTCACCACGTAGCGGCATTCCGGCGCCGCTTGCCGCAAGGCCCCGGCGGCACGGACTTCAGCGGCGTGCGCACCAGGCGATGGCTGCGCTGGAATTTCTCGATGATCTCGATGTCGCCGGCGAGCGAGAGGCGCGCCCGTCCCAATCACCTTGGTGACGAAGCCGCGCGGGGATGGCGTAGGCGTCGTAGGAGCCGACGCCTAGCGGATAGGTGAGGTCGCGAAAGGCCTCCAGCGTCACGCTGTCAGCCGACCAGGCCTTGAGCTTGTAGGGCCCGTTGGTCACCAGGAAATGGCCGTTGGCCTTGTGGAACGCCGCCAGCGCCGCCCAGCGCCTGCGCGCCTCCTCGGCGGTGACGTAGCGGCTGCAAGGCTTCGCGGCCGGAATGCGTCGCGCTCGAATTCGCGCCACGAGCGCGGCCAGCTTGCCGTTCATCTCGCTTCGAGCGGACGAGATCGAGCCACGGCACGCCGCGCCGCGCCGCCTCGGCTTCGCGAGAATGCCGCCCAGCCGCGCGTCACCGCCTCCTCCATCAGCACCAGCACGTGCCAGGGCAGCGTGCTCCAGGGCGGCGCCACCACGCGCGTTCCATTCCGGATCGTCCGGCGCGATCGTCGAGGTAGACCTCGACGGTGAAGACCTCGCGCACGAAATTGACGTCGCCGACGCGGAAGGACTTGGAGCCGGCGTCGACGCCGGCGAGGCGCACGCGCGACGAGGTGCCGGCGCAGCGACGCGGTCGCGGCATCGATGAAGGGGTCGTAGCGCGCCGCTCGCCGTCGCCGCGCGACGCCCCAGCGATAGGCGAAGGCATAGGCGTAGAGCAGGTCGGCGACGCGTCGTCTTGGTCGCCGTCGTGGAAGGCCGAGCCGAGCACCTTGTAGGTGAGCTTCAGCCTGCGCCGTCTTGTCCGGCCCCGACGGGCTGCAAGCCGGCCGCTCCGGCGCTCGGGCAGCACGGCATCGGCGGGAACGCGACGGTCTCGCTCGCCACGGCGGCCGGTGCGGCGGCCGCGGCTCTCGACGATCGGCTCGGCGGTGATGGACAGGCCGATGAACGTGTAGACCACCATCAGCGCCGTCAGCGGCACCTGCGTGCCGCAGCGCCGCGCGCGCGGCGCTCGAACAGCGCCGATCGCCTCGACGTGGGCGAGATAGACGGCGGCGACGTGGCCGGCGACGATGGCGGCGACGGCCGCGTACCAGGCAAAGCGCGCGCCGACGAGGGCGATGTCGACGCGATAGCCGGCCGTGCCGAAGCAGGTTCCAGCCGAAGCCGAACGGGTCGGACAGCAGCGGAATGATGTACTGGCCCTGGACCAGCAGGAACACCAGGTAGTGCGCGACGTGATAGCCGATGGCGATCGGGACCAGCGTGAGGGCGAAGCTGCGCGCCATCTCGAGCGGGCCGGGCCGGCCGGCCGCCAGCGCGCTCATGACGCGCGCAGACGCCGAGATAGGCGCCGAGGAACAGCAGCCAGAGGACGCGGCGAGGCCGACGCGTCTTGAGCACCATGGCGCTGACTCGCCAGATGCCGGCAAGCAGCGGCGCGCAGCGCGCCTTCGAGCATCGCCCATTCGCCGGTGCCGATCAGCCCGTCGTAGAGCACGGTCGCCAGCAGCAGCAGCACGAAGGCCATCATCGACGTCGAGACGGGCCGGTCGTCGAGCAGGCCGGCGCCGAATGGGCGCAGCAGCAGCTGCGCCGTCCCGTCGCCTCGGTCGGCGCGAAGCGGGCGAATGTGCCGAACACCAGCGAGAACACCTCGCCGTGCCGCAGCCAGGCGTCGCGGCCGAACGCCAGCATGCCGGCCCAGGTGAGGAGCGGAATAGGCGATCGCCAGGCCAGGCGATGTGCGCGGGCGACGGCGGCGTTCGGATAGACGAGCTCGATCCAGGAGAAGGCGAGCAGCAGCAGGCACGCCGGCCAGACGCCCAGCGCTTCGCGGATAGGGCAGGCGCAGCGACAGCTCGCCGCCGCCCGCCGAGCCGCCGGTAGAGCCGATCGGCGCCGTCGAAGAGCGGTGCGCCAGGGATTGATCGAGCGCCCAGAGATCGCCGACGAAGGCCGCAACGTAGGCGAGCCCCACCCACCAGATGATCCACACCAGGGTCGGCGCGATGTTGCGGTAGGGGTTCTGGTCGCCGAACAGGCCGGCCAGCACGGTGACGATGAACAGGGCGAGCGCGGCGAGCCTGAGCGCCAGAGACGACGGCCGGATGGCCGATGCATCCGCCCGAGCGGGTGGCGAGCAGGTCGACGTCCGCGGCGCGGCGCGCGGGCCGGCGCGCGGCGCACGAACAGCCCGAACACGACGAACGAGAGCGCGACCGCCGCCGCCGCGCCGAACAGGTAGAGCGACAGCGGCAGCGGCAGCTCGTAGCGCTGGCCGAAGCCGTGGGCGCGCGGCCGGGGTCGCGGCGAGGCAAGCCGCCACGGCGCGCCAGCGCAGGCACGCCGGAGCCGCCGCATGGCGCGGCGCTCAGCGCGGGCGGACCTCGATGCGGACAAGCGGAGCCTCACCATGCGCGTGGCCGCCCTGCGCATTCGGCTTGTGCTCCTCGACCGGGAACCGTCCCGTGGCGCGGGCGGTGAACGCCATTTCCGCGACGCGCCCGGCTCGACCTTGCTCTCGATGTCGTAGCCGTGCAGGTGCAGGACGATCGGCCGGTCCGACGGTCCAGCGCAGCTTGACGGCGTCGCCCTGCTTGACGCGGATCAGCGCGCATGTTCTGCGCCACGCGGCCGTTCTCGATCCTGAGGTCGAAGGCGACTTCGGTCGGGCCCTGCGCGATGTGCGCGGCCGCATCGCCGCGACAGCCAGACCAGCAGAAGCGACCAGCGCATGTCCTCAGCGGCGATGGCAGTCATGGCATGCGTCTCCCGAGCCGGTCATCGGCGCGGCGTAGGCCTCGACCTCGGAGATGCGGTTGAGCATCCAGGCCGTGCTCGTAGGGCGACGGCAGGCCGCCGGATCGCCGACGGCAGACCACAGCAGCCGGCCGAACGGGTCGGTGAAGCCGCCGATCGGGATTCCAGGCTGCGGCCGGGCGCGCCTCGAGCCCGAGCTGCAGCCAGCCGTTCCAGGGAAAATCCTTGAGCTTCACGGTGCGCAGGAACATCGGCGAGCTGAAGCCCTGCGAGCGCATCGAAGCGATGTTCTCGATGCCGGCCGAGTAGCTCGGCGTTGAAGTATTCGCGCTTGCACGGTGTAGCCGGCGACGACGGCCCGGCAGCCCGCCGTCAGCTGGCGCACCAGGTCGCGCTCGAGATTGGCGCGCTCGACCGTGTCCGCGATAGTCGCCCGTCTGCAGCCGCTCGAGATCGGCGTCCACGCGCTGCCTGCGCTGCGGGCTCCGCGATCGCATCGGCCAGCAGGGTATAAGCGTGGAACCAGCCCGACCGCGTCCAGCGCGGCCCGAGCCAGCCGTTCACGGCAGCGCTGGTCGGAGGCGACAAGCTCGGCGGCGCCGACCTCCTCGATCGCGGCATCCCAGTCCGCGCCATCGGCGCGCCAATCGGGCCGTATGAGGCTTTGCGCCAGCGCGCCTGTCGGCCCTGACCTTCAGCTCGCGCCCGGCCGGCATCGTGACATCGGCGCCGGCACAAGCGCGCGTGCGCGTGCCGCCTCCGCCAGGTCGGCATGGTGCAGATAGTCGCCGTGCCAGGGCGTGACCGGATAGGGATGGGCGAACAGATCCCCGCCCTTGGCGGCCATGCTCGCGTACAATGGCCCTGACAGCGGCACAGGCCGATATCTCGTCCCCAGCAAGGGCCGAGCCGGGGTTGAGCTTGAGGATCACGAATGAGCCGAGCGACTGCGACAGATTCGACCTGCATTGGCGGATCGCCGACGAAGCGTGCGGCACCGCCGATATAGGCGTGCAGCTTGCCGGTGCCGCAGCAGCTGCCGCCGCCTGCTGCGGGCGCGAGCGGCGCGATCTCGATCTCGTGCGGATAGTAGGACGGATAGACCGGCTGCTCGTGGCCGCCCAGGCCACCGCGGCCAGGCCCGAGAGCGCCGCCGTTATGATGAGTGTGCGCCGCGTGATCATGACCAAGCTCCGACATCGCTGACTGCGGGCGTTCACCCCCGCAGCGCCTTCATCACCCTCTCGTCGGCCAGCGCAGCCTTCGGGGGCCCCTGGAAGATGATCTCGCCGCGATCGATGGCATAGAGCCGGTCGCCGATGCGGGTGGCCGCAGTCAGATGCGATTCCGCCATCAGGATCGAGACGCCCAGCGCCTTGATCTTCATCACCGCCTCGGTGAAGCGGTTGACGATGACCGGCGCCAGCCCCTCGAACGCCTCATCCAGCAGCAGCAGCGTCGGCGACAGCATCATGGCGCGCGCCACCGCCACCATCTTGCGCTGGCCGCCGCTCAGGTGCAGGCCCTGGCGGGCGAGCAGGTCCTTGACCTCGGGGAACACGGCGAACGCCTGCTCCTCCGGATCGGCGCGCGGGCCGCCGCGCCGCTTGGCGACCTCGTCGCCCAGCCAGCGGCTGATCATCAGGTTCTCGCCCACCGACAGCTCCGGGAACACCCCGCAGTTCTCGGGCGAATAGCCGATGCCGCGCTTGGCGCGCTCGTGCGGCGGCAGCCGGTTGAGGTTCTCGCCGCCGAAGGTGATCTGGCCGGCCCGCAGGGGCAGGAAGCCCATGATGCTCTCGATCGTCGTCGTCTTGCCGGCGCCGTTGCGGCCGACCAGGCAGACGACCTCGTTGGCGCCGACGCTGAGCGACACCCCGTGCAGGATGTGCGCCGGGCCGCGGTAGGTGTCGATCGCCTTGACCTCGAGCACGAGGTCAGTCCTTTCGTGTGAATGCGTCGGGACCGGAGGAGCCGAGCAGGACCATGGCGACCTGCTCGTTCTTGCGGATCTCGTCGGGCGTGCCCTGGGCCAGGATGGCGCCCTGGGCCATGACGACGATGCGGTCGGAATACTTGAACACCACGTCCATGTCGTGCTCGACGATCACCGCGGTGATGCCCTCGCCGCGCACCACCGAGGCGATGGTATCCATGATCTGGCCCTTGTCGCGGGTGCTGACGCCGCTGGTCGGCTCGTCCAGGAACAGCAGCTTCGGCTTCAGGGCGTAGGCCAGCGCCACGTCCGAGCAGCTTGCGCTCGCCTTGGGCGAGATCGCGGGCGTTGTCGTCGCGCTTGGCCGCCAGGCCGAACTGGCCGAGGATGCCGTCGGCCTCGCTGGTGACGGCGTGGTCGAGATGGGCGAGCGCGCCCAGATGCGCGGTCTTGCCCTCGCGCGAGAAGATCGCCAGCGCCACGTTGTCGAAGGCGGTGAGATCGTCGAATACGTTGACCAGCTGGAAGCTGCGGGCGATGCCGGCCTTCACGCGCTGCGTCACGGACGTCCGCGTGATGTCCTCGCCCCGGAAGAGGATCTTGCCCGACTCGGCCGGCAGCAGCGCGCTGATGACATTGATGAGCGAGGTCTTGCCGGCGCCGTTGGGGCCGACAAGCGAGACGAACTCGCGCTCCTCGATGCTCAGGTTGACGTTGTCGACGGCGCGCGTCTCGCCGAAATAGCGCTTGAGGTCGATGGTCTGCAGGAGAGCCATGTCAGCGCCCTCCTCAGCTTGGCGGCGAGGCGCGCGAGCGTGCCGACGATGCCGGTCGGCAGCACCATCACCAGGACGACCAGCACGCAGCCCGAGCACCAGCTGCCAGTATTGCGAGCTCGCGACCGCATAGACCTTGAGGTAGTTGAACGGCGATCGCGCCGACGATGGGGCCGGTGAAGGTGCGAAAGCCGCCGAGCACGGTCATGAACACGATCTCGCCGGAGAACGGCCAGTAGAGAATCTCGGGCGTGGTGAGCCCGTTGAGCGGCACCCACAGCGCGCCGGCAAGCCCCGTGAAGGTGCCGGAGATGACGAAGGCGATCCAGCGATAGCGCCGCACCCGGATGCCGACGAAGCTGGCGCGAATCTCGTTGTCGCGGATCGCCTGCAGCGCCTTGCCGAAGGGCGAATGCACGATCACCCACATGACCGCCGCCGCGACCACGAACAGGACCAGCACGTAGTAGTAGTAGGAGTAGACGAACCTCTGATAGGCGCCCGGGCCCTTGAAGTCGATCAGGCCGCCCAGCAGCGTGATGCTTGGTTGCGCGGCACGCGGATGCCGTCGGTGCCGCCCGTCACCCAGAAGAACTTGAAGGCGAGGCTCCACAGCACCTGGCTGAGCGCCAGCGTCAGGATGCCGAAGAAGATGCGCGTGTGGCGCACGCACACGTAGCCGAACAGCGCCGAGATCGACGAGCGTGCTCAAGAGGCCGCCCAGGATGCACAGCTCCATGGACTGCACGTGCAGGTCGCGCACGATGAACGCGACCGTGTAGGCGCCGACGCCGAAATAGGCGGAATGGCCGAACGACAGGAGGCCGGTATAGCCGAGCAGCAGATTGAAGCCGAGCGCGGCGATGGCAAAGGTCAGCCCGTAGATGAGCAGCTCGGTCTGGTAGAGATCGATGAAGCTGCGGCAGCAGCGCGAGCACCACGACGATGGGCACTGCAACAGCGAGCAGCAGCTGCGAGCGAGGGGCCCGTGCGCGTGGCGGTCGGCATGGCTCACGCCCTCCCGAACAGCCCGGTCGGGCGTATGAGCAGGACCGCGGCCGCGATCAGATAGAGCACGGCGAGCTCGATCTCGGCGAAGAACTGGATGCCCGCCGTGCGCACGAAGCTGACGATCAGGGCGCCGACCAGCGCGCCTTCCAGGCTGCCGAGGCCGCCGATGACGATGACGACGAAGGCCAGGATGAGCGCATCGACGCCCATGCCGAGCACGGCGGCCTGGGCCGGCACGACCACGGCGCCGCCGAGCCCCGCCATGAAGCAGCCGATGGCGAAGGCCTGCACGTAGACGCGCCCGACGTTGATGCCGAGCGCGGAGGCCATGCGCCGGTCCTGCGAGGTGGCGCGCAGGATGACGCCGAAGCGCGTGCGATAGATGAACCACCACAGGCCGATCGGCGGCGAGGAGGCCGATGCCGATGACGATCAGATTGTAGGTCGGGTAGAGCAGCCGGCCGATCGGAATGCTGCCCATGCCGTCCATGATCGAGCCGGCGCTGAGCGGCGTGCCGCCGAACAGCAGCTTCATGACGTCCTCGAGGATCATCAGCAGCCCGAAGGTGATGAGCAGAACGTATTCCTCCGGCCGGCGATAGAGCGGGCGCAGCAGCGTCGGCTCGATCACCGCGCCCACCGCCGCGATGGCAAGCGCGCCGATCGGCAGCAGCAGCAGCTGTCCGGCCAGCCCCAATTGCCGCCGGCGGTTGCGCCGAACACGCTGCCGACCGCCCAGGCCGACACATAGGCGCCGAGCGCATAGAACGTGCCGTGCGCCAGGTTGACGATGCGCATGACGCCATAGATGAGGCTCAGGCCCGCGGCGATGAGGAAGAGGACGGCCGCGTAGAAAATGGAATTCAGAGTTTGAATGATCAGAGTTTCCATCTCCGAAGTCGTGCTCACTCAGTCCTGCCGCATGTCTGCGCAAGCACTCGCTGCTCGCAGCACGATGCATGTACACCAACAGTTGCCTAGCCCGAGGAGCCCAGCCGCGCCGACGCGGAAGCGCAGGATACTGGCCGGCGATCGAGGGCATTGCCGTCCAGGAATATGCCGAGGACGACCGTGTACTGACCCGGCGGCAGGGTTCCGGAAGCTCGATGGCGAAATTGCCCGTCCTCCCCCACTGCATCTTGTCGACTTCGAGAACCTTGCCGTCGGGGCCGATCAGGAGATAGCGCGAGACGACGAGCAGGCCGTGGACCCCGCGCGTCGTCGTCCTGCAGCAGCGGCTCTTTCGTCGAGCCGGTAGTCGCGTCCCGCCTTCAGGATCATTTCGGCATCGGCGCGGACGGTGATCTCGCCTGCCTCCTGCGTCACCGCTGCGATCACCGCCCGCGGCGGATTGACGAAGCGGTCGAAGGTGCCGAAGCCCAGCGGATAGGTCATCTCGCGAACGGCCTCCAGCACGACCGACTGCGGCGTCCATGGCTTCAGCCGGTAGGGGCCGTTGGCGACCAGCAGATGGCCGTTCTTCTTCGGCGAACGCCCTGAGTGCCCGCCAGCGCGCCTGCGCCTCCTCGGCGCGTTACGAGGTCCCTCAGCGCCTCGGGCCGATAGCTGTCGCGCTCGAATTGCGCCATCAGGTCCTGCGAGCTTGCGCCGCGAGCGCCGGATCGCGCACGAGGTCCAGCCAGGGCACCTGCCGCCTCGCGGCCTCCTCCTGCGAGAAGGCGGCGTATCCCCGGCCACCGCTTCCTCCATCAGCACCAGCAGATGCCAGGGCACCGTGCTCCACGGCGGGGCGAGCGCCGCGACTTGCCTCTCGTCGCCGGGAGCGTCTCTGAGATAGACCTCCAGCACCGGCGTCGTCGACAACGACGTTCAGGCCCTCGGCAACGGCATGGGTCGTCTTGTCCACGCGCACGAGCTTGAGCCCGACCAGCCGCTCCTCCATGGCGGCGAACAGCGGCCTCCAGGCGAGGCTCATGAGCGTTGTCGCCGGACCTGCCTTCGCCCCCCAGCGATAGGCGAAAGCATACGGATAGAGCAGGTCGGCGACCGCCATCTCGGTGCCGTCCTCGAAGGGCGAGGCAAGCACGCTCATAGGTCACCTTCGCCGAGGCGAACGTCCGCTCACCGACGCGCTGCAGCGCCCCGCTGCCGGCCTCTGGGCGGAGCGCGTCGGCCGGCACCTTGATGCCGCCGGACTGGCCGACCTCCGCGTCACCTCCGACTGGACGCGGTTCGGCATCCAGCTTGCGTTGAACGGGAAACGGAGATCATGGCCGGGTCGCCGATGGCCGACCAGATCAGCCGGCCCGTGGCGTCGGTGAAGCCGGCAACCGGGTTCCAGGCGGCCTCGGCGCGGATCGCGCACGCCCAGGTGCAGCTTGCCGTTCCAGGGATAGTCCTTGAGCTTCACGGTACGAATGAAGACCGGCGAGTTGAGGCCATCGAGCGAGTCGTAGGCGACGTTCTCGACGCCCGCCGGATACGTCGTCGTTGAAGTATTCCTCTCCTCAGCGCATAGCCCACCACCATGCGCGCTCGCAACCCGTGGTGAGAGCGGCCACCAGGTCGCCGCTCCAGATTGCCGCTCGGCCAAGCTGCGGACTTCGCCGCGGATCAGGCGCTCATAGTCGTCTGTCCACCGCCTTGCGCGCGGCGTCATCGAGGCCGGGCGCCAGCAATCGGTGGGCCTGGAACCAGCCTTCCTTCACCCACGGCGGTCCCGACCAGCCGCCGGAATTGCATGCCGGCCGCGGCGAGCAGATCGTCGACCGGCACCACCTCGAGGACGATGTCCGCGCCATCGGCCACGCGTCCCCACCGCGCCTGGACGATGTCCTCGGCGAGCCCGCCCTTGGCGCCGACCTGCACGGATCGGGCGGAAGCGACCACCTGCCGACCGCAGCTCTTGGCCGCCTCGATCCGGTCCAGGTGGTGCAGGTAGTCGGCATGATAGGGCGTCACGGGATAGGGATGGAAGACGAAGCCGGCCGCCGTCTCGTCCGCGAGCGCCGCCAGGATGCCGCGGGCGGCAGCGCAACGATCTCGGCGGAAGCGAAGCGTGCCGAGGCAGCATTGAGGTGAAAGGACGAGAAGCGATCCGAGCGACGTCGCCGACTTCACGTGCTTCGGCGAGCGGCCCGCGAAGCGCGGTGCAGCGCCGACATAGGCGTGCAGCGTCTCGTCGGCGAGGCCCTTGGCGGCAGCCGCCGGATCGACGACGTCGATGCGGATCTCGTCGGGATAGTAGGATGGATAGTGGCCGACCGAATGGCCGGCGCCGCCCTGGCCGCCGGCGAGACAAGCAGCCATGCGGCCAGCGCGACGCCGGCGACGCGCGCACGACCAATCGCGCGCGCAGTCGGATCGCGGGAAGCAAAGTACCGACCGTCCGCTTCCCGGTCGGCTCTATCATCGCCCCGGCACATTGTCGGAATCTTCCGTCCGCGCTCCAGCCGAAGCGGCCGTGCGGCAAGCACGGCCGCTCCTGTCGGTGCGGATTGGGCTCAGGCCAGCCAGGTGGTCTTCAGCCAGTTGGCTGCCGCCGTCGACTCGTTGTGCGACGTGCCGGGCTTCGGCCAATTGGGCGGCGCCGTGATGTCGCGGATCGGAATCGTGATGATCGACGTTCGGATCCCAGACCGGGAAGTCGTACTTGGGATCGTTCTTGGTCATGCCGATCACGGCGTCCTTGTAGCCCTGGTGGTTGTCGGGCCGGATGTAGAGGTAGCCGGACGGCGCATCGATCCCCATGCCTTCGAGCATGGCAATGATGGCGTCGTCCTCCGGCCAGCCGCCGACCAGCGGTTGGCCTTCTCGATCGCCGCCTTGAGCAGGTAGAGCGACGTATAGGCGCCATCCGACTCGAAGCTCGGATATTCGTTCCAGCGCTTGTAGTAGCGCTCGACGAACGATGTCGTTGATCGGCCAGCGGCCCTTGCCGGGAACGTGAAGAAGTAGTTGGCGTGGCACGCCGGCGAGCACGCCCTCGGGGTGATCCTTGCCGATGGCGTGCGGCTGTCCGCCGAAGGCGAGCGTGGTGGCGACCTTCATCTTGTCGAACAGGCCATAGCGCAGCGCCTGCTTGTAGAACGCCACGTAGTCGCCGCCCCACACGCCGCAGATCAAGCACGTCCGGCGTGTCGGAGATCAGCTTGGTGATGTGCGGCGTGAAGTCGGTGGTGCCGAGCTTCGGCCACGCCTCGGAGACGGACGTCGCTCCGGGAACGAGCTTCTGGTAGGCGAGCATGAAATGCTCATGCACGTTGCGGCCGTAGCTGTAGTCCGGCTGGATCGAGGCGACCCGCTTGGCCTGAGGCCAGGCCTTCGCCGCGCCGACCGCGGAGGTGACGCCGTCCGCCGACTGGATGTTGGTCACGCGGAAGACGTATTTCGGCTTGGGCACCGCCTTGTCGAACAGGAAGTCGGTGCAGCCGTCGTTGAACATCGTCAGCACGCCGAGCTCCTCGGCGACCGGGCCGAGCGCCGGCGTGTTGCCGCTGGAGATGATGCCGGTGAAGAGGTCGATCTTCTCGGAGAGCTTCATGCGGCGAAGCTCTTTGACGTTGGCGTCGGTGCCGGCGGCCTCGTCGGCAATGATGGTCTCGATCTTGCGCTTGCCGAGTAAGCCGCCTTCGGCGTTGATCTCTTCGGCCGCCAGCAGATGCCCTTTGCGGCCGGGCTCGCCCAAGAAGATTGGCGGGGCCGGTCAGGAAGGTGATGTGGCCGGTCTTGAACGGCTTGTCGGGAACGTTGCCCTTGACCTTGAAAGCCGCGTGGATCGGGCCGCGGTCCGGCGAAGTAGGCGGCCGATCCAGTTGCCGCCGCAGCGGCACCAATAGAGATTCGATTGAGAAACGATCTGCGATCGATGGGCTTCATAGGGACACCTCACCTCGCGTTCAGCTCAAGTTTGTCTCCATGCTATTCTTGTAGTTGTCCGCAGTCCGACCAGGACTTTTAGCACCAGCAGTCTAGCACGCAAGGCTGAGGCTGGCTATCACCTCGCGCTCAGGATATCGGCCTGTCTCGTTGGCTTGTTGGCATCCGCATTGCTGCGGGGCTTGCCGCCGCACTGGGTCTAGACGGCTTGCGCCCGTCGATGGCGGCACGAACAGCCAGTAGGTTCGACGCGGCCTCGCCGAGTGGACCATTGCCGCCGCCTCGCGACTGCGCCAGCTGACAAAGCGTGTCGCGACTAGCGGCGCCCCTGGCGAACGCACGAATTTCTCGCAGCGGGAATCGATCACCCGCTCCCTACCGACGACAGTAGGAACTAAGACATCTTGTCTACCAAATGTCGATGAGCTGCTGGAATTTAGTCGGATCGCGATAGGCCCAGAAGCGCTGCGCAGCATGTCTTCGATCCCATCTCGACCATGTGCAACCTTCCACATCGACACCCACTGTCCAGAAAAGCTAACACACCAAGGAGGAGGGCGATTAAAGGTTTTCGCCAGCCACGACGTATGCGGGAGGCCTAGGACGCGGCTCCCAACTGTCCTATGGACCACAGGTCGGGGACTGGCGCCGTGGCACTCGACAAGCCGATACAGGCCGACGCAAACTTCCCAAATAAGCGAACGGAGAACTTCCCACCCGCGCGGCCGGCCCCGCGGGCGAGCAGGAGGACTGACATGGGAACCCGCACTCCTTTTTCTACGGCCTGACGGCAAAGCAGCGGAAGGCTATCTCGCCAAGACCGGGGCGCCAGGGCCGAACGGGTGAGCCCGCTCTTCGCGTCGAGGCGCCCGATGTACGCCTTCATGCCGAAATACCGACTGGTCCCTTCTACGACGACGTCATCTCGGGTCGCGCCGCTCCGCCTGATCTTACCGTCGAGGAAGAGGGACGAAATCGAACAGCGCCACGTCCACGAATGGTGCCGCCGCGCAGCGACTCGCCCTCGCCGCAAGATGCTCGGCAACGCCTTCGAAGACGGTGACGTTCGAGCAGGATCGGAAATCGAGCATCGCGTCTCGTCGGGGATCGCGTCGCGGCCGAGTTCCAGACCGGCGAACGCACGCATCGACTGGATGTCGTAGAGAGCTTCCTCGGGGCCGGGATCGGAGAGATTGTACCATTGCTTTGCGGTGATCCTGTCGGCTTGCAACACGGCCGGCGGCGCCGGTGAGGGCGAGGCTGCCGAGCGCTGCAGGCCTTCGCGTGTTTTCTCGCCGCACGCTGTTGGTGTCACATTGGGAGGTGGACAGCGACGCGGCGGTGAAGCTCGTCACGGCGGCCGTTGCCGGGCAGGCCAAAGACACGTCGATCGGACGCGCCGAAGCTATGCGCCGCATCATGCTCGCCGTGATTGCTGTTCCTCGCGACCCAGGAACTGGGTTCCAGGATGGCACCGGCCGTGTGGGCACCGTTCGTAGTGGTGGGCGGAGGGAGTGGGGCGATCGGGATGCGCGCGATAATATGTCCGAACATCCAAAGGTCAGCAGAACTCAGTCGGTAAGCTGACAGGAATATAAGGGTCACGAAGGACGATAAATGGCGGCCCGAAGCGACATCGTGCACTACAAAATACCAAGGTACCTTCTGTCGTCAGATCGCCCCGCGGGGCGCCGCCGCCCCGCAATCAAGCTAGGTGAAGCTCGCTCGGGTTGCATGTTGGCCGTGAAACATCGAATCACGAGTCTTTGAATCGGTTGGCAAGAGTGCAACCCATCCCGGGGTTGCATGCAACGGGTGTGCATGACGAGAGCGGATCGAGAGACCCGATCGACGCAATATCCCATAAGGAGCTCAGGTCACTGGCTTCTGGGTGTCTTCGGCCACGTCCGGATTGTGGCGCATTGTGTCGGCGCGGCTAGGCTCTCCAGTGCGCCAGCAACCGCAGACAGGCCAACTTCTACAGGCGAGTAATCGGACCAGGATATCTTCGACTTCATCGTGACGGGCGCGGGCTCGGCGGGTGCGCCGTCGCCGCGCGGCTGTCGGAGGACGGCCGCTATCGCGTGCTGCTGCTCGAAGCCGGCAAGCGCGACAACTATCCCTGGATCCACATCCCGATCGGCTACCACAAGCTCTACACGCACGACACCTACAACTGGAGGTTCGAGAGCGAGCCGGTCGCCGGCCTCAACGGCCGCACCTCCTACCAGCCGCGCGGCAAGATGCTCGGCGGCACCTCGTCGCTCAACGGCATGGTCTACATGCGCGGCACGCCGGCCGACTACGACGGCTGGCGCCAGCGCGGCTGCGTCGGGTGGGACTACGCCAGCGTGCTGCCGTACTTCCGCAAGGCCGAGGACCAGGAGCGCGGGCCGGACGAGTTCCACGGCGTCGGCGGCCCGCTGAAGGTCACCGACCAGCGCTTCACGAACGAGATCATCGACGCGGTCATCGAGGCGGCGGTGCAGGCCGGCATCCCGCGCAACCGCGACTTCAACGGCGCGACGCAGGAGGGCGTCGGCTACTACCAGGGCACGATCGGCAAGCGGCCGGCGCTGGAGCGCGGCGACGGCCTACCTGCAAGCCCGCGCGCGAGCCGGAAGAACCTCGTCGTCATGCCCGAGGCGCACGCGACGCGCATCCTGATCGAGAACGGGCGCGCCGTCGGCGTCGAGTACCGCACGCCGCAGGGGCTGCAGACGGCGCGCTGCCGCGGCGAGGTCGTCGTCTCGGGCGGCGTCTACGGCTCGCCGCAGCTGCTGCTGCTGTCGGGCATCGGGCCCGGCGCGCATCTGCGGGAGATGGGCATCGACGTGCAAGCGCGATCTGCCGGTCGGCGCCAACCTGCACGACCATTTCAACTCGTTCGTCGCCTGGCGCGCGACGAAGGCCGTCACGCTCAACGATCTCGCGCGCTCGCCGGTCGCACAAGCTCAAGGCCGGCATCCAGTACGCGCTCGGACGGCAGGGGCCGCTGGCCGGCACCAGCACGCTCGCCGGCATCTTCGTGCGCTCCGACCCGCGCTTCGACCGGCCGGACCTGCAGTTCAACATCTC
Source organism: uncultured Alphaproteobacteria bacterium (assembly GCA_963741595.1). Lineage (GTDB taxonomy): Bacteria > Pseudomonadota > Alphaproteobacteria > Rhizobiales > Xanthobacteraceae > VAZQ01. Next base: position 16,854 of record CAVUIV010000004.1, read on the forward strand.
GCTCTGTTCGATCGAGAGGCGCGACCGCGACGGCATCATTCCGCACAAATGGCCGGGCTTCATGATCACGCCGGTGCATCTGCGGCCCGAGGGGCGCGGCCGCGTCAGCCTCAAGTCCGCCGATCCGCTGGCGCCGCCGAAGATCGAGTTCAAGTTCCTCGAGACGGCCTACGACGTCGACGCCATGCTCTATCGGCGCAGCGCTCTGCCGCAAGATCGCGGAGCAGCCGGCGCTTGAAGCCCTACATCGCCGAGGAGGTGGTGCCCGGGCCCGTCGGTCACCAGCGAGAAGGACCTGATCGAGGATCTGCGCAATCGCGGCGTCTCGAACCTGCATCCCGTCGGCACCTGCCGCATGGGCACGGGCTCCGACGCCGTCGTCGATCCGCGGCTGCAAGGTGCACGGCATCGACGGGCTTGCGCGTCGCCGACGCCTCGATCATGCCGCAGGTCGTCGGCGGCAACACCAACGCGCCCTCGATCATGATCGGCGAGAAGTGCGCCGCCATGGTGCTGGAGGACGCTAGCGGCGTGATTCAACTGTCACGCGGCTTGATCCCACAAAGCGGCTGTCGGCGACGACAGACTGCGTGACCAGAACGCAGAAATGCTCTGGTCCGCTTGCGGGGCCATCGCGTTCGGGCAATGGAGGTAGAACCGCCGCTCTCTGCCCGATCTTGAGATATCGATGTTCTGGGTCTGCGATCTCGATAGCATCATCGACCTCGATGCCGAGGTAGTGACGACAGGACGGAGTTCAGGATCGGAGATTCTGTTGGCGGTGAATGCTGCTCAGCTCGGCGGACCTGCCGGTTTGCGCGATGGTGCGCCGTGACGCGCTGATAGGCTTGACCCAGTTGCAGCACCGTCGCCTCATCGAACCATGGTGCTGCAATCTGCATGCCGAGCGGCATGCCATTCGCGTCGAAACCACACGGCACCGACATTGATGGCACGCCCGCGAACGCGCTCCAGAAGGTGTATCGCGTGATCTGGCGCACGGTCCGGAACCAGGCTTCACCTTCGAGGCCCATTTCGGCCTTCGGCGCGCCGAACGGCAGCGTGGGTGTGAGCAGCGCGTCGACCCTGCCAAACACGTGGCGCAGGCGCTGCCGGAAGCTCTCGCCCCAGCGCAGCGCCGCTGCATACTCGTGCCCTTTGACCTCCTTTCCGAGCATCGCCCGCGAATACACATCGCGGCCGAAATCCTGCGGCCGCGTCTCGAGCCTCTCCTTGTGCACGTTGTAGGCATCGGCCAGCACGATCTTGAAGGCGAGCAGCTCATGCTCCTTTCCACGTCGCCGAGGTCGACCTCAACGATCTCGACGCCGAGATCCGCGATAGGCCGCGATAGCGTCGTCGAGCGCCTTCTCCAGCGCCGGATCGATGTTCTCGAAGAACCAGCGCTTCTGGATGCCGATCCTGAGACCCCGCACCGGTCGGTCGATGAGGCCGAGCACGTTCTGGACGGGGCGGTCTTCCGACATGGGATCGTCCTGATCGGCCCGGCGATAACGGTGAAGATGCGCGCCACATCGGCGACGCTCGCTGCCATCGGGCCGACGGTGTCGAAATACTGCGAGACTGCCACCGAGCCCCGGCAGCAGATTTGCCCGATCGTCGGCCGCAATCCGGAGACGCCGCAGAACGAGGCGGGAATGCGGATGGAACCGCCGGTGTCCGAGCCGATGGAGCCCTGGCACATGCCGGCTGCCAGCGTGGCGCCGGAGCCGCCGCTGGAGCCACCTGGGATGCGACTGACGTCCCAAGGATTTCGGACGGGGCCGTAGTGCGTGCTCTGGCTAGTCGGCCCGAATACCCATTCGTGCAGATTGGCCTTGCCGACGATCACGGCACCAGCAGCCTTCAGCCGCTCGACGATGAAGCGTCGCGGTTGGCGATGTTGCCCTTCAGGATCTTCGAGCCTGCCGTGGTCTCAACGCCCGCCATGTCGATGTTGTCCTTGACCGATGCGGTCGCTGATTTCTATCGCGGCAAGCAGATCCGCGTCATCGTGCGCACATTGCCGGCGACCGACTACGACGCCTATTCGCGGCTGATCGGACGCTTCATGGGCAAATACATTCCCGGCAATCCGTCGATGGTGGTGGTCAACATGACCGGTGGTGGCGGCATCATCGCCGCCAACTACATGGCCGAGGTCGCGCCGCGCGACGGCACCGTCATCGGCATCGTCAGCCAGGGACTGGCGGCGGACCAGGCGCTCGGGCAGTCGCCGCAGCTCAAGGCCAATCTCCGCGAGTTCAACTGGATCGCGAATTTGGTGTTCTCCAACCAGTTGCTGGTGACGTGGCACACGTCGGCGACCAAGACCCTCGATCAGGCGCGCCAGCGCGTCACCACCATCGGCACGACCGGGGCGGGCTCGGCGTCGGTCCAATACCCGCTGTTCTACAACAGCTTGCTCGGGACCAAATTCAAGATCATCTTCGGCTACCGCAGCGGTGCGGAGATCGACCTTGCGATGGAGCGTGGCGAGGTCGAAGGGCGCGGGACCAATCCGTATTCGTCTTACATGGCGACGCATCCAGTTGGATTCCGGAGAACAAGATCATCCCGCTGGTCCAGGCCGGAATCGAAAAGGAACCCGCTCTGCCGAACGTGCCCTTGATCCTCGACCTGCCAGTGCGTCCGGAGGAGAAGCCGCTGCTGCAATTCATGGCGCGTAGCGCGACCGTCGGACGGCCGCTGGCGACCACGCCCGGCGTGCCTGCGGACCGGGTGGCGGCGTTGCGCCGCGCGTTCGATGCCGCCGTCCGGGACCCGGAATTCATCGCGTCGGCGAAGAAAGAGAAGCTGGAGGTGCGGCCGCAGTCGGCCGACAAGATCGCGGAGATCATCTTCGGCCTGCTCGACTCGCCCGCGAACGTGCGCGAGCGCATGAAGGTGGCGCTGACGTCCAAGGATCTGCACGAGCTCGAGCAGCCGGCAGCGAAAAAGAAATAGGATCATCGGAGCAAACACATAATGATCAGGTTCATCGCGACATTGGCCGGTGCGTTTTTCCTCGGCGCGGGACCGGCGACGGCCGACGCCGTCGCCGATTTCTACACGGGCAAGCAGATCCGGTTCATCGTGCGCACCACCGTGGGCGGCGATTACGATCAGTACACGCGGCTGCTCGCCCGCTTCATGGGTAAGCACATCCCCGGCAACCCGGCGATGGTGGTCGTGAACATGCCCGGCGGCGGCGGCATCACGGCCGCGAACTACATGGCCCAGGTCGCGCCCCGCGACGGCACCGTGATCGGCATCGTCAGTCAGGGCTTGGCCGTGGATCAGGCGCTCGCATCCTCGCCGCAGCTCAAGGCCGATCTGAAGGAATTCAACTGGATCGCGAACGTCGTGCACTCCAACCAGTTGCTGGTGGTGTGGCACACCTCGCCGACCAAGACGCTTGCGGATGCGAAGAACGTCTGACGACCCTCGGCACCACCGGCGCGGGCTCGGCGTCGGTGCAGTATCCGGCATTCTACAACAACGTGCTCGGCACCAAGTTCAAGATCGTGTTCGGCTATCCGGGTGGCCAGTTCATCGATCTGGCGATGGAGCGCGGCGAAGTCGAGGGCCGCGGCACCAATCCCTATTCGGGCTGGATGGCGTCGAAGCCGACCTGGATTCCGGAAAAGAAGATCATTCCGCTGATCCAGGCGGGCATCGAGAAGGAGCCCGCGCTGCCGGACGTGCCGCTGATCATCGACCAGCCGGTTCGCGCCGAGGATCGCCCGCTGCTGCACTTCATGGCGAATGCGTCGTCGGTCGGGCGGCCGCTCGCGACCACGCCGGGCGTTCCCGCGGACCGCGTCGCGGCGCTACGCCGTGCGTTTGAGGCCACCGTCCGCGATCCTGAGTTCATCGCGACCGCCAAGAAAGAGAACATGGAGATCAGGCCGCAATCCGCCGAGGTGCTGACGAAGATCATCTTCGGCCTGCTGGATTCGCCGCAGGACGTGCGCGAGCGCATGAAGGTCGCATTGAAGCCGCTCGACGATCAGACGCAAAAAGCCGACGTCAAAAAATAGGATTGTTCCGCGCAACGTCGATCGACAGACGCGGTCGGCTGTCCGCTCACGCCACTTTGCGCTGCTGCGCCAGCCCATCAAGATGCGACAGCACCTCCTCGATGTGCATCACGTCGGCATATTTGTGATGCAGGTCGAACAGATTGACCTTGTGGGTGATCATCGAGCGATCGTAGGTGCATTCCTCGACCACGGTGTTGTGGAAGCCGTAGGAATAGGCGTCCACCGTGGAGGCGCGCACGCAACCCGACGTGCTCTCGCCGCAGATGATCAGGCTGTCGATGCCCTTCATTTGTAAGTGTGCAATGAGCGGCGTGCCGAAGAACGCCGAGGCGCGCTCCTTGTAGATGACGAGCTCGCCCGCCTGCGGCGCCAGCTCCGACTTGATGTCGTAGATGTCGGGCGCGAGCCGTCCCAGGCTGCGGTTGGTTGACTGCACCTGGCCGGTATCGACATGGCGGGTGGAATAGATGATCGGCACCCCGGCCCGCCGCGCCGCCGCGAACAGCTTCTGGGTGTGCGGCAGCGCGCGCCAGGCGTTCTCTCCGCATGTGCCCGAGAATTCGCGGTCGATCTCGATCACCGGCCGGTCGCCGCCGAGATACGCCTTGTTGTAGAGATCGATGGCCAGCACCGCCGGATTGGCCCCGACATAAACCTTGCGCCGATAGGCTTGATAGATTTGCAGGGTGTCGGCGTCGATCACGTCCTTCCAGCAATAGTCTTCGAAATCGCGTGCCATGGCGGGCTCCAGGTCAGGGAGCCGTCACGATAGCACAGACGACGATGTGTCGGGAAACGGGCCGGCGCGCGGACGCGCCACCGGCCGGACAGTGGCTGTCCGCAATCGGCGGAGTTTTGTTCAGCGCGTGGCGCGCCAGCCGCTTGAGGTCTGGCTGATGCCTTCGATGGCGTTGCCGTTGATGCGGCCGGTATAGCGGGCGTCACCCGCGACGAACGAGATCGTGTTGCCGATAACCTTGCCATCGACGACGTTCATGGTCGAATTGCCCGACCGCAGCGTGCCCAACAGCGTCTGGTAGGTCTGCTCCAGCCGTAGGTCGCCGTTCGGAAGCTTCCAGGTGCCTTCGACCTTGGCCGGCACGATCCACAAATGTGCCCGGCAATAGGACGTGCATTCGCCCTGCGCTTCGACCGTCTGCTCCGGGCGCCAGTCGCCCATGTCGAAGGAGTTCGACACCACGCGGGTGCCGGGGCGCATCTCCAGGATCTTGGGGCGCAGCTTCATATTGATGCTGGGCAGCAGGAACATGGTGACGACGGTGGCTTTGGAGAAATCGGTCGCGAACAGGTCGGCCTGCTCGAAGCTCGCGAGTTCGCCGGCGCCCGCGGCTTTCGCGTTGCGGCGCGACAGCTCCACCATGTCCGGATTGTATTCGATGCCGATCGCCCGCGTGCCGCGCTTCGCCGCGGTGATGACGGTGCGGCCGTCGCCGGAGCCGAGATCCATCAGGAGGTCGGCCGGCGTGACTTGCGCAAGATCGAGCATGCGGTCGACCAGCGCCTGCGCGGTCGGAACCCAGATCACATCCTTGCCCTCCTGACCGACGCGCGGCTCGAACGGCGCTTTCGGTTCCGCCAGTGCAAGGCTCAATGCCGTCGCCAGCGCAAGGCCAGCAACCGGAAGCGACAGCGCGAATGCGCGGGACAGTTTCATGGCTTCCTCCACCAATGCGACAACGCGCGGGGCGCGGCCGGTCCATTCGTTAAGATGCAGATTGGGCGGGAACCGAGGCTCCCGCCGCAAACAGTCGATGTGCGATTAGCGCGTCGCGCGCCAGCCGGACGAGGTCTGGGCAATGCCCTCGATCGTCGTGCCGTTCACGCGCCCGGTGTAGTGGGCGGTGCCCGCAGTGAAGGTGATCTGGTCACCGATCACCTTGCCGGTGTTGATGTTCATGTTGCTGGCGCCGATCCGCAACGAGCCGGTGACGACCTGGTACTTCTGCTCGAGCGTCAGCTCACCGCCGTCCGCGAGTTTCCAGGTGCCCTGCACCTTGGCGGGAACGAGCCACAGATGCGCGCGGCACCAGGACGTACATTCCGGGCCGGCCTGGATGGTCTGGTCCGGCGTCCAATCACCCATGTCGAACGAGTTCGACACGATGCGGGTGCCGGGGCGCAGGTCGAGAATCTTCGGACGCAGGCGCAGGTTGATATCGGGGAGCAGGAACAGCGTGATGACGTTCGCCTTGGAGATGTCGGCCTGGAACAGGTCGCCCTCCTGGAAGCTCGCGAACTCGGTCACGCCCGCCTGCTTGGCGTTGTCGCGCGCGAGGTTGACCATGTTCGGATTGAATTCGACGCCCACCGCGCGCACGCCGCGCTTCGCGGCGGTGATGACGGTGCGGCCGTCGCCGGAGCCGAGGTCCATCAAGAAATCGCTCGGCGTGACCTTGGCCATGTCGAGCATGCGGTCGACCAGCGCTTGCGGCGTCGGCACCCACACCACGTCCTTGCCGGCCTGGCCGACGCGCGGTTCGAATTTTTCAGCGAGCGCTGCAGTAGCGACGATGACGACGGCCAGACATGCACAACGCCAGCGATCGCGTGTAGGACTGCGATAACCTCATTACTCTCTCCAATGAATGCGTGACGCGAAGCGCCGCCGCTGAACCCAGCCGCCCGGCCGGGACATTAGCGACCCCGTGGAGGTTTGTCAGTAAGGATACGGCCTCCAATAATGTCGCATTTTACGGCATTTTTCGTGATGGCTATGCGATTGGGCGGCCTCGGTCTGGAGGGGCATCCACCTTCACATGCGCGCTCATTTGCCCCGCTCGACCGAGCGGCCCCACTCTTGGAGGCGGCCGGAAAAAGAGACATTCTGGTCGTTGAATTCCGGATGGGGCAGCCGGACACGTCAAGTCAGTCATAGAGAAGGACGCGAGGATGGGGGTCATCGTTCGAGCCGGAATTGCCGCCGCTGCATTTGCAGCCACGACGAGCGTCATGACGCCGGCTGTTGCGCAGCCGTCGGTCGAGCAGTTCTACAAGGGCAAGTCGGTCGACGTGATCATCGGCTATCCGCCGGCCGGCTCGAATGACACCTATGCGCGCTTGCTGGCGCGTCATCTCGGCAGGCACATTCCCGGGCGTCCCAATGTGGTCCCGAAGAACATGCCGGGCGCCGGCAGTTTTCTCGCGGTCAATCACGTTTTCGGCGTGGCGCCCAAGGACGGCACCGTGCTCGCCATCGGCGCGCCGACGATTGCGCTCGACGAACGGCTCGGCACCGCCAATGTGCGCTTCAAGACCGCCGAGCTCGGCTGGGTCGGTCGCGTCAATTCCCTGATCAATATCGTGTTCATGTGGCACACCTCGAAGGTGAAGACCTTCGCCGATGCGCAGAAATATGAATCGACGCTGTCCGGCACCGGTGCCGGATCGACGGTGTCGATCTATCCGACGGTCATGAACAACGTGTTCGGGACCAAGTTCAAACTGATCATGGGCTACAAGGGATCGGCCGAGGGGCAGCTTGCAGTTGAACGCGCAGAGGTTGAGGGCCACTCGACCTCCTGGACCGCGGTGAAGGTCGGGCACCCGGACTGGTGGCCGAAAAAGACCATTTCAATCCTCGTTCAATTCTCGCTGTCGCGTCATCCGGAATTGCCCGGCATTCCAACCGCCGTCGAACTTGCACGCAATGAAGAGGAACGGCAGGTGCTCAGCGCCATCATGGTGGCGGCCGAGGTCGGTTCGGCCTTCTTCACCACGCCTGGCGTGCCGCCGGAGCGGCTGGCGGCATTGCGACGCGCCTTCGACGCCACCATGAAGGACCCGGAATTCCTGGCGGATGCCGCCAAAACCAAGCTCACGGTCGGGCCGATGACCGGCGAAGCCCTGCAGAAGCTCATCACCACCGTCAGCAATCTCACGCCTGAGATGTTGGCGAAGGTCCGTGCCGCCTATGTGACCGGAAATCAGTGATTGCGGTCGCGGCTGTTAACCAGGCGTCGATTGCGGCGCCGTCAACACAGTTTTGCCATCGGTTTCCGCCAGCTTGCGCGGCGGTGGCGGTGCTGAGGTGCGCTGTCGGTGCTGTGGTGCGCTGTCGGGGAACGGCGTGTGTAAGGGCTGGTCGACGCAATGACCCCGACGATGTTATTTCGCGCATTTTTGGCGCTGGTGCTGGCCTTGACGCTCGGCGTGCAGGGCGCGTCGGCGCAATCCGCGTGCCCGTCCTTTCCTTGTCCGCCGACCAACAATCCAACGCCCGGCAATTCCGATTCCAACAACAACACCGTCTGGTACGTCGTCGGCGGTATCGCTACGGCTGCGCTCGGCGTGTTCATCGCGTCACGGTTGTTTCCGACGCCGGAGCGCGGCTTGCCGCAGGAGCCGCCGCCCAGCGATCCGCCACCGCCGACTCCTACCAATCTGCCATCGCCGGGCGGTAGCAGCGGCACGGGCAAGGGCAAGAGCAAAGGCAGCACGTCCAAGGCCACGACGGTTTCGCGCAAGGGCTTCCACCTGCCGCCGCCCGGTGCGCCGTTCGTGCCCAACGAGGTCATCCTCGACGTCCCGCCGAGCGTGTCGGAGAGTCAGCTCAATGCGATCGCCGCGCGCCATGCGATGACCCGCATGGAGACGCAGACCTTCCGTCTCACCGGGCGCAGGTTGTTTCGATGGCGGATCGATGGTGGCGCCAGCGTCCCGGATATGATCCGCGGCATCGCGGGTGAGGGCCAGGTCGCCGGTGCGCAGCCGAACTACCTGTTTGCACTGGCGCAGGATCAACTGCCGCAGATCAACGGCGACCAGTACGCGCCAGACAAGCTCAATCTGCCGGAGGCGCATCGCTTGGCCACCGGCAGCCGTGTGCTGGTGGCGGTGATCGATTCCGGTATTGACGCGTCGCACCCGGACCTCGCCGGCGCAGTGGTGCGCAGCTTCGATCCGGCAGCCGGCGATCGCGCGCCGCATGCCCACGGTACCGGCATGGCCGGCGCCATTGCGGCGCGGCGCAATGTGCTCAGCGCGGCGCCGCGCGTGGGCGTGCTCGCGGTGCGCGCGTTCGATCCCCGCTCGGGCGGTGAGGGTACGACGTTCAACATCATCCGGGGCATCGATTGGGCGGTCGAGAACGGCGCCCGCATCGTGAATATGAGCTTTGCCGGACCGGCCGATCCGCGCCTCGGTGACGTGCTCGATCGCGCCGCGAAGCGTGGCGTGGTGCTGATCGCCGCCGCCGGCAATGCCGGCCCGAATTCGCCGCCGCTTTATCCTGCGGCCGATCGCAACGTCATCGCGGTCACCGCGACCGATATCGAAGACCGGCTCTACACCGGCGCCAATCGCGGTAGCCACATCGCGGTTGCGGCGCCGGGGGTCGAGATCCTGGTGCCGGCGCCCGGCGGCAATTATCAATTCACCACCGGCACCTCCGTGGCTGCCGCTCATGTCAGCGGCGTCGCGGCGCTCATGATGGAACGCAACCCGAAGCTGACGCCGAGCGATGTGCGTCGGCTTCTGACCCGCACTGCCAGGACGTTGGGCCGCGGCGAGCGCGCCCGCGATTTCGGGGCCGGCCTCGTCAACGCCTATCAGGCCGTCGCCGGTGCGGCGCCGGCAAGCTCCGCCAAGCGATAGGCTCAATCCCCCGGCTGCATCCGCTCAACACGGGGGGAGAGGCTAAGCCGAACGTGTCGGCAGCGGGCTGCGGTCGGCAAGCTCCATCATCTTGTGAATGAGCCGTTCCGTCATGTCGCGTTTGGCGCTGGCCGCCGCCGGATCGTCCCAGAGATTATCCATCTCGAGCGGGTCGTTTTCGAGGTCGTAGAGTTCACCCCAGGGCACGCCCCGATAATAGGTGATCCGGTAGCGCCGATCGATCAGGGTGCGCATCGCCATCTCGCCGGTGGTGCCATGCAGCGGACGCTGCGATCCATATTCGATCAGGATGCCGTCGTGACCGTCGCCGCCGTTCATGGCCGGCAGCGCGCTCTGGCCCTGGATGCCGTTGTAGGGCGCGATCTTCGCGCGATCGAGCATGGTCGCGGCGATATCGAGCGTGCCGGCGAGCGCGTTGGTCCGTGTCCCGGCGCGGGCGCCGTCCGGCTCCGCCCAGATGAACGGCACGCGGATCAGTCCGTTGATAGGCGTAGTTGCCTTTCAGCATGAGCTGGTGGTCGCCCATCAGATCGCCGTGGTCGCTGGTGAAGACCACCACGGTGTTCTTGGCGAGGCCGAGCTCGTCGAGGCGCTTGAGGATCTTGGCGACGCCGTCGTCGATCATCGCGATCATGCCGTAGGTCAGCGCGATCGCCTCGCGGGTCTCGCGCTCGGTGACGGCAAAGGCCGGCTGCGAGTCGGCGACGCGGGTGCCGTTGTCGCGCGCGGCATGCAGTGCGGCCGCGTGCGGCGGCAGGGGACGGTTGCCGACGTGGAACGCGGCCGGCAGCTCCATGTCCGACGGCTTGAACATGTCCCAGTAGCGGCCCGGTGGCGTGAACGGGTGATGCGGATCGGGAAACGAGCACTGCACGAAGAACGGCTTGTCGCTTCCGTTGCGGGCGTGGCCGTCGAGATAGGCGAGCGTGCGCTCGACCACGTAGGACGTCGGATAGAGTTCTTCCGGCAGCGCGGTGCGCCAGGCCTGCGGCATGACGTAGTCGTGCGGCAATTGGTTGTCCGGTCCGCGCAGCTTGTCGCCGTCCGGGCGGCGCTCGCGCAGCCATTGCGTATAGTGGCCTTGAACGCGCGTGGAATGCTGCGAGCAGAGTTCCACGTGTTCGAAGCCGTAGTAGGGACGCCGCAGGTCGTGCTCCGGATTGGCGGCGAAGGTCTTGGCGTTTTCCTGATCGTAGATCGGGTCGCCGCGGTCTTCCTTGTCGGCTTCATCGAAGCCTTTGGGCGGCGCCGTGTAGCCGTCGGGCGGCGCCGGCCGCTTCAGGGACGGGGAGACGCCGCCGAAATTCTGCAGGTGGCCCTTGCCGATCAACGCGGTGCGCCAATCATTGACCCGCAACATGTCGATGAAGGTGTTGGCGGCAAGTGACAGCGAGATGCCGTTGATGCGCACGCCATGCAGCGACGGCATCCGGCCGGTCGCGAGTGTTGCGCGGTTTGGTTGGCAAACCGGGCTCGCCACGTAGAATTGGTCGAACGCCACGCCGCGCTTGGCGATCGAGTCGATCGCCGGGGTGCGGACGGTGCGATTGCCGTAGCAGCCGAGATGGTCGGCACGCAGCTGATCGCAGATGATAAGCAGGATGTTGGGGCGCGGCGTCATTGTGCTCAATTTTCAGGATGTGCGGTGTATTGTTCGTCGATTGCGCAGTTGACCGGATGCCGCCGCGCGATGCAACAAGGCCGAGATGAGCCGTTCCGATGACCAGCACTTCATGGCGATGGCGATGGCGCTCGGCCGTCGCGGGCTCGGGCGCGCCTGGCCCAATCCGGCCGTGGGCGCCGTGGTGGTGCGCGACGATGGGGCAGGGCCGCTGATCGTCGGGCGCGGCTGGACCCAGCCCGGCGGCCGGCCGCATGCCGAGACCGAAGCGCTACGAAGGGCCGGCGCCGCCGCGCGCGGTGCGACGCTCTATGTCACGCTCGAACCCTGCTCGCACCATGGCCAGACGCCGCCTTGCGTCGACGCCATCCTCAAGGCCGGCGTCGCGCGCGTGGTGTCGGCCCTGGCGGATCCCAACCCGCAGGTCGCCGGCTCGGGCCATTGGCGGCTCGCCGACAAGGGCGTGACCGTCGAGGTCGGCGTCGGAGCCGACGAGGCGCGGCGCGCCCATGCCGGCCACATCCGCCGCATGGCCGACGGGCGGCCGCACACGATCCTGAAGCTTGCGGTTTCCGCCGACGGCAAGGCCGGGCTGGTGGGCCGGCGGCCGGCCGCGATCACCGGCGAAGCGGCGCGCGATCGGGTGCATGCCATGCGGGCGACCAGCGATGCCGTGCTCACCGGCATCGGCACGGCCATTGCCGATGATCCGCTGCTGACCTGCCGATTGCCCGGCATGGCCGGCTGTTCGCCGGTGCGGGTGGTGCTCGACAGACAGCTGCGGTTGCCGCTCGACGGCAAACTCGTGGGCTCGACGCGCGAGGTGCCGCTGTGGGTGGTGACCTCCGAAAGCGCGTCGCACGATCGCGAGCGGGCGCTGCACGCCCAGGGTGCCGACGTGCTGCGCGTTCGGACGGGTGGCGACGGGCTGCTCGATCTCGGCGCGGTGCTGCAGGCGCTGGCCGGCCGGGGGATCACGCAGCTGATGATCGAGGCCGGGCCGATCGTATCGGCGGCGTTCGTTAACGCCGACCTCGTTGACGAGGCGGTGGTGTTTCGTTCGCCCACGGCCATCGGCCCTGACGGGATCGATGCGCTGGAAGGGCTGCCGCTCGACGCGGTGACGGCTTCAACCCGCCTGGTCATGACGGGCACGGATACGGTCGGAACCGATAGGGTCACACACTTCGTGCGGTCGCCCGGTTGACCGACGGTGCGGCGGCGTGATGATTGGCCGAGGAGACAGTGATGTCACACGACCCCAAGCACGACCATAGCCACGGCCACAGTCACGATCACGACCATCACCACCACGGCGATGGTCACCACCATCATGACCATGATCACCATCACCACGATCATGCGACGACTGGCATTCCGACCGCTATGTCGCCGAGTGGATCGCGCGCGATGCACGCCGCATGGCGGAGCGCATGCCGATCCTCGAGGCTTTGATCGCGGCGGTGCCGTTTCGCGCCGATGCCGCGATCGACGTGCTTGACGTCGGCGCGGGCACGGGTGTCGTGGCCGAGGCGGTGCTCGACGCGTTCCCCGCGGCGCGGCTGACGCTGCAGGATTTCTCCGCGCAGATGCTGGCGCGCGCCCGAGAGAAGTTCTCGAGCCATGACCGCGCGATCCGCTACGTGCAATGCGACCTGCTCGATCCGGCCTGGGCGCAAAAGGTCGGCGGCCCGTTCGATCTCGTCGTATCGGGAGAAGCCATCCACAATTTGCAGGACCTTGCCGCCATGGCGGGCTGCTACGAGGCCGTGCACGGGCTGCTTGAAGCCCGGCGGCTGCTTCCTTGACTACGATCATTTCGACAATTTCGGCGGCGTGCCGCTGCATCAGCATTCGATGAAGGTCGCGGGCTTCAAGGCCGCCGATCCGGTCTGGCATCGGCACCCGACCGCCGTGATCAAAGCGGTGGCATGAGGCCGTCATGCCGGTCAGCCGCAGCAACGGGGTCGACATCTGGTACGAGGTGAAGGGCGACGGGCCTGCGATGGTGCTCGTCCATGCCAATCCGTTCGACCACGACCTCTGGATGTATCAGAGCGCGCATTTCTCGACCTGGTTCAAGGTGATCGGCATCGATATCCGCGGCTATGGCCGCTCGAGCAAGGTGACGACGCCGTATTCGCTCAAGGATATGTGCGATGACGTGGTCGGCGTGATGCGCGATCTGAAGTTGCGCGCGCGGTGTTGGGCGGATGCAGCGTCGGTTCATCGATCGCGCTGTTGTTGGCGCTCGATCATCCGGAGCTGTTCGACGCGGTGTTTCTGGTCGGCGGCAATAGCGGCTCGAGCGCCCGCTACCAAGGCCGGATCGACGGCTATCGCAAGGATCTCGGCGACTATCACATCAAGCATCTGCGGGAGCTGGTGGCGCCGGCATTCGCCGACAGCCATCTCGGCAAGCATCTTCTCAACATGTGGGTCGAGCGCGAGCCGCGCCTCAAGGGCGAAGCGATCGCCCAGGTCTTCATGGCCGGCAACCATACCGCGACCACCGATCGTCTCGGCACCATGAGAGTGCCGACGCTCGTCATCAACGGCGAACTCGACCATTCGCTGCCGGCCGGTCAAACGACGGCGCGAGCTGGTGCCGGGCGCGGTGCATAAGATGCTGCCCGGCACCGGGCATGCCTGCTGTCTCGAAGACCCGGCGGGCTTCGACCGCTTGGTGATCGACTTCCTGCAAGCGCGCAAGCTCATGCCTGCGCTGTGAGGCTCATGTCATGTTCACCGGAATAGTGACTGATATCGGCGAGGTGGTCGCGGTTCGCCAGCGCGGCGAGGGCCTGAGCCGGCTGAAGATCGCCTGCAGCTATCCACGCGCGTCGATCGTCGAGGGCGCGTCGATCGCCTGCGCCGGAGTGTGCCTGACCGTCGTTGCCATCGGTGAGGAGGACGGCCGGACCTGGTTCTCGGTCGATGCCGCCGCCGAGACGTTGCGGCTGACCACGGTCGGGCGCTGGCGGCACGGAACGAAGATCAACTTGGAGCGGGCGCTGCGCGCCGGCGATGAGCTGGGCGGCCACATCGTCGCCGGCCATGTCGATGGGCTGGCCACGCTGGCGAAGCGCGAGGATCTGACCGAGATGGCGCGGTTGACTTTGCGCGCGCCGGCTGCGCTCGCGCGCTTCATCGCGCCGAAAGGATCGGTTGCGCTCGATGGCGTGTCGCTGACCGTCAACGAGGTCGCCGGCGACACCTTCAGCGTGCTGATCATCCCGCACACGCTGAAGGTGACGACGCTCGGCGCGCTGGCGGCCGGCGCGAGGTCAACCTGGAGATCGATCTGATGGCGCGCTATGCCGCGCGGCTGCTTGAGACGCGCTGATAGCGCATCAGTTCGTCGCCTGCAGGTAGCCGCCGACGTCGTCCTCCAGCAGCAGACGATCGCGCACCAGTTGCCGTGCCGTCTGCTCGATCAAAGCCGCGCGGGCGGCGGCATTGGGATAACGTTCCTCGATCGACAGGCGCGGGTCATTGGTTTTCATGCGCTCCTCGCGCGTTTTCGCGAACGGGAGCATCGATCCGAAATTGCCGCACAAACGCGCCGTTGCCGAAGCCTGGCTTGCGCACGTTCCAACCGAGATGCGTGCCGACCGGTGCAACCAGCGTCGGCAGCCGAATGCCGGCGACGGCGTTGCCGTCGATGTCGACCTTGGGCACGAACACCGGATAGGCGGTCTTCTTCACCGGCGGCATCGCATCGTGATCCACGACGGTCGGCTGATGCACGAGGCCGCCGTATTTGAAGCCCGGAACGGTGGGGAAGCTCTTGGCGTTCTCGGCGGGCGTCACCAGCGTGCCATCGGCGCGGCTTGGGTATCGGCTCGCCGGCGGCGCGGTGCCGTCGGCGGTCCATCCTTCGAGCGCGACCAGCAGCGCCCGCAACACCGGTCCCGCATAGAGCGGATTGGTGGGATAGGTGCAAACGGGGTTCATGCCGGACTTGGCGTTCGCGGCGGCGGCATGCTGCAGGCTCGCGAGATAGTAGAGCCGCACATTGTCCGGCATGGTCAGCGGCTCGCCCTTGGTGTCGGTCACCACCAGCGAGCCGAACGACTGGTAGAATTCGAGATCGGTGTCGGTCTGAATGATCTTCGGGCAGTTCTTTGCCGCCAGACAGCGCGCCAGCCAGCCGTCTGTGCGGCCGCTGACCGGATCCGTGGTCACCGGATAGGTGAATGGAAACGCGGTGCCGGGATAAAGCGTCTCGCCGTGCTCCTGCATGTTTCGGCCAGGCTGCGCGAAACGATAGTTGGTGAACATCTTTTTGCCGGCCGCGATGTGCGGCATCAGCCCGTCGAAGACCATGCGTCCGGCCTCATCCTCGTTGAAGCCGAGATAGAGGAAATCGTGCAGGAAGCGTCCGCTCTGCGATACGCCCAAGGACACGGCATAGTCGATGCGGTCAGCCAGCGGATTGGGCGTGCCGGTCGCGTCGGCGGCTTCGCGACGCAAGAACGACACGATATCGCGCGTCGCTGCGAAGCCCATGCCCATGACCTTGGGATCTTTGGCCTGATAGATCAGTTCATAGATCGCGCCGGCGTCGAATCCGGCGGGGCGCTTGATCGAGATCTTGTCCGCTCCGTCGAAGCTGAAGCTGAGATCGGCCGGCGTCGCGCGCGGATCGGTTTCGCGCTGGCGCACCGTGAGGCGCGCCTTGGACGGATCGAGATCGGCGGCGGGATAGGTGAGGGTCGCGGTCGCGGGATTGCGGGTGTGGTCGAACATGAATTCTTCGCGCGACAGACCGGTGACATTCGGCACCACTGGGACCGAAATCGTCTTCCAGCCGGCGCGAGCGCCGAGGTCGCCCTGCCAGCCGCTAATGACGACGGTGTAGCCGCGGTTCATCAGGAAGCCATTGCCGGCGGATGCCGCTTTGGAGAAATCGTTACCGGCGGGCGCGTCGTTGAAATAGGCGAGCGCCCGTTGCGTGCCGCGATTGACCACGTCGTAGAGCAGGCGGCGGTTGCCGTTGGCGGCATTGGTCGGGCGCAGGATCTCGACCTCGGCGGTCGCTTCCACCAAGCCTTGCGCATTGCGCGGCGCGCGGTCGAGATCGACGATGATCGTGTTGTGCGGGTCGTTCGGCGCCAGCGCCACGGTGGCGCGGGCGATGATGCGGTCGTAGGTGCCGACCGTTCCGAAGCTGCGGCCCTCAAAGGCGGGTTCGATCCGGACGATGTCGAACCGGACGACCTTCGCCGGTGCATCCCCGGTCGCTCCAGCGAGCCCGGCAAACAGCGAAAATCCCGCCAGCCAGTAGCGCATCGTGAGCCTCCCTGCTTGCCGCCGGCCTTATTCGCGGTCGGCTCTGAGTAACCCTAGGCGAAATCGAGGGGTTCTGCCACCGATGCCGCCCTTGCGGCTGCCGCCATCCGCTTGTACTGACGTCGCAATCACAGGAGACAGCAATGGCCGAGCCGCGCCGGACGACCGGCACCGATGCAGGCGACCTCACGGGCGTGCGCCTCCTGATCGTCGAGGCGCGGTTTTACGACGACATTGCCGACGCGCTGATGGCTGGCGCTGTGCGCGCCATTGAGGCCATGGGAGCGACCTATGAGCGCGTCAGCGTGCCTGGCTCGCTGGAGGTGCCGCCGGCGATCGCGATTGCGCTCGATGCCGCCGAGCGTGCCGGCAAGCCGTTCGACGGCGCCGTCGGGCTTGGTTGCGTGATCCGCGGCGAGACGCTGCATTTCGAAATCGTGTCGTTTGAATCGGCGCGCGCGCTGATGGACCTTTCGGTGGCACGGCGGATGCCGATCGGCAACGGCATCATCACGGTCGAGAACGATGCGCAGGCGCGCGAACGCGCGTTGCCGGACAAAGGCGACAAAGGCGGCGATGCCGCCCGCGCCGCGCTGGCTCTTATTCGTCTCAAGCGCGGAGCCCGATAGCGCGATGGCGCCACGCCAACCATCCGACGAACGCAAGGCCAACCGGCGCGGCGCGGCCCGCCTCGCGGCGGTGCAAGCGCTTTACCAGATGGATATCGCCTCGACCGGATTGAACGAAATCTTGGCCGAATTCGAAAGCCATTGGATCGGGCAGGAAGTCGAAGGCCAGCAATATCTGCCGGCGGAAGCCGCGTTCTTTCGGGACATTGTCGGCGGCGTGGTGCGTGAGCAGCGCAAGCTCGACCCGTTGATCGACGAAGCCTTGGCGACGAGCTGGCCGCTCAAGCGCATCGAGGCGATCCTGCGTGCCGTGCTGCGGGCGGGCGCCTACGAGCTCGACCATCGCCGCGACGTGCCGGCGCGCGTGGTCGTGTCCGAATATGTGGACGTTGCCCACGCATTCGTCGAACGCGATGAAACCGGCATGGTCAACGCGGTGCTGGATCAGATCGCGCGCAGATTGCGTGCCGCCGAATTCGAGCAGGTAGGGTAGGGCAATGACCGCGGACGAGCCGCGATCGGCTGAAGACCGTTTGATCGCGACCTACTTCCGTCCGCTTGCCACGCATCCGGGCGCGCTTGGCTTGACCGACGACGCCGCGACGCTCTCGCTGCCGCCCGGCCACGATCTGGTCCTCACCACGGACGCTGTGATCGGCGGCATCCATTTCTTTGCCGAAGACGCCGCCGACATGGTGGCGAAGAAGGCGTTGCGGGTGAATCTCTCAGACCTCGCGGCGAAAGGCGCCAAGCCGCTCGGCTTTCTGCTGACCCTGGCGCTGCCGGAAGAGGTGACGGAGACGTGGGTTGAACTGTTCGCGCGCGGGCTCGGGCTGGACGCCAAGCATTACGAATGCCCGCTGCTCGGCGGCGATTCCACCAGAACGTCAGGTCCGGTGGTGGTGTCGATCACCGCATTCGGATCGGTCCCGGCGAACACGATGGTGCGCCGCAGTGGCGCGCAGACCGGCGACGTGGTGATGGTCACCGGCACGATCGGCGATGCCGCGCTCGGGCTCGAGCTGCGCAACTCGGTCAGCGCCGCCAAGCGTTGGCAGCTCGACAACAAGCAGAACTATCATCTGATTCACCGTTATCTGGTGCCGCAGCCGCGCAATGCGATGGCCGAGGCGATCCGCGTTCACGCCTCCGCGGCGATGGATGTTTCTGACGGACTTGCCGGCGATCTCGGCAAGCTTTGCGACGCGTCGGGCGTTTCTGCCGAAGTCGAAGTTGGTCGTGTGCCGCTGTCGGACGCCGCGGCCAATGTCGTGGCGCGAGAGCCGTCGGCGTTGGAAACGGCGCTCACCGGCGGCGACGACTACGAGATCGTGTGCACGGTACGGCCGGATCGGGTCGCGGCGCTTCGCGCTGCCGCCGAGGCGATCGGCGTGCCGATCACGGAGATCGGGCGGATCACCGCGGTCAAGGCGGCGCCATGCTTCCTCGATCGGGACGGCAAGCGGATGCAGTTCGAGAAGTTGTCCTTCAGCCATTTTTGAGGAGATCGCCATGGACGACAGGACGGCGACGACCGCTGCAACCGTTTCGGCGGAACAGCAAGCCGCCTATCGCGGCGGCACCAAGCTGCGGCAGCAATATCCGACCGTCGCTTATCTGCGCCGGCGGGCCAGCCGCCGCATCCCGCGCTTCGCCTTCGAATACGGCGACGGCGGCGCCGGCTCGGATCAGGGGATCCGGCGCAACTGGGCCGGGCTCGATGCCGTGGAACTGGTGCCGCGCTACGGCGTCATGCCGGCCCTGCCGGCCGTCGACGTCGAGCTGTTCGGACGCAAATACGCGGCGCCACTTGGGATCGCGCCGATGGGCGGGCCGGCCATCATCTGGCCGGGCGCGGACAGCCTCATGGCGGAGGCGGCGCAGCGCGCCCGTGTGCCTTATACGCTCGGCACTGTTGGCGGCATCACCATCGAGCAGGCGGCCAAGCTCGCGCCGGACGTTCTGTGGTTTCAGCTCTACCGCATGGCGCGTAACGATCATTGGCTCGGCTTCGAATTGTTGCGCCGCTGCGAAGCCGCAGGCGTCCACGTCGTGGTCATGACGGTCGATGTGCCGGTCCGCACCGTGCGCCCGCGCGAGGTCGTCGTCGGGCTTGGCGGCAGCAAGTTCTCGCCAGGGCCGCGGATGCTGTCCGAAATGCTGCGCTCGCCAGGTTGGCTGATGTCGCTGTGGCGGCACGGTCATCCGCGCTTCGCCAACATCAAGACCTATGCCGGCGAGAATGCGAGCGTGAACGAGGTGATCAGCTTTGCGCGCAGCGAAATCGGCGGCGCCTTCACCTGGGACGAGATCGCGCGCTTCCGCGACAAATGGAAGAAGCCGCTCGTCCTCAAGGGCATCATGCATCCGGCCGACGCCGAGCGCGCGATCGCGCTCGGCATCGACGGCGTCTGGGTGTCGAACCATGGCGGGCGCCAGATCGAGGCGTTGCCGGCGCCGATCGACGTGCTGCCGGCCATCGCCGCGCAAGCCGGTTCGCGTGCGACCGTGCTGTTCGATTCGGGCGTGCGCAGTGGCCTCGACGTGGTGCGGGCCGTGGCTCTAGGTGCGCACGCCGCGTTCGCCGGCAAGGCGTTTCTCTGGGGTCTGGGCGCGCTGGGGGCCGATGGTCCCAGGCACGTGATCGACTTGATGATCGACGAGACCCGTGCCGCGCTCGGCCAGATCGGGGCCAAGTCGCCGGCCGCGGCGCGGTCGGTGGTCATCCGGCATCCGGGCGCATTGGCCTTCACGAGCGCCCCCTGAGGCCCCTCATGGTGAGGAGGGTCGCGCAGCGACCCGTCCGAACCATGGCTACAAACCGGGGCCGCCCCATCCTTCGAGACGCTCGCTTCGCTCGCCCTCAGGATGAGGGCGGAGTGAGGCTCACCCGGACGGACGGGCATTGCTGCTCCGCGTGGAGCAAGGTGGAAATACCCATTGCGTGCCGATACACAGGGCGCGATTTCTTTCGCGCCCTGCTTCGGAGATGTTTGATGTCGGCTGTGGCCGAAACCGCGTTCGATGCCGCCGCCGGCGACCGGCTCGCCCGGCGCAATGCGGTCATCTTGGCGGTCGCCCAAGCGCTCGCCGGCGCCAACAACGCGGTGCTGGTGGCGACCGGTGCAATCATCGGCGCGATGCTGGCTCCAGACCGGAGTTTCGCAACGGTTCCGATTTCCATCTATGTGCTTGGCATGTGGATGGGCACGCTGCCGACGGGGTGGATTGCTCGTCGCTATGGCCGCCGCATGTCGTTCTTCGTTGGTACGATGTTCGGCGTGCTGACTGGACTTACGGCCTGCACCGCGGTGCTGTCGGCATCGTTCGTCCTGTTTTGCCTGGCTGCGCTGTTCAGCGGATTTTATGCATCGGCGCATCAATCCTATCGGTTCGCTGCGGCCGATACGGCGAGCGCGGCGTTCCGGCCGAAAGCAATTTCGTGGGTCATGGTGGGCGGGATCTTTGCCGCCTTTTTCGGGCCTCAACTCGTCATCGGAACCAAGGATCTGTGGCAGCCCTACCTGTTCGCGGGGACCTATCTCGCGCAATCCGTGGTGGCCGTGATCTCCGCGGCGGTGTTGATGTTGGTCAACATCCCAAAGCCGCCGCCGCGCACTGCCGCCAATCCGGGGCGTCCGTTGTCCGAACTGGTTCGCCAGCCGCGCTTCATCGCGGCGGTCGCCTGCGGCGTCTCCAGCTATTCGATGATGAACATGGTGATGACCTCGGCGCCGCTCGCCATGGTCGAATGCAATCACACGGTCGCCGAGGCGACGCTTGGCATCCAGTGGCACATGCTGGGGATGTTTGTGCCGAGCCTGGTCACCGGCTCGCTGATCTTGCGGGTTGGCGTCGAGCGGATGGTCGCCCTGGGGCTCGGCCTGATCGTGCTGAGCGCCATCATCAGCATCGCCGGAACCTCGCTCTGGCATTTCTGGGGCGGGCTGTGCCTGCTTGGCGTCGGGTGGAATTTCGCCTTTGTCGGCGCGACCACCATGGTGACCCAGTGCCACCGGCCGGAGGAGCGCAATAAGGTTCAGTCGTTCAACGACTTCCTGGTGTTCGGCTCGATGGCGATCGGTTCGTTTTCGTCCGGAACGGTGTTGGCGAATTTCGGCTGGGCCGCCGTCAACAATATCGTCTTTCCGGTGGTTCTCACCGCCGGGGCGCTGCTGCTGTGGCAGCGGCTCCGGGGCCAGCCCAAGGCGGCGTGAGGCGCATTTCCCTGCCAACTCGGCTGGGTGGGACAACCATCTGCCAAACGTTGCGCGGCGCGGGGGTTTTTGGCAATGTCCGCGCGCTTTCGGCCGCGACATCCGGCCGATGCCGAAATTCCTTAGGCCGGACGGGGAGTTGTCCGGCGTCTACCAACCGGGATTCTTATCAAATGACAGCTCTTGGGGTGATCATCGTCTGCGGCCTGCTCGCCATTGCCTATGGGGTCTGGGCGACCATGTCGGTCATGAAGGCTGATCCCGGCAGCGCGCGGATGCAGGAGATCGCCGGCGCCGTGCGCGAGGGCGCACAGGCCTATCTCAAGCGGCAGTACGCCACCATCGGCGTCGTCGGGGCGGTCATCTTCCTGGTGGTCTGGTATTTCCTGGGCTTGCTGGTGGCGATCGGCTTCCTGGTCGGCGCGGTGCTCTCGGGTGCGGCCGGCTTCATCGGCATGAACGTGTCGGTGCAGGCCAACGTGCGCACCGCCCAGGCCGCCATCAGCTCGCTGGCTGGCGGTCTGGAACTCGCTTTCAAGGCCGGCGCCATCACCGGCATGCTGGTCGCGGGCCTCGCGCTGCTCGGGGTCACGGTCTACTTCTGGGTGTTGATCGGGCCGCTCGGCTATGCCGCCAACAGCCGCGTCGTCGTCGACGCCCTGGTCGCGCTCGGCTTCGGCGCCTCGCTGATCTCGATCTTCGCCCGTCTCGGCGGCGGCATCTTCACCAAGGGCGCCGACGTCGGCGGTGATCTCGTCGGCAAGGTCGAAGCCGGCATTCCGGAGGACGATCCGCGCAATCCCGCGACCATCGCCGATAACGTCGGCGACAACGTCGGCGACTGCGCCGGCATGGCCGCCGACCTGTTCGAGACCTATGCGGTGACCGCGGTCGCCACCATGGTGCTGGCGGCGATCTTCTTTGCCGGCACGCCGCTGCTTCTCAACATGATGGTGCTTCCGCTCGCGATCGGCGGCGTCTGCATCGTCACCTCGATCATCGGCACGTTCTTTGTGCGGCTCGGCGCCAGTCAGTCGATCATGGGCGCGCTCTATAAGGGCCTGATCGTCACCGGCCTGCTCTCGCTGCCGGCGCTGGCGCTGGTCATTCACTGGCTGGTGGGCTTCAACGTGCCGATCAAGGTCGCGGCCCTGACCTTCAGCAGCACGGCGCTGTTCTGGTGCGGCGTGGTGGGCTTGGCGGTGACGGGGCTGATCGTGTGGATCACCGAATACTACACCGGCACGAATTTCCGTCCGGTGCAGTCGATCGCCAAAGCATCGGTGACCGGTCACGGCACCAACATCATCCAGGGCCTCGCGGTGTCACTGGAATCGACCGCGCTGCCGACCATCGTCATCATCGCCGGCATCCTAATTACCCATTCGCTCGCCGGCCTGTTCGGCATCGCGATCGCAGTGACGACCATGCTGGCGCTCGCCGGCGTCGTCGTGGCGCTCGACGCTTTCGGCCCGGTGACCGACAACGCCGGCGGCATCGCCGAAATGGCGGGCTTGCCGAAAGAGGTGCGCAAGTCGACCGACGCGCTCGACGCGGTCGGCAACACCACCAAGGCAGTGACCAAAGGCTATGCGATCGGTTCGGCCGGTCTCGGCGCGCTGGTGCTGTTCGCGGCCTACAATGAGGACCTGAAATACTTCATCGGCAATCCGAGCCTCTACCCGTACTTCAAGGGCGTCGTGCTCGACTTTTCGCTGAGCAATCCGTACGTGGTGGTCGGCCTCTTGTTTGGCGGCCTGCTGCCGTATCTGTTCGGTGCGATGGGCATGACTGCGGTTGGCCGCGCGGCTTCCGCGATCGTCGAAGAAGTCCGCCGGCAGTTCAAGGCCAAGCCCGGCATCATGCAGGGCACCGACAAGCCGGATTACGGCGCCGCGGTCGACATGCTGACCAAGGCGGCGATCAAGGAAATGATCGTGCCGTCCTTGTTGCCGGTGCTGTCGCCGATCGTGGTGTATTTCGCGATCTACTTCATCGCCGGTGGCGGCGCCGCCGGAAAGTCGGCGGCGTTCTCGGCGGTCGGCGCGATGCTGCTCGGTGTTATTGTCACCGGCATCTTTGTCGCGATCTCGATGACCTCCGGCGGCGGCGCCTGGGACAACGCCAAGAAGTACATCGAAGACGGCAACTACGGCGGCAAGGGTTCGGAAGCCCACAAGGCTGCGGTGACCGGCGATACGGTCGGCGATCCGTACAAGGACACCGCCGGTCCGGCGGTCAATCCGATGATCAAGATCACCAACATCGTGGCGCTCTTGCTGCTGGCGGTGCTGGCGCACTAAGCTTAGTCGCGGCGACACACTGGACTGGAAAGCCCCGCTGCTTCGCGGGGCTTTCTTTTTGTGCGCGTTCGTTCAAGCGAGCGCGATGAATCTACACAGCCGCTTTGCACAAACGAGCTGAAAGTAACGCCCGTTCCGTGGCGAAGCGCTGCATTCCGATGCGTTCAAATGTGCATTTCGTAGGGCGCACGCTATTTCTGCTGCGCGTGCTGACTGCCTGTTGGAGAGCGCCTCCAGGGATGGCGGTCTGTGGATAAGTCGGACCGATATACTCAAATACCGATCATCTAACCATCTGATAATTCGAAGCTAAAATAGCTGTCAGGCCCTGATTGAGAGCTTATTTGTTATCCACAGATCTCTGCGGTGCCTCCGTACTTTCCATTTTTATGTGATTTTTTTACAACACATTTCGGCGGGAAATAGGTTAACAAATGGTTATTGGGGGGAGGGCAGAACGCGCTCCTTCAGGTGTGTGTGGAGGTTAGTATGCGTATGCGTAACAGGATGTTGTCGCTCACCGCGGCGCTGGCAGGAACCATGCTGGCGGGCGCATCTCAGGCGGCGGATCTGCCGCGCAAGGCACCGGTGGCTGTTGTCGCAGCGGCGCCGTTTAGCTGGAGCGGGTTCTATGTCGGCGGCCACTTTGGCGCGGCGTGGGGCACGGTCGAAGCCGAACTGCCGATCCATTCGTTTGTGCTTCCGGTCTCGTCGCACACCGTCAATGGATTCCTTGGCGGTGCCCAGGCCGGGTTCAACTGGCAACTCAACAATTGGCTGGTGATCGGCGTGGAAGGCCAGTTCAGCTGGGCCGATGTGGACGGCAGCACGCCGTGCTTGCTCCTGGTCAAGTGCTCGACTCAGGTCAATTGGATCGCCACCGCGGCGGGCCGGGTCGGCTACACCTATGATCGCACCATGCTGTTTGCGAAGGTTGGCGTCGCCTGGGCGGATAGCGATTACTCCGCGACTTTCGGGCCGTTTTCCGCGACTGCGAGCGATACGCGCACTGGTTTGATGATCGGTGCCGGCGTGGAGCACGCCTTCCTGTCCAATTGGTCCGCCAAGATCGAATACAACTATATGGACTTCGGCACGGAGTCGCTGGGCTTCGCGGCGAATGGATCGGGCGGTTGTAATGAATCGTATAAGTCCGAATATAGCCCGTGCTCGCGCTCGGGATCCATCAATGCCGATATCACGCAGAAGATTCATCTCATCAAGTTCGGCGTGAACTATCGTTTCGGTGGGGGCTCGCCGGCGGTCACCGCACGCTACTGATTGGCGCTGCGGCCGTCGTTGACGGGAGTGGAAGGGCCGGCCTTGCGCCGGCCCTTTCTATTTGCAGGCGGGTTCAGGGCATGCAGCGCCTTGTCGGGTTGAAACGACCGTATCAGTATGGGCCGCCGCCAAACCTGGACGGCTGGAAAACGATGATGCTCGGTTTGCTCTGCCGCCCCGTGCCGGCGTTGATGGTTGCCGCGTTGTGCGTTATCTCCCGCGCTCGCCCAATCGCCAGGCGAGTTCTATCGGGGCAGGACGGTCACGCTGATCGTCAGCTCGGCGCCGGGCGGCGGCTATGATGCGCTCGCCCGCACGGTCGCGCCGCATCTGTCGCGCCACATCCCCGGCAATCCGGCGGTGGTCGTGCGCAATATGTCGGGCGCGGGCGGCATCGTTGCGGTCAATCACCTGTTCAACGTTGCCGCCAAAGACGGCACCGTCATCGGCAACGTGCAAAACAACACGCCGTTTGAGCCGCTGTTCGGGACCAAGGAAGCGATCTACGACCCACTCAAGTTTAATTGGCTCGGCACGCCGTCGATCGAGACCGCGCTGCTGACGGTCTGGCACCAGACGCCGGTCGACACCTGGAAGGACGTGCTCACGCGCGAGATCACGATGGGCTCGTCGGGTGTCAATTCGACGCCGAGCTTCTATGGCCGCCTGTTGATCGAGACGCTGGGGCTCAAGCTCAAGCTGATCGTCGGCTATGAGTTGCAAAGCCGCGTGTTCCTGGCGATGGAGCGCGGAGAAGTCGACGGCTACCCAAGCGTGTTCTACAGCGCGCTGACCTCGACCCGGCCGACGTGGCTGCCGGAGAAAAAAGTGAAGCTGTTGGTGCAGGTCGGGCTCGAAAAGGAGCCGAACCTGCCGGACGTGCCATCTGCGCTCGACTTGGCGGGCAGCGCCGATGACAAAGCGCTGATCGAAGCCGGCGCCGGTCCGCTCGGTGCCGGCCGGCCGTTCCTGATGCCGCCGGGTGTTCCGGCCGATCGCGTGGCGGCGATGCGACAAGCGCTGATGGATACGTTCAAGGACCCAGCCTTCCTGGATGAGGCCAAGAAGCGCCGCCTCGACGTCAATTCACAACGCAGCGGGCCGGAGCTGCAGTCGCTGATGCAGCGCATCTACAGTCAGACGCCGCCGCATGTGGTCGCGCGACTGCGCAAGATCATGAATCCATGATGGTGCTCGGCGGCTTGAACTTGCCGCGCGCGCAACAGACAATATCGGTCCCGGTCGATCGCGCCGTGCGCGCGTGGCGCGGCCGGGCAAGGAGCGAACAATGCTGAAGACCGAAGGCGTTCTGCATTTCACCATCCCGGTCAAGGATCTGGACCGATCGGAAAAGTTCTACACCGAGATACTCGGGATGGAGAAAGTTCGCCGCACCGGCCACATGGTGTTCCTGCGTGTCGCGGGCAAGGACAGCTTCGTGCTCACCTATTCGGAAAAGCCGATCGATCCCAACCCCGCCGGCAAGCACGAAATTCACACCGCATTCCGCCTGACCGGTGAAGAGTACGACCGCGCTAAGACGTTCCTGGTGGAAAAAGGCATCGCGATCTTCAAGGAAGAAGACCGTCGCGCCGGCACATTCCAGGGTCGCAGCGCCTACTTCCTCGACCCCGACCGCAACGTGATCGAGATCATGCATCTGGTGCGCGGGCCGGTCGGCGAAAAGGACGATTGAGCGCGGTGCTTGTCGTGTGCAGAGTTGCGAGAGCCTGGCCGGCGCGGAGCTAAGGCGCGCTTAGAAGCTGAACGCCTTGAAGATGCTGCCGAGATAATTGATCTCTTCGCCGCCGCTCGGGGTGGTGCGGCTGATGTAATCGAAGATCTTACCGTCCCGCATGCCGTAATTGGCAAGCCGTTGCACGCGTCGGTTCTTGTCGAAGTAGACCGCCACCACCCGCTGATCGACCACGGATTGCGGCATGAACGCCACCCGGCGCTCGGCGCGTTGCGAAATATAATAGAACACCTCGCCGCTGACGGTGGCGACCGTCGAGGGCGTGCCCATCAGGATCAGGACCTGTTCCTGGCTGGCGCCGATCGGGATTTGCTCGAGCGCTCCCTCCGGGATCACGTAGCCTTTTTGATAGGTTTCGGTGAAGCAGCCGCCAAGAGGCAGGGCGAGCACCAGCGCGGCCGCGATGGCCCTGGCTGCGCCCACTTGCTTCGTCGAAGGTCAGACATGCCCCCGAACATCCCCATGGCCCATTGCAATCGTGACACCATTCACGTACCGGGCAGCGCCGCCTTTTGCAACCACACCGGATCTCGGGCGGCGCCGCGGTTTTTAGGCTATCCCGATGATTTTGAACCTGTTTCGGCGCGCGCCCAGTGACACCACCATCGCCAGTTTATATGGCGCGATCGTGGCGCAGGCACGCATGCCGGCATTTTATACGGTTTATGGGGTCCCCGACCGCGCGGAAGGGCGGCTGGAGATGATCATTCTCCATGTGGCTCTCTTGTTATCGCGCTTGGAAGCTGAAGACGTACCGGCGCGAGGCCTCGGACAGGCTTTGTTCGATCATTTTTGCGCGGACATGGATGGGAATTTGCGGGAAATGGGTGTTGGCGATCTGGCGGTTCCCCGCAAGATGAAAGGAATCGCTGAGGCCTTTTATGGCCGCAAGCGTGCTTATGACAGCGCGTTGGCATCGCCCGGGCTCGAGCAAGTTGCGGCGGCGCTCGGTCGCAACGTGCCTGGGATCGCCGACGATCCGTCGCGCGCGGATGGGCTCGCGGCCTATGTGCGCGAACTTTTCCACAGGCTTGCCGCCACCGAGGGCTCTGCCTTGCTTGCGGGGCGCATCGACTTCCCGGACCCGTCGGCGTTCCGGCCATCTGCCGCGAGGGCGTCATGAAGCGCGACACGACGCAACCCTGGAGCGTTCCCGTGAGCATTCATGAGGTGCCCGCCACCGGACGGCATTTCAATCTCGCCGCCGATGCTGGCACGCGTGCTGCGGTGGCGAAATTCATCGGGCTTGCCGCACTGCCGCGGCTTGAAGCGCATTTCCACGTCACCCGCCGCGGGAGCGATGGATTGCGCGTGGTCGGACGCGTGTCGGCGACCGCGGGACAAACCTGCGTGGTGACGCTTGAACCGATCGACAACGACGTCGACGAGGCCGTTGATCTGACGTTCGTTCCGGCCGTCGATACCGGCGCCGATGATGCCGGCAAGGTCGCGGTGCAGGTCGCGGAGGACGCGCCGGAGCCGCTGATCGGCGGCATGGTCGATCTCGGCGTCGTCGCCACTGATTTTTTGTCCCTGGGGCTCGATCCGTATCCTCGGAAACCGGGCGCGGAATTCGCTGCGCCGGTGACCGGTGACGACGGCGAGCATCCGTTCGCTGCATTGGCTGCGCTGAAGAACAAACCGGAACGGTCATGACCGCATACTGGCATCGGTCCGGGCCGGTGAGGTATGGTCAACTGGGGCCGACGCTTCCAAGTCCGGCGGAGGCCGATGCGCCTGCAAGGTCGCACATGCCGCAGAAAGTTCGTATCGCGCTCGACGCCATGGGTGGCGATGTCGGTCCGGCCGTGGTGGTCCCTGGTGCGCAGCTCTCGCTCGATCGTCACCCCGGCATCGAGTTTCTCCTGTTTGGCGACCGCGCCGTCATCGAACCGCTGGTTGATGTGCGTCCGCAACTTAAGGCGGCTTCGCGCATCATCCACACCGATGTCGCGATCGCGATGGACGCCAAGCCCAGCCAAGCGCTCCGTCAGGGCCGCTGGAAATCCTCGATGGCGATGGCGATCGATGCAGTCAAACGCGGAGAGGCGGACCTTGCGGTGTCCGCCGGCAACACCGGCGCATTGATGGCGCTGGCGAAATTCCAACTGAAGACCATGCCGGGCATCAGCCGGCCGGCGATCGCGGCACGCTGGCCCACCGTGCGCGGGACCTCGATCGTGCTCGATCTGGGCGCCAGCATCGGCGCCGACGCGCCTCATCTTGTCGATCTCGCAGTCATGGGCTCGGCGATGGCGCGCGTCCTGCTAGGCCGCGAACGGCCGACCGTGGGGCTGCTGAACATCGGCGTCGAGGAAGTCAAAGGTCTCGAAGAAGTGCGGGAGGCCGGGCAGATCCTGCGCGAGCGCAATCTGCCGTTCCTGGACTATGTGGGTTTTGTGGAGGGCGATGATATCGGCCAGGGCGTTGTCGATGTGGTGGTGACCGAAGGTTTCACGGGCAATATTGCGCTCAAGGCCGCCGAAGGGACCGCGCGCCAAATCGCGCATCTGCTGAAGGTGTCGATGCGCCAATCGATCTGGTCGAAGATCGGGTATCTGTTTGCCCGCGGTGCATTCCGTTCGCTGGCCGTCGAGATGGACCCGCGAAAGGCCAACGGCGGCGTCTTCCTGGGATTGAACGGAATCGTCATTAAAAGCCACGGCGGCACCGACGCCGAAGGCTTCGCATATGCGGTCAACATGGGTGACGACATGATCCGGCATGATCTGCTCGCGCGGATCGGAGAAGCCCTCGCGCGCGAGGGCAACACTGAAATAGCGCCCCGGCTGATCGGGGGAGTCGTCCGTGAGCATGATCCGTTCCGTTGTTTTGGGGTGCGGCAGTTACCTTCCGACCCGCGTTCTGACCAACATCGAGTTGGCGCAGACCGTCGATACATCCGACGAATGGATTGTGCAGCGCACCGGTATCCACGAACGCCGGATTGCCGCGCCGGGTGAATTGACCTCCGATCTGAGCTTGCATGCCGCCCGTTCGGCCCTCGCACACGCCAAAGTGGACGCGCAGGCGATCGATCTCATCGTGCTGGCGACGTCGACGCCCGATCAGACCTTTCCAGCGACCGCCGTGACCGTGCAAGCTGGCCTCGGCATCCATCACGGCGCGGCATTCGATTTGCAGGCGGTCTGTTCCGGTTTCGTCTATGCGCTCGCCACCGCCGACGGGTTGCTGCGCACCGGAGCGTTCAAGCGAGCGCTGGTCATCGGCGGCGAGACGTTCTCGCGCATCCTTGACTGGAAGGATCGCACCACCTGCGTGCTATTTGGCGATGGCGCCGGTGCGGTCGTACTGGAGGCGCAGGAGCAATCCGGGACCAACCAGGATCGCGGCATCCTGACCTCTTATCTGCGCTCCGATGGTCGCTATCGCGACAAGCTCTACGTCGATGGTGGGCCGTCATCGACCCAGACGGTCGGACACTTGCGCATGGACGGCCGCGAAGTATTCCGGCATGCGGTCGGCGCGATTTCCGAGGCGGTCGAAGGCGCGTTGGCGCAATCCGGCTTCCAATCGGAGGATATCGACTGGTTCGTTCCCCACCAGGCCAATAAGCAAATCATCGACGGTGTTGCGCGCAAGCTTGGCCTTGCGCCCGAGCAGGTGGTGCTGACGTTGGATCGGCACGGCAATACCTCGGCAGCCTCGATTCCCCTGGCTTTGACCGATGCAGTGGCCGATCGGCGCATCAAACGCGGCGATTTGGTGATGCTGGAGGCTATGGGGGGCGGGTTTACCTGGGGCGCGACCCTGATCAGGTGGTAGCGGGGTCCGGTCACGTTTTCCCTTGCAGCCCCGTTGACCGCCTTGCGACAACTTAATAACGTTTGAAATAACAGAGGGATATGGTAATCGCCGAAAGCGGGGCGGGCGATGGGCGCAAAGACAATCACACGCGCGGACCTCTGCGAGGCGGTCTACCAGAAGGTAGGCCTGTCGCGTACCGAGTCCGCCACACTTGTGGAACTGGTGTTGAAAGAGATCACCGACTGCCTCGAACGAGGTGAGACGGTGAAGCTTTCTTCGTTTGGCTCGTTCGTTGTCCGCAAGAAAGGCCAACGCATTGGGCGCAATCCAAAAACGGGCAAGGAAGTGCCGATCTCGCCGCGGCGCGTGATGGTTTTCAAGCCATCAGCGATCCTCAAGCAGCGCATCAACGGTGCACCCGAAAGTCCAGAGACCGAAGAAGCTTAGGGGCCACTAAAAAAGGGCAGGGGCCGCGGTGGAAAAGGCACCGGACGCTTTCCGGACCATCAGCGAAGTGGCGGTCGACCTCGACGTGCCGCAGCACGTGCTTCGATTTTGGGAAAGTCGCTTCCGCGAAATCAAGCCGATGAAGCGCGGCGGCGGCCGCCGCTATTACCGCCCCGACGATGTTTCGCTTCTGCGCGGCATCCGGCACCTGCTTTACGGCGAAGGCTACACGATCCGCGGCGTGCAGCGGATCATCCGCGAACACGGCATCAGGTTCGTGCAGACCGCCGGACATCCGCCCGCGCGCGGATCGCAGAATGACGGCGACGAGCTGATCGACGAGGCTGATGCGCCGGCCGCCGCCAACGAAGTGGAACGGGCGCGCGGGCTGTTCGGATTGCTGCCGTCGCTTTTGGGCGACAGCAATGGGCCGCAGGAGCAGGAATTCGCTCCGCCCGATATCCGTCCGGAGCCAGCAGGGGCATCATCGTCGCATGTCGTCCCTCCGGTGCCGGGTTCGAGTGGTATTCCTCGCGAGGACCTGCGGCGCCTGCAGTCCGCACTGCACGAATTGGCCGAATGCCGTAGGCTGCTGGATAGCGCGCTTCGCGATAACAGCTGAGGCGCAACCATGAAGATTACGCCGTTGTCCGAGGCGCTCGGCGCCGAGATCACTGGGCTCGATCTGCGCGAACCGCTCGATGACGCAGCCTTGAAGGCGATCAGGGATGCCTTCGACCGGCATATCGTCGTCGTGTTCCGTGGCCAAGAGCTATCGGAAGACGATCAGGTCCGCGCTGCGGGATACTTCGGAAAGGTCCACATCCGCAAGAAGCCGACGACAACCCGCGATCCCGGCGGGCAATTCGATACGCCATTCATGCTGGTGACCAATATCGTCGAAAACGGCAAGTCGATCGGCGTGTTCGGCGACGGCGAGATGTGGTTCCATCACGACACCAGCTACTACCCGGAACCGCACCGGGCCACGTTGCTCTATTCGATGAAGCTGCCGTCTTGGGGCGGCAACACCTGCTTCTCCAATATGTACCGGGCCTACGAGAACATTCCGCAGCCGCTGCGCGACAAACTCGAAGGCAAGACGGTGTTGCAGGTTCACGATTATAAGCGCCGCGAACGGCTCGATCTTGACGCGATCGACCTCAACAGCGTGCGCCATCATGAGCAGCCGATTTTCATCACCCATCCGGCGACCGGCCGGAAGGCGCTTTACATCAGTCGGCTGATGTCGGCCCGGATCCTGGGGCTGTCCCGTGACGAGAGCGAGCGCGTGCTGGAGCAGCTCTTCGACATCTCGGAGGATCCCGCGATCGTCTATGAGCATCAATGGACGCTCGGCGACCTGGTGATCTGGGACAATTGGTGCTCAATCCACGCCCGCAAGGATTTCCCGCGCGATCAGCCCCGTTTGATGCGGCGGCTGACCATCGAGGGACAGGCGATGCGGTTTTGAAAGGGCGCTATTGCACCTTGATGCCGGCATCGCGGATGATGCGGCCATAGTCGTCGTACTGGCTGCGGATATGCGCCGCAAAGTCGTCGAGGCAGCTGCCGACCGGATAGAGGCCGATCTTCAAGAATTTCGGGGTCAGGTCCGGCGCCTTGAGCGCGGCCTGGAACCATGACGCGAGCTGCGCGGTGGCGGCGCGGGGCGTCTTGGCCGGCGCCATCACGCCGAACCAGACTTCGGCATTATAGCCCTTGTAGCCGAGCTCATCGGCGGTCGGCACATCGGGCAGCGGCGGTATGCGCTTCAATGACGCGGACGCCAGTGCGCGCACGGTGCCGGCGTGTAGTTGTTCGACAGCCTCCGAATAGTTTGTCAGCACCGCATGGACATGCCCTCCAAGCAGCGCGGTCATGGCTGGCGCGCCGCCGGGATAAGGGACGTAAGTGACGTCGATCTTGGAGAGCCGCCGGAATTGCTCGAAACCGATGTGTTGCGTGGTTGCGGGGCCGACGGTCGCGAACACCAACGTGCCGGCCTGGGCCTTGGTGCCGGTGACGAATTCCGCAAGCGTCTTGTAGGGCGAATCGGCCCGCACCACGAACACTTGCGGCGAGCTCAGGAGATAGCAGACCGGTTCGAAGCTGGTGAGCGGATCATAGTTCACCTTGCGCAAATGCGGATTGATGACGATCGAATTGCCGTTGATCACCAGCGTATTGCCGTCGGGTGCGGCGCGCGCCACCGACTCATAGGCGATCGAGGCCCCGCCGCCCGGTCGGTTTTCGACGACCACCGACGGCCCCTGGTTCTTGGCGATGTGCTCGCCCAATAACCGGGCCAGGATGTCGGCGCTGCCGCCCGCCGGAAACGGGACCACGATGCGGATGGTCCTGGCCTGCGACCAAGCTTGGCTGATCAGCGGTGCCGCAATAACGGCTACGGCAGCAAGCGCGCCGACGATATGAAAGGTGATGCGGCGATGGTGCAGCGCCATGTCAGCTCTCCCAAAACGGCTGCGACTGGCCGGGGCCAGTCGCAGTGTGTGTCACAAGAGTTAGCTTACTATCGCCCGGTCTGCTTTCGCAGCGCCTCCAGGTCGGCTTCGCTGCGCGGCGTGATGACCGCGACCTTGCGCGTACGATAATACGGCACGATCACCTGCATCGGCTGGCCGTCGCGCTCGAGCAGCGAGAGATGCCGCGACTCGGTGCCGCGATTGGGCAGGTCGAACAACGTCCATTGCGAGTTGCTCGGGTTGTATTTCGCGATCTTGTCGGTGCTCCACAGGTGCGTCCAGACATTGTGATTGCGGTCCACGGACACCTGATAAGGCTGGTGCGCCTCCGGATTCGGGAATGGCACCAGGGTGACCTCCTTGGTGTTGATGTCGACCCGGGCGAGATTGCCGCCGAACGAGTTGCCGATCCAAACATGGTTGCCGTTCTTGTCGGCGCCCATGCGTCGCGCCCCTTGCGCCCAGGCGAATGGCGCATTGAAGTCCGGCGGGATGAATGTCTCATACATTTTTGCCTGATCAGACGTGAGATTTTCGACCACGGCCTGTTCCGGCGGCAGCTTGAACTCTTGTGACCGGCCGGTGGTGATGTCGCTGTAATTGACCAGGTCTTGCGACATCAGCAGCCACCAGGCGTTGCCGGCGCTGTCGGCGGCAAGGCCGTAGACGGTCGCGATGCCGTGCTTGTTCTTGTGGGTCACCGACTTGAACTCGGTGAATTTCTCCTCGGCGATGTTGAAGCGCAGCGCCCCGTCGGGCGACGTGACCCAGATATTGCCCTTCATGTCGGCGTCGATCGTGCCTGACGTTCCCGACATGGTGGTCGGCGGGACGTAGATGTCGAGCTTCTCGGTCTTGGGATCGAGCTTGGCGAGACCGCCATGCCGGCGCTCCACATGGGAGCGAATGTTGAACCACAGGATGCCGTTTTCATCGCGGACGATGCCGTGGCTGCCGGCGACGATGCCGCGGCGATCCGGCATGCGTGAAATGTTTCACCGCGCCGGTCTTGGCGTCGACGCGGGCGTAGGAGGTCACGCGGCTCGGGCGCGAATAGACGATCCAGATGTTGCCGTCGAGATCGGCGGCCGCGTCATGGACGCCGGCCATGTGGCCACTTTCGGAGGGCGTGCCCAAGGTCCAATCGGTGCCGTCGTTGGTCTGGACGTGGTTATCCTCGGTCGGGAAGTCGTATTCCTTCACGACGATGCGCGCGGCTTCGCCGGACGGCCGCGGCAGAAGATTGAACCGCATCGAGCTTTCGCCCGGCCCACGTGCGCGGGCCAGGTAAGCGGCCAGCTCCTTTTGGTGGAAGTCGATGTTGGGGGTGAGGCGCTTGTCCGGACGCGGATAAGTGCCGTTGACGTTCACCTGCTTCATCAGATCGAGGATCTTGGACCAGCCTTCCTCGTCGAAGCGATGTTGCAGCGCGAAGCTTGCGCTGTGGCAGCCGGTGCAGTTCTTGCGTACCTGCGTCTTCATGCGGAAGTCTTCCGGCGTGTCGCCGGGCAGCGCCGCCAGGAACTCATCGCCGGGCAGTTGTTTGATCCAGGCTTCCCGGTCGGTGATCGGCTTCATGACGAAGTTTTGCTGCCGTGACTTGCCGACGGCGACGGTGCTGGCGGGGCGATCGAATTGCACAGCCTGCGCCCAGACCCGATAGTTTCCGTCGGGCAGGGGCGGGAAAAAGTAGTTGCCGGATGCGTCGGTATAGACGCTGGTGGTGATGGTCGAACCTTCGGCCTTCGCCGAAACAACCACCCCGCCCATGGATTTGCCGTCGGCGGACGTGATGGTGCCGGACAGCGGCGTATCGGCGGCTGCAGGCTTCACGGTCAGAGTGGCTGAGCCAAGGGCAACGGCGATGGCAACCAGGCTCACGCGTGCGAGGCGATGTGCGTTGATCATGGGGTTCTCCCGGGGTCGCGATTTTTTGACGTATTGTGACTGGGGCTACTTCGGCGGCAGGTTCACGACCTGATGGCCGGGCGGCAGCACGCTCAGATAGGACGCGATGGCGGCGATCTGCTCGGCATTGAACATGTATTTGAAGCCGGGCATGCGCGGGGTGCCGCTGGCGACGATCTCGCGCACGACCTCTTGGCGTCCGCCGGCGGTTTCGCGCGACAGTTCCGGACCGTACATGCCCGAGACCAATGTCGGACGGGTGTGGCAAACCCCACAGTGCTGGTCGACGAGCTGGCGCCCCAACCGTTGGGTGTCATTGAGTTCGATGTCGGCTGCCGAAACGCCCTGCGCGGCAATGGCCAGAACGAGCGCAGTTACCGCTATTCTGACTGTCATAGCGTCACCTCCCGTTATCGCTTTTGTTTTTTAAGAGCAGGCAGTTTAGACCTATTCGAGGACTCGACAAGGAGGCGGTTGGAAAAGTCTGGTCGGAACCTTATGGTCCGGCTCCCCTTGGCCCTAGCGCGGTCGCGATCAGCGGCCGGTGCGACCCGCGTCTCCTGCAATGAGAAACGTCAATACCTTCATCGGCAGCCCGATCGAGCGGGTGGAGGATCTGCGGTTCCTGCGCGGGCGCGGCCAATACGTCGACGACTTGACGCGACCGGGGCAATGGCATGCCGCGATCGTGCGCAGTCCGGTGGCGCACGGGACGCTCCGTTCGGTCGATACGGCTGCGGCCCTGGCAATGCCGGGCGTGCACGCCGTCATGACCGCGCAGGATGTCGGGCGGCCGATCCCGACCATCCCGTTTCGACGGCCGAATCCGACGATCGCACCGTTTGCGCAGCCGGTGCTGGCCGATACCGTGGTCCGCTATGTCGGCGAGCCGGTCGCCGTTGTGCTGGCCGACAGCGCCGAGCGCGCCGAGGACGCGGCGCAGGCGGTCGTGCTCGATATCGACCATCGGCCCGCCATTGCCGATCGCCACACGTCGGCACGCCGAGATGTGGTGCTGATCCCTGGAACCGACAGCAATTGCGCCGCGGTGTTCACCGCCAATGCGGGCGATGTCGACGCAGTCTTCCGCACCGCCGCCTATACCCGGCGCGAGCAGTTCCGCGTGCAGCGCATGACCGCGATGACCATGGAAACGCGTGGCCTGTTGGCGGAGTGGGACGAGACGGCCGGGCGGCTGAGCGTCTCCGGGTGCCGCCAAGCTGCCGTTCTTCAACCGGCGCGCCATGGCGGCGATGATGAGCCTGCCGGAGGAAGCCGTCGATTACGTCGAATACGACGTCGGTGGCGGCTTCGGCGCGCGCGGCGAATTCTACCCGGAGGATTTTCTGGTCGCGCTCGCTGCGCGGCGCTATGGCCGGCCGGTCAAGTGGGTCGAAGATCGCCGCGAACATTTCATGGCGATCGCCCACTCGCGCGAAACCGAATGCGATCTTGAGATCGCGCTCGACCGCGACGGCACGATCCTCGGCCTGCGCGGCGACATCTGGGTCGATATCGGCGCCTATGTCCGCCCGAACGGCATGACGCCGGTGCGCAATGTCGCGCAATTCACATCCGGGCCCTATCGCATTGCGAACCTGCATCTGAAGTCGCACGCGATGGTGACCAACAAGACGCCGTCCGGGACCTATCGCGGGCCCGGCCGGTTCGAGGGCTGCTTCTTCATGGACCGGCTCATCGACATGGCCGCCAACGACCTTGGCCTCGACCGGCTCGAGATCCGGCGGCGCAATCTCATCGCGCTGGCCGAGATGCCCTATCCGCTGGCGCCGGTGCGGCCCAACGACGGCTTCGGCGACACCGCCTGCGACAGCGGCGACTATGCCAGCGCCTTCGACCGCTGCATCGCCGAAGCGGGGTGGGCCGACAAGATCGCGTGCAACGGCAAGCTGATCGACGGCCGCTATCACGGTCTCGGCGTCGCCTGCTTCATCGAGGGCGGCGCTTCGGGTCCGCGCGAGAACGCGCGCATCGTGATCGAAAACGATGGTTCGTTTGCGGTCTATGTCGGCTCGTCGGGCGTCGGGCAGGGCGTCGAGACGGTGATGGCGCAGATTGCGGCCGACGCGCTCGAAGTGCCGATCGACCGGGTGACGGTCTACCACGGCTCGACCACCTACCTGCCGGAGGGCTACGGCTCCTACGGATCGCGCGCCACGGTGATGGGTGGCAGCGCCATCATCAAGACAGCAGAGGCGCTGATTGAGAAAATCCGCGCCGCCGCCGGCGAGCGGCTGGGTGTTGCGGCCGACGCCATCACCTTGCACGACGGCGTGGCGAGCGCGCCCGACGGCCGCCGCGTGACCCCGGCTGATCTTGCCGGGCTTGCCGTCGACGGCAAGTTCGACAATTCGAAGGCGACCTATACCTACGGCACCGCGATCGCTCATGTCGCGGTGGACCCGCGCACCGGCGCCATCGCGGTGCTCGACTATACCGTGGTGGACGATGTCGGCCGCATCATCAATCCGGAGACCTTGCACGGGCAGGTCATCGGTGCGGCGGTGCAGGGGCTCGGCAGCGTATTCACCGAAGAGATCGTCTACGACGACAACGGCCAGCTCCTGGTCGGATCGCTCGCCGACTATCTGGTGCCGCTCGCCAGCGACTATCCCACCTGCACGCGGTCTCGCTGGAGGCGCATCCGTCGCCCAACAATCCGCTCGGAGCCAAAGGCGCGGGCGAGGGCGGCATCATTCCGGTCGGCGGCGCCGTGGCGAACGCGGTGGCGGCGGCGCTGGCGCCGCTCGGCGTCGAGCCGCGCGTGCTGCCGCTCACGCCGTCGCGAATCTGGCAGCTGATCCAGGACGCACAGAAACGGTGAGCCGACGGCGCGGCGCGCTCTGTCAGACTCTAGGTTATTTCATTGAGCATGATCCCTCGGGTCGAGCCCGAGGACATGCTTTCCCGAAAACCGGTTTCCACCCCGGATCAAGTCCGGGGCAAGCTTTTTCGGGATCATGCTCTACGACGCGGTCCGCAGCGTCGGCATCAGGCGCAGCGCGTTGTCGCGGTCGATCGCTTTGAGCTCAGCGGCGTCGAA
The DNA here is from genome assembly GCA_963741595.1 of uncultured Alphaproteobacteria bacterium. Taxonomy (GTDB): domain Bacteria; phylum Pseudomonadota; class Alphaproteobacteria; order Rhizobiales; family Xanthobacteraceae; genus VAZQ01. The sequence continues at coordinate 55,309 of CAVUIV010000004.1, forward strand.
CACGCCGCTCTTCACCAGGCCCGTGACATGCTCTTCGGTGGTGAGATGCGGCCAGTCGGTGCCGAACAGCATCTGCGACACCGGCGCGACCGCCTTCAGCGCCGCCATCGGCGCCCGCTCCGGCGCCTGGGCGATGTCGTAGTAGAACTTGCGCGCTTCCGGCGAGAAGCCTTCCGGCAGGATCGGCTGGAATTCCGTGCTCTCCTTCACCCGCTTGTCGAAGCGGCGGATCAGGAACGGCATGGTGCCGCCGGCGTGCGACCAGATCATGCGCATATTGGGGTAGCGCCGCGAACAGCCGCTGAACACGAACTTGGCGATCGCGCGCGTGGTGTTGGTGCCGTATTCGATGTCGGCGTCGCGCAGGCCCGGCACCAGCCGCTCGCAGCAGGGATGGCTGGTCGGGTGGGTATAGACCACCGCGCGGCGGCGGTTGAGCTCCTCGAAGATCGGCGCAAACAGCGGATCGCCGAGGAACTTGTCGCCGTAGTTCGTCATCAGGTACACGCCGTCGGCCTTGAGCGTATCGAGGGCGTATTCGATCTCCTTCAGCGAGCCATCGATGTCCGGGAACGGAAGATAGGCGAACTGGCCGAAGCGGCCGGGATGATCGGTCGCCAGCTTCGCCGCATACTCGTTCGCAAGCCGCGAGAATTTCCGCGCGTCGCGGGCATCGGGAATGGGAGAGCGCCGACGCGCTGAGAGACATGACCGAGAGCGACACGCCGCTACGGTCCATGTCCTCGAGCTGGCTTCGGAATCGTCGAGCGTTCGTTGAGCTAGGTCCGCTTGGGGTCGACGAGGTGGCCCGGCGGCACAAAATGCCGATGGACGTCGATCCGGCCCGCGCCGACGGCGGGCTTTGCCGGCGTCTGCGCCACGGCCGTCGTGCTCGGAAGCGTGGCGCGGCGGCAACCGCGGCGAAACCGGACAACATGTCCCGGCGTGAAACGCAGCACACGCATGATGCATTTTGCTTGAAGCGACGTATGGCGGCCGTCGTTTGTTTGCTGGTCATTGGCGCCTCCCTTGTCGTGGTTGAGCCAATGCTGTGCCGGCGCTCAGGGGGCGTCAATGCCTTTGTCGCGCAGCACGGCCGCGAACGCCGGCGAGGTCAGCATCGCCAGCAGCGCCTTCGCCGGTCCCGACGCGGACGACTTGCGCGCAAGTGCGGCCGCGTAGACGGTCGTGCTCTGCAATGCGTCCGGCAGCGGTCCGGCCAGTGCAACGCCGGGCACCACGCGGATCGACGTCATCGGCGCCACCGTGAGCGCGATCTCGCCTTTGGCCAGCGCGTGCAGCGCCTGCGTGCCGTCCTTGAAGTGGCGGATCTTGCTGCGCATCGCATCGGCGATCCCGAGCGTGGCGAGCACTTTCACCATGTGCTGCGACGAGGTCGAGCCGTCGGCGGGATCGGGCATGCCAAACGAGGCCGCCGCCAGCATCGCCTGCTTGAATTCCTCCGCGGTGCTAACCGGCGTGGCCGTACTGCCGGCGCGCACCGCGACGCCGAGCCGAACGATGCCGAGATCGGCGCGGCCGTCCGCGCTGAGGTGGCCCTGCTTGATCAGCTCCGTCAGTTGCCGCGGCGGCAGGATCACGATGTCGACGCGGTCGCCGGCAGCGACCTTGCCGGCGATCGCGGTGGCGTTGCCGAAACTCACGGTCAGGCGGTGGCCGCTCGCCTTCTCGAACAGCGCGGGCAATTGCAGGAGCGCCGGGCGCACTGCGGCGGCGCTGAGGATGGCGAGATCGTCCGCTTGCGCGGCGGGCATTCCGACCAGCGACAGAGCGGCAAGAGCGACGTACAGCAACGATCGCATGACTCGGCTCCGCTTCCGGTCCATCGGCCTCAAATGCCCATCATCTTGAGCTGGAACTCGGGGTAGCGCAGCCCGGACGCGGCTTGCGGCGGGAACGCGTCCGACGAGCGAGCGGACGTCGGCATCGCGTCAGCGTCAGGTCGACCGCCGCGGCGTTCTCCTCCAGATATTTGCGGCGCTTGGTGCCGGGGATCGGAACCACGTCGTTGCCCTGCGCCAACAGCCAGGCGAGCGCGACCTGCGCCATGGTGCAGCCCTTCGTCGCCGCGATCACCTTCAGCGGTTCGAGCAGATTGAGGTTCTTCTCGAAATTGCCTTCCTGGAAGCGCGGATGCGCGTGCCGGCGATCGGCTTCGATCAGGTCGCTGCGCTTCTGAAACGTGCCCGAGAGGAAGCCGCGGCCGATCGGCGAGTAAGCGACGATCCCGATGCCCAGCTCGCGCAGCGTCGGCAAAATCTCGGCTTCGACGTCGCGCGTCCACAGCGAATATTCGGTCTGTAGCGCGGCGAGCGGATGGGTCTTGTGGGCGCGGCGCAGCGTGCTGGCGCCGGCTTCGCACAGACCGAGATAGCGAACCTTGCCCTGCTCGACCAGGCGCCCCATCGCGCCGATGGTGTCCTCGATCGGCACGTTGGGATCGATGCGGTGGGCGTAGTAGAGATCGATGTGGTCGATGCCCATGCGCTTCAGGCTCGCGTCACAGGCGACCGGCACATAGTCGGGCCGGCCGTTGACGCCGCCGCGCTGGCCGCCGGGCCCGCGGATGTTGCCGAACTTGCTGGCGATGAAATATTTGTCGCGCCGGCCTTTCACGGCCTGCCCGACCAGTTGCTCGTTGACGCCGGCGGCATAGGCGTCGGAGGTGTCGAGCAGCGTGATGCCGAGCTCGGCGGCGCGGTGAATTGTCGCGATCGATTCCACGTCGTCAGGAACACCATAGTCGGCGCTCATGCCCGAGCAGCCCAGCCCAATGGCGGAAACGCGGAATTCTTTTCCAAGCACGCGGTATTTCATTGAGTAATCCCTGAGTGTTTAGGCGGACAGTCGGCAACCGGGGTTAGTCTTGAAGATATTTGCCAGCCAGGGCAAGCCCGCCGGCCGCCCCGCGCAGCGGGCCAATATGGCAACGCCGACGTTGCCCGCAGCCAATCGCTCCGAGTACATTGACGGCAACCAGACCGGCGCCACAAGCCGGACCCGAGGAAACGGAGATTGCAAAATGAATTCGCTGAACCGTCGGTCGTTCTTGGCCGGAACGGCGCTGACGCTCGCCGGCGGCGTGCGGCCGTCATGGGCGCAGGCGGTCGACATGGCCGCCGCCAAGAAAGAAGGCAAGGTGGTCTGGTATTGCTCGGTGCCGGTCGCGACCGCGCAGAAGATCTCCAACATGTTCCAGTCCAAGACCGGCATCAAAGTCGAGCTGTTCCGATCTGGCGGCTCCAACATCCTGCGCCGCTTCCAACAGGAAGGGGACAGCGGCAAGGTGTTCGTCGACGTGCTGACGCACTCCGACCCCGCCGCCGCCAGTGCGCTGACCAAGAAGGGGATGTTCGTCCCGTTCAAGGCCGACCGATTTCGACAAGGTGCCGGCCGAGGTCAAGGACCCGCAGGGCATGCACGTGGCGCAGCGGCTCAACGTCATGGCGATCTATGTGCGCGACGACATGCTGCCTGCGGCCGACCGGCCGAAGACCTGGAGCGACCTGCTCAATCCGAAATACAAGGGCAAGATCGTGATGCCCGATCCCAACTTCTCGTCGCTGCTGGTGGTCATCGCCGGGACGCTGGGCAAGGTCCACGGCTGGCAATATCTTCGACAAGCTGCGCGCCAACGACATCATGGTGGTGCAGAGCAACCAGCAGGTCTCCGACATGGTCAAGCGCGGCGAACGTCCGATCGCGATGGCGGCCGACGCCGCCTATGTCGGTCCCTCGCGCAAGGAGGGGCTCAAGATATCGATCCTCTATCCGAGCGACGGCGCGTTCGTGATCGCTTCGCCGAGCTCGGTCGTGAAGGGCTCGCCCAATCCCAACGCGGCCAAGGCGTTCGCCGAATTCATGCTCGGCCGCGAGGTGCAGGAGCTGTTCCCGGGCGAGTTCCTCTACTCCGCGCGCACCGACATCGCCGGGCCGCCCGGCTATCCGTCGCTGAGCTCGTTCAAGATCCACGCGGTCGACTACGACTACATCGAGGCGGAGAGCTCCCGCATCCGCAAGCGGTTCTCGGAGGCGATGCAGTAACGATCCGGCGCTATTCGGCGGCTGGAAATCCCCCGCGATTTTGGCGGCCGATCGAGCCTCTTTCCGGTGTCGCGGCGACCCTTGCGCCTGCGGCCCCGCCAGCGTACATGCTGGCCCCTATCGGAGCGTAGCGCAGCCCGGTTAGCGCACCAGTCTGGGGGACTGGGGGTCGTGGGTTCGAATCCCGCCGCTCCGACCAGCATTTTGCCCAAAGTCGGCACCGTGAATAAAAAGGGCAGGGTCATGCCCGGTGTCTGGGGGCGATTGCTTGAGCGCGGCCATGACGACGGCTCGGCCGCGAGCGGCATCATGGACACCGCAATTGGCGGCCGGACTCGAACAGAAATTCCGCATCCGTTCGGACGCGACTGTTCCCTCCAACGCGATCGATTGACGTGGTCGAGACTTAGCCATCTTATCCAGAGCGCGTCGTTACAACCAACTCGTCGTCGCGGTGGCGTAATCATTTGCGGGCCCTTTCTCAGAGATGACCTCGCGCCCTCCAAGCCTCCTATTCGCGCCCGTCCTTGCCTCGATCTCGCTGATCGGGCCGCTGGTCATCCATTTGTATTTTCCCGTCATCCCCGTTGTGAAGGTGGCGCTGAGGCTGACCGATGCCGAGGCGCAACTCACCTTCTCTGTCGCATTGTTTTGCATGGCGTTTGCGACGTTGGGCTATGGCACGCTCTCAGATCGATACGGACGACGGCCATTGTTGCTGTCGGGCTTGGCCATTTTCTTGATTGGCAGCGTCGTCGCATTTTTCGCGAATTCATTCGCAGAGATGGTCGTTGCGCGGTCGCTGCAAGCGATCGGCGCCGCGTGCGGCGTGACCCTGGTTCGGGCCATCGCATCGGACGTGTATGGCCCGGGCGGTCTCGTCAAAGCCATCGCCTATCTGACGATGTTCTATACGATGGGACCGATGGTCTCGCCGATCGTCGGTGGCCTGCTCATCGATACGCTGGGATGGCGCAGTGTCTTCGGATTCGCGTTGCTGATCGGCAGCGTCATCCTGGCGGGCGCATTTTTCGCAGTGCCGGAAACGAAGTCACTCGATCGCCGTGCTCAAACAGGCATCTTGCGAAGCTATATCGCGTTGCTGGGGCAACTTCGCTTTTCGGCATTTGTCATGCAGAGCGGATTCAGCACCGGGACGTTTCTCGTGATCGCGACGGCAGCATCCGGATTCATGAAGGAGTTGCTTGATCGGCCTTCGTTCGAATTCGGGCTTTATTTTTTGATGTTCCCGTTTGGCTTTCTCTTCGGAAACTTTATCTCCAGTCGGCTGAGCGGGCGCGTCGTCAACGAGAAGATGGTGATCGCGGGGGCAACGCTGTCGCTGGCGGCTGTTGCCGTTCAGTCGGGGTTCTTGCTGCTTGGGTATATCAACCCGCTGGTGCTGTTCTTGCCCGGGTTCTTTGTCACCATGGCGCAAGGAATCTCGCTGCCGTTCGGCCAGGCCGCCGCCATGAGCGTCAATCCGCACTTGGTCGGGATGGCAGCGGGACTCGGCGTTTTCATGCAGAACTTTGGCGGCGCAGCATTTGCGCAGGTCTACGGACTGCTGTCGAACGGGACACCGGGGCCGATGATATTGACCACGGCCGTCACAGCCGTGCTGTCGCTGATCGCAGGGGCTATTCCATTTGTTCTTCTGCTGCGACAGCCACGAGAAATGAAGGACCGCGAGTAATAAGGACCGCATGTAACAATGTGTGCCTGCCGCGCGCCTTGTGCCTGGGCTGAGCAACTTGTCCGTTGTCCGCTCATCGCGAAAGTCTGGGCGCATACACTTTCGCGCGCTGACCAAACATCCGCGGTTCACGTCTCCAGCAAAGTTCCTCATTCATTCGACGTTCATTGACATGGCGGGAATGCGGGTGGTCGGTCAATTTTCCAACAAGCATGATGTGTATAGAGCGTCGGCGTGGGGGCCGTTCAAGGAGGAGAATGGTCGTGAAAAAGCTCTTCGTCTTAGGGGCGTCAGCGTTGCTGCTTGCGACCCTGGTTGTCGATGCCGCCTCCGCTCAAGGTCGTCGTGGCGGTGGCGGTGGTGGAGTTGGTGCCTTTCGTGGCGGCGGCCCAGCGATGGGTGGCGCGCGCGATGGTTGCGCGTCCTGGCATGGTCGGACGCTCGGGGTTTGTCGGTCGCCCGGGTGTCGTCGGACGCGGCGGCTTTGTCGGTCGTCCCGGCTTTGTCGGTCGCCCGGGTGTCGTCGGACGCCGCGCCTTTGTCGGTGGTCCCGGCTTTGTCGGACGCCGCGCCTTTGTCGGTCGTCCTGGCTTCGTCGGTCGTCCCTTCGTTCGACACGGGTGGGTCGGCCACCGACGCGGCTGGGGCTGGGGCGGTTGGGGCTGGGGCTTCCCAGTTGGTGTTGGGGTCGTTGCAGGCGCATCGTGCTGGCAGTGGGATGGTTGGGAGTGGGTCAACGTCTGCTGGAATCCCGGCTACTACGCCTGGTGAGCAACAGCGCGAACGTTGCATTTGCCGCGCGCCTGATACGTGACGCGCTCTGACATCACGCGCTTTAACATCCGCCCGGTTCACAGCCGGGCGGGTGTTGTTTCAGGCAGTCTCGCCTCGCCAGTCTCCGAACCGCCAAATGATCCCATCAAAGCGGATAGGTCTCGGGCGTCACTCCGCAGGCCTCGAGGAATTTGCGGACCTGCGCCACCTCGTCCTTCGGCAGATCATGGTGGGCGTGCGGGAATGCCACGGAGTGCCCGTTGAGCTTCACGCCCACCCGGTTGCCGGACTTGTTGTCGACCTCGGCACCAATCTCCTCCAACAGGTGCAAGACCTTCTTGAAGTCGATATTGGCGCTGATCGGATGAGCAAACAGGGCGTGCAGGGTCTTGCGGTGATGGTGGTTCATTGATCCGCCGTTGCGATCGGGTGAGCGATGACGACAATTCCCAGGCGGGCGCGCCAGCGTCGTTGACCTGGATCAAAGTCACGCCGCTGTGGCGGCAAGCGCGAACGCGGACCGACGGTACGATCGCGTGGCGGCCATCAAGCCCCACAGCACACCCAAGATGAGGAAGTAGTGCCGCCAGTGGTCGCTGTCGATGATCATTCCTTCGACGACGATGCCGATATAGGCGACGTAAACGGCGTGATAGATCGGCTGCCAGGGCGTCCGCACGAACACGTAGCGCAACCCCGCCACCAGCGTGACCATGGTGAGGGCGAGATAGGCCGCGCCCGAAATCCAGCCGCCGGTCACAAAGGAATTGAGATAGACGTTGTGCGGGGCCTCGGGAAATTGAAACTGCAGCGGGCCCATGCCGAACGGGTAGTCGAGCATGATCTGCAGCGCGAGGGTGTAGCGCCCGAAGCGGCCGGTATGGCCGGTGTCGTAGCTCTGGGTTAGCGAGGCGCGCTCCTCAAACAGTGCGGCGACCTGTTCCATCGACAGCAGCACGGCGACGAAAGCCGCGGCGGCCATTGCGCCAACGATTGCGATGATCACGATCCGAAGCCGCTCGGTGGTCGATGGGCTGGTCAGAAAAGGTCAGCGCCATCAGCAGGAGCGCGCAGAACACGAATTGCCCCCAGGCGGCGCGCGAGAACGACAGGAATAGTCCGCCCATCACGATGAGCAGCAAGATGCCGCCGCCGATGAAATCGGAGCGCCGTCCCGCCAGCATGCGTTGAAAAATGAGCAGGCCGGGCAGCACCAGAAATGCGGCAAATACGTTGGGGTCCTTGAACGTGCCGGTCGCGCGCGCGTAGAGGACGAGCCGTCCGACAGGGCACCCAACAACCCGAAATAAGCGCCGATCGCCAGCAGCGAGACGATCACCGCGGCGGCAATATAGCCGCGCAGCAGCCAACGCAGCCGCGCCTCGGTGTTGGCGCCAAGCATGGCCGCGAAGAAGATCGCGGTCAGCGACAGGAACACCGACACCAGCACCCAGGTGACCGCGTTGGTCTTGGCGCTGACTTCAAACAGCGACAAGGCATAACCGAGATTGAGCAGAGTCAGGAACAGAACGAGAGGGGCCAGCGTGCGATGCAACGTGAGCCCGGTGGCCGCGAAGATGAACAGCGTGGCCGCTCCCACGACCTCGTACGGCCCCGGCTCGATCAACACAAATCCGCCGGCAAAGGCCATCAGCCAGAGCAGCAGCGACCGCAGCGACTCGGTGGCGATCCGCGGGCCCGGTACCGCCGCGCTCTGTGCCGCGGCGAGGGCCACTAGTGCCCCGTTTCCGAAGTTCGTGATATGCCCGCCGCACACTCCGTCACGAACTTCGGAAACATGGGGCACTAGAAACTCCATGATTCTAGTGCCGCTTTTCGATTTGAAGTTCCTAACCGAGCTTGCTGCAATTGCTGTAGGAACTTCAAATCGGCGGCACTAGTAGGCGTTCTCGGTCTTGAGCAGCGCGAACGGCGTCGCCGCCAGAATGTAGAAGTCGAACAGGATCGACCAGTTCTCGATGTAGTAGAGGTCGTGCTCGACACGCTGCTGGATTTTTTCTTGCGTGTCGGTTTCACCGCGCCAGCCGTTGATCTGCGCCCAGCCGGTGATGCCCGGCTTCACGCGGTGACGCGCAAAATAGCCATCGACAGCTTCGTCATAGACGCGGTTCTCGGCCTTGGCGTGGATCGCGTGCGGCCGCGGGCCGACGAGCGACAGGTTGCCTTTGAACACCACGTTGAACAGTTGCGGCAGTTCATCGATCGAGGTCTTGCGGATGAACCGTCCAACCCGGGTGACGCGCGGGTCGTCTTTTTGCACGAGCTTGGTGGCGGTGGCGTCGCATTGGTCCACCCGCATCGAGCGGAACTTGTAGACCTCGATCAGTTCGTTGTTGAAGCCGTAGCGCTTCTGCTTGAACAGCACCGGGCCACGGCTGTCGAGCTTGATGGCGATGGCGGCGATCAGCATCAAGGGCGACGCTGCGATCAGCATGAGGCTGCCGACGATCTTGTCGAACAGCCATTTCATCACGACGTCCCAGTCCGTGACCGGCTTGTCGAAGACGTCGAGCACCGGGACGCTGCCGATGTAGGAATAGGCGCGCGGGCGGAAACGCAGCTTGTTGCTGTGCGCCGCCAAGCGGATGTCGAGCGGCAGCACCCACAACTTCTTCAGCATTTGCAGGATGCGCGATTCCGCCGAAATCGGCAGCGAGAAGATTACGAGGTCGACGCGCGTGCGGCGCGCGAATTCGACCAGATCATCCACCATGCCGAGCTTGGGAAGTCCGGAGATCGCCGGAAAAGACCGATCGTCGCCGCGGTCATCGAACGCACCGACGATTTGAATGTCGGTGTCGCGCTGCGCCGCAATCGCGTCGATCAGCGCTGCGCCGTTTTCGTCGGCACCGACGATCACGGCACGCCGATCGAGGCGACCCTGCCGGGTCCACCGGCGCACCATCAGCAGCAGCACGCGGCGGCAAGCGATCAGCGCGACCAGTCCGACCGCATAGAACGAGCCGATCCAGACGCGCGAGAATTGATCGCTCGTCTTGGCAAAGAACGAGAAGCCGATGACGATGAGGAACACCAGCGACCACGCCGCGGCGAGGCGGACGTAGGGGGTCTCATAGCCGCGGAACGCTTGCACATGATAGATGTCGGCGGCCTGAAACGAGAGCGTTGCCAGCGCGGCAATCGCGAGGACGGCGGTCGGATAGCGCCACTCGAAACCGTCGAGCGGGACCACATAGGCGCCGTAGATCGCGAGGCCGATCGCCATCACCAGGGCGAACTCGAACAACCGGACCGTGCCGGCGAGCACGATCGGTGAATAGGCGGCGGGAACGGGCTGCGCAGCAATCATCTGCGCGATGGGCGACAAGGCGCGCGGCGCCGAACTGTCCGCTTTCGGGGGCGCGGACGGGTGCTCCAGCATCGATCGGGCGTCTAACTGCAACATACTCAACTTCGGTCATACGCAGGGACGATCGGTCCCATCGCCGGAACACTCGCGTACCAGGAAAAGTTCAAGAAATGCTTAGGGCATAAGGGCCGAACGCGGGTTGTTAACGCTTTGCCGCAAGTGCCTGCCGGTACCCGTCGAGAACGCCGTCGGTCATGACGTCCACTGAAAATGAGGCTCGCACGCGGGCCTGAAGCCGCGTCGCGGCGGCGTTCCGGGTGTCGGGGTCTTGCATCCGCGCCATGATGGCGCCGGCCAGGGCCGCGGGGTCGGCCGGCGGCACGAGGTCGCGGGCATCCGGCCCGACGATCTCGGGAATGCCGCCGACATTGCTCGCGATGATCGGCAGGCCCGCGGCGGCGGCTTCCAGCAGCACATAGGGCAGCGATTCCGCGCGCGAGGGCAGCACCAGCATGCGGCCGAGCGCGAACGCCGCGCGCGCCGGCTTGGCGCCGACGAAACGAACAGCGCCGTGAAGGTTCTGCATCGCGACGGCGGCCTCGAAGGCGGCGCGATCCGGACCGTCGCCGACGATGGTCGCGGTGATGCGGTGGCCGGCGCGCGACAGCATCGCGATGGCCGCGATCAGCACGTCGACGCCCTTGAGCTGCCGCAACTCGCCGACGAACAGCAAGTCGGTCGCGTCGGACGCCGGCGCGACCGGCAGGAATTCGGCCTCCGCGACGCCGTTGTGCACCACGCGCACCAGCGCCGCGCGATCCGGCGCGCCGATCTTGGCGGCAAAGGTGGCGCGGCCGTAGTCGCTTTCGAACAGGAACAGGTCAGTGCGGCGCTTCAGGATGGCCTCGGCGGTGAGGTAGAGCGCACCCGAGAGCGTGCTCCAGCGATAGTGCAGGCTGCCGCCATGCGGGCGTGTAGACGCGCAGCGTCGCCGCCGCGCGCCAGCCTGCGCATAGGCGCCGCCCTTCGCCCCATGGCCGTGCAGCACGTCGCGCGCCTGGCGTCGGCGGCGCGCCCGCCGACGTGGCGGATGGCGGCGATATCGCCGCCGCCGAGGTCGCGCGCCATCGGCACGCGGGTGAGGCCAAGCGCCAGCGCAGGCGCGAGATCGGCGAGCGCCGCATCGGCGCGTGCGCCGCCGCTCGCCTGGTCTGCAATGACGCCGACTTGGTGCCCGCGCGCCGCCTGCCCGCGCGCGAGATCGCAGACATGCCGGAACAGCCCGCCGACCGGCGCTCGCAGCACATGCAGGATGGAGAGAGGGGCGTTCATCGGCCTTCATGTTTTGTTAACGGCCGCCGCAGCCGGTCGTGGACACGGGGGCCGATCCGCTGACCACATCGCTCAGGCAAGGATGTGCGCTGCGCGCCGTTAAAAAAATGCTGATCGGACGCATTTTGCCTATCAGAGCGCGAAGCTTAACCGCCCATCAACCATCGTGGTTTGTGATGGGCAGTCAGAGTCTGCGCGCGGGTGGTTTGAGGTCAGTCTATGCAGGTGGGTCGTCGGGATCGGCCGGCCGTGGCGGCGTCGCGCACGCGATCGACGAGCTCGATCTCGGCGCGCTCGGTCGTGCGCTATGGCGCAGGAAAATCTCGATCGTCGCGCTCACGCTGATCGCCGGCACTCTCGCCTTTGCAGCCGTCAACATTGTCGCGCCACGCTACAAGTCCGAAGCGCGAGTCCTGATCGAGACGCGCGAGAACATCTTCCTGCGGCCCGAGGCCGAGCGTGCGGGCGAACGGTCCGCGACGGTCGACCAGGAGGCAGTGACCAGCCAGGTTCAGCTCATCCTGTCGCGCAGTTTGGCGCTCGACGTGATCCGCAAGCTGAAGCTCGGCGACAAGCCCGAATTCGATCCGGTGCTGCGCGGCCCATCGGTGGTCCGCACGCTGCTGGGGTTGGTCGGCATCGCCAAGGATCCGATGAGCCAGACCCCCGAGGAGCGGGTGTTGCGAAGCTACATGGAGCGGCTCGTTGCGTTCCAGGTCGACAAGTCACGCGTCATCGCCATCGAATTCGAGTCGCAGGATCCCGAGCTGGCGGCGACGGTGGTGAACACAATTGCCGACAACTATCTGGTGCTGCAGCAGACGGCGCGCCAGGAGCAAAGCCGGGACGCCGCCCAGTTTCTCGCCAACGAAGTCGAAAAGCTGCGCCAGAGCGTCGCCGACGCCGAGGCCAAGGTCGAGCAGTATCGCTCCACGACCAATTTGATGATCGGCCTCAACAATACGACGCTGTCGAGCCAGCAGCTCGGCGACATCAATACGCAGGTCACCACGGCGCGGGCGCAGAAGGTCGAAGCCGAGTCCAAGGCGCGAACGATCCGCGATGCGTTGCGGCGGGGCGTGCCGACCGAGGTCTCGGATGTGATGAGCTCGGATCTGCTGCGTCGGCTGTCCGAGCAGCAGGTGGCGTTGCGCGCGCAACTCGCCGAGCAGTCCTCGACGCTCCTGGATCAGCATCCGCGCATCAAGGAATTGCGGGCGCAGATCTCCGATCTGGAGCGGCAGATCCGAAACGAAGCGGAGCGTATCGCGCGTGCGTTCGAAAACGAGGCGGGCAGAGCGGCGGCGCTGCTGCAATCGCTCAGCGGCATGCTCGATCAGCTCAAGAAGCAGGCGGCCTCCTCGAACGAGCAGGACGTGAAGCTGCGCGCGCTCGAGCGCGAGGCCAAATCCCAGCGCGATCTGCTGGAGTCGTGGCTCGCCAAATATCGCGAGGCGATCGCTCGCGACAATATCGGCGCTTCGTCGCCGGACGCGCGGATCATCTCGCGCGGGATCGTTTCCAATACGCCATCCTGGCCGAAGAAGCTGCCGACGGTGCTGGTGGCCGCGCTCGCCATGTTCACGGTGGTGGTCGGTTTCACGCTCACGGGCCAGTTGATGAGCAGTGCGTCGCCGGTTGTCATGCTTGCGCCCGCAACCGTTCCATCGGCGCCAGTCCCCATCGCCGTGAGGCATTTCGAGCAGATGATCGCCCATGCCTCGGTCGCACCGGCCGCCGTGGACTCACCGGTCCTCCCAAATTCGGCGGCTGCCCCGCCGCCGGAGCGATCCGCTGCGACCGCAGACGAGCCGACCGACGCGATCGAAGCGCTCGTGCTGGCGCTCAAACTCGCAGGCGATTCCGGCCGGCGCGTCGCCGTGATCGGCGCGCGCGCCAGACATGGGCACCACCTTCGCCGCCATCTCGCTGGCGCGGGCTCTGGCCAAGCAGGGGCGGACGGTGCTCGTCGATCTGGCCATCGAGTCGCCGCAACTGTCGATGCTTGCAAGCGACGCGAGCGTCCCGGGACTGCGCGAATTGGTGCAAGGGTCGGCGTCGTTCGGCCAAGTCATCACCCGCGACCGCTATTCGCGCGTGCACCTGATCACGATCGGGAAGGGCGACCTCGTGGGCGATGCCATCCTGACCTCGCAGCGGCTCTCGATCGCGCTCGAAGCGCTGGCGCGAAGCTATGACTACGTCGTGCTCGACGCCGGCGCGCTGCCGGGAATGGTCCCGGAGAAATTCGCCAAGCTGGTCGCGCGCGCCGTTCTGGTGACGGACGATCTTGCCAGCCCAGCGACCGAGGCTGCGCAAGAGCGTCTCCGATCGGCGGGCTTCCCCAATGTCAGCGTGCTGGCCAGCATTCCGGACGATCCGCAATCGGATGCCGGCGGCGGCCAGGCGGCGGCGTGAGGCATCATGGCCAACCTCAAGACCACCATCATCCGAAGCGGGTTGGAGACGCTGTATTTCAGCGGCGCGAACGTCCTGATGCGCCCGTTCGTCGCCGGCGTCGGCGTGATCCTCACCTTGCATCACGTGCGGCCGCAACGTCCCGAGGCCTTCCAGCCCAACCGGCTGCTGGAGGTCACGCCGGAATTCCTCGAGCGGGTGATGCGCTACCTGCGCCGCCGCAAGCTCGATCTGGTCTCGCTTGACGAAGTCTATCGGCGGCTGAACGAGCAGGATTTTTCACGCCGGTTCGTCTGCATCACCATCGACGACGGCTATCGCGACACGCTGCAATGGGCCTATCCGATTTTGAAGCGTTACGACGCGCCGTTCGCGGTCTACATCCCGACGAGCTTTCCGGACCGGCTCGGTGAATTGTGGTGGCTGGCGCTCGAAGCCGTGGTGGCGCGCAACAGCCGCGTGACGCTGCTGATCGACAATGAGGTGCAGGGCTTCGATTGCGTCACGGTGGCGGACAAACGCAATATGTTCGACCAGCTCTATCGCTACGTTCGCAGCCTTCCGACCGAGGATGAATTGCGTGCTTTCGTGCGCGATCTCAGCGGGCGCTACCAGGTCGACATCATGGAGTTCTGCAACGAGCTTTGCATGACCTGGGGCGAGCTCGAAACGCTGGCATCCGATCCGCTGGTCACCATCGGCGCGCACACGGTCAACCACGTCATGCTGGCGAAGGTGCCGGAGGGCGTGGCGCGCTCCGAGATGGCGATGAGCCGCGCCGTCATCGAGGCGTCGCTCGGCCACCGGCCGGAGCACCTGTCTTATCCGGTCGGCGACCGCACGTCGGCGGGGCCGCGCGAGTTCCAGATCGCCGCCGAACTCGGCTTCAAGACGGCGGTCACCACGCGGCCGGGCGTGCTGTTTCCCGAGCACCGCGACCACCTGATGGCGTTGCCGCGGATTTCGCTTGAACGGCGAGCACCAGCAGTTGCGCTATGTGCGCGTGCTGCTCTCGGGCGCCGCGACCGCGATGTGGAACGGATTCCGCCAGGTCGACGCCGCCTGAGGCTTTGGTCAGCGTTTCGGTCGGCGGCCGATCGGGCCGCGACATCCAGCGGATCAGCGGCATCGCCGGCAGCACCCAGCCAAGGCCGGCGACCACGTAATAGATCACCTCGACCAAGCCGTTGGCCTTGATCGCGGGCGATTGCGCCAGCGCCATCGCGACCAGCGACCAGGTCAGCACCAGGACGATCAACGCAACGGCGCCGATGAGTTTGCGCAGGCGAATGGGCATGGTCGCTGTTCCGTGCAGCCGCTCCGATTGCGGCGCTGCTGCCCTGACTATATGGTCCGCGCCGTCGGCGGCAAGTGAGACCAACAATGAGTGTCGCACCTCTTCAGCTTCAATCGCGGCGCCGCGCCATCCGGGTGTGGCTGCTGGTGGTGGCGGCGCTGGTGTTCGCGGTCGCCTTTGTCGGCGGCGCGACGCGGCTGACCGGTTCCGGCCTGTCGATCGTCGAGTGGAGGCCGGTGACCGGCGCGCTGCCGCCGATGAGCGAGCAGGCCTGGCAGGCCGAGTTCGCAAAGTACAAGACCATCCCGCAATACCAGGAACTCAATCGCGGCATGAGCCTCGACGAGTTCAAGGCGATCTACTGGTGGGAATGGGGCGCACCGGCTGCTGGGCCGCTTGATCGGCGTGGCGTTCCTGTTGCCGTTCCTGTGGTTCCTCTGGCGCGGCTGGATCGAGCCTGGGCTGCGCCGCGGTTGTGGACGATCTTCGGACTGGGCGCGGTGCAGGGCGCGGTCGGCTGGTGGATGGTGGCGTCCGGTCTCGCCGAGCGCGTGAGCGTGTCGCAATATCGGCTCGCGTTCCACCTGACGCTCGCCTGCGTCATCTTTGCGCTGCTGGTCTGGACGGCGCAGCGGCTCGACGCCGCGTGCGGCGCTGGAATTGCCCGCGCGCATCCGCGCGTGGCGCGATGCGCTCTGCTGGTGCTGGTCCTGGTGCAGATCTATCTCGGCGCGCTGGTCGCCGGTCTGCGACGCCGGCCTGATCTACAACACCTGGCCGCTGATCGACGGCGCGCTGGTGCCGGACGTCGGCCCGGCTGTTGTTCGAGCAGCCGCTGGTGGCGCAATTTCTTCGAGAATACGCTGACCGTGCAGTTCAACCACCGCATGATGGCCTATGCGATCGTCGTGGTTGACGATCGCTGCATGTCATTCGACGTCGGCGCGAGCAACGTCAGCAAGGCCGGCGCTGAACGGCGCGCTGGTGGTGGCGGCGATCGTGATGCTGCAAGCCGGACTGGGCGTGGTGACGCTCCTGCATCAGGCGCCGCTGACATTGGCGCTGGCGCATCAGGCGGTGGCGGTTCTGGCGTTGGCAGCCGCGGCTTGGCATGCGGAGCGTGTCAGTCCGCGACGCTCCGCAGCCGTTGAGATCGCGCAGCCGGTGGTGACGGCTTAGAGCGTGATTGCTCGGGTTGACTGCAATCACGCTCTAGCTTTTTGATTGAGCATGATCTTGCCACGTCCGAAAACCGGTTCCCACTTTTCGGGATCATGCTCAGGCCAGCGCCTGCTCGAGGTCGGCGATGATGTCGTCCTTGTCCTCGATCCCGATCGACAGCCGCACCACGTCGGGCCCGGCGCCGGCCTGCGACCTTCTGCGCGTCGGTGAGCTGGCGGTGCGTGGTCGAGGCCGGATGGATGATCAGCGAGCGGGTGTCGCCGATATTGGCGAGGTGCGAGAACAGCTTGACGTTGGAGACGAGCTTGACGCCGGCGTCGTAGCCGCCCTTGAGGCCGAAGGTGAACACCGCGCCCGCGCCCTTCGGCACGTATTTCTGCGCGCGAGGTTGTGATAGCGGTCGCCGGCAGGCCCGGATAGCTCACCCAGGCGACCTTGTCGTGTTGCGCACAGCCATTCCGCGACCGCCTGGGCGTTGTCGCAGTGGCGCTGCATGCGCAGCGGCAGCGTCTCGATGCCGGTCAGGATCAGGAACGCGTTGAACGGCGAGAGCGCCGGGCCGATGTCGCGCAGCGCCAGCACGCGGCAGGCGATGGCGAAGGCGAAATTGCCGAAGGTCTCGTGCAGCACGATGCCGTGATATTCCGGCCGCGGCTTCGACAGCATCGGATAGCGGTCCCTCGCGCGACCAGTTGAAGGTGCCGGCGTCGACGATCATGCCGCCGATCGAATTGCCGTGGCCGCCGAGAAATTTGGTCAGCGAATGCACGACGATGTCGGCGCCGTGATCGATCGGCTTGCACAGATAGGGCGTCGCCAGCGTGTTGTCGACGATCAGCGGCACGCCGGCGCGTTCTTGCGCGATCGCGGAGATCGCCTCGATGTCGGTGATGACGCCGCCGGGATTGGCGATCAACTCGATGAAGATCGCCTTGGTCTTCGGCGTGACCGCGCGCTCGAACGAGGAGATGTCGTCGGGATCGGCCCAGACCACGTTCCAGCCGAAGTTCTTGAAGGCGTGGTTGAACTGGTTGATCGAGCCGCCATAGAGCTTCTTGCGAGGCGACGAATTCGTCGCCCGGCTGCATCAGGCAGTGCAACGCCAGCACCTGCGCGGCGTGGCCGGAGGCGACCGCGAGCCCCGCGGTGCCGCCTTCGAGCGCGGCGACGCGCTCCTCCAGCACCGCGTTGGTCGGGTTGCCGATGCGGGTATAGATGTTGCCGAAGGCCTGCAGGCCGAACAGCGAGGCGGCGTGATCGACGTCGTCGAACACGAAGGACGTGGTCTGGTAGATCGGCGTCGCGCGCGCGCCGGTGGTCGGGTCGGGCTGCGCGCCGGCATGGATGGCAAGCGTGGCAAAGCCGGGGGTGCGTTCGGTCATGGCCAGTCCTTGAGTTCGCATGATGGCGGACCGCGCTGCGGTCCGCAGGATCAGGATCAGCGTTAAACAATGGCTCGCGTTAGTGCCGTCGAGCGCCGGGAAAATGGTTCAAGAGACGACGGTGTCCGGATTGTCGCGCGCGGTCGCGGCGCATCGGTCGTGCCGCCGGCCATGCGTCGGCGCGGTCGAGCGACATGCGCTGGATCGCCGCGCGCCGGCAGCGGCGCACTTCTTGGCGGAAAGCGTGCGCGAATTGACGCCCATCCAGGCGATTTCCGACGACAGCCGGCCGTATTCGATCTTCGGGCAGCGGTTCATCACCACCTTGATGCCGGCGGCTTCCGCCAGCGCGCGGCCTCGTCGTTGCGCACGCCGAGCTGCATCCAGATCACCTGCGGCCGCGGATTGAGCGCCAGCGCTTCCTGCACGACGCCCAGCGCATGTTCCGAGGCGCGGAAGATGTCGACCATGTCGACCGGCTCGGGAATGTCGGCGAGCCTGGCGTAGACTTTCTGGCCGAGCAATTCCTTGCCGGCCTGCCCGGGATTGACCGGGATCATGCGGTAGCCGCGCTCGAGCAGATATTTGAACGCGAAATAGCTCGGCCGGTTGTCCTTCGGCGAGACGCCGACCATGGCGATGGTCTTCACGGTGTTGAGAATGCCGCGGATGTAGGTGTCGGTATAGTTGTCGTGGTTCATGCAGCGTCGTCGAATTCGGTCGCAGCTGTCTAGCGCGAGCGCCGGTCGCGAAGTCGGATCAGCGGTCTTCCCACTTGGGCGTCGCGCTTTTCGATGAAGGCGCAGATGCCTTCCTCGGCGTCGCGCGCCATCATGTTCTCGGTCATCACTTCGGCGGCGTAGGCATAGGCGTCGGCGAGCGCCATGCTCGATCTGGCGGTAGAAGGCCTCCTTGCCGATCTTCACGACGTGGCGCGATTTCGACGCGATCTTGCGCGCAAGCGCGAGCGCCTCGTCGCGTTCGCTGCCGGCCGCGACCACGCGATTGACCAGGCCGATGCGCGCGGCCTCTTCGGCCGTGATCGGCGTCGCCGGTCAGCAGCATCTCCATCGCGTGCTTGCGCGCGACGTTGCGCGACAGCGCCACCATCGGCGTCGAGCAGAACAGCCCGATATCGACGCCCGGCGTGGCGAAGCCGCGCCGTCCGCGAGGCGACGGCGAGATCGCAGCTCGCGACCAGCTGGCAGCCGGCCGCGGTCGCGACGCCTTGCACCGCCGCGATCACCGGCTGCGGCAGGCTGACGATCTGCTGCATCATCGCGCTGCAGGTCGTCATGATGTGCTGGAAATAGGCGCGGCCGCCGTCGGCGTCGCTGCGCCGGCCGGTCAGTTCCTTGAGATCGTGGCCCGGCGCAGAAGGCCGGACCGTTGCCGGCGAGCACCACGGCGCGCACGCTGTCGCGCGATCGCGTCGACGCCGATCAGCGCGGCGAGCAGCCTCCGACAGGCTGTTGCGCGCCGCCGGGCGGTTGAGCGTCAGCATCGCGACCCGGCCTGTCCTCGCGCAGCAGGATCGGTGCGCGGTTCGATGCGGTCATGGACATTCATGTCGATGGCCTTTGCGGCGCTGGCTTGGCATTGTATCGATCTATGGCAGCGATCGCAGCGCAAGTGCCGGATGCGAACTGCAGAAGCCGGCGATGAGCGACGCGGAACTCGGACGCTTTCTGCGGCGGAATTTCCGCAGGTTCCACCCGAAGCGGGCTCACATCGAGGAGTCGGCACGGCGCGCCGCGTGCGGCAGGCCTATCAGCGCAGTTCATCCGCCCGGCGGCACGATTCCGGCCCCACCATGATGGCGCTGGCGATTTCGCGATGTACGTCGCGTGCTGCCTCGATCGGCCGGTGCCGCTCGCGGTCACATCAATCTCAACATCAATTTCCTGCGCCGGCGCGGACTAGCCGAGGGCCTATTCGGCCGACTGCGTCGGATCCAGGAGCATGGACGGTCGCGCATGATGACCTACTCGATCCCGCGAGATGACTGGAGGTATACCGATCATGTTCATCGGATCGGCAGCAGATGTTGACGCCGCAGTGCTACTAGCGCGCATCCACTGGGATGCCGGGATGCCTATGTCTGTTGGGTGTCCGGCACGCAGCATCAGTGAAAGTCCGTGCCATGACCACCTATTCGGCGAAACCCGCCGAAGTCGAGAAGAAATGGGTGCTGATCGACGCCACCGGCCTCGTCGTCGGCCGGCTCGCCGCGATCGTCGCGCTGCGGCTGCGCGGCAAGCACAAGCCGACCTACACGCCCGCATGTCGATGACGGCGACAACGTCATCGATCATCAACGCCGCCAAGGTCGTGCTGACCGGCAGCAAGCGCGAGAAGAAGGTCTATCACCACCACACCGGCTATATCGGCGGCATCAAGGAGCGCACCGCGCAGTCGATCCTCGAGGGCAAGTTTCCCGAGCGCATCGTCGAGAAGGCGGTCGAGCGCATGCTGCCGCGCGGCCCGCTCGGCCGGCGGCAGCTCGGCAATCTCCGCGTCTATCCCGGCCCCGATCATCCGCATGCCGCCCAGAAGCCCGGAAATACTCGATGTCGGCGCCATGAACCGCAAGAACACAAGGAGCGCGTGACCATGGCCGAAGACCATGCAATCGCTCGACCAGCTCGTCCACGCTCAAGCCGCCGGCTGCGCCCGAAGCGCCGAAATACGTCCAGAAGCTCGACAAGCAGGGCCGCGCCTATGCCACCGGCAAGCGCAAGAACGCGGTCGCGCGCGTCTGGATCAAGCCGGGCTCCGGCAAGATCGTCGATCAACACCCGCCCGATCGAGGTGTTCTTCGCGCGTCCGGTGCTGCGCATGCTGATCCAGCAGCCGCTGGTCGCGGCCAACCGGAACGGCCAGTACGACGTCATCTGCACGGTGTCGGGCGGCGGATTGTCGGGCCAGGCCGGCGCGGTGCGTCACGGCATCTCCAAGGCGCTGATGCCTTCGAGCCGGATCTGCGCGGCGCGCTCAAGCGCGGCGGCTTCCTCACCCGCGACTCCCGCGTGGTCGAGCGCAAGAAGTACGGCCGCGCCAAGGCCCGCCGCAGTTCCAGTTCTCCAAGCGATAATTTCAAGCGACCTTTGGTCGGTGTCTTCCGAGGGGATAGCTGGTCAGGCTATCCCCTTTGTCGTTGAATGGCCGTGATGCCGTTGCGCTCCGTTGCTGGATGTGGCGGAGCCCGTCGAGAGAGCGCCGATGAACCGGTCGATTGTGCGATGGCTTGCGTTGCCGTTGGCCCTTGGACTCGCAGTGATCATTTGGAAATACGCTTCGCCGTGGTCGGAACCTGAGGCCGCTGGCTTGAAGGGGCAGTTCCGTCAACACTTCATCACGAGTACGGTCGAGAGCTGTCGGCGTAACCCGGCGGCGGTGCCGAAGAATGTCGGCGGGACGGACGCGGCGGTCGAGCAATTTTGCACTTGCTACGCGAATGGCTTCGCAGATCGGTTGCGCGCCGATGATGTCATCTCCGTCGCGAAGCAGATCAGCGAAAAGAGAATAGCCCAGGCGGACGTCAGCAAGATGTGGGAAGCTGTCGCAGAGAGCGTCATTGCATCCTGCGGCGGGCCATAGGTCCGTGGCCGCATGCACGTGCCCCCCTGACGCCGAGCAGATCATGTTGCGACCATGCCGAACCTGCCTCTGACGTTTGCTTGCTGCCGCTACGACCGGATGGAGGCGATCCGCGAGGGCCTCGTCGCCGTCGAGGGTGTCGACCTCACCTGTCTGACGCTGAAATCCGGACGTGATGTGTTCGACCGCATGGTGGGCGGGCAGGAGTTCGATGTCGCGGAATTGTCCGCATCGGAATTCGTCAGCCTGCAAGGCGCCGGCAACAACCCGTTCGTGGCACTTCCGGTGTTTCCATCGCGCGTGTTTCGGCACGGCTATATCTTCGTCAACCGACGATCCGGCATCGCGTCGGCCAAGGATTTGGAAGGCAAGCGCGTCGGTGTGCCGCTGTACACCCAAACCGCGGCGCTGTGGGCGCGCGGACATCTGGCGCACCAATTCGGCGTCAATCTCGATACCATCCGGTGGGTCCAGGGCGCGGTCGAGGATGCCGGCAGCCATGGCAAGCCGCATGCACCGCCTCTGCTGCGGCCGGTCGATATCGAACAGAACACCAGCGGCGCTTCGCTTGGCGTGTTGCTGGCGCGCGGCGAGATCGATGCATTGATCGGGTCGCGCAAGCCGGAAACGTTCGGACGCGATCCCGATGTGGTGAGGCTGTTTCCCGACTATCGCGCGCTTGAACGGGAGCTATACGAAACCACTCGAATTTTCCCGATCATGCATCTGGTGGCGATCCGGCGCTCGCTCTATGAGCGCCATCGTTGGCTCGCCACCAGCTTCTACAAGGCATTCGTGGAATCGAAGCGCCGCGCCCGCGCGCGCATGCGGTATGGCGGCTCGCTCAGCACGATGCTGCCCTGGCTGCTTGCCGAGATCGAAGAGATCGATGCGGTGTTCGGCGGCGACGCGTTCCCGTATGGCGTCGAACCCAACCGCCCCACCCTTGAGGCGCTGGTCCGCTACATGGTTGAGCAGAACTTTATCGCCCGGCCGATCCCGATTGACGATTTGTTTGTCCCAATTCAAGGCAGCTTCGGCTCCTGATCGGGGCATTTCGCGTGAAACCTGCGCGAAATCGTGCGCCGGACCGCGATGGTTAAGGTTTGCTTATACAGATTGTACAGTTTTCAAAATCTTTCCCGGAAAACACACTCGAATGGCAAAACCCCGCACAAAGCCTGCCATCAGGGAATCCGCACGGCCACCTCAAACGATGCTATGGGCGATCATCGCGTAACCGTAGGAGCGGCCCATGCCCGTCTATGGCCTAAGCTCGCCATTTGCCCTGGACCTCACCACGCTGTTTGTCGTGGCAGTCTGCGTTAGCGGGTTGCTCGGCATTCTGCTGCTGTTTGTCTGGACCCAGGATCGCGTCCGGGCGCTGGCCTGGTGGGGAACGGCCTATCTGGTCGGCGGCGTCTCAATCATCTTGTGGGGCGTCGAAAGCTACATTTCCCCCCCGCTGCCGGCAGGAATGGCTAACGCGACGCTGTTCGTCGCGTGCGGAATGATCTGGAATGCCGCGCGGTTGTTCCAGGGCCGTAAGGTTCTGTGGGGTTGGATGGTGACCGGCGCCACAATTTGGTTTGCGGCCTGTCTGATTCCAGAGTTCATCAATTCGACCATGGCGCGGATCGCGCTGAGTTCGATTATCGTCTCGACATACACATTCCTGACAGCGCGCGAACTCTGGCGCGAACGACGCAAGACTTTGCTGCGCCGCTGGCCGGCGATCCTGGTGCCCTTGCTGCACGGAATGGTGTTTCTGTGTCCGATCCCGCTGGCAAGCATACTGCCGACCGAGAACGGGATGGTTGTTCTCACGAGCGGATGGGTCGCAGTCTTCATGCTCGAAGTCACGCTCTATGTTGTCGGCACCGCGTTCATTCTGCTGGTGCTGTCCAAGGAGCGTGCCGTTCGCATCCATCGGGATGCTGCCTCGCTCGACGACCTGACCGGCTTGTTGAACCGTCGCGGCTTCGTGTCGGCGGCGCGCAAGCTCATCGATCGAAGCGAAAAGAAGGGCGAGCCGGTCAGCGTTCTGGTGTTCGATCTCGACCGGTTCAAGACCGTCAATGATCGCTTCGGGCATAGCATGGGCGACGAGACGTTGCGGCTGTTCGCGGCCGTGGTCGGCACCAGCATGCGTGCGTCCGACATTGTAGGCCGCCTGGGCGGCGAGGAGTTCGTCGCCATCCTGCCGGCGTCGGCCGACATTGCGGTCATCGCCGCGCAACGCGTCCGGCGTTCCTTCGAGACCCTGGGAGCCTCGGTGAACGGTCAGCCGGTCGGCGCAACCGTGAGCATCGGTGCGGCGTCCGGAGAGACCGGTGCCGACGTGATGGCGCTCATCGAGGCGGCCGACAAGGCGCTCTACGACGCCAAAAAGAACGGCCGCAATCAAGTTTCGCTGTCAAAGGAACGGCCGGCGGCAGCGCGGGCGCCGCGACCGCGGACAGCGGCGGAGGCCGGCAATGCGAGCGAGCCGGCGCTGGTTTCCTGACGAAATTGGCATTTGGTGCCACGGTGCGGCCGGGCTAGTGCCGCACCGTAAACCTCCTGCGTAAAGTTGCGGCTGGCCAATTCGGTCAGCCGCCCGTAAAAATCGTGCCGCTGGGGCTGTCGATTCTCCAGAAAGGCCGGTATGCGGATTTTGCTTTCCGAGGGCGCCAGCACCTCAGCGCGTGAAGCCATTACCGCATTGGGCCTGCGCGGTCACCACATCGAGGTGTGCGACCCCGACCCGCATTGCGTCGGGCGCTTCTCCCGTTTCGTGCGTCGTTTTCATCGTTGTCCGCCACTGGGCACCGATCCTCGCGGATATCTTGCATTCATCCTGGAGCGCGTTTCGAACGGACAATTCCATGTGTTGCTGCCGATTCACGAGCAGGGTCTTCTGTTTGCAAAGGCGCACAGGGCGATCAGCCGCCATGTGGCGATCGCGCTGCCGAGCTTCGACAGTTATCTCCGTGCTCACAGCAAGCTCGGATTCAGCCAGATCATGTCGGAGCTCGGTCTGCCACAGCCGGCGACGCGTGTCGTCGCGAGCGCCGACGAATTGATCGAACAGAAGCGCTTCCCGATGGTCGTGAAGACGTCGGTCGGCACGGCAAGCCGAGGCGAATTGGATCATCCGGGAGGAGGCGCAGTTTGAACGCGCCCTCATCGAGCTCGACCGGATCAATGCTTTTGACGAGCCGGTGCTCTGCCAGGAATTCGTCGACGGCGAACATCGGCAGTCTCAGGCGGTGTTCGCGAACGGCCGTTTGATCGCGGCCCATGCTTATCGCCAGGTCGCGCGTGGCGCCGGCGGCGGTAGCGCGATCAAGGAGAGCGTCAGTCATGCGACCGTGGATTCGGATCTCGCACGACTCGGCGAATACCTTCATTGGCATGGTGCGTTGTCGGTGGACTATGTCGTCGATCCGGCGAGCGGCGCTCCCTGCTATTTCGATTGCAACCCGCGTCTGGTGGAGCCGATGAGCGCGGCGTTTGCGGGCCTCGACCTCGCGGAACTGCTGGTGCAGGTGTCATGCGGCGCTACCCCTGCTGCCGCGCCCCGGAGTACGATTGGGGTTCGGACCCATCTGGCATTGCAGGCTCTGCTGGGTTGCGCGGCGCGCGAGGAGAGCCGCGTCCGTCTTCTGCACGAATGCTGGCACCTGTTCGCCAGGCGGGGCCCCTATCAAGCGAGCCGGGAGGAACTCACGCCGGTCGCGATCGATTGGATGAGTTTCGTGCCGACAACGGTTGCGGCGCTTTGGCTATTGGCGACGCCGAAGGCCGCGCACTACCTTCCCAGGAAGGGATGGGGGCCGCAATTGCTGACGCCGGAGAGCATCCGCATGATCCAGGCTCTGGATACCGGAGACTAAGGTGCCAGCAATCCGACTGAGCAGGCGCCTCATCCTTCCGGGGCTTGGTGTTGTCGTTTTCCTGTTCGCCCATGTGGCGCAGAACGAGTGGCACCTTTTTCAAATTGCCGACATCACCGGCGCGATCCGCAATCTCGGCGATGCGGGGATGGTGGCAGGCATCGCCGTGCTGGGGCTGATCGAGGCCACCATTGTTGTTTGCTTCTATATTCCCGGAACAGCGGTTGCGATCGTGTTGTTGTTGGGGATGCAGCCAGGCTGGGCCGAGGCAGTGTGGTTGCTCGCCGGGCTGAGCGTCGGAACGATGATCGGTTACGGCGCCAGCCTGGTTCTTGGCCGGTTGCTGCAGCAGCGCCTGCCGGCGCTCGTCGGCGAACAGTATTTCCGCAAAGTGCAGGCGCTGATCGCCCGTTACGGGCTGCTCGCTTTCGCGTTCAGCGCATTCCATCCCAATCAGCTGGCGCTTGCGTTCGCGATCCTCGGCTACTTCCGGACCCCCAGCGTCTGGCGCTATTTCGCCGTCAGCGGCGCATCGCAACTGCTGTGGTGGGGACTTTACGCATCGCTTGCCGATTGGGCCGCGCGTCAGAACATGGTGTCGAGCACCAACTTCCAACTTTATGTTGCCGCGTTGTTCGGCATTTGGTTCGTGTACGAGCTGTTTTCGCGTCAGCGCCCGGACATCCCATGATCTTGCCGGAGTGGATGTGTGCCGATTGATCTGGTGACCGGCGGCAGCGGTTTCATCGGGCGTCATGTCGTATCGGCGCTGCGAGCCGGTGGCGCGCGTGTCCGGGTGCTCGATCCGGCGCCGTACGACGGCGGGGATGGCGCCGCGGTGGACGTCGTATCCGGCTCGATCCTCGATGTGGATCGGGTGGATGCGGCGATGGCGGATGTGCGCCGCGTCTACCATCTTGCGGGAATCGCGAAGCTCTGGTCGCGCGACCGCCGCGACTTCGATCGGATCAACGCTGTCGGAACGGCCACGGTGATGCGGGCGGCCGCTGCCCATGGCGTCGCACGCGTGGTCCACTGCTCGACCGAAGCGATCTTGCTGCCCAAGCACGGCGACGCCGGCGCGCCGATCGATGAGACGGCGCAACCGGACCTGTCAGATATGGCGGGCCCCTATACCCGTTCGAAACTCGCCGCCGAGCAGACCGTGCGTGCGGCCGTGCGCAGCGGGCTCGATGCGCTGATCGTCAACCCAACTGTGCCGATCGGACCGGGAGATCGCAATCTCACGCCGCCGGCGGCGATGCTGGCGATGTTCCTGAGCGGCCGCTCGCCGGCCTATCTCGACTGTATGCTCAATCTGGTCGATGTGCGCGACGTGGCGGCGGGCATCGTTCTGGCGGGCGAACGCGGCCGAACCGGCGAACGCTATATCCTCGGTGGCCAGAACATCGCGCTCCGCGATCTCTTGAGCTTGCTGGAGCAAATGACATCGCGTTCGATGCCCAAGCGTGTCAGTGCCCGGGTGGTTGGCGCTGGCGGCGGCTGCGGCCGCCGAATGGTCCGCCGATCTTGTGACGGGACAGACGCCCGCCGCCACGGTCGAGGGCGTCAGGCTTGCCCTGCGCTCAGGTCCTTTCGACAGCGCCAAAGCGCGACGGGAGCTGGGTTATACGACGCGTCCGCTTGCGGACACGTTGGCCGACGCGGTGGCTTGGTTGAAGGCCGCCGGGGCGGTTGCGTAAATCAGGCTCGCGCCTTGATTTCGCTGGGCTCGTCGTGCATCCCGAAGCCGTAACCCAGCAGCTCCCGGCAGAGGCGCAACGCGCGAAAGCCTTCGGCCGCATCGTGCGCGAGGCGCGGCATCGCCAGCAATTGCAGCGGTCGTTGGCACAGGCTTCGGATCACGCTCGACAAGCACAGTTCGCCATCCGGACGCAGCGCCGTTGCGACCAGATCGGGCAGGGCGCGATGCGCTGGGTCGCACACGACGCGCACCGCGGCGAACGGCAAGCCGTGCCGGGCCGCGAACGCGGCGGCCACATGGGATTCCATATCGACGGCGAGCGCCCCGGTGGTCATTCGCAGCGTGCGCTTTTCGCTGGGCGACATGACCGCGCTCTCGACGCCAGCGAGGTCGGCCATGATGACTCGTTTTGGGTGAGCTGAAAGACGGGCGGCGAGACGCTCTGCCATGATCGGGGAGGCTGCGTGACGGCGATCCGGCGCTGCGATCCCGGTGGCCACGATGACGTCGCCAGGCTCCAGCGAAGGATCGAGGCCGCCGGCAATGCCGACACTGATGACGGCGCGGCAATCCGGTCGCACCCGTGTCCGCAGCAGTAATCGCAGTCGCTCAGGATTGCCACCCGCCATGATGGTGGTGACGCCCGGGCCGGCGGCCAGTCGGGCCTCAAGGGCAAGTCCGGTCACGGCCAACACCGGTTCGTGCTCATGCTGCTGGGGTACCCACGAGAAGCCGCGGGGGTAACGCGCGTGTGGCTGACAGAGCGGGCTGATCGAATGATCTTGCAACCGGAGGAAGGTCATGCGCACCCATTTTCCCCAGCCGGCTGCATCAGCCTGCTGCACTCCGAATCGGAGCTTATTCGCATACTGTCGTTTGAACAGTGCAAGAATTAGGCACTGCCTGCATTTTGGCGCGGCTCATCATATCACCCACTGCCAAATCCCCGGAACCCAGCAAGCCGTTGAATGCCCATGATAACTTCAATCGGCGGATCGGCGCAATCGCGGTGAGGCGTCGCACGCGTGCCCAAGCGAGCGTCAACGGACCGTTGGCGGTGCAAGAGACCGTTTACCTATATCGCCCTAGCATAGGTCATGCGGTCGATTCCCATTCCCACGCGATCCAGGGCCGACATGCTGACGCTGCAAGTTGACGCGCAGCGCGCGGGCTTGGCTTGGGCCTGCCCGTTCTCATCCTCGGATGAATTCGAAGCCGCCGTGATCAGGTCGCGGCGTGAGGCCGGCGTCTACGGGCCAAAGCGCTCGCGCCGCCGTGCGCTCTATGGGGCGTCCGTTGTCGCCGTGCTGATTGCGGTCGCGAGCAGCTATTTCCTGGTCTGAACCGCCCGAGGTTCAGCCGTTTCCTCGACAACCCTCCTTTATGAAGGCTGGCCGGCTGGGGCGCGTGCCGCCGGCGCGAATGTGCTACTGTTCAAAAAAATACGAGGGAGGTGTCCATGCTCAAGACCGGCGTGCTTGCCATTGTCGCCGTGATGTTTTGGTGCGGTTCCGCCAGCGCACAGGAGCGACCTCCGGCGGCGCCTGCCCAATTGCTCTCGCTCGCGGAAGTGCGCGCGATCATTGACGGCGCCATTGCCTATTCGCAGGCAAAGAAGATGCGGATGGGGGTCGCCGTCGTGGACGTTGGCGGAGACCTTATTTCAGGCGATCGGATGGACGACGCTTCCAGTCGCAACGTCCGCTTCGCGGAAGCCAAAGCGTTTGCATCGGCCATGTACCGGCAGACGACCGAAACGCTCGGGGCGCTCTACAAGACCCGCCCGGATCGCTACTTCGGGATCATGAACATGTACGGCAGCAAGGTCTATCTGGTTGGAGGCGGTGTGCCGATTGCCTTCGAGGGCAAGCTGGTCGGCGCGGTTGGCGTTGCCGGCCTGCCGCAGGGCGAAGACGAAAATGCCGCACGGGCCGGGATCGCGGCCTGGGAGAAGATGCGCGCAAGCCTGCGGAAGTAGGTCGCTAGGCAGCGAGCAGCGAAACAACGGGCCGGTGAAACAAACAGACGGAGGAAGGCACCATGGCAAAGCTTCGACACATCGCGATCGCGGCCGAAGACCCCTATGCGACCGCGGAATTTTTCAAGGCGGCTTTCGACTTCGTCGAAGTTCATCGCACCCATCCGGCCGGGGAGGGCAAGTCCTACGGCGTGTTCTTGAGTGACGGCACCATCAACATGGCCGTCTTGCATTTCGGCTGGGACCAAGGGCACGGCCTCAACTTCCGCGGCATCCATCATCTCGGCGTGCTGGTCGAGGACGTCGACAGCTATGTGGAGAAGCTCGAAAAGCTTGGGGCCGACTGTTTCGCCCGGCGGCCGGAGAACGCCAAAGGGTTCTACGAGACCAAGTTCCACGGACCGGACAATATTGTCTTCGACATCACCGATCATCCCTGGAAAGGCGCGGCGCCGCTCGATGCGGATGTGACGGTCGCAGACGCGCGACCGCTGGAGAAGGCGTCGTCGTAACCGCGCACGAGCACGAATAAAAAAGGGGCGCTCTGAGAGCGCCCCTTTGGTTGTCAGCGTGACGGCGAATATTACGCCGAGTAATACATCTCGAACTCGACCGGATGCGGGGTGTGCTCGAAGCGGATCACCTCTGTCATCTTGAGTTCGATGTAGCTGTCGATGAAGTCGTCGTCGAACACGCCGCCGGCTTTCAGGAAGGCGCGATCCTTGTCGAGCTCTTCCAGAGCCTGACGCAGCGAGCCGCACACGGTGGGGATGTTCTTGAGCTCCGCCTTCGGCAGGTCGTAGAGATCCTTGTCCATCGCGGCGCCGGGATCGAGCTTGTTCTTCACGCCGTCGAGGCCCGCCATCAGCAGCGCCGCGAAGCCGAGATAGGGATTGCAGAGCGGATCGGGGAAGCGGACCTCGACGCGCTTGGCCTTCGGATTGGTCGTCCACGGAATACGGCAGGAGGCCGAACGGTTGCGCGCCGAGTAGGCGAGCAGCACCGGCGCTTCGAAGCCCGGGACCAGCCGCTTGTACGAGTTCGTCGTCGGGTTGGTGAAGGCGTTGATCGCCTTGGCGTGCTTGATGACGCCGGCGATGTAGGACAGGCAGGTCTCCGACAGGTCGGCGTATTTGTTGCCAGCGAACACCGGCTTGCCGTCTTTCCAGATCGACTGGTGGCAATGCATGCCGGAGCCGTTGTCGCCGTAGATCGGCTTCGGCATGAAGGTCGCGGTCTTGCCGTAGATGTTGGCAACCTGGTGGATGCAGTACTTATAGATCTGCATCTGGTCGGCCATGACGGTCAGCGGCGCGAACTTCAGACCGAGTTCGTGCTGCGCCGAAGCCACTTCGTGGTGGTGCTTCTCGACCTTGCAGCCCATGCGCGCCATCGCGCCGAGCATTTCCGAGCGCATGTCCTGCGCGGTGTCCTGCGGCGGTACCGGAAAGTAGCCCTTCTTGGTGCCGACGTGATGGCCGAGGTTGCCGCCCTCGTATTCGGTATCGGAATTGGTCGGGAATTCGATCGAGTCGAGCTTGAAACCAGTGTTGTAAGGCTCGGCGGCGTACTTCACGTCGTCGAAGATGAAGAACTCGGCTTCCGGCCCGAAAAAGATGGTGTCGCCGATGCCCATCGACTTGACCATGCCCTCGGCTTTCTTGGCGATGCCGCGCGGGTCGCGATTGTAAGGCTCGCCGGTGGTCGGCTCGAGCACGTCACAGACGAGCGACATCGTCGTCTCGGCAAAGAACGGGTCGATGCAGGCCGATGCCGGATCCGGCATCAGGCACATGTCGGACTCGTTGATCGCCTTCCATCCCGCGATCGACGAGCCGTCGAACATCTGGCCTTCGGCGAAAGTCTCTTCTTCGATCATCGAAACGTCGAAGGTGACGTGCTGCCACTTGCCCCGCGGGTCGGTGAAACGAAGATCGACGTATTTCACGTCGTTGTCCTTGATCATCTTCAGGACGTCTTTGGCCGTAGTCATGGAATGCACACCTTTCGTTGATAGCGGCATCGCTGGAAGGCGGGGCGCGCGGGAATTGCGCGTCCAGCGGGTTATATGGCGTCGAGACCGGACTTCCCCGTTCTGATCCGGATCGCTTCTTCGATGTTGGAAACGAAAATCTTTCCGTCGCCGATCCGCCCGGTTTGGGCGGCGCGGCGGATCGCTTCGACGGCTTTTTCGACCATGTCATCGCCGAGCACAATCTCGATCTTCACCTTGGGCAGAAAATCGACGACATACTCCGCGCCACGGTAGAGTTCGGTGTGCCCTTTTTGACGGCCGAAGCCCTTGGCTTCGGTCACGGTGATGCCCTGCAGGCCAACCTCCTGCAGTGCTTCCTTCACCTCGTCGAGCTTGAAGGGTTTAATGATCGCCTCGATTTTTTTCATCGCTTGAGTCGTCTCCTGGCCCGTCGCCAGACACGGACGATGCGGACCGCGTAGCGGTTAGCAGGCTCCATGCCAAGCGGAGAATTGCTGAGAAGCCGCGTATTTACAACGGCTTAGGAAGCGTGGTCAGGGTCAGTACCATAGGACCCCGTCGGCTTGTGATTAAATGTTAGGCGAAATGCACTATAATTTAATCTGTCATCGGAGGCAGGTTGATGAGGCGATCGGCTATTCCAATAGCAGGCCGGCTGCATGATTGAGCTTTTGACCAACGCCGAAATGGGCGAGGCGGACCGTCTCGACCATCGCGAGCGGGATTGCCGGCATCGACCTGATGAACCGGGCCGGCGCGGCGGTCGCGCGCTGCGTCATGCTGCGGCATCCGCCCGGCTCGCGGATCGCGGTCATCGCCGGGTCTGGCAACAACGGCGGCGATGGATTTGTGGTCGCGCGACTGCTGGCCGAGTGCGGCTATGCCGTGCGGGTCATTCGTGTTGATGGCGGCAGCCTGCGCGGCGATGCGGCGCTCGCCGCACAACAGTGGGCGGGGCCGACCGAGATCGGCGCCGGGCAGATGGGCGATGCGGACGCCGTCGTCGACGCGCTGTTTGGTGCGGGCCTCGATCGGCCGGTGCAGGGGACGGCGCGGGCGCTCATCGAGGCGATGAACGCCGTGCGCTGTCCTGTCTATGCCGTTGACCTTCCAAGCGGAATCAACGGAACCAGCGGCGCCGTCATGGCCGCCGCCGTACGCGCGACGGAAACGGTGACCTTCTTTCGGCGCAAGCCCGGACATCTGCTGCTGCCCGGACGGCTGCATTGCGGTCGGATCAGCGTCGCCGACATCGGAATTCCGGCGGATGTGCTTGGCCGCATCCAGCCGACGACGTTCGTGAACGCGCCGCCGCTATGGTTTGGTCGGTTCCCGGTACCCGATCTCGACGGGCACAAATACACGCGGGGCCACGTGGTGGTCCTGTCCGGCGGACTCGACTCCACCGGGGCCGCGCGGTTGGCAGCGCGTGGCGCGCTCCGTGCCGGGGCGGGCCTGGTGACCATCGCTTCGCCCCGCGACGCCTTGGCGGTGAACGCGGCGGCCAGCCTCGCCGTGATGGTGCGCCGGGTGGACGAACTCAGTGAATTCGCCAGTTTTCTGACGGATCGGCGACGCAACGTGGCCGTGCTCGGCCCGGGAGGTGGCGTCGGCTCCCGGATGCGGGATCGGGTGTTGGCTGCGCTAGCCGCGCCGCCCGCGGTGGTGCTCGATGCGGACGCCCTGACCAGCTTTGCAGGGGCGCTGCCGGTCCTCACGGCGGCGATCAAAGGTCGTGCCGCACCCGTGCTCCTGACCCCGCACGAGGGGGAGTTCTCGCGTCTGTTCAGTGACTTGAAGGATGCGGCTGGAGGCGCCGTCCAAGCTGATGCGGGCGCGCTCGGCCGCGCTCGCGACCGGCGCGGTGGTGTTGCTGAAGGGCGGCGACACGGTGGTGGCGGCGCCGGACGGCCGGGCCGCGATTGCCGACAATGCGCTCGGCTTGGCTCGCCACCGCAGGATCCGGCGATGTGTTGGCGGGGTTCTGCGCCGGCCTCCTGGCTCAGCAGATGCCCGCCTTTGAGGCCGCCTGCGCCGCGGTCTGGCTGCATGGTGAGGCGGGCAATGAGGCTGGTCCTGCCCTGATCTCGGAGGACCTCCCGGACGCCCTGCCGGCCGTCTACCGGCGGCTTTTGAATCGTCGCCACGGCGGGCGACCCGAGCCATAGCCTGCGATGGGCCGCTTGGCGGGGGGTGGCGCAGGTCCTATCATTTGGCGGCATTTTTCGCGTGCGTGCGAGAGTTTGCGCATGATATAAGCCGCCGCCCGGCCGCTCCCATCAGCGCTAGTGTGGCGGTTCAGAAGTCCGCATCATTCTCGCGGCGAGGTCCAATATGCGGACTTCTGAACCAAAGCCACACTCGATTTAAAGAGTTGCTAGTGCGGTTTGGATTTTGACGTTCGTATTGGGAACTCGCAGCAATACTGGTACGAACGTCAAATCCACCGCACTAGGGGGTGCCCTCTGCGGGCGTGGCGGAACTGGTAGACGCGCGGGATTTAGGTTCCCGTGTCGCAAGACGTGGGGGTTCGAGCCCCTCCGCCCGCACCAATCCAGAGGGCATCGCCGCACCCGCTGGTCTATCGTTTAACCGCAAGCGCCTTGTCCGGCCGCAGAGTCCCTGAGCCATGCAAATCACAGAAACCGTTTCCGAAGGCCTCAAGCGCGAATTTCAGGTGACCGTTCCGGCCGCCGACCTCGAAACCCGAGTGGTGGGCCGGCTGGCGGAATTGAAGGACCGCGTGCAGCTGCGTGGTTTCCGTCCCGGCAAGGTACCGGTGACCCATCTGCGCAAGGTCTACGGCCGCTCGGTGATGGCGGAGACGGTGGAGGCCGTCATCCGTGAACTCAACGCGCAGATCGTCCAGGAGCGTGGCCTCCGGCTCGCAGGCGAGCCGAAGGTTGTCATTCCGAACGAGGAGACCGAGGTCGATCGCGTCATCAGCGGCCAGGCCGATCTCGCTTATGTGCTCTCGTTCGAGGTGCTGCCGGCGATCGCCCTTGGCGACTTCAGCTCCATCACGCTGGAACGGCTGGTCGCCAATGTCGAGGACGCCGAGATCGACCGGGCGCTCAAACAGATCGCCGAGCAGAATCAGCCGTACGCGGCCAAAGCCGCGGACGCCAAGGCCGAGCAGAGCGATCGTGTCGTGATCGACTTTGTCGGCAAGATTGACGGCGTGGCGTTCCCGGGTGGCACCGGCAACGATGTGCCGGTGACGATCGGCTCCAATCAATTCATTCCGGGATTCGAAGAACAATTGGTCGGCATCGGCGTCGGCGAAGCGCGT
Source organism: uncultured Alphaproteobacteria bacterium (assembly GCA_963741595.1). Taxonomy (GTDB): domain Bacteria; phylum Pseudomonadota; class Alphaproteobacteria; order Rhizobiales; family Xanthobacteraceae; genus VAZQ01. Next base: position 89,235 of record CAVUIV010000004.1, read on the forward strand.
CAGGTCAAAGTGACGTTCCCCGCCAGCTATCCGACCGAAACGCTTGCCGGCAAAGACGCTGAATTCGACGTGACCGCGAAGACGATCGAGGCGCCGGTCACGGTGACCATCGACGAAGAGTTTGCGAAATCGCTTGGTCTGGAGTCGCTGGAGAAACTGAGGGACGCGGTCAAGGATCGGCTCGCGCGAGACTACGCAACGGCGAGCCGGCAGAAGGTCAAACGGCAGCTGCTCGACCAGCTCGATGCCCTGCACAAGTTCGCACCGCCGCCGACCTTGGTCGACGACGAGTTCAACTCGATCTGGACCACGATCGAATCGGATCTCAAACGGCAGAACCGCACGTTCGCCGACGAGGGCACCACCGAAGAGAAGGCGCGCGAGGAGTATCGCACGATCGCCGAGCGGCGCGTTCGCTTGGGCCTGCTGTTGGCGGAAATCGGCGAGAAGAACGCCATCAAGGTCAGCGATGAGGAGATTTCCCGCGCCATTGTCGAGCGTGCCCGCCAGGTGCCGGGTCGCGAACAGGAAGTGTGGGACTACTATCGCAAGAACCCGCAAGCGATGGCCGGGATTCGGGCGCCGATCTACGAAGAGAAGGTGATCGACTTTTTGCTCGAGCTCGCCAAGGTTACCGATAAGTCGGTTTCCAAGGATGAGCTGTTCAAGGAGGACGAGGAGGCCGCCGCTTAGCGCCTGTGCGTCCGTGCGGTTCGCCGTCCGTCGCACAACGGGCTGTTTTGGCGGTCCGAATTGTAGATAAGGAGGCGGCCATGATCGACCTTCGACCCGGCACCGGACTGGCGCGGTTCGGACGTTTTTTCCGCCCCTCGCTGGTCTGCTCGTTCTGCGGCCGGGACGCGTCGCAGGTTGACCGTCTTGTTGCCGGCGCATCCGCACATATCTGTGACGACTGTATAACCAAGTGCCTCGACATCCTGGAGCAGCATCCAGTTTCAGCGAGGCCATCGACCGAGGCAGATCGCCCATGAGGGACCCGCTTAACGTCTACAACAGCTTCTTCATCCCGAGCGTCGAGGAAGTCACGGCGCGCGGGTCGATCCGCTATGACATCTTCTCGCGGCTGCTGAAGGAGCGGATCATCTTCATCCCGGGGCCGATCGACGACACCATGTCGACGCTGATCGTCGCTCAGCTTCTGTTCCTGGAGGCGGAGAATCCGAAGAAAGAAATCGCGATGTACATCAACTCGCCGGGCGGCGTGGTGACATCGGGATTGGCGATCTACGACACCATGCAGTTCATCCGTTCGCCGATCTCGACCTTGTGCGTCGGGCAGGCGGCGTCGATGGGCTCGCTGCTGCTCGCGGCGGGACACAAGGACATGCGATTTTCGCTGCCGAATGCGCGCATCATGCTGCACCAGCCGTCAGGTGGCTTCCAAGGGCAGGCGACCGACATCATGCTGCATGCTCAGGAGATCCTGAACATCAAGAAGCGGCTGAACGATATCTACGTGCACCACACCGGCCAGCCGCTGAAGAAGATCGAGGAAGCGCTTGAGCGCGACTACTTCCTCACCGCTGAAATGGCGGTGGAGTGGGGCGTGGTCGATCGTGTCCTCGAGCGGCGGCCCGAGGATCCGGCGGGGCTCAAGGTTGTCTGATACCGGATTGCGGCTCGGATGGGCGGCTTTCCGGTCGGGCCGGCGGCTAAAAACCTGCCATGGTGCTGAATTTTCATCATTAATAAATTCTTGATTATCGCTAGGGTACCGTGCTTCGCTAGGAGTGAGATGGTCAGGATAAGGGCAAATTCGTAAGGATAGTGACATTCGTGCTACGGACTCCTAGCGGTGCCCTTGTTATTCTTGCAATGGCTACGACCGGCTCGCTGCCCTGGCGGCGCGCCGATGGAGACAGGGAATGAGCAAAGTCGGCGGCGGAGATTCTAAGAACACGCTCTACTGTTCGTTCTGCGGCAAGAGTCAGCACGAGGTCCGCAAGCTGATTGCTGGGCCGACCGTGTTCATCTGCGACGAATGCGTCGAGCTGTGCATGGACATCATTCGCGAGGAGAACAAATCCTCGCTGGTGAAGTCGCGTGACGGGATTCCGACTCCCAAGGAGATTCGCAAAGTCCTCGATGACTACGTCATCGGCCAGGACTACGCGAAGAAGGTGCTCTCGGTCGCCGTCCACAATCACTACAAGCGGCTCAATCACCAGTCCAAGCACAACGACGTCGAGTTGACGAAATCCAACATCCTGCTGGTCGGGCCGACCGGCTGCGGCAAGACGTTGCTGGCGCAGACACTCGCGCGCATCCTCGATGTGCCGTTCACGATGGCGGACGCCACGACGCTGACCGAAGCCGGCTATGTCGGCGAGGACGTCGAGAACATCATCCTGAAGCTCCTGCAATCGGCCGACTATAACGTCGAGCGCGCGCAGCGCGGCATCGTCTATATCGACGAAATCGACAAGATCAGCCGCAAGTCCGACAACCCGTCGATCACGCGCGACGTGTCGGGTGAGGGCGTGCAGCAGGCGCTCCTGAAGATCATGGAAGGCACCGTCGCATCGGTGCCCCCGCAGGGCGGCCGCAAGCACCCGCAGCAGGAGTTCCTGCAGGTCGACACCACCAACATCCTGTTCATCTGCGGCGGTTCGTTTGCCGGGCTCGAAAAGATCATCGAGCGCCGCATGAACAAAAGCTCCATGGGTTTCTTGGGCGATCCCAAGGATCCGCAGGCGCCGACCACGGGCGATATTTTCAGGGGCCTCCAGCCGGAGGATCTCTTGAAGTTCGGCTTGATCCCGGAGTTCGTGGGTCGGCTTCCCGTGATCGCGACGCTCGAGGGCCTCGACAAGGGCGCGCTGATCGAAATCCTGACCAAGCCGAAGAATGCGGTGGTCAGGCAGTTCCAGCGGCTGTTCGAAATGGAGAACGTCGATCTGACGGTTCCGACCGAGGCATTGCGCGCCATCGCCGACAAGGCGTTCGAGCGCAACACCGGCGCGCGCGGCCTGCGTTCCATCATGGAGCAAATCCTGCTCGACACGATGTTCGAGCTGCCCGGCCTAGAGGGCGTGGAAGAGGTCGTGATCTCGAAGGAGGTCGTCGAGGAAACGGCGCGACCACTCTACATCTACGCCGATCGGGCAGACCGGGCTAACGACGCCTCTGCCAGCGCCTGAGCACCACCGCGATGCCGGCGGTTCCGAAGCGCAATTCGTTAAAGCGCCTCTGTCGAGGCGGGTCGGAAGCCGGTTTTCGCCTGAATTATGGGGATTACTTGACACTATGCCCCACCGTCGCCACCTAATAGCATCGATGCAATAGTACGAAGGAACGCAGCACTTCCGGGGAGGGTTTCGTACCCGTCCCTCCGGCACACGACCTTCCAGTAGGCGTGTTCCCTTCCCCGGCCCTCCGGCACTCGACCGTCAATGCCGCATGGCGCGGGTTACGGACGAGGGGCACAACAACAAGGACCAAGGGCCATGACCAGCGCCAAGCCTCGCCCCCCTCTGATCCCCGGTGAAGTCCGGGCTTATCCAGTTTTGCCGTTGCGGGACATCGTCGTGTTCCCGCACATGATCGTTCCTCTGTTCGTCGGCCGTGAGAAGTCGATCAAAGCGCTTGAAGAGGTCATGCGCTCTGACACCTTCATTCTGCTCGCCACCCAGAAGAACGCGTCCGACGACGATCCGGCCACCGACTCGATCTACGAGACCGGCACGCTCGCGAGCGTGCTGCAGCTGCTCAAGCTGCCCGACGGCACCGTCAAGGTGCTGGTCGAGGGCGCTGGGCGCGCGAAGGTGGAGCGCTACACCGATCGTTCCGAATACTTCGAAGCCGACGCGATCGTGCTCTCCGACAACGATGGAGAGAAGGTCGAGGCGGAAGCGTTGGCGCGTTCGGTCGTCAATGAGTTCGAGAACTACGTCAAGCTGAACAAGAAAGTGTCGCCCGAGGTGGTGGGCGTGGTCCAGCAGATCGAGGATTACGCCAAGCTCGCCGATACGGTGGCGTCGCACTTGGCCGTCAAGATTCCCGACAAGCAGGGAATCCTGGAGACGCCGTCGGTGCCCGAGCGGCTGGAAAAAGTGCTCGGCCTGATGGAAAGCGAAATTTCTGTGTTGCAGGTCGAAAAGCGCATCCGCACGCGCGTCAAGCGCCAGATGGAGAAGACCCAGCGCGAGTACTACCTTAACGAGCAGATGAAGGCGATTCAGAAGGAACTCGGCGACGAGGACGGCAAGGACGAGCTGGCCGAGCTGGAAGACAAGATCAAGCGCACCAAGCTTTCGAAGGAAGCGCGCGACAAGGCGAACCATGAGCTCAAGAAGCTCCGCCAGATGTCGCCGATGTCCGCCGAGGCGACGGTGGTGCGCAACTATCTCGATTGGCTCCTGTCGATCCCGTGGAACAAGAAGTCCAAGGTCAAGAGAGATCTCAAGCAGGCGCAGGAGACCCTGGACGCCGATCACTACGGCCTGGACAAGGTCAAGGAGCGCATTGTTGAGTATCTCGCTGTGCAGCAGCGCGCCAACAAGCTGTCCGGCCCGATCCTGTGCCTGGTTGGACCGCCCGGCGTCGGTAAGACCTCGCTCGGCAAGTCGATCGCCAAGGCGACCGGCCGCGACTTCGTGCGCGTGTCGCTCGGCGGCGTGCGCGATGAGGCCGAGATTCGCGGTCATCGCCGGACCTATATCGGCTCGATGCCTGGCAAGATCATCCAGTCGATGCGGAAGGCGAAGTCGTCGAACCCGCTGTTCCTGCTCGACGAGGTGGACAAGATGGGCGCCGATTTCCGCGGCGACCCGTCGTCGGCGCTGCTTGAGGTGCTCGATCCGGAGCAGAACAACACCTTCAGCGACCACTATCTCGAGGTCGATTACGATCTCTCGAACGTGATGTTCATCACGACGGCGAATACGCTCAACATCCCGCCGCCCTTGATGGACCGCATGGAGATCATCCGTCTCCCCGGTTACACCGAGGATGAGAAGGTTGAGATTGCGCGCAAGCACCTGATCCCGAACGCGATCACCAAGCACGGCCTCGATGCGAAGGAATGGTCGATCGATGACGAGGCACTGCTGTTGTTGATCCGCCGTTACACGCGGGAGGCCGGCGTTCGCAGTCTCGAGCGCGAGGTGTCAAACCTGATCCGCAAGGCGGTGAAGGAGCTGATGCTGTCGCCGGACAAGAAGTCGATCATGGTCGACGTCAAGGGCGTCTCCGATTTCCTCGGCGTGCCGAAGTATCGCTATGGCGAGCTTGAGGATGTCGACCAGATCGGCGTCGTGACCGGTCTCGCTTGGACCGATGTGGGCGGCGAGCTGCTCACCATCGAATCCGCGATGATGCCCGGCAAGGGCAAGATGACGGTGACCGGCAACTTGCGCGACGTGATGAAGGAATCGATCTCGGCGGCGGCATCGTATGTGCGCATGCGTGCCACCGCGTTCGGCATCGAGCCGCCGTCCTTCGACAAGAAGGACATCCACGTGCACGTGCCGGAGGGGGCGACCCCGAAGGACGGCCCGTCGGCTGGCGTCGCCATGGTGACGGCGATCGTGTCGGTGATGACCGGCATCGCGGTGCGTCGTGACGTCGCCATGACTGGCGAGATCACGTTGCGGGGCCGTGTGCTGCCGATCGGGGGCTTGAAGGAGAAGTTGCTCGCCGCGCAGCGCGGCGGCATCAAGACGGTCTTGATCCCCGAAGAGAACGCCAAGGATCTGGTCGAGATCAGTGCATCGATCAAGAAGGGCCTGGAGATCATTCCGGTCTCGCGCATGGACGAGGTGCTTCCGAAGGCGCTCGTCCGCAAGCCCGAGCCGATCGAGTGGGAAGAGGACAAGTCCAAGCCGGCGGCCGCGGCCGAACCGGTGGTGGAAGACGACGCCTCCGGCCTCACCGCGCACTGACGCGTGAGGAGCCCTGACATTTCACGGCGGCGCCCTCGGGCGCCGCCGTTTGTTTTGGGTCTTGCGGGACCCTGGGTCAGGTCGCACTCTGGCGGTCAACGACTGGCCCCTGGGGAGGGAAGCTCATGCGGATGACGGCGCGTGTTCGATTGGCCGTGGCGACCGCCGCCTTGTCAGTGTGGCTTGTGGGTCCGCTCGCCGCTCAGGACTTTCCGGCGCGGCCGATCACGATCGTGGTCGGCGTGGCGCCCGGCGGGATCACGGATGTGTCGACCCGCGTCTATGCGGACGCGGTGTCGAAGAGCCTCAATCAGAAGATCGTGGTCGAGAACCGGCCGGTCGGTGGCGGCACGGTTGCGGCGGTGGCGGTGCAGAACGCCGCGCCTGATGGATATACGCTGTTGACGATCACGGGTTCCGCTCATGCTGCGATCCCGGCGATGCAACCGGTCGCCTACGACCCGGTCAAGGGCTTCACGCCGATCACGCTCTTGTTCCGGATGCCGGTCCTTTTGGTCGTTCCCACCGACAGTCCTGCCAAGTCGGTTGCTGACCTGCTCGCAATCGGGCGCAAACGGCCCGGTGGGCTGTCTTTCGGCTCCGCCGGCGCCGGAACGCCCGCGCATTTGCTGGCGGCGCAGATCGGGCGCGGGACCAAAACTCCGATTGAGTTCGTCCAGTATCGCGGCGGCGCGCCGCTGATGGCCGATCTCATCACCGGCCGCATCGACTTTGCCTTTGCGTCGTATATCTCGGCGCGCGCCAATCTCGATGGGGGCAAGCTGCGCGCGCTTGCGGTCGACGCTGAGACGCGGCTGCCCGCCGCGCCCGACGTTCCAACGCTGATCGAGGTCGGCCTGGCGCGCGAACGCATCGCCAACTGGTTCGGGCTGGTCGGGCCGGCGGGCATGCCGGAGGCGGTTGTCGCGCGGCTCAATGCGGAATTCGTCAAGGCGGCGCACGATGCCGCCGTCGTCAAACGGCTCACCGACGGCGGCACGCTGGTCGCGACGTCGTCGCCGCCGGAGATGGGCGTGATGATGCGGAACGAGGCGAAGAACATGGCCGAGCTGGTGAAGGCGCTCGGCCTGCAGGCGAAGTGAGCGCGGCGCTATTTCTTGGTCTCCACCTTGATCCCGGTCGCGGCGATCAGCGTTCGGTACTGCTCCGCTTCGCGTTTCATGAGGGCGCCAGTCTCGGCGGGTGATCCGCCAACGGCGGTGACGCGGAACTCAGCGATCCGTTTCGCGACGTCCGGTTGCTTCATTGCGTCCGCGATCGCCTGCGACAGGGTCGTGGCGATCGCCGGCGGAGTCTTTGGCGGCGCCACCACGGCGAACCAGTCGGTGTGCACGATTCCTGGCAGCGTATCGGCAATGGGCGGTGCGTCCGGCAGTTCGGCCAGGCGCTCGGTGCCGGTGACAGCAATCGCTTTTGCGCCGCCGCTGGCGACATGCGGCAACACGTTGCCCGGCGTGTCGAAGATGGCGTCGATATGGCCCGCGAGCAGGTCGCGCATCGCCGGCGCGAGCCCCGGGTAGGGCACGTGAACGAACTTGATTCCGGCTGCTACGGCGAACCGCTCCATCGCAAGATGCGGTGTACTGCTCACGCCTGGTGAACCGAACGTGACCTTCCCCGGATTGGCTTTGGCGCGCGCCAGAAACTCGGCGAAATTCGCCACCGGCACTTTCGGATTGACGACCAGGATAAACGGAAACCGGATCAGGGTGGACACCGGCACGAAGGCGGCCGGATCGAATCCGAGTTTCGGATAGACGTGCTGGCTCACAACCAGCGGGCCCGGCGGTGAAACGAGGAGCGTATGGCCGTCGGGGTCCGACTTGAAGACCGTCTCCGCTCCAAGGTTCGACGCGGCGCCTGGCCGGTTCTCGACGATCACCGGCTGGTTCCAGCGCGCCGACAGTTTCTCGCCGATGATGCGCGGCATCGAGTCCAGCATGTTGCCGGGTGGGACCGGCACCACGAACTTGACCGCGCGGCGGGGGAAGTCCGTTTGCGCGGCGGCGCTTCCCGATGCCAGCGTGATGAGCGCTGCGGCGAACAGGCCACGCCGCATTGCGGCGAGTGAACGACCGGCCATGAGCATCTCCCCAACTGGTCTTGTTGCGACCAAGTCCGTGCATTGTGCAACGTCGTGCTGGCGATGTCTCGGGGGTGGCAATTCATGCGGCTGGGCCTTGCAGGACCTTTGCCAAACCCGCAAGTTGCGCCCGCCGGACACCCGGCGAACGTTCAGCGAGGAACCATTCCGTGATCGATCTCTACACCTGGACCACCCCCAACGGCCGCAAGGCGTCCATCGCGCTCGAGGAGTTCGGGCTGCCTTACACCGTGCACGCGGTGGACATCGGTAAAGACGAGCAGTTCAAGCCGGAGTTTCTCAAGATCAGTCCGAATAACCGAATTCCGGCGATCGTCGATCGCGACAACGGCATGGCGCTGATGGAGTCGGGTGCGATCCTGATGTACCTCGCCGACAAGACCGGAAAGTTCTTGCCGCGCGAAGGCGAGCCGCGCTACCGCGTGATCGAGTGGCTGATGTGGCAGATGGGCGGACCGGGGCCGATGTTCGGCCAGGTGCACCATTTCACCAAGTACAATCCCGGCAAGGCCCCCTATGCGGAGGAGCGCTACCTCAAGGAGGCGCACCGGCTCTACGGCGTGCTCGACAAGCAACTCGCCACGCACGACTACGTTGCCGGCGAGTACTCGATCGCCGATATGGCGATTTGGCCGTGGGTGTCGCGCTACGAGTGGCAGACCGTCGACCTCAATAAATATCCCAACGTCAAGCGCTGGTACCTCGCCATCGCCGCTCGGCCCGCCGTGCAGAAGGGCTACAAGGTGCCGAAAGACGTCGGCGAGATTCCGATCCCGGCGTGATGCCGATCGACGTGGCTGGCGGTGGTGCAAAAAGGTCAACTTGCCACCGCCATGCCAGCGGCGATAAGGAGAGGCTTGGGCCGGACGATTTGGGCCGGACGATTTGGGCCCAATGATTGGGGCGGTTAGCTCAGTTGGTAGAGCGCCTGCTTTACACGCAGGATGTCGGCGGTTCGAGTCCGTCACCGCCCACCAGCACCACCGCCCGCAGCCACGCAGATGCCTGCGGCGGTTCGGCTATTCAAAGCCGATCCGGCCGTTCACGGGTGACGCGCGGTGCTCAGGACGGCGCGGCAACGATCGCGCCCTGAAGGAACACAATCTAAAAAAATACCCCCGGGGACGTCGGCGGCGTGAAGCCGCCAACGTCGCACGGAAGGGCAGTCCAGAAACTTTGGATTAAACCGCTTCTTTCAGTTCCTTGGCGGCGCGGAACGCGACTTTCTTCGAGGCCTTGATTTGGATCGGCTCGCCGGTGGCGGGGTTGCGGCCCATGCGGGCGGCGCGCTTGCGAACCTGCAGGATGCCCAGGCCGCCAATGCGGATCCGGTCGCCCTTCTTGAGGTGCTTGGTCACCAAGCCGACCAGATCGCCGAGTACGGCTTCGGTCTGCTTTTTCGACATCTCGTGACTGTCCGCGAGACTTGCGGCGAGGTGCTTAAGCGTAACGGTCGGTGCGGACTTCTTGGGTGCCGTGGCCATGCATGACCCTCCTCGGGATTAGGGAGTGGCCATCAAGCCACTCATCTCACGTTGGTCGACTTAGATGATTCGTACCTGATCTGACCATGGACTTCCTAGCGAAAAATGTGGGTTTTTCGGCTTTTTTTGACTTTTGGCCGAGTTCCCCGGCCGTTCGGCAGCGGCCAAAACCGGCGCGAATTCGGCGTCTCTGGAGACGTTGTGGGAGCACGTTTCGTGGCGCACGCCTTGACTTGCCGCGGACGCGCATTTAAGTCCGCAGCACTCCCGAAAGGGGGCGTAGCTCAGTTGGTTAGAGCGCCGGCCTGTCACGCCGGAGGCCGCGGGTTCGAGTCCCGTCGCTCCCGCCATTTCGTTCAGCAAGCAACGAGATGAGACGCGCGCGGATCATTTCCGCGGTTAGCGCGTGCTGTCGACAAGCGGCGCATTGAATCACTCAGCGGACAGTCCAGCGCGTCAATGCCCCGCCATATAGGCGTCGCGCAAGACGTTGTTCTCAAGCTCCAGATCGTCCATGCGATGTTTGACGACGTCGCCGATGCTGATGATACCGGCTAGGTTGCCGTCGCGCAGAACGGGCATGTGGCGTACGCGATGGCGGGTCATTAGGCTCATCACGTGAGAGATGGTTGCGGTGGAGGAGACGGTGATCACGCCGCGGCGCATGATTTCGCTCACCGGCATCGATGTAGCAGTCTCGCCATAACGAGCAATTGCGTGAACAATCTCACGTTCGGAAATGAGACCGAGCACTGCGTTGCCACTCGTCACCACGAGCGAGCCGATATTTTTTGCCTGCAGCCAGTTCGCCGCCCGCTTGACGCTGGCATCCGGAGCGATTGTTGCGACGTCGGCTCCCTTCCGCCTCAGAATGCTTTCGACGGACATAGCATCCTCCAATCGGTATGGCCTTACTGCTCCTCTCCCGCTGGTCGACCTCGCTGACAGGCCGCGCCATGAAATCCGTCCCCCGAACCAGCCGGGATGGCGGGCAGTATATCTAGTTGGTGCGGACCAGTCAGCAGACAGTAAGCACCGTGCTGGTCAACAGACCGCGAGCACGGCGGATCAGGTTCTGTATGGTGCCGGTAGAGGGCGGCGCCGCCACGTCCCAGACAACGCACCTATTCGAACAATTTCGAATGGCGCATGCTTGCTCGCGGGCGGGCGCGAGCGAGCCGCGCGTCACTTCGTCAGCGCCGTGACTTGCTCCACCACGGATTTGGGCGTGGCGTAAGCCTTGCGGATGACGTCGGCGATGTGCGTGCCGTCGCGCGCGTCGACGTCGAGCTTTTGCTTCTTGGCATCGGCCAGGAATTCCGGGTCCCGCATCGTTGCCATGAAGGCGTCCTGCAGCATCTTCGCTCGATCGGCGGGCATGTCGGGCGGCGCGAAGAATGGACGGCCGATGTTCTCGCCCGCGTAGAGAAATTCGATCGCCGTCCGTTGTTCGGGCGTTTTGGCGAGATCGGCGATGAACGGCACGCCTTTGAGCGCTCCGGCGGATGCGGCGCCGCCTTGGAAAAGAACGTTGACGGCTTTGGCTGAAATCCAGTCGGGGCGCAGGTTCACCAGGCCGGTGACGCAGATGCCTTCGAGCTCGCCCCGCTCCATCGCCAGCAGCACATTGGAGGCCGACGGAAATCCGCCAATCACCTTGAACTTCATGCCGAGCAGTCCACTGAGCGCTTTGGGCCAGGCATAGGTGCCGGCACCGGGGCCGGTCCCGCCGACGATCAGTTCGGTTTGGTAGAGATCGTTGAGGGTCTTGACCTTCACCTGCGGGCTGTTGAACGCGACGCAGGTGTTGGTGTCGATGGTCGGCGTGCCGAGCCAGGTCAATCGGGTCGAACTCGAAACGGGCGCCGCTCGCACCGAAGATCGGGGCCGAGTGGCGTGCTGCTCGCCACCAGCGCGAGCACGGTGCCGTCCTTGGGGGCGACATTGTAGATGTGGTTGGCGGCGAGGAAGCCGCCGGCGCCCGGCATGTTCTGCACCAGCACGGTCGGATGACCGGGCAGATGGCGGCCGAGGTGGCGGGCCACCAGCCGGCCCCACAGGTCGAAGCCGCCACCGGCGCCGAACCCGACGATCACCTGCACGGTCCGGCCGGCGAGGCTCGGCGCCGATTGCGCCGATGCGGGGCTGCTCGGGATCATCGCCGTTGCGACGCCCACGCTGATGGCCACGATTGACTGGCACGCACGCCGAGAAAAGCTTTTCGTCATCAAAGGACTCTCTCGTTTGCAGCCTGCTTGGCCACAGCGTTCGCACGCTCGAACGTCTCGGTGGGGTCGAACGGCTTCTGCTGTCGTTGCTGTGGGTAACCAATTGTCCAAGGCGATAACAATGGGCGTCGCTAAGCCGATGAAGCGGCCGGTATCGTCCATGGATATTTCCGTTCGTTACTTTCGCACTGTTCGGTCGCCTTCTGGATCATAAGGCGTCGTGCAGCCCACTTAAAGTTTGCGCAAATCCGTTTCGCGCCTTGAAGCGCATGTGTCGCAGGTCTAGGCTTGCATCAAATAAAAGAAGACTCGCCGCGATCACAGGGCGGGTCAGGTGGGAGAGAACGTCCATGCGCATCGCAGCAGCATTGCGAGTGGCCGCTTCATTCATTGCGGTCTTGTTGTTCTCCGTCGATATCGCCGCCGCCCAAAACGCCGTCGCCCTGACCGGCCAAGTCACCTCGGCCGACGAAGGCGCGATGGAGGGCGTGCTGGTCAACGCCAAGCGCGGCACCATCACCCTGACGGTCGTGAGCGACGCGCAGGGGCGCTACAGCTTCCCCGCCAGCAAGCTCGCGCCGGGCCAATATAGCTTGAGCATCCGCGCGATCGGCTACGACCTCGACAACTCCAAGACCATTGAGGTGGGGCCGCGGACGGTCACGCACAATCTTACGCTGCGCAAGACCGAAGACCTCGCCGCGCAGATGTCGAACGGCGAGTGGATGCACAGCATGCCGGGCACCGATCAGCAAAAAGGGATGCTGCTGAGCTGCGTCGGCTGTCATACGCTCGAACGCTTCATGCGTTCCGCGCACGATACCAAGACCCTGATGGAGGTCACCCTGCCGCGCATGCAGGGTTACGTGAACCAGAGTATCCCGCAAAATCCGCAATTGCGCCGTGGTGCGCGGCTCATGGAGGAGCGCGGCGATCAACGTGTCCAGATTTATCGCAATGCCGCCGAGTATCTCAGCACGATCAATCTGAGCAAAAACGCGCAGTGGACGTTTGATCTGAAGATGCTGCCGCGCCCCAAGGGGCGCGCAACGCAGGTCATCTATACCGAATACGATCTGCCGCGGGACACCATTTCACCGCACGATGTCGTGCTCGATAAGGACGGCATCGCCTGGTACTCGAGCTTCGGCGAGCAGTTTGTCGGCCGGCTCGATCCGAAGACCGGCGCGGTGAAGGAATATGGGATGCCGCTCAGCAAGCCGGACTTCCCGAAGGGCTCGCTTGGTCTGCGGATCGACCGCGATGGCTATCTGTGGCTGGGCAACATGTACCAAGCCGCGATTGTCCGGTTCGACCCCCGGACCGAGCAGTTCAAGGCGTGGCCGATGCCGACGGAGTACAACATCGACGCCTCGCAGGTGAACATGGTGCGTCCGGAAAGCGCACATGTCGACGGCAAGGTCTGGTCGCAAAACAATGGCTTCGCCGCAGTCCACCGCCTCGATCTTGCGTCAGGCCAAATCCAGACCTGGGAGCCGTACAAGACGTCGAAGACTCCGCACAACATCTACGACGTCATCCCGGATTCGCAGAACAACGTCTACTACACCGACTTCCGCAACTTCCACATCGGCCGCATCGACGCCAAGACCGGCGAGATCAAGATCTTCACCGCCTTGACGCCGCGTTCGGCGCCGCGCCGCGGCTACATGGACGATCAGGACCGGTTGTGGTTCGGCATGTACCGCGCCGACCGCGTCGGCCTGTTCAACACCCGGACCGAGACGTTCAAGGAATGGCTGATGCCGACCAAGTGGGCGTCGCCTTACGACGTGGTGCTCGACCGCAATGAGGAATTGTGGACCGGTTCGATGATCACCGACCACGTCACGCGGCTCAACACCAAGACCGACGAAATGGTCGAATACCTGCTGCCGCGCACCACCAACATCCGACGCGTCTATGTCGACAACACCACCACCCCGGTGACGTTCTGGGTTGGCTCGAACCACGGCGCCTCAATCATCAAACTCGAACCGCTCGATTGACCTTAAGGAGTCACGCTGATGCGCATACTAACGGCACTGGTCGGTGCGTTGCTCGCGACCGTCGCGTTCGATCTCAACGAGGTCAGGGCGCAATCAAGTACTGCCTTGAGCGGGCAGGTCTCCTCCGCGGAGGAGGGGACGATGGAGGGCGTCGTCGTCAGCGCCAAGCGTGACGGCTCGACCATCACCATCAGCGTCGTCACCGACGCCAAGGGCCGCTTTGCCTTCCCGGCGGCGCGACTGGAACCCGGCAAGTACACGCTACGGGCCCGCGCCGCGGGCTACCAGCTTGCCGGAACGCCGGCCGCGACCATCGCCGCCGGACAGGAGGCGAAGGCCGACCTGAAGGTGACCAAGCTGCGCAGCCTGTCGGCGCATCTCACCAATGCCGAGTGGATGCACAGCATGCCCGGCACCGATCCGCAGAAGAAGTTCCTGCTCAACTGCATCGGCTGCCACACGCTCGAGCGCATCATGAAATCGTCGTATGACGCCGACGGCTTCATCGATGTGATCAACCGGATGGCCACGTATTATCCCGGCACCACGCCGCTGCGCCCGCAGCGGCTTGCCGGCAATTTCCAGCGCATGCGCGACCGCGGCAACGTCAAGCCAATCGCGGAGTGGCTCGCGACCATCAACCTCAGCCAGCAAGACACCTGGCAGTTCCCGCTCAAGACGCTGCCGCGCCCGACCGGGAAATCGACGCAGGTCATCTTTACCGAATACGATCTGCCGGAAGCCCATATCCAGCCGCATGACGTGATGATGGATAGCAAAGGCAACGTCTGGTACTCGGACTTCGGCCAGATGTTCCTCGGCAAGATGGATGCAAAGACCGGGAAGGTGACGCAGTATCCGATCCCGATCACCAAGCCCGGCTTCCCGCTCGGCTCGCTCGATCTCGAAATTGATCGCGACGACAATGTCTGGCTCGGCATGATGTACCAGGCGTCGATCGTGCGCTTCGACCAAAAGACCGAAACCTTCAGGGCCTGGTCGATCCCGAAGGAATGGGATTCAGAAGGCGCGCAGTTCGGCCACCTGGCGGTGAACGGCACCCATGTGGACGGCAAGGTCTGGGTGAAGAACTCGGACGGCACCAAGATCTACCGGCTCGATCTCGCCACCAACCAGTGGGAGGACCTTGGCGCCCCGAGCGATCCGCGGACCAAGCGCCGCATCGGCACCTACGGCATCCACGCCGACACCGCTACCAACGACGCCTATCTGCTGGACTTCGCGGCCGGCAACATCGTCAAGATCGACGCCAAGACCAAGGTGACGACGGTCTATCTGACGCCGTCGCCAAACTCGACGCCGCGCCGTGGCCGCGTCGATGCCGAAGGCCGGGTGTGGTTCGCCGAGTATCGCGCCGACCGCATCGGCATGCTCGATCCGAAGACGGCGCAGATCGTCGAATGGAAGGTGCCGACCGAGTGGAGCGCGCCGTACGACGCGGTGTTCAGCCGGCATGGTCATGCCTGGACCGGCTCGATGGTGACCGATCGCGTGGCGCGGCTCGACGTCGAAACCGGGCAGGTCACGGAGTACACGCTGCCGCGGCCGACCAATATCCGTCGCGTCTATGTCGATGATCGCAGCAGCCCTGGGCACCTGTGGATCGGCAGCAACCACGGTGGATCGATCGTCAAGGTCGAGCCGCTGGACTGACGGTGATCGCATCACCGGCGATTTGCCATGGCCGGCGTTCGCGCCGGCCATGTGCGTATCGAGGGTAGGCATGGAGGAGACCGTCAATGTTGGTTCCGCATTGGTTATTCCCGGTGGCCGCCGTCCTGGTGATCGCTGCGCCCGTCCACGGCCAGGCCCAAGCCCAAGCCCAAGCCCAAGTCCTCAAGCAAGTTGCGACCATTCAAATTCCAGGCGAGCCGATCAACAATTACGGCGTGCTGACGATCGATCAGGCCACCGGCCTCGGCTATCTCGCCGACAAGGACAACAAAGCCGTCGTGGTGTTCGACACCAAGACCGACAGCTATGTTACGCGCATCACCGGCTTCGTCGGGATGACGCGCAGCGGCAACGCGTCCGGCCCCAATGGACTTGTCGTCGTGAAAGGCGGCGCCGAACTGTGGGTGAGTGATGGCGACAGCACCATCAAGGTCGTCGATCTCAAGACCAACACCGTCACGACCACGATCGCCACTGGCGGCCTCAGGCGCGCCAACGCCATGGCATTCGACCCGAGCCGCCGGGTCGCCATCGTCGCCAATTCGGATGACGAGGTGCCGTTCTTGAGCCTGATTTCGGCCGAGTCCGGTCACAAGGTGCTGGCGAAACTGCCAATGCGGCAGTCGGCCGAGAACATCGAGCGCTCGGCATGGCATGGCCCGAGCGGCACGTTCTATACGGCGATCCCGGTCTTTCGCGGTGATCAGAGCAAGGGCTTGCTGGCGCAGACCGATCCGCAAACCGGGACCATCCTCAAGCTTCACCAACTCGAGCGCTGCCACCCGCATAGCCTGTCGATCGTCTCCGACACGACCATCTTCCTGGGCTGCAGCAACGCGCACGGTCCCAATCGCAAGCCCGGCGGTGACATGGCGATCTTCGACATCGCGAGCGGCCGGATCGAAAATTATGGCGCAGGCTGGGGCGGCAACGGCGGTTCCACCGCCAATCCCGCGCGCGGGCACTATTATCACGCCACCACCAACGGGACACTGGTGGTGGTCGATATCAAGACCCGGCAATTGGTGCAGAAGGTCCCGACCTGGAGCGGCTCGCGCTCGCTCGGCGTAAATCTCGGTAGCGGCAAGATCTATGTCGCAACCACTGCCAAGGGCGGTCCGTGCGGCGGTTGCATCGTGGCGTTCGCGCCAGAATGAGGCGCGTTAGTTGCGGGTTGCTTGCAGCCCCAGAATCTCCCGCGCCTCCGCCGGCGTCGCGACCTGGTCGCCCAGCATCGCGATGATCGAGGCCGCCTTCTCGACCAGCGCCGCGTTGCTGGGCGCGAGCTTGCCTTTCTCGAGATAGAGATTGTCCTCCAGCCCGACCCGCACGTGGCCGCCGAGCAGCACCGCCTGCGCCACCATCGGGAACTGGTAGAGCGAAATTCCGAACGCGAACCAGGGCGAGGCTGGCGGCAGGAGGCTGCGCATATAGCTCATGGCCTCCGGCGTCGCGGGCTGGCCCCAGGCGATGCCGAGGCAGATCTGGAACATGCCCGGTGGCTTGATGTGGCCGGTCTCGATCATCTTCTTGGCCAGCAGCAGATGGCCGGTCTCGAACACTTCGAGCTCCGGCAGCACCCCCGCCTCACGAATCGCGACTGCCATGGTCTGCAGGTGGGCGGGCGTGTTGATGAACACCCGGTTGCCCATGTTCATGCTGCCCATGTCGAGGCTGCAGATCTCCGGCCGCAGCTCCTGGATATGTCGCACCCGGTCCTGCGGCCCGCGCAGCGTCGAGGCGGGGCTGGCCTTGGTGGGGTCGTCGGGGTCGTGCTCGAAGCGCGCGCCGGGGCCGGTGGTCAGGTTGATCAGCACGTCGGTGCCGCTCGCGCGGATACGCTCCACAACCTCGCGATAGAGCGCGCCATCCATGCTCGGCTTGGTGGTTTTCGGGTCGCGCACATGGATGTGAACGACCGCGGCGCCGGCCTTGGCGGCGTCGATGCAGGATTGCGCGATCTCAGCCGGCGTCACCGGCACGGCAGGATTCTTGCCGGGCGAGTCGGCTGAGCCGGTCACGGCGCATGAAATGATGACCTTGCGTTGCATGGCGCGTTCCTTCCTCGGAATTTTGCCTCGCATTTGCGGCCATGGAACCCCAGCTTGGCGTTGCCGGCAAGCCGCGCCTGCGAATGGACGAAGTCAACCACAGGCTGATTTCCCGGCGGCTTGCCTCGCATTGTGCGCTGCGCTAAGCCAGCTCAAATCCCGTTCTTGGAACGAATCCGAACTGTTTCGGGGCGAGTTTCGGCCTGCGGCGCCAGCGCCGGCAGTGCAGGTTCCAGGGCGGGTTTCCGATCGGGGCGGGGGCTTCAGGAGGAGAGGGGTCGCCGATGAGCGAGTTGCTACTGGATTACCTCCCTCTGGTCATCTTCATCGCGGTGGCGATGGTGATCGGCGTGGCGCTGCTCGTGGTGCCGTTCCTGGTCGCCTACAAGCAGCCCGATCCCGAGAAGCTGTCGGCCTATGAATGCGGCTTCAACGCCTTCGATGACGCGCGCATGAAATTCGACGTGCGCTTCTATCTGGTCGCGATCCTGTTCATCATCTTCGACCTTGAAGTGAGCTTCCTGTTCCCGTGGGCGGTGGCCTTCGGCGAGCTCGGACTGTTCGGCTTCTGGTCAATGATGGTTTTCCTTGGCGTTCTCACCATCGGCTTCATATATGAATGGCGGAAAGGAGCGCTCGAATGGGATTGACGCCGCAGCGCTCCGCGATCGTCGCACCGGCCGCCACGGGCATCCTCGATCCTCGCACCGGCAGGCCGGTCGGTTCCGACGATGCCTTTTTCGTCGGGCTCAATGACGAACTTGCCGACAAGGGTTTCCTCGTCACCGCCACCGACGATCTGATCATCTGGGCGCGCACCGGCTCGCTGATGTGGATGACGTTCGGCCTCGCCTGCTGCGCGGTCGAGATGATGCAGATGTCGATGCCGCGCTATGACGCCGAGCGCTTCGGCTTCGCGCCGCGCGCCTCGCCGCGGCAGTCGGACGTGATGATCGTCGCCGGCACGCTCACCAACAAAATGGCGCCGGCGCTGCGCAAGGTCTACGACCAGATGCCGGAGCCGCGCTACGTCATCTCGATGGGGTCGTGCGCCAACGGCGGCGGCTACTATCACTATTCCTATTCGGTGGTGCGCGGCTGCGACCGCATCGTGCCGGTCGACATCTACGTGCCCGGCTGCCCGCCGACGGCGGAGGCGCTGCTCTACGGCGTGTTGCTGCTGCAGAAGAAGATCCGCCGTACCGGAACGATCGAGCGGTGACGATGAGCGAGGACCTGCAAAACTTCGGCGAGATGCTGGCGGCGGCGCTGCCCGGCGCGACCGGTCACGCCGTCGCTTTTGGCGAATTGACGGTGACGGTGAAGGCTTCGGAGATCGTCGCCGTCATACGTTTTCTGCGCGATGACGAGCGCTGCAAGTTCTGGAGCTTCATCGACGTCACGGCGGTCGATTGGCCCGGCCGCGAGCGCCGTTTCGACGTGGTCTATCATTTGCTGTCGCCGGTCCATAACCGCCGCATCCGCGTCAAGGCCGAGGTCGGCGAGGACGAGAGCGTGGCGTCGATTATCGAGGTCTTTCCCGGCGCCGACTGGTTCGAGCGCGAAACCTACGATCTCTACGGCATCCCGTTCGTCGGGCCATCCCGACATGCGCCGCCTGCTCACCGACTATGGCTTCGAGGGCCATCCGCTGCGCAAGGACTTCCCGCTCACCGGCTTTGTCGAGGTGCGTTACGACGACGAGCAGAAGCGGGTGGTCTACGACAAGGTCCGCCTGGCGCAGGAGTTCCGCAATTTCGATTTCCTCTCGCCCTGGGAAGGCACCGACTACGTGCTGCCGGGCGATGAGAAGAAGACGAATTGAGCGTGCCCATGACCCAGCCAACAGCCATGACCGGCGGGTGCCTTTGCGGCGCGGTGCGATTTACCGGCATCGCCGTCGAACGCGACGTCGGGGCATGCCATTGCGGCATGTGCCGGAAGTGGTCGGCCGGGCCCTTTCTCGTGCTCGACTGCGGCACGACGATGAAAGTCGACGATGCATCGAACCTCGGCGTGTATCGGTCGTCGGAGTGGGCCGAACGCTGCTTCTGCAAGACGTGCGGCACGCCGTTGTTCTATCGGCTGGTCGGCCAGAACCTGCATTTCGTCTCGGCCGAAGCGTTCGACGATCGCGACGGCTACGTGTTCAAGAGCCAGATTTTCATCGACGAGAAGCCCGCCTACTACGATTTCGCCAATGCCACCCACAATATGACCGGCGCCGAAGTGTTTGCCGCCTTGCCCCGCCGGACGATCAGGCCAAGGGGTGATGGCGAATGGCTGAGAACCTGCGCAATTTCACCATCAATTTCGGGCCGCAGCACCCGGCGGCGCATGGTGTGTTGCGCCTGGTGGTCGAGCTCGACGGTGAGGTGGTGGAGCGGGTCGATCCGCATATCGGCCTTCTGCATCGCGGCACCGAAAAGCTGATCGAGCACAAGACCTATCTGCAGGCGATCCCGTATTTCGACCGGCTCGATTACGTGGCGCCAATGAATCAGGAGCATGCGTTCTGCCTGGCGGCGGAGAAGCTGCTCGGGCTCACGGTGCCGCGGCGCGCTCAGCTCATCCGCGTGCTCTTTTGCGAGATCGGACGGCTGCTCTCGCATCTCCTCAACGTCACCACCCAGGCGATGGACGTCGGCGCGCTCACCCCGCCGCTGTGGGGCTTCGAAGAGCGCGAGAAGCTGATGGTGTTCTACGAGCGCGCCTCCGGCTCGCGCATGCACGCGGCCTATTTCCGCGTCGGCGGCGTGCATCAGGACTTGCCGGGAAAGCTGATCGACGACATCGAGGCGTTCTGCGATCCGTTCCTCAAGGTCTGCGACGATCTCGAACGGCTGCTCACCGGCAACCGCATCTTCAAGCAGCGCAACGTCGACATCGCCGTGGTGTCGCTCGAAGACGCCTGGAAGTGGGGCTTCTCCGGCGTGATGGTGCGCGGCTCGGGCGCGGCGTGGGACTTGCGCAAGGCACAGCCCTACGAGTGCTACGCCGAGATGGATTTCGATATCCCGATCGGCAAGAACGGCGACTGCTACGACCGCTACTGCATCCGCATGGAAGAGATGCGCCAGTCGGTGCGCATCATGAAGCAATGCATCGCCAAGCTGCGCGAGCCTGAAGGGCAGGGGCCTGTGGTGGTCGACGACAACAAGATCACGCCGCCGCGCCGCGGCGAGATGAAGCGCTCGATGGAAGCGCTGATCCATCACTTCAAGCTCTACACCGAAGGCTTCCACGTGCCGGCCGGCGAGGTCTATGCCGCGGTCGAGGCACCCAAGGGCGAGTTCGGCGTCTACCTCACCGCCGACGGCAGCAACAAGCCCTACAAGTGCAAGATCCGCGCGCCGGGCTTCCCGCATCTCTCGGCGATGGATTTCCTCTGCAAGGGCCACATGCTCGCGGACGTCTCGGCGATCCTCGGCTCGCTCGACATCGTGTTCGGGGAGGTTGATCGCTAATGGCCGTCCGTCGCCTCGCCGAACCGCACCTGCAGCCGAAGGAATTCGCCTTCACGGCGGATAATCTCGCCTGGGCCAAGAAGCAGATCGCGAAATATCCGGAAGGCCGCCAGCAGTCGGCGGTCATTCCGCTGCTCTGGCGTGCGCAGGAGCAGGCCGGCGGCTGGCTGCCGCAGAAGGCGATCGAGCATGTTGCCGAGGTGCTCGGCATGGCGAACATCCGCGTGCTCGAGGTCGCGACCTTCTACACCATGTTCAATCTGGTTCCGGTCGGCGCAATTCCATGTGCAGATGTGCGGCACCACGCCGTGCATGCTGCGCGGCGCCGGCGCGCTGATCGACATCTGCAATCGCCGGATCGGCCATCAGTATGAAGTGACCGCGGACGGCAAGTTCTCCTGGGTCGAGGTCGAATGCCTCGGCGCTTGCGTCAACGCCCCGATGGCGCAGATCAACTACGACTACTACGAGGACCTGACGCCGGAGACGTTCGAGAAGATCCTCGACGAGATGGCCGCCGGCCGCACGCCGAAGCCGGGTCCGCAGGTCGACCGGCAATTGTCGGCGCCGATCGGCGGTCCGACCACGCTCAAAGAGACGACATAGGACCGCGATGCTCGACGATAAGGATCGCATCTTCCGCAATCTCTACGGCCAGGGCGACTGGGGCCTGAAGGCGCGCGCAGGCGCGCGGCGCCTGGAACGGCACCAAGGGCTTCATCGAGAAGGGCCGCGACTGGCTGATCAACGAGGTCAAGGCATCGGGCCAGCGCGGTCGCGGCGGCGCGGGTTTCGCCACCGGCCTCAAATGGTCGTTCATGCCCAAGCAGGTCGGCGAGCGGCCGCATTACCTGGTGGTCAATGCCGACGAGTCCGAGCCCGGCACCTGCAAGGACCGCGAGGTCATGCGGCACGATCCGCATCTTCTGGTCGAGGGCTGCCTCTATGCCGGCGCGGCGATGGCCGCCAACACCGGCTACATCTACATCCGCGGCGAATTCATTCGCGAACGCGAGCGGCTGCAGGCGGCGATCGACCAGGCCTATGACGCCAAGCTGATCGGCAAGAACAACATCCACGGCTGGGACTTCGACCTCTATCGTCCATCACGGCGCCGGCGCCTATATCTGCGGCGAGGAAACCGCGCTGCTCGAAAGCCTCGAAGGCAAGAAGGGCCAGCCGCGGCTGAAGCCGCCGTTCCCGGCCAATATGGGCCTCTACGGCTGCCCGACCACCGTCAACAATGTCGAGACCATCGCGCAGGTGCCGGACATCCTGCGCCGCGGCGCGGCGTGGTTCGCCGGCATCGGCCGGCAGAACAACACCGGCACCAAGCTCTATTGCATCTCCGGTCACGTCGAGCGGCCGTGCAATGTCGAAGAAACCATGGGCATTCCGCTGCGGGAGCTGATCGAGCGCCATGCCGGCGGCGTGCGCGGCGGCTGGGACAATCTCTTGGCAGTGATCCCCGGCGGCTCGTCGATGCCGCTGGTGCCGGCCGGGCCGGATCAGTGCGACAGCCTGCTGATGGATTTCGACGGCTGCCGCGACAAGAAATCGGCGCTCGGCACCGCTGCCGTGATCGTGATGGACAAGACCGCCGACATCGTGAAAGCGATGGCGCGCATCTCGTATTTCTACAAGCACGAGAGCTGCGGCCAGTGCACGCCCTGCCGCGAAGGCATGGGCTGGATGTGGCGTGTGCTGACGCGGATGGCCGAAGGCCGCGCGCAGAAGCGCGAGATCGACGCGCTGATGCAGGTGACCCAGCAGATCGAGGGCCACACCATCTGCGCGTTCGGCGACGGCGCCGCGTGGCCGGTGCAAGGATTGCTGCGCCACTTCCGTCCCGAGATCGAACGCCGCATCGACGAATACACCCGCCACGCCCATGTCGCGGATTCCGGCATCAACGATCCGGTGCCGGCATGACCATCTGGTATCTGCTCGGCGCCGTGATCGTATTGGGCCTCGCCATCTTGACGATGATCGGAGGCGGTGGCGGGACGAGCCTCGGCCCGCTGGTGTGGCTCGGGCGGGTGCTGCCGGTGGTCGCGGCGCTGATCGCCTGCGTCGCCTTCTGCATCGCTTCGCGGCGGACCCGCCTCGGGTTCCTGGCGCCGGTGTTTTTCTGCCTGCCGCTGTTCATGCTGAGCACCCTGATGCTGGTGCCGCATCTCGTGTCGGTCCGAAACTCCAACTTCTACACCATGCTGCTCACGATCTATCCGGTCCTGATGCTGTTTCCGGCGTTCGCGCTTTGGCACTTGGCGACCGCGCTGAAACGGCGGACCCGATAGCCCCGGAATGACAAGATGACCAAGCTCATCGTTGATGGACGCGAGATCGACGTTCCGCCGGAGTACACGCTGCTCCAGGCCTGCGAGGCCGCGGGCGCGGAAATCCCACGCTTCTGCTTCCATGAGCGGCTGTCGATCGCCGGCAATTGCCGCATGTGCCTGATCGAGGTCGTGGGCATGCCGAAGCCGCAGGCGTCCTGCGCCATGGGCGTGAAGGACCTGCCGCCGAACCGCGACGGCACGCCCAAGATCCTCAACACCCGCACGCCGATGGTGAAGAAGGCGCGCGAAGGCGTGATGGAATTCCTGCTGATCAACCATCCACTGGATTGTCCGATCTGCGACCAGGGCGGCGAGTGCGACCTGCAGGACCAGGCGATGGCCTATGGCGTCGACTTCAGCCGCTATCAGGAGAACAAGCGGGCGGTCGAGGACAAGTATGTCGGCGCGCTGGTGAAGACCATCATGACGCGCTGCATCCACTGCACGCGCTGCATCCGCTTCATGACCGAAGTCGCCGGCGTGCCCGAGCTCGGCGCCATCGGCCGCGGCGAGGACATGGAGATCACGACTTATCTCGAACAGGCGATGACCTCGGAGCTGCAAGGCAACGTCGTCGATCTCTGCCCGGTCGGCGCGCTCACGTCGAAGCCCTACGCGTTCGCGGCGCGGCCTTGGGAATTGACCAAGACCGAGTCGATCGACGTGATGGATGCGGTCGGCTCGGCGATCCGCATCGACACCCGCGGCCGCGAGGTGATGCGCATCCTGCCGCGCGTCAACGACGACGTGAACGAGGAATGGATTTCCGACAAGTCGCGCCACGTCGTCGACGGGCTGCGCACGCAGCGGCTCGACAAGCCCTATCTCCGGCAGAATGGCCAACTACGGCCAGCGACATGGCCCGTGGCATTTGACGCCGTCGCCGCCGGAGTGAAGGCGGTGCGCAAGGAGCGCATCGGCGCCATCGTCGGCGACCTCGCGGCGGCGGAAGAGATCTTCGCGCTGAAGGACCTGATGACGCGGCTCGGAGTCGGCAATATCGACTGCCGGCAGGACGGTTCGGCGATCGATCCGGCCTGGGGCCGAGCGGGCTATCTGTTCAACGCCACCATCGCCGGGATCGAACAGTCCGACGCGCTCTTGATCGTTGGCGCCAACCCGCGCCGGGAAGCCGCCGTATTGAACGGCCGCATCCGTAAACGCTGGCGCGCGAGCAGCTATCCGATCGCTGTCATCGGCGAGCCTGCCGATCTCACCTATCAGTACGACTACCTCGGCCAGGGTGCGAACACGCTGGCGGATCTGGCGGCCGGCCGTCATCCGTTCGCGGACACGCTCAAGGGCGCGCAGCGGCCGTTGCTGATCCTCGGTGCCGGCGCGCTGGCGCGGCCGGACGGGGCTGCGGTTGCAGCGCTGGCGGCCAAGGCCGCGCAGAGCCTTGGCGTCGTCAAGGATGGCTGGAATGGCTTCTCGGTGCTGCACACGGCGGCGTCCCGCGTCGGTGCGCTCGACCTTGGCTTCGTGCCGGCTGGCGGCGGGATGACGGCAACGCGGATGGCGGACGCCGGCGCGCTCGATCTGGTGTTCCTGCTTGGCGCCGACGAGGTCGAGATCGCGCCTGGCGCTTTCGTTGTCTACATCGGCAGCCACGGCGACAGCGGCGCGCATCGCGCCGATGTCATCCTCTCGGGCGCGGCTTATCCGGAGAAATCCGGCATCTATGTCAATACCGAGGGCCGCGTGCAGATGGCGGCGCGCGCCTCCTTCCCGCCGGGAGAGGCGCGTGAGGACTGGGCGATCCTGCGTGCGCTGTCGGAGGTGCTCGGCCAGCGGCTGCCCTACGACTCGCTATCGCAACTGCGTTCAGCGCTGTTCAAGGCGCATCCGCACTTCCAGCGCGTCGGGCAGATTGCGCCGGGCCATGCCGCCGACATCGCGAAATTGGCGGCGCTCGGCGGCAACGCCGACAAGGCCGCGTTCGCATCGCCGGTTGAGGACTACTACCTGACCAATCCGATCGCGCGCGCTTCGGCGGTGATGGCCGAATGTTCGGTGATCGCGGAAGGAAGCGCCGCACGAACGGCGGCGGAATAGGCTCATGCTCGAATTCTTCACCGACTATGTCTGGCCTGTTCTGGTGGTGCTCGCGCAGAGCGTGCTGCTGCTGGTGATCCTGCTGATCGCCGTGGCCTACATCATCTATGCCGACCGCAAGATCTGGGCGGCGGTGCAGCTCCGCCGCGGTCCGAACGTGGTCGGCCCTTGGGGACTGCTGCAGTCGTTTGCCGACCTGCTGAAGTTCGTGTTCAAGGAACCGATCATTCCGGCCAGCGCCAACAAGGGCCTGTTCCTGCTGGCGCCGTTCATCACCTGCGTGCTGGCGCTCGCGGCCTGGGCGGTGATCCCGGTCGACGAGGAATGGGTGATCGCCAATATCAATGTCGGCATCCTCTATATTTTCGCGATTTCCTCGCTCGGCGTGTACGGCATCATCATGGCCGGCTGGGCGTCGAACTCGAAATATCCGTTCCTCGCGGCGCTGCGCTCGGCGGCGCAGATGGTGTCGTATGAGGTCTCGATCGGCTTCGTGATCATCACGGTGCTGCTGTGCGTCGGCTCGCTCAATCTCTCGGAGATCGTCGAGGCGCAAAACGGAAGATACGGCCTGTTCAGCTGGTTCTGGCTGCCGTTGTTGCCGATGTTCGTGATCTTCTTCGTCTCGGCCTTGGCGGAGACCAACCGTCCGCCGTTCGACCTGGTCGAGGCGGAATTGGAGCTGGTCGCCGGCTTCATGGTCGAATACGGCTCGACACCGTACATGATGCTGATGCTCGGCGAATACACGGCGATCGCGACCATGTGCGCCATGGCCACGATCATGTTTCTCGGCGGCTGGCTGCCGCCGTTCCCGGTGCCGCCGTTCACCTGGGTGCCGGGCGTGATCTGGTTCGTGCTGAAATGCCTGTTCATGTTCTTCCTGTTCGCCATGGCGAAGGCGATCGTTCCGCGCTACCGCTACGATCAACTGATGCGGCTCGGCTGGAAGGTGTTTCTGCCAATTTCTCTGGCGATGGTCGTGATCGTTGCCGGCGTGCTGCAGTACACGGGGCTGGCGCCACGATGACGGGAGCGAACGGTGTTGGACATTTCGCTGGCAGGGCTGCTCGGGGCGATCATCGGGACGGCGGTCGCGGGCGTGAACTACCATCTGTTTATCGGTGTGCTGGATCGCGCAGTGCGGGAGCGTGCGCAGACCCAGACCGCCGAGGAGCGCGACCGCATGGACGGGATGTTGTCGCTGGTGCGACGGATCGTGCTGACCGTCGACCTCTTCGCGTTCGCGGCGATCGGCTACTGGCTTGGACAGGCGTTTTGGGGCTAGGCGGGCGTTACTCAGAGATGCAGCGGCCATGCAAAATAGGGGCGCGCCAATGAGACTCGACCGGGCTGCCCGTGCATTGTTCCTATGGGAGTTCGTCTCGGCGTTCTTCCTGGCGATGCGTTATTTCTTCAAGCCGAAACCGACACTCAACTATCCGTTCGAGAAGGGGCCGATCTCGCCGCGCTTCCGTGGCGAGCATGCGCTGCGCCGCTATCCGAACGGCGAAGAGCGCTGCATCGCCTGCAAACTCTGCGAGGCGATCTGCCCGGCGCAGGCGATCACCATCGAGGCCGGTCCGCGCCGGAACGACGGCACCCGCCGGACCACGCGCTACGACATCGACATGGTCAAATGCATCTATTGCGGGCTGTGCCAGGAGGCTTGTCCGGTGGACGCCATCGTGGAGGGACCGAACTTCGAATTCGCGACCGAGACGCGCGAAGAGCTGTATTACGACAAGGAGCGGCTGCTGGCGAACGGCGACCGCTGGGAGCGCGAGATCGCCCAGGCGATCGTGCTCGATGCGCCGTACCGGTGACACCATGATCATCTACGCGCTCTTCTTTTATCTCTTCGCCGCCGTGTGCATCGCCTCCGCGGTGATGGTGGTGGCCGCGAAGAACCCGGTTTATTCGGTGCTGTTCCTGATCCTGGCGTTCGTCAACGCCGCGGGCCTTTTCGTGCTCATGGGCGCCGAGTTTCTCGCGATGATCCTCGTCGTGGTCTATGTCGGCGCGGTGGCGGTGTTGTTTCTGTTCGTCGTGATGATGCTCGACGTCGACTTTGCCGAGCTGCGCCAGGGCGCCCTGCAATATCTGCCGGTCGGGGCGTTGGTGGGCCTCGTCTTTCTCGCCGAGCTGCTGCTGGTGGTCGGCGCCTGGACGATCGCGCCGTCGATCGCAGAAAACGCCGTCGTGCCGATCCCGCCGTTCTATTCGGTGACCAACACCGAAGCGCTGGGGCAGGTGCTGTATACCCGTTACGTCTTCTTCCAGACGGCCGGCGTGATCCTCTTGGTGGCGATGATCGGTGCCATCGTGCTCACGCTGCGGCACAAGCCGAACGTCAAGCGGCAGGACATTTCGCAGCAGGTGGCGCGTACCAGAGCCGATGCCATCGAGGTGGTGAAGGTCAAGTCGGGGCAGGGGCTGTCATGACCATCGGGCTTGGGCACTATCTCACGGTGGCGGCGATCCTGTTCACGATCGGGATTTTCGGAATCTTTCTGAACCGGAAGAACGTGATCGTGATCTTGATGTCGATCGAGCTGATCCTGCTGGCGGTGAACATCAATTTCGTCTCCTTCTCGACATTTCTCGGCGATCTGGTGGGACAGGTGTTTGCGCTGTTGGTGCTGACGGTCGCTGCCGCTGAGGCCGCGATCGGGCTCGCGATCCTGGTCGTCTATTTCCGCAATCGCGGCTCGATTGCGGTCGAAGACGTCAACCTCATGAAGGGCTGAGGCATGAACAGCGCGCCGAGGCTTTCGGTTTTGCTCACGGGCAGGGGACGATAGGGGCCATGTATCAGGCGATCGTTTTCCTGCCGCTGGTCGGCGCGATCCTCGCGGGTCTGATTGCACTCGCGGGCGCGCGGGCGCGGTTCCCGGGCGGCTCGCCGGCGGTCGACGGCCATGAACACCGCCGAGGCGCGCACGCGCATGCTCACGCCGGCCACGATCACGCGGCGCATGGCGCCGGCGGCCATCATGATGCCCATCATCCGACGGAGCCGGCCGCTGCCGGCTCCCGGCCGGCCGAACTGATCACGACCACGCTGCTGTTCGTTTCCATGATCCTGTCCTGGATCGGCTTCGCCAGTATCGGGTTCGGACAGGACGTGCATGTTTCGCTGTTTAACTGGTTCACGGCCGGCGACCTCAAGGTCGACTGGTCGCTGCGGGTCGACACGCTGACCGCGGTGATGCTCGTGGTCGTCACCTCGGTCTCCGCCTTCGTGCACCTCTATTCGATCGGGTACATGGTGGAGGAGCCGGCGCCACCCTCGGCCGCGACCCGTCGGAGATCTGCCGCACACGCCTGGGCACGCTCATCGTCGGCGAGACGATGGAGGCCGCGCAGGCCAAGTTGAGCGAGCGCCTCGGTGGCGCCACCATCGACCAGTTGCCCGCCGACATGCAGGCACGGGTCAAGGGCATGTTCATCGTCGGTGACGCCGATGAGGTGGGCGTCAAGGTGCAAGAGCTGCTCGACGCCGGGCTCGACGGCATCGTCGTCAACATGCCCGACGCCCACGACCTGGAAGCTGTCGCCCTCGCCGGCAGCACCCTCTCCAAAATCTTCGCCTGAACCGCTTCCGCATTTCTCGTCAACCTGTCGTGGCGTCTGACCACCAAGCTTGATGGTCACGGCGCACGACAGGTTGCACGGCCGAAAGTCGCCGGACGGGGCTCTCGCGGTCACGTAGCCTTGCGGGCCATGAGCGACACGGTCAGCACTCACGGATTGTCGATGGCACCTGCCATCACGACTGCCCCGACACGTGCGGCTGGCAGGTCACCGTCGAGGGCAGCGGCCCCACCGAGCAGGCGGTGCAGTTGCGCGGCAACCCGGCACACCCGTACAGCAAGGGCGAACTGTGCCCGAAGGTGAACCGCTTCCTCGACCGCGTCTACAGCCCCGACCGTGTGCTGCACCCGCTGCGCCGCGTCGGCCCCAAGGGCGAAGGTCGTTTCGAGCAGATCACGTGGGACGAAGCGCTCGCCGAAATCGGCAGCCGCTTCACGGCCATCGTCGACGAGCACGGCGCCGAAGCGCTGATGCCCTAGTCAGCGCCGGCAACCAGAGCCTGCTGGCCCTGATGTTCGGTGACCGCTTCTGGAACCACCTCGGCGCCAGTCGCGTGGTCGGCGCGCTGTGCGGCGCGACCGCGGGCGCGGGCGCGGCCACCACCAACGGCACCGGCAAGGGCATCGACCCCAGCGACCTGATCCACAGCCAGCTGATCATCCTGTGGGGCACCAACACACGCCTCACCAACCGTCACCTGTGGCCGACGATCGAGGCCGCTCGCGCCAATGGCGCGCAGGTCATCGTCATCGACCCGCTGCGCACGATGACCGCCGACTCGGCCGACTGGTTCCTGCAGCCGCTGCCCGGCACCGACGTCGCGCTGATGCTGGCGATGATGCACGTGCTCATTCGCGACGGTCTCACCGACGACGAATGGGTGGCCGCCCACACCGTCGGCTTCGACGATCTGGCCGCGCACGTTGCCGACTGGACCCCGCCCGCGCCGCGGAGATCACCGGCCTGGAAGTCGCCGACATCGAGCGGCTGGCGACGCTCTACGGCACCATTCGCCCGGCCGCGATTCGCACCCTGATCGGCGCCGAGCACCACGAGCACGGCGCGATGTTCTTCCGCACGCTCACCTGCCTGCCGGCGCTGGTCGGTGCATGGCGCGACCAGGGCGGCGGCTTCGCCCGCAGCGTCGGCGTGTGGAGCAACGAGGTGTTCGACTTCGCCGCGCTGGCCCGCCCCGACCTGCTCGATGGCCGCGAGCCGCGCAGCCTGCAGATGGCGCACCTGGGTCGGCACCTCACCGACACCGACGAGCCGCTCTACGGCATCGTGATGATCGCGCGTCAACGCAATGGTGTCGGTGCCCAACACCGAGCTGGTGCGCAAGGGCCTCGAGCGCGAGGACCTGTTCACCGTCGTGCACGACCAGTTCATCACCGACACCGCCCGCTACGCCGACATCGTGCTGCCGGCCACCACCCAGATCGAGGCCACCGACGCGGTCACCCCGTGGGGCCACCTCTACCTCGGCTGGAACGAAGCCGCCATCGAGCCGCGCGGCGAAGCCGTCAGCAACAGCGAGCTGCACCGTCGGCTGGCGAAGGCGATGGGCTTCACCGAGCCTGCGCTGTTCGAGGACGACCTCACCGCGCTGCGCGCCGCGCTGCCCACCATCGACTTCGATGAGTTGCGCGCCGAAGGCGTGGTCAAGGTGCCGTACCCGGAGGACGGGCGCCCGTTCGCCGACGGCGGTTTCCCCACTCGATCGGGCAAGGTCGAGCTGCGCTGCGACGCGCTGGTCGCGCTGGGCCAGCCGGCGCTGCCCACCTACTCCGAGCCGTCCGAGGCTGCGTTCCGCGGTCGCTTCCCCTTCGCGCTGCTGACCCCCAAGCAGCACACCCGCTTCCTCAACAGCAGCTACTCGCAGCTGCCCAAGCACGGCCCGCTGGAAGGTGGCCCGTTCCTGGAGCTGTGCGACAAGGACGCCGCCGACCTCGGCCTGGCCGCAGGGCGCGCAGGCCCGCGTGTGGAACGACCGCGGCGCGATGGTCGCGCCGGTGCGCATCACCGAACGACTGCGCCCCGGTGTGGTCGTGGTGCCGTGGGGCTGGTGGGCCGCCGATCACGTCGGCGACGGCAACACCGGCGGCCAGGTCGCCAACTCACTGACCAACGACACCCTCACCGACTGGGGCGGCGGCGTCGCCTTCAGCGACACCCGCGTCGCCATCTCCCCCGCCTGACGCAGCACTCCGGCGCTGTTACGTCAGCACCCTTGCGCCGCAGGTGAGGGGTAGCCTTGCCCGCATGGCAGGGGAGCTGATCTACGCATTTCGCATCATGCGCCTGCCGCTGCTCGACGCGGGCGGTGCCGCCATCGGCCGGCTCGACGACATCGTCATCATTCCCGGCCATCGCGGTGGCGCACCACGGGTGCTCGGGTTCGTCGCCACCAGCCAGCGTCGGCGCATCTTCGTCAACGGCGCCCGCATCGCCACGCTCGACAGCGAAGGCGCCCGCCTGCGCAGTTGGGACGTCGACCTCAACCCGTTCAAGCCGCGCCCGGGCGAGCTGCTGGTCGGCCGCGACATCATCGACAAGAAGGTCGGCGACGAGATCGGTCAGCGACGTCGCGCTGCGCCAGGCCACCGACGGCAAGCAGACCTGGTGGGAGCCGGCCAAGGTTCGCCTCGCCCGCCGCACCGCGCTGCGTCGCCGCCCCAGCTACCGCCTCATCGACGTCGCCGACGTGCCCACGCTGTTCCACATCGTCGCCGGCGCCGAGATGGCCGCCGAAGCCGCTCGCCTGCGCGACATGCACCCCAGCGACGTGGCCGGCGTCGTGCGCGCGCTGCCGCTGACGCAGCGCAAGCAGCTCGCCGAAGCCATGGACGACGAGCGCCTCGCCGACCTGCTGGAAGAGCTGCCCGAGGCCGAACAGTTGCGCATCATCGAAGGGCTCGACATCGACCGCATGGTCAGCGTGCTCGAGGAGATGGAGTACGACGACCTCGCCGACCTGCTGGCCGAGATGCCCGGCGAGCAGCGCACCCGTGTGCTCGACGCGATGGACGAAGAAGACGCCGACGTCATGCGGCGGCTGCTGTCGTACGACGAGGGCACCGCCGGCGCGCTGATGACGCCGGAGATCATCATCCTCGGCGCCAACGCCACCGTTGCCGAAGCACTCGCCCAGATCCGCGACCCCGAGTGGCTGGTCAGCATCGCCGCCCAGGTCTTCGTCGTGCAGCCGCCGTACAAGCCGCCCACCGGCACCTACCTCGGCGTCGTGCACTTCCAGCGTCTGCTGCGCGAGCCGCCCTCGATGGAGCTGGGCCGCTGCGTCGAGCAGGAACCCACCATCACACCCGACATCCTCGAGCGGGAAGTGGCCGAGCGTCTCGCCAGCTACAACCTGCTGTCGCTGGGTGTGTGCGACGAAGCCGGGCGTCTGCTCGGCGCCATCACGGTCGACGACGTGCTCGACCGCACGCTGCCCACCGGTTGGCGGCAGCGCAGGCGGGTGAATGCAGGGTCGGTGTTGCGATGAAGCGCCGCGAAGACCTCACCACCCCCCGCCAGCGCCGGCGTCTCGGCGTGCACTACGACCCCGACGCCTTCGGCCAGTTCAGCGAGAGCATCGCCCGCTACCTGGGCACCGCCCGGTTCC
Source organism: uncultured Alphaproteobacteria bacterium (assembly GCA_963741595.1). Lineage (GTDB taxonomy): Bacteria > Pseudomonadota > Alphaproteobacteria > Rhizobiales > Xanthobacteraceae > VAZQ01. Next base: position 121,816 of record CAVUIV010000004.1, read on the forward strand.
TCGTGTTCCAGACCGTCATCATCGTGGCGTGGGTGGCCTGGAACCTGGTCGATGCCCGAGCGCTGGCAGTTCGACGCGTGGCAGTGTCATCGTGCCTGACCCTGGTGCGTCAGCCTGCAGGCCAGCTACGCCGCACCGCTGATCCTGCTCGCGCAGAACCGTCAGGAATCGCGCGACCGGATGACGACGGACAACGACCGCAAGACAGCCGAGCGCACCCAGGCCGACACCGAGTTCCTTGCCCGCGAGATCGCCAGCGTCCGGCTGTCATTGGGCGACGTGCCCACCAGCAGCGAGCTCAACGATCACCTCGACCGACTGTCCGAGGCGGTCGAGCGAATGACTGCCCGCCTCGATGAGATGGAAGCCCAGCGCGCCAAGGACGAGTAGCTGAACGGCCTGAGCGTCAGCTCGACGACGTGCTGGACGAGTTGCACGGTTGCCTTGGCAAACGCATCGGGCGAGGTCCACGACGACAGGTGGTCGTCGGGCAACTCGACCACGAACGCGTCGAGGGCATCGGCCAGCGCACGCTGCTTGCGCGGCTTCACCAGGTGATCGCGGGTGGTGACCAGGCTGGCCGCCGGCTTGCGCAGCGCGCTGGCGAACACGCGGGCGTCGTAGCGGCTGAGCGACTGGCCGGCGTGCACGATGCTGAACGTGTCGTTGCGCTGCAGCTCGCTGGCCAGCCACGGCACGTACTGCTCGAGCGGATGGTTCGGCGCCCAGCAGGCGGCGGATGCCCCAGCGCATCCAGCGCGGGAAGATGCCCGACCGCAGCACCGGGCCCATCACGTGAATCGTGCGCCACTCCAGGCGCTCCCACCACTTGGCCCGCCACTCCAGTGCGGTTGCCTGCACGACGATGCCACTGACCAGCTCGGGGTGGCGCTGCGTGAGCAGCAGGCTGATCGGCCCGCCCATCGAGTAGCCGACCGTGATCACATTCGAAATGCCGAGGCCCTGCACCAGCAGCGCCGCGTCGTCGGCAACATCGGCAAGGTCGAACCGCACCGGGCTGCGCAGACCGCGCCCGTGGCCACGATGGTCGATGGCGACGAACGAGTAGTGCTCGGCCAACGCCTCGTAGGCGGTGAAGAACTGCAGGTCGGCGCTGGCCGTCCAGCCGTGCAGCAGCAGCAGCGTCGGCGCGTCGGGGTCGGCGTGACGGTGATGGCGGAAGAAGACCTCGCCGCGACCGGGCAGCACCATCGTGTAGCCGGGCGGCAGCCACGGGAGAACCATGGCTGTTTCGGCCGATTTCGGTGCTTTCATGGCGTCTAAGTTACCAGCTGGTAGCTCTGGCGACGCCGGTGAACTCCTGCACCCGCACGCCCAGTCGGTGGCGTGATGCAGCAGGTCGAGCGCGTCCAGCGACTCGCCGCCGGGCATGTGCACACCCGGCGCAAGGCCCTGGGCGAGGATCTGCAGCACCGTCGCCGCGCTCACCGCCGCCGCCAGGTCGCCGGTATGACCGGCGGCGCCGGCGATGACCGCCACCCGGCCGCCGTCGGCGTCGGCACCGCGTGCCTCGACGCGGACGGCACCGATGTTGCCCGACGCGTGCGGCGGCGAGAGCATCGGCATGCGCGCCGTCAGCCGGTCGCGGCGGGTGGCCGACACGCGCGCCGCGATACGGCTGGCCTGGGGAAACGTGTGGTGCAGCAGCAACGGGTCGCCCAGCGCCGCGCGGTAGCAGTCGTGCGCGGCCACCGGGTCGGGGAACCACACCAGGTCGCGGCCGCTGCCGCCGGGCGGCTCGATCCATTCGCCGTCGTGCCAGCCCAGTGCGGTGTCGCCGAGCGCGTTGTGGTGCTGGCGGGCGCACGACGGGCCGGCCGTGCCATGGATGGCGACGTGGAGTTCGTCGAGCGTGTGCAGTTGCGCGGCCAGCGAGCGAGCCAGCAGGCCCGAGAGGCCGGGTGCCATTCCCGCGCCGATGACCAGTGCGACGTCGTGTCGCAGCGCATGCGGTTCGAGTTCGAGCAGTGCCCGCAGGTCATCGAGGTCATCACCGATCGAGACCACCGGCGTGCCCTGGGCAAGCAGCCGCTCGGCCAGTTCGAGATGCGGCGCCGGCTGGCACAGCACGACGGCATCGCAGACGGCGAGATCGTCGGGTGAGTCGACCACGACCACGCCCTGGCGACGCACACCGAGACCCGGCCGCGGGTCGTACACCGCCACCTGGATCTGGCGCTGCACAAGGTGGGCAACGACTCGGCTGCCGGTGACCCCGCACCCAACGAGCCCAACGATCGGGTCGTCTAGCTCACTTGGGGGGCACGCTGACTTCGCGCCAGCCACCCTCCTGGGGTGGCACCCCACCCTTGCCGCGCAGCCGCAGCACGCCAGCGATCGTGCCAGCGAACGACAGGGCAACCAGCGCTCGGCGCAGCATCTTCATGCGCCGGAGCGTACCAACCTCGACGAAGACGCCGTGAGTGACAGAGCGACCGTGCCACAATGCCGTCTCAGGATCGGGAGGACAACGATGAATCAGAGCATGAGTGGCGGCGGGACGAAGGCACCAGGTGCGGGCATCTTCTCCTGAACATCTTGTGGGTGGTGCTCTCAGGCTTTTGGCTGTTCATTGCGTATCTCGTCGCAGGCGTGATGCAGTGCGTCACGATCATCGGCATCCCGTTCGGTCTGCAGAGCTTCAAGCTGGCCGGCTTCGCACTGTGGCCGTTCGGGCGATCAATCGTCCAGCGACCGGCAGCATCGACGTCGCTCAGTCTTGTCGGCAACATCATCTGGCTGTTCCTGTCCGGCTTCTGGCTGGCAGTCGGTCACGCGGTGCTGGGCGTGGTCCTGTGCGTCACCATCGTCGGTATCCCGCTGGGCCTCGGCAACTTCAAGTTGATCCCGCTGGCCCTCTTCCCGTTCGGCAAGGACATCGTCCGTAACGGCTCAGCGGTGAACGGCACCGTCGTCGCCAGCTGGTAGGCGGGAACGACGAAGGCCCCCTTGCGGGGGCCTCTTGCGTCTGTACTGGGCGGTTTTGGTGGGGCTACACAGAATCGAACTGTGGACCTCATCCTTATCAGGGATGCGCTCTAACCGACTGAGCTATAGCCCCAGTAGCGGTAGGAAAGGCTAGCGGCGCGGTCTGGAAAACACTCAAGACGTTTGCGACGGCGGTTCCGCCACCACGACCGCCGCAACCGATGCCGCCGCGGCCGCTTCCTGCGCCTGCTCGACCAACGGCTTCGGCGTCGGCCGGCGAGCGAGGCGGCGCCAACCCAGGCCGCGCTCCTCGCGGGCGACGACTTCCTCCTCCAGCACGCTCACCCGAATGCCACCGACCAGGTCGGTGATCAGGTTGAACAGCGTGGCCAGCAGCACGGCCAAGCCGGTGAGGCCGACCACACGAACAGGCCGGCGATCCAGGCGTTGTGGAAGATCTCGCCGCCCTTGAGCTGGAAGGTCTCCCACCCGAAGTTCTCGAAGAAGCGCTCGACGTTGTCGACGGTGCCGGTGTTCTGCGCGACCTGCCACAGCAGCACGCCGGCCGTCAGGCAGACGCCGTAGAGGAACAGGTTGAACACGACCGCCACCTTGAAGACGCTCCATGTGTCGACGTGGCGAACGACTCGGGTGACGCGCCGCACGCGGGGCCGGCGACGGGTGACGACGGTCGGCTTGCGCAGCGGGCGCATCGGCTTCTTCGGGCGTGCCAGCGACGGCATGCCGTCGGTGCCGTCGGTGTCGGTGAACTCTGGCGGCGCGACGTGCACCACTGGCACCACAGTCGTGCTCGCCGGCGGGAGCGTCGGCAGTGGACGGGCTCGGGGACGACGGGCACGACGTCGGGCTCGGCGGGCACGATGGTGGGCAGCGCCCATGCCTCCGGCAGCGTGACATCGTCGAGCGCATCGGCTCGTCGAGCCCGGTCACTGCGATCGGCGCGACGGCCGCCTCGGCGGCACACTCGGTGCGCACGCGGCGAGCGGCGGCACGCGGCCGTGCCGACTTGGCCGACTTCTTCGTGGTGCCGTTGCGCGCACCGTTCGACTTGCCCGAACCATTCGACTGCACCGAACCGTTGGACTGCCTGCGCCGTTCGACTACACAGAGCTGTTGGACTGCACAGAGCCGTTCGACGGCACAGCGCCGTTGGTCGGCAGCGCACGGGCGTATCGAGCGGCGCGACCGTGTTCTCGTCGGTGGGGGGCACGCCGGTATCCACAGCGCGAGTGTAGGCAACGCACGCGCGTCACGGGCGCGCGTCGCCGCGCGGTGGCCGTGGCGTCATCGACCCGCACTGTGACCTGCACGACGTCGCCGACACGACGAACGACATCAACACGCCCCGTTCGGCATCGCCAAGCTGCGCGGCCGCGGTCGACCACCCACCGTTCCCGCCAGCGCGGCAGCGTCGGCAGCGATCTGTGCCTGCTCGCGCGTCACACTCGACCGGCGAACTGCGCCGTCGCCACCATCAGCACGACCACCAGCGCGACGACGGCCAACAACAGCACCGTCGCCTGACCGACACCTTCGACTTCTGCACGCGCATCACACACCTCTTCTGGTACGACCTGCAGACCGTCTGGTTGTGGTGGCCGAAGCCACAAGATGGCGCCGAGGCGCAAGTTCAGGACAACGAGAGTGACTACTCCTCGTCCTCGCTGGCCAAGATGAGCGCGACCGAGGCAACGACTTCGCCGTCGGGGACGCCCATGATGGTGACGCCGGTGGCGTCGCGACCGATGTGGCGAATGCCGCGCACTGGGGTGCGGATGGTGGTGCCGCCGGAGGCGACCGCAACGATCTCATCGTCGTCGCCGACCATGAACGCGGCCACCACCGAGGTGCCCTTGTTGCGCACGAACTTCATGCCCTTCACGCCCTGACCACCGCGGCCCTGCACGTTGAACTTGTCGAGCTGCACCCGCTTGCCGAAGCCGAGCTCGGTGATCATCAGGATCGACGTGTCGTCCTTGGCCAAGTCGCAGCTGACGACGGTGTCGCCCTCACGCAACTTCATGCCACGAACACCGGAGGCAGCACGACCCATCGGCCGCACTTCGGACTCGTTGAAGCGGATGGTCATGCCACCCTTGCCGACCATGAAGATGTCGTCGGTGCCGCTGGTCTCGATGACCTTGACCAGCTCGTCGCCGTCGCGCAGGTTGAGCGCGATCAGGCCGTCGCGGCGACCGTTGTCGTACTCGTCGAAGCCGGTCTTCTTGACCACGCCCTTGCGGGTGGCGAAGAACAGGTAGCGCTCGGCCGCGAAGTCGCGGGTGTCGATGATGGCCTGGATGGTCTCGCCCGCCTGCAACGGCAGCAGGTTGACGATGGGCATGCCCTTCGCCTGACGCTCGCGCTCGGGCAGGTCCATCGCTCGCAGGCGGTAGACCTTGCCGCGGTTGCTGAAGAACAGCAGGAACGCGTGCGCCGTGGTGAAGATCACGTGGCGCACGATGTCGTCGCTCTTCAACTT
>CAVUIV010000005.1:0-11054 GCA_963741595.1 uncultured Alphaproteobacteria bacterium
GCCGCCGCCGGAATCGGACTGAGCACGACGGATAGGATCATTGCGCTCGGCAGCGCGGCCGTCAGCAGCCTGGACATCGCGTTCGCTCCCCTTGCCGTCACGTTGTTATCGACTTCGTCGCCGCGTGACGTCGGCCGCATCACCAATCTTATTCGGCGGCTTCCTGCGTGGCGTCGTTGGCGTATCGGCTCGGCGGCCGCGGCAATCCAAGGTTTTCGCGCAACGTTGTGCCGGTATAGGCGGTGCGGTAGAGGCCACGCCGTTGCAATTCGGGAACGACCATCGCGTTGAACTCCTCGAGCGAATTCGGAAAGAACGGCGGGATGACGTTGAAGCCGTCGGCGCCGCCGGTGCTGAACCATTCCTCCATCAGATCGGCGATGTCCTTTGGCGAGCCGACCACCTGGAAATGGCCGCGGCCGCCGGCGATGCGCTGATAGAGCTGACGAATGGTCAGGCCCTCGGCACGCGCGGTCTCGCTCAGGAGCTGCGATCGGGACGGTTGGCCGCGTTGCTCGACGACGGGCACCGGGCCGTCGATATCGTAGCCGGTCAGATCGAAGAACAGATATTTGGACAGCAGAGCAACACCCACGTCGGGGTGAATGAGGTCTTGCAGCTCCTGGTACTTGTCCTGCGCCTCCTGTCGCGACGGCGCGACCATGACGCCAAGACCGGGCATCACTTTGAGATGGTCGGGATCGCGGCCACAGCGCGCCATGCGTTCTTTTACGTCGCGGTAATATTCGCGTGCGCCGTCGATCGACTGATGGGCGCAGAACACCACCTCGGCGGTTTCTGCCGCCAGCTGCCGGCCGTCGTCCGAGGCACCGGCCTGTACCAGCACCGGCTGGCCCTGCGGCGAGCGCGCGACCGTCAGCGGGCCCCGCACCTTGAAGAACTCGCCGGCATGGTCGAGCACGTGGCGGCGATCGGGCTCGTAGAAGCGGCCCTCGTCCTTGTCGAACACGAACGCGTCGTCGTCCCAGGAATCCCAGAGCCCGCGCACCACGTCGACGAACTCCCGCGCGCGGCGATATCGCGTCGCTTTCGGTACATGATCGTCGCGACCAAAATTCTTGGCCTCCGCGTCGTTGGCGGAGGTCACCGAGATTCCAGCCAGAGCGGCCGCCGCTGATGAGATCGAGCGACGCGAATCGCCGGGCGATGTGGTAGGGCTCATCATAGGTTGTGGTCGATGTGCAGACGAGGCCGATGTGCCGCGTGACCGGCGCGAGCGCGGTCAGAAGCGACATCGGATCGATCCAGGCGACATAGCTGGTGCGGGACAAGGTCTCGCGGTCGTAGCGTTCGCCGGTCAGCGCATCCGCGGAAAACATCAGGTCGAACAGGCCACGTTCCGCGATCTTTGCCGTCTCGACATAGCGCGCGAAGTTCAATCCGCCGTCGGCCCAGGCATCCTTGTGTCGCCATCCGGCGATGTGGTGCGCCGCCGGACGTAAAAACATCCCAAGCTTGATCTGGCGGGGGGCGGTGTGGCGTGCGTTCATGGGGTCGCCCGTTCGTTTGGATTAGATTGTGCCCGTTAGCCCGCCTTGGCAAGTTCACAGCGGGCGCGCACAACGACATGATGTCGCTGAGATCGCCATCCGGCGCCCCCTCGAAATCGCGTCCAATGCTGCTGACAGCCCCGATATGCCCGGCTAATGTCGCCGCCGGCGGGCAAAACTGGCGGCGTCCATGTCAGCCGCGGCATCTGTATCGGAGGTATCCATGAGGTTTACGCAGTCGGTCACCCGGTCGCTGGCAGTCGCCGGCTTCGCCGCCACGGTGACTTTAGGCATCGCGCTGGCGCAGCCGAGCAAGAAGCCGTTCGAGCCGCAAGTCGGACAGGCGGGCAAGGACGTGATCTGGGTTCCGACGCCGCAGGCGCTGGTCGAGAAGATGCTCGATCTGACCAAGATCACCGCAAACGACATTCACTATGATCTCGGGTCCGGCGACGGCCGCACCGTCATCACCGCCGCCAAGCGCGGCGCCCGCGCCTTTGGCGTCGAGTACAATCCCGACATGGTGGAGCTGTCCCGCGCCAGCGCGGCCAAGGAAAAAGTCAGCGACCGCGCCACCTTCATCCACGGCGATATCTTCCAAACCGACTTCTCCAAGGCCAACGTCATCACGCTGTACCTTCTCACCAGCCTGAATGCGAAGCTGCGGCCGACCATCCTGGAGATGCGGCCGGGCACCCGCGTGGCGTCGAATTCCTTCGACATGGGCGACTGGCGCCCGGACACCACGGTGAACGGCTTCGAGGGCTGCCAATACTGCACCGCCCATTACTGGATGGTGCCGGCCAAGGTCGCCGGCACCTGGAAGCTGCCGAACGGCGAATTGCGGTTCCAGCAGCGCTACCAAGTGGTCAACGGAACCGCGATGATCGGCGGCAAGGAAGTGCAGATCACCGACGGCAAGCTCACCGGCGCCGAAATCACCTTCACCGCCGGCGGCACGACCTACACCGGCAAGGTCGACGGCAACAGCATGGAAGGCACGGCCGGGCGGCGCCGCCTTCAAGGCAACGCGCGGCTACGAACCGTCAAGCGCCGATGACTACATGAAGGCGGGAGCAAAACTCCCGCCTTCTCGCTGTCAGGCACCGGAGGATAGAGAGCATGCAGACCAAGCAATATCCGGTCACCCGTACCGACGCCGAGTGGCGCGAACTCCTGACGCCCGAGCAGTATCACATCATGCGCGAGCACGGCACCGAACGGCCGGGCAGTTGCGCGCTCAATTATGAGAAGCGCCCCGGCACGTTCGTTTGCGCCGGATGCGACCAGCCGCTGTTCACGTCGACCAAGAAATTCGAGAGCGGCACCGGCTGGCCGAGTTTCAACGATCCGGTCGCGGGCGCGGTCGAAACCACCGAAGACCGCGCCTATGGCATGCTGCGCACCGAGGTGCATTGCAGCCGCTGTGGCAGCCATCTCGGGCACGTCTTCCCGGACGGCCCGCCGCCGACCGGGTTGCGCTATTGCATCAACGGGGTTGCGACCACGTTCCAGCCGGAGTGACCGCTCGCCGGCACCGGCCGGTCTGCGTTAGACTCCCAGCCGCTTCGCCACCGCGCGGACATACCGCCGGTCGTCTTCGTCCAGGCTGCCCTCGCCGAGCTGGCGCTTCATCTCGAGCAAATCCTCGCGCAAGGTCTCCGATACGCCCTTGCGCAGCAGCCGATCGACCAGCCGCAGCGTGTCGGCCGCATCCGGACTGGCGGCGATTGGGCCGATGTCGTCCGTTGCTTCCGGCGACACGTCGTCGTCGCGGTCCAACGCAATGATGTCATCCCAGGACACTCCGGCCGCTGCGGCCAGGCGATGCACCGCCCGGGCTGCTTCCAGTACCGTGGCGTCATCATCGGAACCGAGCCGATCGAGCAACTCAATCAGCGCGGTGCGGTCCAGGCTCGCCATGATCCCCCCTGAAGTCCAGCCTCGGAACAAGCGAATTAGGTCGCCCGCCCGCGGCACGCAAGTCTCTTTATCGGCGAAATCACGCGCCAATGTGATCCAGGCAGGCTTGCCGAGGCGGGGCGACCGCGCCTAGAGTCGCTGTCACGCGGACATACCGCCACGCGTACACCGCGGCCTGGCAAGCGATCTCATGCTCCAACGCGCATTCTTGGGCTTTGTCCCCGCCATCCTGGCGCTGGTCTTCTGGTTCGGAGCGCCCACCACGAGCATCGGCGCCCCCGGGCCCATGGCTTCGCCATGGAAGGCCGATGCGGCGTGGTCCCTGGTTGCCCGCGGAAATTCGTCCCAAGACATTTCAGACATCTCGATCGGTCAGAGCGCCGACCAGGACGACAGTCCCGGACGATCGCGTCATCAGGACCGTCACCACAATCGCATGGCCCGCGACCGCTCGCTGGGTGCGGACCGCCACGGTCAATGATCTCCTCGGTCCCACCCACCGCCCCTGCGCCGCCCCGCCCCGGGCACCCCCCTCCGCCTGAACACGACCGCAGCTGTCCCCCGACGCGGGGGCGATGCGAATGACAAGCCGCGCGCTGCCGACGCAGCCGGACCGGATGGTTTGGGTGATCCGCTTTCGGACGATCGAAAGCTCAACCTGCCACTCCGGGGCTCGCTCGTAGCGCAGCCATCCCTCCCCGCCGCGCCGTCCCATCCACGGGCGGCGGATCGAAGCGACGCCTGCAAACAACGCCGCAGGCAGGTCGCTGGAGAGAGCCTATGAAGTTGATCACCTACTACATCGTGCTGTCGACCGTTGGCGATGTCGTCGCCGCTTTCGTCTGTCTCGCCATCGAGAAGGTCGTGCCCTGGATCAGCATGCCGATCTTCCTGACATTGTTTTTCCTGATCCTGTGGGCCGCATGGATTGTGGCCGTGAAGATGACCGAACCGAAAGCCATATCCGCACCGGTCGTGGGTGCAACGGGCGACCAGCGAGCCTAAAACCGCCGTCCCTCTCAGGTTCGCTGGAACGACGGGGAAGCCGGCCAACACCGGCTTCCCCTGCGGCGGCATGATCGACCTTTTCGTCTTGTTGCCCTATCCTGGGCGCCGGTTTTCGGCCCAGCACAGCAGCAAGACGGACAGGAGGATGCATGTCGGAGCCCGTTTGGACGAAATTCTTGACCGAACGCGACAGGGCGGTGTTTGACGCGTCGGGCTACGGCACCCGCGGCGGCTTCGGCAAACGGCCTGCGCTGGTCATCATCGACGTCAATTGGGCGTTCTGCGGCGATCGGCCGGAGCCGATCCTGGAATCGATCAAGCGCTGGCGGAATTCTTGCGGCGAAGACGCCTGGACCGCCCTGCCCTACATCCGCTCCCTGATCGACAAGTGCCACGACAAGGGCGTGCCGGTGATCTACACCACCGGCGTGCGCCGCGATGACAATTGGGATTCCGGCTCCTGGAGCTGGAAGAACAACCGCAACAACGAAGACGTCCACGCGCTGGTGCCGAATCTCGACGGCAACGAGATCGTCACGCCCATCGCTCCTGCCCCGCAGGACATCGTCATCTACAAGCAGAAACCGTCGGGCTTCTTCGGCTCCAACCTGGCGAGCTACCTGACGCTTCTGGGCTGCGACAGCGTGATCGTCACCGGCACAACCACGTCTGGCTGTGTGCGCGCGACCGTGCTCGACGCCTTCAGTCTCAATTACCGGGTCGCAATCGCCGAAGAAGGCTGCTTCGACCGTTCCCAGGCAAGCCACGCGATCAACCTCTGCGACATGAACGCGAAATATGCCGACGTGATGAAAACCTCCGAAGCGTTGACCTTCCTGGACGGCCTGAAACCAGGGATGTTCGATCTTCCAAAGGGCTCGTCACAACGGGCACCCGGCGCACGCGAAAAAATGGCGGCGCGCGGCTGAACCGCCGCAGTTTGATTTTTTTTACGTCCTGGGGAGGACGCCCGATGAGTGACTTGAGTGTGCGAGCCTTGCTCGTGCTGGCGAGCTTGCTGCTTCCTGGTTCAGCAACGGCACAAACCGTCGCCGACTTCTACCGGGGCAAGCAGATCGATCTGTACATCGGCACGCCGACCGGCGGCGGCTACGATCAATACGGCCGCGTGCTCGGCCGCCATATGACCAAGCACATTCCCGGAAACCCCGCGATCGTCTACCGCAACATGCCGGCGGGCGGCGGGCGGCAGGCCATGAATCATGTCTACAACGTGGCCCCCGCCGACGGCACCGCGTTCGGAACGACGCTGCGCAACATTGCGTTCGATCCGCTGTTCGGCGAGGAGGCGACCCGCATCGACGCCAACAAACTGTCCTGGATCGGCAGCCTCAACAGCGAGGTCAGCGTGTGCGTCGCCTGGCACACCGCGCCGTTTCGCACCATCGCCGATCTCCGCAAGGCGGAAATCCTGATGGGGTCGAGCGGCCCCACCTCGTCCGACACCATCCAGGCGCGGCTGCTCAATCGCATCGCCGGCACCAAGATGCGCCTCGTGCACGGTTACAAGGGCAGCGGCGAGGTCCACATCGCGATGGAGCGCGGCGAGGTGCAGGGACGTTGCGGGCTCGGCTGGGATTCGATCGTGTCGCGCTACCAGCACTGGATCAAGGAAAGCAAGGTGGCGGTGCTGGCCCAGTTCGCGCTGCGAAAGCATCCCGATATTCCGAACGTCATCTCGATCCTCGACCTGGCGGACAAGGAGGAGGCACGGCAACTCGTCGATGTCATGCTGGCGCCGCTGGAAATGGGCCGGCCGTATTTCGCGCCGCCCAACGTGCCCGCGGATCGCGTCGAGGCGCTGCGCCGCGCGTTCGATGCCACGAGCCGCGATCCGGAGTTCCTCGCCGACGTGATGAAACAGAAGATGGAGCTGTCGCCCCTGACCGGTGAGCAAGTGGCGGCGCTGGTGAAGCGGATTTACGGGACGCCGAAATCGGTGGTCGAGATTGCCAAGCAGATCGCGGCCGGAACTTGACGGAGAACGGACCATGGGCACCGCAACAATCGATACCGACGTCAAGGCGCAAGTGTTCCGCTTGCGAACGCCGCTCCTCAGCAAGGGACGCAGCCACACCATCCTCGCGTCGAGCCAAGCCGAGACCGGCGCGATGAATGTGGCGATCAAGTGCTACGCCGAGGGCGGCGAGAACGAGTTCCATGCCCACGCCAAGGAGGATCACACCTTCATTGTGCTCGCGGGTCGCGTGCGATTTTATCAGCCCGACGAGCCCGCCCGCGAGCTCGGTCGCAATGAAGGCATTCTCCTGCCGGCCGGCGCCCTCTACAAATTCGAGGTCGCTTCGGAGGAGCCGCTGGTGCTGTTGCGGGTCGGCAACGTCGGGCAACCCATCGGCGGCGAGGCGCCCGCGGCCAACAGCGGGCGGCAAGACACGCAAGGCGCCGCGTTCGGCTCGAAGGCCCAGGCCAACAAAGGCTCGAAGGGCGTCCCGATCCCCGGCGCGTTCTACGAATAGCAGGCGGAGTGATATGGAATGACTGGCAACGGCCGTATCCGCGCCGCCTACATGCAGCAGTTCGCCAAGGACGAGCTGCTGCCGCTGCTTGTCGCAACATCCCGCTCTCGACGTTGCCGCAGCGCGTAACGCAGCCCAATTGCGCGACATTCTTCCCGGCGCCGAGCTGTTGATCGCCAATAACCGTTTCTACGACGAAGAGGTCGGCCGCGACGTGATGGCGCTCGGCAAGGACTTGCGTTGGATCCAATTCTGGACCGCCGGCATCGAACGCGGCATCCGCTTCGGCATGCCGCGCGGGATTCCCGTGTGTGCGGCGCCTGGCGTGAAGGGCCCGACGGTCGCCGAGCACGCCATGCTGCTCCTGTTGGCGAGCTTCCGCCGTTTCCGCGACATCGAACAGGCGCGGACACGACGCGACTGGATCCGCGATCAGATGCACGAGACCTCCCGCACGCTCGAAGGCGCGACGCTGGTGATCGTCGGCTTCGGCGCCATTGGCCAGGAGATCGCGCGCAAGGCCAAGGCTTTCGACATGCACGTCATCACCGTGACACGCGCCGGCCGCACCGGGCCGACGGTGGATCAAGCCGTCACCCGCGAACGGCTGCACGAGGTGTTGCCACAGGCGGATGCGGTGGCGCTGTGTCTTCCGGTCGAGCCCGACACCCTCCGCCTGTTCGGCGATGCCGCATTCGCGCGCATGAAGCGCGATGCGCTGTTCATCAATGTCGGTCGCGGCGAACTGGTCGACGAGGATGCCCTGATCCGCGCGCTTGAAGCAAAACGCATCGGCGGCGCTGCGCTCGATGTCACCACGGTCGAACCGCTTCCGCCTGACAGTCCGCTGTGGACATTCGACAATGTGTTGATTTCGCCGCACAGCGCAGGCTGCGGCCAGGACGGATCCGAACGATTCAACGCCATCTTTGCGGAAAACCTGCGCCGCTACCGCGCCGGCGAGCCGCTCATCGGCCTGGTCGACTGGGAAGCCATCGCGTCTGGCACGTTATCCTAGGGCGCGCGGCCGCGCGTCGCTGCGCGCTCAGACTACTTCCCTATGATCGTTTGAGGCAGTAAGGTTGGTCAAAATCAAGTTCCGCGATTGGCTCTGCTCACCAGATAACGAGCCGGGGCGTCGATAACGGCAGGGAGGAAGAACATGGCCAAGAAGCGCGGTGGCAAACCGGAAGACCGAAAGCAGCAAGAGCCCAAGGCCGTCAGCCGGCGTAATTTCCTCAAGCAGGGCGCGGTTGCCGGTGTCGGCGCGGCGGCTCTCGGCGGCAGCGTCGGCGAGGCCTCGCGCAAGGGACCGGCGCCGACGGCATCAAGTGGGACTACGAGGCGGACGTCGTCGTCATCGGGTCGGGGGCTTCCGGAATGCCCTGCGCGATCCGGGCGCGGGATGCCGGCCTGCGCGTGCTCGTCATCGATCAGAACTTCGACGTCGGCGGCAAGATGCTGCACAGCGGCGGCCAGATCTCGCTCGGCGGCGGCGACCCGTGCCAGCTGCGGGACATCGCCGGCGAGGGCGACAAGGAGGGGTTCATCAAGGTCGCCCCGCTGCACAAGCCGCAGGACATGACCGAGGACACCGATTTCCTGTTCAGGGACATCACCGACTGGTCCGTGCTCGACGTCGGCGGGCACGCCCCCTACCGCTACAACGACCGGGAGCATGCATCGCGCCTGGGCCGACAACTGCTCCGGCACCCGGCAATTCCTCATGGACAACTACGTGCGCTTCACGCGCATCACGGGCACGCACTCGACGGGCGGCGTCTCGCGCGCCCGGCGCGCGATCACCTTCCTCATGCTCGGCGACAAGACGGACATCAAGGCGGGAACCGTCACGCGGCAGGACGCGGGAATCCAGGGCAAGAGCTCGAGCCACTTCGCGCCGCGCTATCATGGCGAGCGCGAGCCAAGTGGGCCGGGCCCGGGCGCGGTCTGGAACGGCGCCGCTCTCACGCGCGGCCTGGAGTTCAGCGCGCGGGAGAAAGGCGTCCAGTTCATGCTCAACCGGCAGCATGACCGAGATCATCCGCGAGCAGCCGTTCTCGGGACGGGTCCTGGGCATCAAGGCGAGCTATACCCCGCGCTTCAACCCGGACACCAGGCGCGCGCTGGAGAGCCTGTGGCAGAACGGCAACGTCGACGAGCGCCGCGCCACCATCAACATCCGGGCGAAGAGGGCGCGTCATCGTCGGCAGCGGCGGTCACGGCGCCAATCCGCAGTTCCGCAGCATGTTCTATCCCGCGTTCAACGAGCCCGCGTTCGTGTCGAGCGGCTGGGCGCTGCTCGGGCCCCTCGGCGCAGGATGCCAGCGGCATCATCGCCGGCATGCGGATCGGCGCCAATCTTGCGGGCATGCAGCAGAACCTCGGGATCACCCAGAGCTTCCACATCCCGCCGCGGCTGGCGACGCGCGACTCCTACACCGACATGCTGCCCGGCCACCCGACCTTCCCGTTCCGCCGATCCACCGGCATCACGCTCGGGCACCAGCTCGTACGAGCACCTGATCGCCGTGAACCAGGTGGGCAAGCGCTTCTTCAACGAAATGGATGTCGCGAAGCGCTACGGCAGCCCGGTGTGGCCGGGCGGGCCGCGCATCGGCGTGCCGAAGCCATTCGCTCCAGCACGTCCAGTGCGACTGGCGCAATTGCAGCCCCGAGCTGGGTCAAGCAGATGTACAACGGCTATCCCGCGCTCGACGCCGCCATGGCGATGAACGAGGGCTCCCAGGCCCCGCACTTCTACTCCGGGCCGCTGTGGGCGATCTTCGACCAGGGCACGATCGAGCGCGACAAGTGGGACATCAGCCCTCCCTTCACCGCCGACAACGGCTATTTCTTCAGCGCCGACACCATCGAGGAGCTGGCGCGGAAGATCGAGAAGGGCCACGAGTTCCAGCGGGTGCCGCTGAAGCACCTCGCGGAGACGGTGCGCAAGTGGAACTCGTACGTGGACGAGGGCGCCGATCCCGATTTCGGGCGCGGCAAGGACGCCCCGATGCACAAGATCGACAAGCCGCCGTTCTACGCCGCCGCGATCTGCCCGGTCTGGCACGACTCCTATGGCGGCTTGCGGATCAACGGCAAGGGCCAGGTCCTCGACACGCAAGGCGAGGTCATCCCCGGCCTCTATAGCGGCGGCGAGGCGAGCGGCGGCGGCAACCAGCATGGCCTGGGCAGGGCGCTGGTCCACGGCTACATCGCCGGCGGCGCTATCACGCAAGAGCGCGCCTAGCGCCCAAGCCGAAGAGATGCCCGGTGGGGTTCGCCCCACCGGGTCTCTCTTTCAGCACTCGTATGTCTCAGAAAGCGACATGAAGAACGATCATTGCACCTGCACCGTCGAGGTCTCGCCCGACGAAGCCGATGCCGGCGCCGACATCACGCTGAAGGTCCACGTCACGTGTCCTCGCAAGGATGGCCTGCGCGGGGCGCGGCGTTTCGATTCGAAATCACGAAGACGCCGAACTGGCACAGGCCGAACTCAAGAAATCGGACGGTGAGGCATACGAGTCGAACGACATCGTTCTGACCGCGCCGAGCATCGTCGGAGAGCACGTCTATCGCGCCGTCGTGGTCGCGGCGGACAAGGACGGCGGCTTGCAAGAACAGGCATCGACCGAGATCCATTTCGTCGTCACGCCGCATGCGTCGGAGCTGACCATCTGGGACGTGCCGTCCGCGATCGTGGCAGGCGAGCGTTTCAAGTTCATGGTCGGCGTCAAATGTTCGGCCGGGTGCTGCCTGGCCGGCCAAGGACTGAGCATCGTCGATCAGGATGGCTCTCCCATCGGCACCGCAAACCTCGGCAATGACATTTGGCCGGACACCGATGCGCTCTATGTTGCCGAGGTTGAAGGCGAAGCTCCGCCGGCGGCCGGAAACTATCAGTGGGAGGTCAGGACTGCCGCCTGCGAATTGGAGCTGCCGCATGCAGCCGGCTCGTTCGACTTTGGCCTCAAGGTCGTCAACCCTCCCGATTGCGAGGTCACAGTCGAGGCCTTCGACACGGAGAAGCAGACCCCGATCAAGGGCGCGCGCGTGGTCATGCATCCATACCGGGCGATGACCGATGAGAACGGTGTCGCCAAGATCA
>CAVUIV010000006.1:0-417371 GCA_963741595.1 uncultured Alphaproteobacteria bacterium
CCCGCTCGAACGCGGCGATCGCGGAGCTGCTCGGAATCTCCGTCGGAACGGTCAAGC
Source organism: uncultured Alphaproteobacteria bacterium (assembly GCA_963741595.1). Taxonomy (GTDB): domain Bacteria; phylum Pseudomonadota; class Alphaproteobacteria; order Rhizobiales; family Xanthobacteraceae; genus VAZQ01. The sequence goes on from CAVUIV010000006.1 coordinate 58, forward strand.
TGCACGTTCGCTCGGTCCTCGCGAAGCTTGGCGTCGAGGATCGCGCGCAGGCGGCGGTGGTGGCCCTCGAACGTGGGTTTGCGCGCGTCAACTGATGTCCCGCGGTATTCCGGGATATCTCTCAAGAGATATGTGCCGCCGTCGGCCATGAATGCTAAAAACCGAGGGCGACTCGCGCTCCGCTGACGTCGCGCCCCCTGTCCGTCCCTTGTGCCTGGAGGAGAAGCCAATGGGAGATTATCTTGCGCGTCTTTCGCATTGCCTGCCTGACATGCGCCTTCGCGCTCGCCGTATCCGGTGGGTGTGCTTCCTCGGAAGCCGGGCGGCTACCAAAACCCCGGCCAAGAAGCAGAGCCGTACGAGCGCAGATTGGCCTCGCCGACATCGTCGATTGTCGTCAAGCGCTTCGAGGGTGGCGGCAAGATCGATCTCGGCGCGCTCGAGCGCAAAGCGGTGCTGGTCGACATCTGGGCGTCGTGGTGCGCGCCGTGCAAGGAGGAGATGCCGCTCCTGGACAAGATGGCCGGACGCCTCAAGGAGAAGGGGATGCAATCATCGCGGTCTCGTCGACGAGGATCAGGACAGCGTGCGTACGTTCCTCAGAGTCCCGGCGAGTCTGGGCGCTGACGGTGGCCCACGACCCGAAGGGCAAGCTCCCGGAGCTGCTGCGGCCGGCAAGATGCCAACTCGTACGTGGTCGACGCCGAAGGGATCATCCGTTACGTCAACGAAGGGTTCGAGCGCGACGACGTCAAGCGGCTCGAGGAGCGGCTCGAGGCGCTGGCGGACGGAGGCGTCATGAGGCAGGACTGAGGATCGCCGGCGGATCGGAATGGGCGCGGCGGCCTTGACGGCATTCCTCGCCGCCCTGGGCGCGCGCCCGCGCAGGGGGCACGTTCGCCACGCGGCGGGTGGCGGCATGGCGCAGGGTTTCCTGTTCGCGCTCGGCGGGTCTGCTGACCGCGCTCACGCCTGCGTCTATCCGATGATACCGATCACCGTCAGCATCTTCGGGGGCAAGCGGCGTGCCGCGCTCGGCGCGCTGCTGCTGGCGACCCTACGTCGCCGGCATCGCGGTCATGTTCGGCGCGCTCGGCACCGTGTTCGCGCTGGTCGGCAAGGCGTTCGGCACGTTCCTGGCAACCCCTGGGTGATCGTGCCGCTCGCGCTGTTCTTCGTGGCGATGGCGGCGTCGATGTTCGGCGCCTTCGAGCTGGGGCTCCCTCGGGGCTGCAGACGCCTGGCTCACCGCGTCGGGGGCCGGACGCCGCAGGGCGCGTTCCTGATGGGGCTGGTCGGCGGGCTCATCGCCGCGCCCTGCACCGGACCGCCGCTGGCTGGCTGCTCGCGTACGTCGGCGACCACGCGCGAGTGCGTTCGGGGTTCTTCGCTGCTGGCCACCTACGCGTCGGGCGTCGGCGTGCCGTTCTGGCTGGCCGGCGTTCTCGATGTCGCTGCCCAAGTCGGGCGGCGTGGATGGAGGCCGTCAAGAGCGTGTTCGGCATCGCGCTGCTCGTCGCGGCGCTCTACTACCTCAAGAACGTGGTGCCCGCGCTGGCCGCGATTCACCGGCCCCTCCGCGTTCCTCGCGGTCGGTCGGCGCTGGTCGTGGCCGGCATCGCGATCGGCGGCATCCACCTGCTTCCACGACGCGCTGGAGGGGGCGCGCGCAAGGCGCCGGGCGTCGGGCTGGCGGCGGCTCGGCCTGTTCGCGATCACCAACTACGTCCTGACGCCGAAGGTCGAGTGGCCGTGCTCTACCGCCGCCGCCGAGGCGGCGGCCAGCGTCGCCCGCGCCGCGCGCTGCTCGTGGACTTCGTCGCGGACTGGTGTCTCCCCTGCAAGGAGATGGACGTCCAGGTGTTCTCGAAGCGCGAGGTCGCGGAGGTGTCGCGAGTTCACCTTCTTGCGCGTCGACCTCTCTCGCGAGGACGACGATCCCTAGCTGGCGAGATCAAGCGAAGTACGACGTCAACACGCTGCCGGCGGTGCGCGGTCTCACCGGAAGGTCACATCGTTCAGCGGTTCGACACGATTGTGGACGCGCCGACCTTCCTCAAGGGCCTCGCCCGGCGCTGATTGCCGTCAGAACATCGCCTCGAGACCCAGCGCGCCGAACAGCGCCCGGCGCTCCGAGATGTAGACCGCGTCGATGTAGCGCGTGTAGATGCCGTCGAGCTGGAAGTTCAGCGTCCAGGGCGCCTTGATGTCGGCGTTCAAGCGGACCTTGATACCGAACCCGGCGGTCAACGTGTAAAGCGGTCCGAGCTCGCGATCGCCGGCCCGGTAGGTGGGGATCCCGGCGGGCCCGACGGGGTTCGGGATTCCGCCGACGATCCGCCGCCAAAAGAACACGCCGCGCTGGAGATGGGCGCGGACGTGCGGCCACACGACGACGCGGCTGCCGAGATTGACGAACTCGTGGAGGTCGGTCGTCGTGGCCAAGAGGCCCCAGTTGTCGTAGTAGAGGCGCTCGTCGCCGCGAAACGTCGCGATTCCGGAACGAACCGCGAGCCGACCTGCAAGCGCGGATCGATTGCGCTCGCGGGGAACGTTCTCGCCGACGCTGGGCCCCGTTCAGCGATTTGACCAGGTCGATGGAGGCCCCCGCCGGGACCTGTGCGGAGACGCCCGGGGCGACGACGGAGATATCGATACGGCTTCGCCAGGTAGCCGCGTCAAGGATCTCGTCGAAGGACAGCGACGCGATCGTCGAGCGATTGACGACGAAGGTCACGCCGGTCTTGATGCTGACCTTGTTCAGCTCTTGCCACGCGTCCATCGGATCGCCGGTTCGTCCCACCAGATCGTGGCCGTAGGAGCCGCCGATGAACGGCATCACATTCTTTTCGGCCAGCTCGAACGGATACGCCGCCGCCACCGAGCGACAGGTAGTCGGGCTCGCTAGAAAAGCCGCCGGACAGCGCGACCGCGACCGGTCCCGCCTTGAAGTTGATCGAGCCCGCGCCCACGTGGCGGCGTTCGACCCAGTGGCTGGAGGCGGTGGAGACGATATCGACGGACGCGGCCGAAACCGCGTCGACGAGGTACGAGGCCCCGATCGACCAGCCCGCCACGTCGTCCCCGACCGCGCCGGCCACGGTGGTGGACAGCACGTTGACGGCGTCGCTGTCCGTGTAGGCCGAGACCTCGGTCGACGCGCGGACGCTGGGGTCCGCCGCCGTCGGCGCGCGGCTTCGGCTTGCGGCGCTTTCTCGGCCGCCGAACCACCTCTTCGTCTTCCTCTTCCTTCGTCCCTGCCTTTGCCCCTGACTCCAACTCCAATTCCAGCTCCGCCCGCGCCCGCGCCCCGCTCTCGTCGTCATCGCCAGCGTCGTCATCCGCGTCAGCTTCGATTCGACCGCCTGGGTGCGCCCCGGCGTCCCCAGGCGCCGGCCGGCGCGAGGCACGGCGCGACGACGATCGCGATTGTCGCGAGGCCGAGTCGGAAGCGAATGTATTTTTGTCGGCGGTGGGGCGCGGACGTCAGTTGCATCCACAGCCACCTTCGACGGCGGCGCCCTTGTGCCCACGGCGCCCTCGTGGATGGCGTAGACGTGGGATTCACCCGGACCGGCGGTCTCCTGCAGCAGCATCGTCGGATGCGCCAGGCGACCGCGCTGGAACGGGGGAACGTGCGTGCAGGCCGCGCCCGAAAGCGCCAGCAGCGAAAGCAACCAAACCGCCGTCGTCGTCTTCATCTTCATGGCGTGTACGTGAGCTTGCGGGCGGTGAAGCCGGCGGTGTCGGCGGGCATCAGCGTCTGCGCCGATCGGCTCTTCGAGAAGTCGACGCACTGATATTGCTGCGCCCCATCTTCCACCTCGAAGCACACCTTGTACCCGCCGTCCGCGACCAGCGCGCGACTGGTATTGGTGCCGTTCCAGCTCGCCGTTCGCGCCCCGTGCGATTTCATGGTTGCGGCGGTCACGGCGTCCACCAGGTTGTTGGACAACCCCGCGGCCGAGGTCGCGGACGCCCATTGCCTCAGCTCGCCCCGCCGCTGCTGCCCCCAGACGTAGAGGCTCTTGACGAATCTGGTGTTGGCGTCGGCGATCCAGATTCCTCGCGCCGACGTTGTCGGGCTGGCTGCCGCCCGGCGCCTTGGTGGTCACGGAGATCGAACCCAAGCTCCCGTAAGCACCCCGCTCGAGCCGGCCGCGCCGGTCGAGCCGGCCGCGCCCGTGGTGCCGCTCGACCCGCCGCGGCCGGCGGTGCCCGTCGTCCCGCCGCGGCCGCCGGTCCCCGTCGCTCCGCCCGACCCCGTTGTCCCGCCGCGGGCGCTACCGCCCGTGCCGCCCGAGCCGCCACGCGCACCCGCGCCGGCGCTCCCGGTGACGCCGCCCGCTCCTCCTGGACCGATGCTCCCGCCCATCCCGGGGTCGTCCCGCCGGTTCCGGCGACGCCGCCCGAGGTGCCGGCCAGTCCGGTGTCGTCTCCCGAACCCCCGGTTCCGGAACCGGTGTCACCGGCCTGAGCCGACCGGATCGGGCATTGTCCCGCCGGTGCCGGTGGTATCCACGCTCCCTCCCGCGCCCGAGGCCCCCGGATTGAAGCTGGCGTCGTGGCCGTTCCAGAACTGGCCGCCACCCGGGGCAGCGATTCGCACGCGCCGGCGCTCGTGAGAACGGCGGCGATGAGTAGCAGCCCGAGGCAGCCGACTGGATTCACCCTGGTCCGCATGAGGATTCCGATGCTGCGCCCTCCCAGCCCGCGGTCGCCCAACCCAGCGTCATAGGTTGCCCCGTTCGGCGCGACGGGGCCATATGCCTTGAGGAGTATTTGTCGCCGCCCCCCGCTTCCGTAGGATGGTGCGAGCTGCAGCAGACCAACGAGCAGCTCGAGCTGAAGGCCCAGCAATTGGCCGAGCGTAACGTGGAGGTCGAGCGCAAGAATCAGGAAATCGACATGGCGCGGCGCGCCGTTGAGGAAAAGGCGGCCGAGCTCGCGCTGACATCGAAGTACAAGTCCGAGTTCCTCGCCAACATGTCGCATGAGCTGCGCACACCGCTCAATTCGCATCCTGATCCTCGGGCAGCAGCTCGCCGACAATCCGGAAGGCAATCTCACCGCCAAGCAGGTGGAGTTCGCGCGCACGATTCATGGCGCGGGCACCGACTTGTTCAACCTGATCAGCGACATTCTCGACCTGTCGAAAATCGAGTCCGGCACCGTGACCGTCGACGCTGAAGAAATCTTTTTCTCCAACCTGGTGGACATGGTCGCGCGGCCGTTCCGGCACGAGGCCGACACCGGCAGTTGTCGTTCGATGTCCATCTCGACACCACTCTCGGCCGCAGCTTCGTGACCGATTCCAAGCGCCTGCAGCAGGTGCTCAAAAATCTGTTGTCCAATGCCTTCAAGTTCACCGCACAAGGCGGCGTCCGTCTCAAGGTGTCTGGCGCCGCCGGTGGGTGGAGCGCGGATCACCCGGTCCTCAATCAGGCGCCGCTGGTGGTCGCTTTCGAGGTGTCTGACACCGGAATCGGCATTCCTGTGGAAAAGCAGAAAATGATCTTCGAGGCGTTCCAGCAGGCGGACGCCTCGACCAGCCGCAAATACGGCGGAACCGGGCTCGGCCTGGCCATCAGCCGCGAACTGTCGTCGTCTGCTCGGCGGCGAAATCCAGCTGCGCAGCACCCCGGGCGTGGGCAGCTCGTTTACGCTCTACCTGCCGCTGACCTATGTCGGAGCCACTGGCTCGGTGCGTTCGGCCGAGCCGCCTGCGGCTCCGAGAGGGCAATCCACGCCGTTGCTGCCGAGCGCTGCCAGTCATGAGCAGATCGCGGATGACCGGTTGGAGGTGGAGCCCGGCGATCCGCTGTCTGTTGATCGTCGAAGACGACCCGCATTATGCGCGAATCCTCATTGATCTCGCGCGCGACAAGGGGTTCAAGGTGTTGCTCGCCATGCGCGGCGAAGACGCGCTCCATCTTGCCAAACAGTATCAGCCGACGGCGGTTTCGCTCGACGTGTTCCTGCCGGACATGCTGGGGTGGAACGTGCTGAGCCAGCTGAAGCAGAATCCGCTGACCCGGCACATACCGGTCCAGATCATCACGCTCGACGAGGATCGGCAGCACGGACTGGCGCGTGGCGCGTTCTCGTTCGTGGTGAAGCCGACAACGCCGGAAGGCATTTCGGAGGCGCTCGGCAGGATCAAGGACTTTGCGCAGCCGCGGCGACGACGCCTGCTGGTGGTCGAGGACAACACGGCTGAGCGGCTCAGCATCGACGCCCTGCTTGGCCATGATGACATTGAGATCGTCAATGCCTCTACCGGCGGCGGGGCGCTTGCCGCCATGCGCGAGAATCCAGTGCGACTGCGTGGTGCTCGATCTGCGGCTGCCCGACATGTCGGGTTTCGAGGTGCTCGACGAGATGCGGCACGATGCGTCGCTCGCCGACGTTCCGGTCGTGGTGTTTACCGGCAAGGAGCTGTCATCCGACGAAGATATGCGGCTTCACGCGATGGCGCGCAGTATCGTTGTCAAAGGCGTCGAATCGCCGGAACGCCTGCTGGATGAGACGGCATTGTTCCTGCACCGCGTGGTCACCGATCTGCCTGCCGATAAGCAGAGGATGCTGCAGCGTCTGTATGGTTCGGACGAGGATATCGTCAACAAGACAGTACTTCTGGTCGACGATGACGCCCGCAACATCTTCGCGTTGTCGAGCGTGCTCGAGCGGCGTGGCATGAAGGTGCTGACCGCGACGACCGGCAGCGAGGCAATCGCGTTGCTCGACAATCATTCAGATCTTGCCATCGTCTTGATGGACATCATGATGCCGGAAATGGACGGCTATCAGACCATGGCAGAAAATCCGCGGAGAACCCGGCTTTGCGTCGGCTGCCGATCATTGCGCTGACGGCGAAAGCGATGAAGGGTGATCGCGAGAAGTGCCTCGAAGCAGGTGCGTCGGATTATTTGGCCAAGCCGGTCAATACCGACCAGCTGCTGTCCGTGCTGCGAATGTGGCTCCATCGCTAGGAAGAGCGCGGACGTATGGTGCAAGACGACAAAGTCAACGTTCTGCTCGTCGACGATCAGCCGGCCAAGCTGCTCGCCTACGAGGCTGTGCTGGGTGATCTCGGCGAGAACTTGATCAAAGCATCCTCGGCGAAGGGAGGCTTTGCAGGTTCTGCTCAAGACCGAAGTGGCCATTCTGCTGATCGATGTCTGCATGCCGGATCTCGATGGCTTCGAGCTGGCTTCGATGATCCGGGAGCATCCGCGTTTCCAGAAGACGGCGATCATTTTCATATCCGCGATCCATCTCACCGATGTCGATCGGCTGCGGGGCTATGAAATGGGCGCGGTCGATTACGTGCCGGTGCCGGTGGTTCCGGAGGTGCTGCGCGCCAAGGTCAGGGTCTTTGCCGAACTGTTTCGCAAGACGCGGCAGCTTGAGCAGCTCAATGCCGATCTTGAGCGGCGGGTCGCGGAGCGGACCTCGGAATTGGAGGCGTCCAACCTGCAGCTGCGCGAGAGCGAGCGTCGCCGCAGCCTCGCTTTGGCAGCCGGTCAAATGGGAGCGTGGGACTGGAACGTGACCACCGGCGGGTGTTCTTGGGACGCAGGACAGTACCGGATATTTGGCGTGGATCCGGACGAGATCCAGTTGACGCTTGATGGTGTTCGCTCGCTCATTCATCCCGAGGATCTCGAGCGGATCGAGGCGATTGTCCGCAAAGGCGCTACCGACAACAGCAACTTCCAGACCGAGGTCCGGATCATTCGTCCCGACGGGCAAACGCGATGGTGTATCTGTGCCGCCGCGATGACGGCGAGTTCCCTCGGAGTCATCACGCGTGTCAGCGGTGTCACCATCGATATTACGGATTTGAAGGAGGCTGAGGCGCGACGCTCATTGCTGGTCAGGGAGGTGGATCACCGCGCGCGCAACGCGCTTGCGATCGTGCAATCGATCGTTCGAATGACGAAAGCAAAATCGATCGAGGCTTACGTGGGCGCTGTGGAAGGCCGGATCGCCGCATTGTCGACGGCGCATTCGCTTCTCGCCGATTCACGATGGGAGGGTGCCAGCCTCAACCGCCTGGTTGACGAAGAGCTCGCGCCCTATCGCAGTGGCGAGCTCGACCGCATCACGGTATCGGGATCGGCGGTATTCTTGAATCCGGAGACGGCGCAGACCATTGCCATGGTCTTGCATGAGCTGGCGACCAATGCGGTGAAATACGGCGCCTTGTCCGGTTCCGGCGGCAGGGTTGCGCTCAGTTGGCAGCGGTCGCAGAACCGCCTGAAGTTGAGATGGGAAGAGTCGGGAGGGCCGCCGGTGACGGAGCCGGTTTCGAGCGGCTACGGAACCCGGGTCATCACCGTCAGCATCGAGCGCCAGCTGAATGGAACAGTGACCTTCGACTGGCAACCGGGCGGCTTGGTGGCGTCGCTGACGATCGATATCGGTGATGTCTCGTCCAGTGCACCGCAGTCGCAACCGAAAGATCAGCCGGTGGTGAGGGCCGCCAATGGCCTTGATGTCAAAGCGCAAAGCGGGCGTGTGCTGCTGGTCGAAGACGAAATGCTGGTCGCCATGATGATGGCCGAGCTCCTACGAGATATCGGGTTTGACGTTGTAGGGCCATTCGGGAGCGTCGCGGAAGCGATGTCAGGTATCGAGCGCCAATCGCTCGATGCCGCAGTCCTCGACGTCAATCTTCGAGGCGAGATGATCTACGATCTGGCGGAAAAGTTGATGGGGCAGGGGATTCCGATCGTATTCGTGACCGGGTATGGCGCGGACTCTCTCGATCGGCGGTTCGCCAGCTATCCAGTCCTGCAAAAGCCGGTGGACAGCGCCGCCCTGCAACGCGTTCTGGTTCGGGCGAACGGAAACCGCCTAGACCGTGGTCCGATTCAATTGAATCGGATCACGGTCTAACTTATTTGATTGAGCATGATCCCTCGGGTCGAGCCCGAGGGCATGCTTTTCCGAAAACCGGTTTCCACTTTTCGGGATCATGCTCTAGCCGCGCGCCGATCAAAAGTCCGACAGACCCAGAATTCCGTCGGCGTTGTCGGCCTGCGCCATCAGGCGCTTGCCGATCAAGTCGCGCAACGTTTCCGACGTGCCGCCGCCGAGGCTGCCGTAGCGGGCGCCACGATAGAGCCGCGACACCAGGCAGTCGTCGGTGAAGCCGTAGCCGCCGAAGATCTGCACCGCCTCGCTGGTGACCCGGATCGACATCTCGTTGCAGAACACCTTGGCTTGCGCCGCCAAGCAGCGGATCGGGAAACGGATCGGCGCTGGCGCAGGCGCGATAGAGCAGGCCGCGGCCGGCTTCGATCGCGGTGTACATGTCGGCGAGCTTCCATCGCATGCCCTGGAACTCGCCGATCGGCCGGTTGAAGGCGGTGCGGTCGCGCGCGTAGTGCAGCGCTTCGTCGAATGCGCCTTCGGCCAGCCCGAGCGAAATGCTGGGATTGAGGCAACGCTGCGTGTTGAAGGCGGAGAGGAGCTTCTTGAGCCCGCCGTCCGCCAGCAGCAGGTTCTCCGCCGGCAGTTCGCAATCCTCGAACCGCACTTCGTGCAGATACTCGCCGCCCATGGTGTGGAACTTGCCGGACAGCACCAGGCCCGGCGTGCCTTTTTCCACCAGCACGCAGCCGATGCCGTCGCGACCGGGCTTGCCGTCGATGCGGGTGAACACCACAAACGCGCCAGCCTCCTCGGCGCGGCTGCACAAGGTCTTGACGCCTTTGAGGCGCAACGTCGCGCCGCGCAGCTCGGTGTTGGTGGTGTAGTTGGCGACGTCGGTGCCGGCATGCGGCTCGGTCATGCAGATCGCGAGGATGCAGTCGCCTTTGCAGACGGCCGGCAACAGCCGCTGCTTGATCGGCTCGGGTGCGTAGGTGGCGATGATGCGGGTTTGCACGCCGACCTCGCCGAGCACAGCCATCGCGGTGACGTAGCAGCCCTTGGCGATCTCCTCGAGCACCAGCGCAGTATCGAACACGGCAAACGCGGAGCCGCCATAGGCCTGCGGCACCGCCATGCCGAGGACGCCGATGTCGGCGAGCTTGCGGATGTTGTCCCAGGGGAACGCGCCGTTCATGTAGGCGAGGCCGTGCTGCTTGAACTCGCCTTGGGTGAGCTCGCGCACCGTGCCGACGATCTGCTTCTGCTCGTCGCTCAGTTTGAACCGAAATGCGTCTGTCATCGGTCTGCTCGTTCCTTCGGCGCAGATGGCGCGGTCCGAGCCGGCGCCAGCACCCGTGCCACGTCCTCGACGATGTCGCGCATGGTGGTGTGCACCCGGACGCCGGCCGCGCCAAGCGCGGCGATCTTCGATGCAGCGGTGCCGCGGTTGCCGTGGATGAGCGCGCCGGCATGGCCCATGGTGACGCCCTCGGGCGCGGTCGCGCCGGCCAGCAATGCGAACACCGGCTTGGCAAAACGCTCGCGCATGAGCGCCTCGGCAAGCTCCTCTTCTTCGGTGCCGCCGATCTCGCCGATCACCAGCAGGCCTGCGGTCTCGGGGTGCGTCTTGAACAGCGGAACGAGGTCGGCGAACCGTGTTCCCTTCACGGCGTCGCCGCCGCTACCGATCCACAAGGATTGGCCGACGCTGCGCCGGGCGAGGCGGTAGCAGATTTCATAAGACAGCGTGCCGCTCTTCGACATCACGCCCAGCGTTCCAGGTAGCAATGCTGCGTCTGGCAGGAACCCGATCTTCATCCGCCCGGGCACGGCGATGCCAGGGGTCGAGGGGCCGATCACGACGGCGCCGCGGTCGCGCGCCTTGCGCACGATCGCGAGCGCATCGTGCGCCGGTACGCCTTCGGTGACGCACACCAGAAGCTCGATGCCTCCGGCCAGCGCATCCTCGACGGCTGGCAGCACGTTGAGCGGCGGCACCATGACGAGGCTCGCGCGTGCCCCCGTCGCCGCGCGTGCTTCGGCGCACGAGTCGAACACCGGCACGCCGGCGATCGGCGCCCGCGAAGCGGATGCCGCGACACCTCCGACCACGCGCGTTCCATAGCGCTGCATCAGGTCGGCATGGGTGCGGCCGGCACGGCCGGTGATGCCCTGGATGATGACCGGCACCGCAGGATCGAACAGGGTGCTATCCATGCTGCGCGCCTTTGCCGTCGAGCGTCGCCAAGATCAATGCGATCGCGCGTTCGAGGTCCGGTTCAAGCGTCACCGCCAAACCGGATGCGCGCAGGATGTGCCGGGCATCGTCGAGATTGCGGCCGATCAGCCGGGCGACGATCGGAACCCGAAGCTCCGGCACCTCGTTTGCCGCTTGCACCAGCAGATGGGCAAATTCGGCGAGATCGGTGATGCCGGCGAAGATGTTCACCAGTGCCACCCGGACCGTTGGTCTCGATGCGATCCAGCGCATGACCGCGATCAGCCGCGCCGGATCGCCGCGGAACTGGCCGGAACGGATGTCGCAGAAATTCAGCGGGCGGCGGCCTTGCGCTTTCAGCTCGTCGATGAGCTGCATGCTGAGGCCGGCGCCGGTGGTGATGAGGCCGATTTCGCCGTCCGGATCGACCTCGACATAGTCGAAGCCGTGGACGAGCTTGCGTGCGCTCTCGGGATAGATGTCGGCGTGCTGCTCCAGCAGGACGCGGATCGCCGGCTGGCGCACGATCGCGTTGTCATCGACGATGAGCTTGATGTCACCGGCGATCCAGCGTCCATCGGCGAGTACAAACAGCGGATTGACCTCGAGCAGCATCGCCTCGTAGCGCAGGAAGACGTCGGCAAGCCGTGGGGCCGCGTCGGCGAGAGCGTCGCGCAGCGCCGACGGCAGTCCGGCACAGAGCGATTGGGCGGTGGCGGCGAGTTGGTCGGGTGGGGCGAGCGCCGTGAGCGTGCTGCCATGATCCGCCGCGTGGGTTTCCACGTCGATGCCGCCTTCAGCCGATACCAAGATCCGGATGCACGCCGCTTCGGCATCGATCGAGAAGCTCAGATAGGCTTCCTGCACGAAGTCGACGCATTGTTCGACACGGAAGCCGTGAATGGACTTGCCGTTCAATTGTGCGCCGCTCAGCCCGGCGATCATGCGGGCAGCCTCGTCGAGCGAGCTCGCGCGTTGCACGGCGCCGGCCTTGCCGCGGCCGCCGGCGGCGATCTGCGCTTTGACCATGAGAGGCCCGTCCGGCGGCTGGCAGGCTCGAACGTCGCCGCCGGAGGGCACGAACACGCCGGCAGGAACTGGGATTGCGTGCGACGCCAGCAGTTCCTTGCCGTGATGTTCGATCAGAAACACGTGTCGGACCTAGATGACGCCATGGCCCTTGATCTTGATCCGGCGCATGGTCGGTGACGTGACCTGATCGGAGATCGGAACGTTCCAGATCGCGGCCGAGTCGTGCGCATCGTAGTCACGCAGCAAGGCGGCGAACTGGCCGAGATCGCTCACGTTGCTGCCACGCAGGCCGAAGCCATTCGAGATCGACGCGAAGTCGGCACGGCCGAAGATCGCGCCGCTGTCGTCGAGCCCATCCTGGCGCAGCTTGTGAATCTCGGCACCATAGGCGCCGTCATTGAGCACGCACATCAGAAGCTTGATGCCGTGCCGCCGCATGGTCTCGAGCTCCTGGATATGCATGATCAGGCTGCCGTCGCCTTCGATCAGCAGCACCTTTCCGTTCTTCTTGGTGGCGGCGACGCCCATGGCGATGGAGAGCGAATTGCCGATCGCGCCGAACTCCCGAAAGACATGGAAGTTCTCCGGCCGGCGGCCGCGCATGTGGGTCTGGAAATAGGCCTGATGTCCGGAGCCCGACACGAGGTCCCAGTCCTTCGGGATCACGCGATCGAGTTCGGCAATGACATCTCGCGGGTCGAAGGTGCCGGGCGCGATCGGGAACTCGGCCGGATCGATCGGCGTGCTCGCGATCCGCTCGGCAACCTTGGGTGAACGATAGCCCTCGTTCTTGATGCCGCGCCGCCGCAGCTCCGCGACGACCGCGTCGCAGCCGGCTTTCGCATCCGCCTTCACGAACAGGTCCGCCGCCTGCATGCCGTCGCGCAGCCCAAGCGGACGCTCATCGATCTGCACCACCGTGGCGTTCGGGAACAGTGCGCCGCCGTCGACCGTGTAATAAGTGAGGCTTGCGCCGATCGCGATCACCAGATCGCTGGCCGCGAACAGTTCGCGTGCCCCTTCGCTGGAGAATCCGCCGGCGACGCCGACTGAGAACGGGCTGTCGTCGAACATGCCGCGCGCTGGCAGCGAGGTGGCGAGCAAGGCTCCGCTCGCCTCCGCCAGCGCCTCGATCGCGGCCTGCGCGCCGGATGCGACCGCGCCGCGGCCGGCGATGATGATCGGCCGTTTGGCGTTCGCAATCATGTCGACCAGGACGGCGACGGTCTCATGGCTCGGCAGCGTGCGGCCGGGCTGCGGAATGTACAATTCCGATGGATTGTAGTCGGCGCCGCCCGCATAGGTCTGCTTCTGGAGGTCGTAGGGAACGCCGAGCACCGTGGGCCGGCGCTCGTAGCGCGCGACGTAAAACGCCTCGCGGACATATTCGTGCATCAGCTTGGCGCTATGCGCCCGCACATAATGTGCGCCGGTGGCATTGACGAGCGGCGCCTGGTCGATGGCCTGGTTGTACCATTTGGCGTTGATCGGACTTTCGCCGGCGAACACCACCAGCGGAATGCGCGCCCGCACCGCGGTGGACAGCGCGGTCGTGATCTGGGTGACGCCCGGGCCGCAGGTGACGGAGGCGACGCCGGTTTTTCCGGTCGCGCTGTAATATCCCATCGCCATCCCGCAGGCGCAGTGCTCGTGCCGGGCATGGAACACCTGCATGCCGTCGATCTTCGACATCGCGGTGGCCCAGTGCATGTTGCCGTCGCCCATCAGGTTGAACAGCGTATCGACGCCTTCGCTCGCGAAGGCTTGGGCGAGCATCTCGTAGATCGGCAAATTGCTCATGTCATTTTGTCTTTCTTCGCTCGGCAACGCACGATTCGGAGAGGGGAGGGCGACGGCGGGCCTGCATTATAGCGTGCGCGCGGGCCGGATCGACGGGGTTCCCGGCGCTTTCGCAGTGGAGTGGATTTGACATTCGCTACCCACCTGGCAGCAAGTACGCGATGCGAATGTCAAATCCAAACTCCACTAGCAGCCTACACTTGCTAGTGGTCCTTTGATTCTAACATTCGCAAACAGTCCGCGGAAATGGGATGCGAATGTTAGAATTGGACCACTAGCTGGATGGAGCGAAGCGAAATCCGGGGGCGGTAAACTAAAAGGGCTATCCCGGGTGTCGATGCGTGGAGCACCGAATAGCGCTGTCAAAATGGGTGGCCCGCAGCGCACCGACGTGCGGCAATGCCCACAGTCCGCTGTAGCGGAACGCGCGCCACGTCGCGCCGGCTATTTCACGATCCTTCGGGTGGGCGGCGTTGCCGCTGCCTGCGCCGCCGGGGAGAACGACAGCGTCGCCCAGACGTTCCAGCCTTCCGGCCGGTTCTCGTGGCCGAACTCCTTATAGCCCCTGAGATTGAAGTAGCCCTGGTAACCTTCCCAGGCGGGAAAGATGAAGCCGACCTGCGGACCGACGCCGAACACCCGCGACTTGAAATCGCCGAGACGCGCACCGGAGCCGCTGTCGCCAGTGAGTTGCTGATAGGCGTAGCCGACGACGCCGATATGGATCTGCTGGGTCAGGAACTTCGAAGCACCCCAGTCGACGTGGAAATTAATGCCGTTCTTATAGTCGATATCCGGATTGACGAAGTTATAGGTCAGCCCGCCGACGACGGAGAACTCGTAGCCGGTCTGCGGATTGAAATAGGTGTAGCCCGCGCCGCCGTCGACCGACCAGTGGCCGAGGCCGAGATTGGCGAGGCGGTTCGAACTCATAGGCCCCGATCGGGAAATTGCCCATGGCATACACCATGGTGTTGTGAACGCCATGGTTCCACTTCAGCGTTCCCTGCCACATCATGTCGGCGAAGCCGCCCACGGTGTCGGTGCGGCTGCCGGAGATCGTGTTTCCCAACGGGCCGGTCAGCGTGGCGTCGATCGTCGTCCGCATTCGGCCGACCGGGACGAACATACTGAACGCAGCCTGGCCGTTAAGCACCGGCGATGCGAACACGTAGGTCAAGGCGGCAATGCCGATGTCGGCGCGAGCGTTGAGACCGGCGACGACCGCCGCGCCGCTGATGAAGTTCACGCCCCGGCCGCCCTCGACCGACGTATGGTAATAAACTGCCGAATACGTCCATCCCGGTTGGCTCGGCGCGGCGGCGAGACTCCCGAACATCCCCGGAAGCCAGAAGCTGACGCCACCCGCATCGGCGCGCGCCGCCTTGGGCGCAAGCGTCGCCAGCGCACAGCATGCAGCTATGCAAATGGTCGTGTTCCGGACAATCAACATCGAACGCCCCCCGTTCGAACATGAGCCCCTGGTTGCGATGCCGCGATGCGAACGCAACCTTCCCAGAGCGCAGCCAGTAAATACCGCTGCCTTTGCAACGTAAACGCAAATCACAGACAGCCGTCGGAATATGCACAGGCCCGGTGCCGGTATCCGAATGCGCCGTGTCCGTTCTCATCCCCGCATAGCCACCATTCCTAACCGCATCGTGCGCGGCCTATTGCCCTTTGGTCCAACTATTCATCGAATTCGCTTTGAATTATCGCTCATCGATTGATTACCCGCTTCACTGCTTCAGTCCCTTTCGATCCCTGCCGAAACCGTTTGCAACATCGCCGTGGCGTTTCGCCCCGTAACTGAGACGTTTTGGTCGGCCCGAGGTGTGCCAATGAGCCTGCTGGACGAGCGGCAATCAGAACATACGTCGGCCCGCCACCAGTCTCATCCGGACATGGTCTTCGTCCCCGGTGGCACGTTCCGCATGGGGTCGGACCGGCACTATCCGGAAGAAGCGCCGGTGCATCGCGTCACTGTCGATGTTTTTTTTATCGACCGCACGCCGGTCACGAACCGTGAATTCCGCAAGTTCGTCAAGGCCACCGGCCATGTGACCTTCGCCGAGATCATGCCGAAGGCCGAGGACTATCCCGGCGCGCTGCCGCACATGCTCAAGGCGGGCTCGCTGGTGTTTACGCCGCCGAAGCATCCAGTCGACCTGCGCAACTGGAGTCAGTGGTGGAATTTCAAGTTCGGGGCCGACTGGCGCAGGCCCTACGGGCCGCGTTCGTCGATCAGCGGGCTCGACGACTATCCGGCCGTGCACGTCGCTTACCGCGATGCGCTCGCCTACGCACAATGGGCCGGCAAGGATCTGCCGACCGAAGCAGAGTGGGAGTTCGCCGCGCGCGGTGGCCTCGACGGCGCCGAGTTCGCCTGGGGCGAAGAGTTCGAACCAGGTGGACGCCAGATGTCGAACACCTGGCAGGGCGATTTCCCGCATGAGAATTTGAAAGCCGACGGCTACGAGCGCACATCGCCGGCTGCGCCGGTTTGGCGAAGGCGCTTTTGATTGTGAGACACGGATTGTTTGCCGTGTGCATCGCAACATCGTCGCGTCGACGATCGGGCGGAGGACTATAGTCAGGATTATAACCTTGACAAAGCAACCCCCCGTATTTAGTTGCAGCACCGCACCGTCAGAGGGTGCTGGCGCGCCCGTTATTTCTTTCGCTGATCCATTGCAGCTTTGCGACGTGACCCCCGTGATGGTCGCGGCGGGCATGGATTCTTGGGAGCGTTGGGGTGGCCGTGACTGCGGGGATGAAGAATTTCTAGTAAGGCAGGTCTACCTTGCAATGTCGGCGGCTCGGGAAGTTTTCCACCAGTCAAAGCCCCGAGGTGGCGCGCTAGTTCAAACATATAGAAAGCGTATGCAATCAAATCGTCGTGGGAAATGATGTGCTGCCTTCGTTTGTCTATGGGGGCAGTGAATACGTTGTGAAACAGCATCCAAGGTTGGTCTTTTGCAATGTAGGTGATGCTGCAGTGGGCACAAACATCGCGGATTTCTTTGACGTAGTTTATCTCTTCAAAGATCATTTCGGTGTGCCGAAACACTTTTTCGTCAAAACCTCTTGCGCGGGCCAATCGCTTAATTGTGCCCATGTAGGTGCTCGGTCGTCCATCACCTTGTAAAAGGGTAGACATAGGCCAAGGAACGCCGGTGAGTTCGCCAAAGAATGAGGTAAGGTGCTGCTCCAAGTTGACGTATCCGTGGACCAGTCGTCCGATGGCTTGGAATGCCCAAGGCATGTCCCAGTCGTCATAACGGAAGGCATCTCGTGGCGGTTGCCCATCCCTGCTGGTTGGTAAGGTGATTACCGTTGAGGCTTTGGTCATGGCGAAATCCGATCCGAAGAAATTGAAGGAAGTCGAGTTAGCGCCCGACGCTTGGCAGCGCTTCGAGCGCGCCGTTGACGTGGTGGCAAAAAGCCCGCCGCAGCACCGGGCCAAAGCTAAGCGCAAGTCTCGCAGAGTCCCGCGCGCCGCACACGGAAAAAGACCTGAAGCCATTTTCAGGCCCCTAACCGGGGTACTGCGTCAGCGATCTCGTCGAGAGCGTGTTCATGTTGACGAAAGGCCTGTCTCCCAATTCGGTGTGAAGCGAGGATGTTAATTTCTAAAGTCCTGTAGGTAAACGCATCGTAAGCGATTGTGCCAATCGCAAGCTCAAAGGCAGCGCCGCTGGATGCATGAAGCAATTGCTGTCTGAGTTTCTCAGCAATCGATAGGATATGTTGTCTTGCGCTCTTTTCGAGCGGCGATGTCGCGACTTGTATGTAGGTCTTTATAATGTGCGGATTCGAGGTGGGATGATTGGCCTCTGAGCCGCAACCAGTAGAACACAGGGATTGTGTTTTGCAGTTAATGGCCTGGAGCAGTCGTTTCAAAGCATGCCCAACGCCCATGGCTATCGTTGCGCCAGCTTTGATCGCTTTCTTTACCTCAAGAATATCATCGATACGATTTGGTGAGGTGCGGAGATCGACGTAGGGGCCGCGTTTGTCGGCGGATATAATTTCCCCCGCTACGTCATATGGTACCCACGTGTGTCGTCCGCCATCAACGATGGCAATTTTTGATCCGGGGTTGATGACTATTTTCTCGCAGTTGACCTGCCACTGAACTTTCATCCAGCGGCGATTAGAGCCTCGGCGGGTTTTACGCCGTGTGGCGCGGGTGGAGCAACGGGCGATCGGCGGAGCTGGTCGGGGTTGCGCAGCCGATCGCCCGTTGCGGTGAGATTGGCGGCGTAGGCCGCCGGCGTGAGGTAGCCGAGCGAGGAGTGCGGGCGCTCGCTGGTTGTAGTCGGCGACCCAGTTCGCGATCTTGGTCCGGGCGTGATCGAGATCGAAGAACAGGCGTCTCGTTGAGAAGCTCGTCGCGCATGCGGCCGTTGAAGCTCTCGCAGAAGCCGTTCTGCATCGGCTTGCCCGGCGCGATGAAGTGCCAGTCGACCTGATGATCCTTCGCCCAGGCCAGCATGGCGTTCGAGGTGAACTCGGTGCCGTTGTCGGAGACGATCATGCCCGGCTTGCCGCGCCGCTCGATCAGCGTCGTCAGTTCGCGCGCCACCCGCCGGCCCGAGATCGAGGTGTCGGGGATCGCCGCCAGGCATTCGCGCGTCACGTCGTCGACGATGTTGAGGATGCGGAAGCGCCGGCCGCAGGCGAACTGGTCGTGGACGAAGTCGAGCGACCAGCGCGCGTTCGGCCTTGGCCTCGACCAGGATCGGCGCCCGCGTTCCGACGGCTCGGCGCCGGGCCCGGCGCTTGCGCACCGTCAGCCCTTCCTCGCGATAGAGCCGGTAGATGCGGTTGATGCCCGGACGGCTCGCCCTCCTGCCGCAGCAGGATGAACAGCCGCCGGTAGCCGAACCGCCGGCGCTCGTTGGCGAGATCGCGCAGCCGGGCGCGCAGCTCGGTGTCCGGCGGCCGGCGCGAGCGATAGCGGATCATCTTGCGATCGGCGGCGACGATGGAGCAGGCCCGCCGCTCCGACAGGCCCATCACGGCCTGCAGATGCGCGACAGCCTCGCGCTTGGCGGCGGGCCCTACCATTTTTTTGACAGAAGCTCGCGCAGCGCCGCCGCGTCCAGCATCTGCTCGGCCAGCAGCTTCTTCAGCTTGCGCGTTCTCGTCCTCCAGCGCCTTCAGCCGCTTGGCCTCGGACACGTCCATGCCGCCGTACTTGGCCTTCCAGTTGTAGAGCGTCGCTTCCGAGATCGCCGTGCTTGCGCGCCAGATCGGCCGTCTTCGCCCCGGCCTCATGCTCCCGCAGAACCGCGATGATCTGCTCTTCCGTGAACCTTGCTCGCTTCATCGTCCGTCCTTCTGAAGGCCGGACTCTAACTCCACGTGGAGGAAAAACTCAGTGGCAGGTCACAGTCCCCGTACATCGTAACAGCGTGTGCAAACTCGTCCTTTGCTGGGGGGCTGGTGACTATGACCCTTCTGGATGTGCAATTCGTACAGTCGAGATGGCCATGAGTGGAAATGTTTTGGAATGTGACGTTACCCAAACCAAGTGCAACGAATTGCTCAAGATCAAGCAAGCGGCGCATTTCACAATCTAAACGTAAGCCCAAACACACGCTCATTTTTTAGCGACGAGTTCGGCGTGATCCGCGACAATTGTTCCATCTTTGCCTGCGAAAGACCATTCGATGACATTTAAGACGCCGCCTCTTGATAATTCCGCGCGCTGTCGCTTCTCATTCGAGTTGGTTGAGTTAGAAATTTCACACCGAATGCTTGCCAATCTTGGATTGGACCGAAACACCAAGTTGGATATTTGGTCTGGCGATCTTGACTATAGCCTCACACCGGTTTGCGTGGCTGCCAATAGCGGACAAATTTCGGATAGCGCGCTTGCGCACGCTTTTTGCGAGGCGCTTTCCAATTCTTCTTGCGCCAGCGAACGAAGCGCTTGGCCGCGAAGCTGTAGTTAGGCTGAGTGAGGCCGACGGTACGTGAGGCGCTTGCCAACGATACCCTTGGCCAATTGCGCCGCACGTTCCCCATCGTTCACGCCGAGGGCAATGCGGTTGTTGTAGCGGAAATCGAATTCCGCGAGATAGCGATGCAGGTGCTTCTCGGCGCAATGCTGATACACGCCGCGCATGCCGCGCTTGAAGACTGAGAAGTAGCCTTCGACCGTGTTGGTGGTCACGTCGCCGCGCGCGTATTCCTCGGCGGTGTGCTTGCACGGTCTCATGTGCGGCGAAGTGCCGGTCCATGCCGCGATGTAGAGCGGCTTTCGTCGGTGTGCAGGCGGCTTTCGCGGGCAATGTTATCGCGCACGATCTTCGCAGACGGTCGCTTGATCGGCAACGGCGACATGGAACGTGCGAACCGAGCCGCCGCGCTCGACAAGAGCGAGGATCGGGCGCTTGTTCGACAGCTGGCCGCTCTTGGTGTACGGACGGCCCTTGCGCTGCGGTGAGACGTGCGAGCGTCTTCGGCCTTGCCGAAATAGGTTTCGTCGGCCTCGACGATCTTGCCTTCGCCGCCAAGCGGCTCAAGGCCGCCAGTCCGCATTGCTTCGCGCAGGCGGTGCATCATGAACCAAGTGGATTTGTAGCTGATGCCCAGCATGCGATGGATTTGATGGGCGCAAATGCCCTTCTTGCTGGCGGTCATCAGGAACAGCGCGGCCAGCCACTTGGTCAGCGGGATTTTGAGCGCTCGAATACGGTCTTGACCGTAACGGTGAACTGCTCACGGCATTCGGCGCACTGGTAGAGGCCCGGGCGGTGAGCCTTGCCTTCAGGGCCTTGATCTTGGTCTTCGATCGACATTGCCGCAATGCGGGCAGACCGGGCCTTCCGGCCAAACCCGAGCCTCAAGCCATTCGCGGGCTTTGGTCTTCGTCAGTGAAGATCGGGTTCTTGAGAGGTCGGCCATGGCCTTGCTCCTAATGGTGCCAGGATACTAGCTGATGGGGTCTGCTTTGTCAAGGTTATAATGCGGACTATAGTCCTGCATTCGCTCGGTTTTTGCTTGACACCCGATAGGCGTGAGACGAAGCATGCGGCACGCGCAACCCGAGCCGCTGAAAGGTGAAACATGCCTCGATCGTCAGCGTTGATTGCTGCCGCCGCAGCCCTTGCGTTGGTCCCGTTCGCTGCCCAGGCCCAAGGTCAGGCCAAAGGCCCGCCGGCGCTTCCGGATGGTGCCGGCAAACAGCAGGTCGAAGCAATCTGTTCCGGCTGCCATGTGACCGGATTGATCGGCGCTAGTCTGGGTTACACCCGCGATCACTGGAAGCAGTTGATTGCCACGATGATCGACCTGACGCCGTCGGCAGAAACGCATAATGCGGTTCTTGATTATCTCACGACCAATTTCCCGCCCAACGAACGGCGGAAGCCGACGCTGGTGTCGGGCAATTTCGACATCAAGCTCACCGAATGGGTGATGCCGCAGCTTGGTTCGCGCGTGCGCGATCCGATCCAACATGCTGACGGATCGATCTGGTACGCCGGTCAATACGGCAATCTGATCGGCCGGCTCGATCCGCGCACCGGCCAGGCGAAGGAATATCAACTTCCGCCCGGCTCGATGCCGCACACCGTGCAACTCGACAACGAGGGGCGGCCGTGGTTCTCGGGCAACAAGAACGGCACGGTCGGCTTTGTCGACCCGGCAACCGGCCAAGCCACCGTCTTCAAGATGCCCGACCCGAAGTCGGACCCGCACACGCTTGCCTTCAACAAAGACAACATCCTGTTCTTCAGCTTCCAGGCGTCGAACCTGATCGGGCGTCTCAATCCCAAGACCGGTGAGCTCAAGGTCGTCAGCGCACCGAATCCGAAGTCGCAGCCGTATGACGTGCGGGTTGCGCCCGATGGGACCGTGTGGGTGTCATGCAACGCGCGCGGTTGTTTCCTCAAGGTCAACCCGGAGACGATGGAAGTCACCGAAATCCCGTTCCCGCTCGGCGGCTCGACCCGGCGCTTCATCATCGCCGACGATGGGATGATCTGGTTCAACAATTCGAACCGCGGCGGCATCGGCCGGTTCAATCCGAAGACCGGGGAATTCAAGGAGTGGCAGTCGCCGTCAGGCCCACGCTCGCACCCGTATGGTGCCGCGTGGCTGGGCGGCGCTTACTGGTACAACGAGTCGGGCATGCGGCCCGATCCGCTGGTGCGCTTCGATCCCGTGACCGAGACCTTCCAGAGCTGGCCGATCCCGTCTGGCGGCATCTATGCAGGCATCCTGCGTAACGCGCGCATCACGAAGGAAGGCAACCTGCTGATTCACCAAACCGCCACCAACCGCATCATCCAGGTGACGCCGCAACGCCGCGCCGCATCGCGGTAGAGCATGATCCCGAAAAGTGGGAACCGGTTTTCGGAAAAGCATGCCTCGGGCTCGACCCAGGGATCATGCTCAATCAAGAAGCTAAGCGTGATCGTAATTCAACTTAAAGCGATCACGCTTTAGGCGACATCGTTGATCGACATTTGGACGGCGGTCCGATTGAAACCGGGCCGCCGTCTCATTTTTTGAAGATACGGTTTCCGAGATTCGCTTACCCGACCGCCGAGCGCTGCGGCTGCTCCGTGGAAAGAGGCCAATGCCGAACCGGCATCTCGTTCAATCGCGCCGACACGCGCTGTTCGATTTCGGCGCGGGGCAGCAAACCGGTCTGGGTGTCGATATAGCTGACCACGCTTGCGGCGTTGACGGTCGCTGCGCGCAACGCATGCTCCGGATTGCTGCCGAGCGCGATGAAGGTCGCAAAGGTCGATGTGAAGGCGTCGCCGGCGCCTGCCGTTCCCGCCACCTGGACATTGAGCGCCGGACAAAACATCAGTTTGTCGGCGGATCCGAGATATGCGCCCTCCATCCCGTCGGTCAGCAGCAGATAGCGCGGGCCCATCGAGTGGACCGCGGCCATGAATGCCAGCAACGTCATGCGGAAGCCGCCGCCGCTGAGACCGCGCTCGGCCAGTCGCGGCAAATCGCTGCCTGCTATTTTGGGCCCGCCTTCGCCAAAGCGGGCAATGAGCGACGGCAGCATCACCTCCGCTTCCGAACGGTTGATCGCGAGGATGTCGATATTGCCGAGGCAAGCTTCGAACGCGTGACCGCGAGCGGCAAGCTGCCGCGGTCCCGGATTGGCGGTGACCAACGCGCCGGCCGCCTTGGCCTTGCCGATGATCTCGGGGAAGCGTTCTGCCAACTCGTTCGAAAGCGACGCGACGTGGACGAGATCGACGGCAAACGCCTCATCCTTGAGGTCTGGAGACTCCAGCAACGTGTTGGCGCCGCGGAACGTGAACACCGCCGCGTTCCGCTCGTGCGATGACACCATGACGGAGGCTCCGGTCGGCGCACGGCCGTCGCGCACCGCCCAGCGCGTGGAGATCCCCTCCGATAGCAGCCGGGCAAGCACGGTATCGGCGCGTGCGTCCTTTCCGAGTTTCACCAGCGTGCTGACATCGAGTCCGAGACGGGCCATGCCGACGGCAGAATTCACCGCGCCGCCGCCGGTGTGAGTCGAAACCTCGGTCGCCTCGGTCTTGCTGCCCTCCTGCAGCAACAAGAAGGAGGAATCCGCGTTGAGCATGCTCATGCGCTCGATGCGGTCGCTGGCGATGATCGCGATCGTATCGATCGTGGCGCTGCCGACGGTGAGAGATTTCATGGAGCCGCCTTTGGTCAATCGATTCGGTTGCTGACACTGGTTGCATAGAATGCCGTTGAACAGCCAGCTCCCTGATTGTTAACGCTCGGGGCGTGGTTCAGGTTCGCCCTGCAATCAACGCGAGATGGGCATCATGGCCAGCCCAAAAAGCGGCGCTAGATCGCGGCGGATGACCGCTATCGGGACCTGCCGCATGCGAGCGCTCAGGAGGCCCTTGCGGGTGAATTCGGCCTGGAATCGGCCGGCGTCGGCGATCGCCGACCAGGCAACCGCAACGCTGCCGCAAAGGTAAACGCCGCCCCACGCGCACGTGGCGAGCGCAAGGTCGCCGGCGACGCGTCCCAGAAGAGTGGTGAACGCGTCCACCGTCCGCGCGGCGGCCGTATTGCGACCGGCCTCTGCGAGCACATCCGCCGCCTGAGGGGTGTCGCCCACGCGTTGGCCGCCGGCAAGGCGTTCGTGCAGTCGAGCCAGACCGCTGCCGGACAGAACGCTCTCGACGCTTGTATCCGTGGGCAGGGCACTCGCCTCGACGGACCCAACAGTCACAAGAGTCATATGCCCGGCCTCGCTGGGGCAGGTGTACCAACGCCCGTCGCGCCAAATGGCACTGGCCGCGCCGAAGCCGGTGCCGACATTGACCGCCAACATCGTGCGCCGCTCGGGCCGCACCGGCGCGGGCGTTCCGATCGCCGTCAGGTCGTCGGAGGTGAGGTGAGGGAGCGCTGCGGCGACCGCTTCGAGATCGTTCACCAGCGCGACCGGCATGCCGCCCATGAGCGCCGAGACCTTGGCCCGGTCGACGACCCACGCGTTGTTGGTCAGCTTGACGATGTCGCCGTCTACAGGCCCCGCAGCCGCAACCGCACACGTTTTGATCTCGGACAGCCCGCCCGCAGCCGAACGATAGGCGGACAAAGCATCCAGGAATGTCGGGAAGGCCGCCACCTGAAATATCTGGACGCGATCAAGGCGTCCTTCCTCGTCCGCAATCGCGAAGCGAACGTTGGTGCCGCCTGCGTCGGCCACCAGCCGCCGGGGACTCATGCGGCGTACCGCTGCTGCGAGTTGGTCAACGCCATCAGGAATTGCTCGCGCCAGTGCGTGACGTCACGGGCACGGACGCGGCCCATCAAAGCGCGGTGGCGTTCGATGCGCTCGTCGAACGGCATTGTCAGCGCGCGCTGCATCGCGGTGGCGACCTCGTCCATGTCGTAGGGGTTGACGATCAGCGCTTCCTCGAGATCCTCGGCGGCGCCTGCAAACCGTGAGAGGATCAGCACGCCGGGATCGTCATCGTCTTGTGCCGCGATATACTCTTTGGCCACCAGATTCATCCCGTCACGCAACGGCGTCACCAGGCCTGCTTTGCTACCCCGAAACAAGGCTGCCAGGATGTCGCGATCGATCGTGCGATGGATATACCGCACCGGGGTCCAGTCGAAGTCGCCGAACTCGCCATTGATGTTGCCGGACAATCCTTCCAGCTCCTCGCGGATATCCACATAGGCGGCGACTTCCTCGCGTGTCGGCGGCGCGATCTGCATCAGGATGACGCGCTTGAGATGCTCGGGATAGAGCTCGAGCAGGCGGCGGAACGCGCGAAAGCGGTCGGGCAGGCCCTTGGTGTAGTCAAGCCGATCGACGCCGATGATCTGCGCGCGATTGAGCGTGCGCTGTGCGAGTAGCCGGATACTGGCGTCCGCCTCCGGCGTGTGCGCCATCGCCCGGATGGCATCGACGTCGATGCCGATCGGGAAACTGTTCACGACAATGGTACGGCCGAATGCGGAAATCGTCCCATTCGGATGGAGCACACCGTCCGCCTGTTCCACGACGTAACGCTGGAAATTCGTCACGTCCGAGGATGTTTGAAAACCGACCACGTCGTAGGCGAACAGCGTCTCGACCAGCCAGGCATGCTCGGGAACCGCGACCAGCACGTCCGCCGGCGGGAACGGAATATGCAGGAAGAAGCCGAGGCGGGCGTTGATGCCGCGGGTGCGCAGCTCCGAGCCCAGCGGAATCAGGTGATAGTCGTAAATCCACACCAGGTCCTGCGGCGAGATCAACGGCGCCAGATGATCGGCGATCATGGCGTTGGCGCGCCGGTAACCCTCGATGAATGCCGACTCGAAGTCGAGAAGGCCAAGGCGGTAGTGAAATGACGGCCACAGGACCTTGTTGGAATATCCAAGATAGTAATTGTCATATTCGCTGCGACTGAGCGGAATGGTCGCGACGGTCGCGCGATTGTGGCGGACGATGTTGGGTGTCCGGTCGGTGTCATCGTCGACGATGTTGCCGTCCCACCCGAACCACAGGCCGCCGGTTTCCTCCAGCATGGCGCTGACGGCGACCGCCAATCCGCCGGACTGCGTGCCGGATTCCAGGTCGGCCACTCTGTTCGAAACGACGACCAGTCTGCTCATATCATGGTTTCCCAAGACCGAGACAATCGCATGGCCCCGTTTACGATACCCACCATCGAATAGGTCTGCGGGAAATTACCCCATGCCTCGCCGCTGCGCGGATCGGTGTCCTCGGACATCAGGCCGAGATGATTGCGGGCGCGCAGCAATTCTTCGAATTTTTCGCGGGCTTCATTGCGGCGGCCGATCCTGGCCAAGGCGTCGACGTGCCAAAAGGCGCACACATTGAACGCAGTCTCGGGCCGGCCGAAATCATCGGCATCTTCATAACGCATCAGGTGAGGGCCGGTTCCCAAGACGTCTTGGATCCGTTCAACCGTCGCCACGAACCGGGAATCGTCGGGCGCGATGAAGCCGACTTCGCTCATCAGCAGCACGCTGGCATCCAGCATCGACCCCTCGAAGCTTTCAACAAACGCCTGGCGTTTCTCGGACCATGCGCGCGTCAGGATCGCCTCCCGGATTGTGCCCGCGCGTGCATTCCAGAACTGCGCCCGCTGCGTTTCGCCGAGGCGATGGGCAATTTTCGCCAGGCGGTCGCAGGCGGCCCAGCACATCAAACTCGACGATGTGTGGATCCGCGCGCGCGACCGTAACTCCCAGATGCCGGCGTCGGGCTTGTCGTAGAGCTGGAATGCGCGCTCGCCGATGACTTCCAGTTTGGCGAATTCAGCAGCGCCGGGCGACATGAACAGGCGCGCGTCAAAGAATGCTGGCGCAGCGGCCAGAATGAGGTTGCCATAGGTGTCGTGCTGGAGGTGCTCGTGCGCCTGATTGCCGACGCGCACCGGCCCCATGCCGCGGTAACCCGCCAGGTGCCCGACGGTGCGTTCGGTGAGTTTTCGTTCGAGCGTGATGCCAAAAACAGGCTGGATATGGCCGTCGTTGATGTCGTCGACGATATTCATGATCCAGCGGAAATAGTTTTCCATGGTCCGGACGGCGGCCAGGCTGTTGAGCGCCCGCACCACAAAGAATGCGTCGCGCACCCAGCAATACCGGTAGTCCCAGTTGCGCGCACTGTTCGGCGCTTCCGGGATGCTGGTCGTCATCGCAGCGACGATCGCGCCGGTCGGCTCGTAGGCACACATCTTCAGCGTGATGGCGGCGCGGATCACGGCATCCTGCCATTCCGCCGGCAGCGCCAGTCGATGCGTCCAGGATCGCCAATAGGTCGTCGTGCTCTTGAGAAACGACTCCGCCACCTCGGCCGGACCTTCCGAAAGCGTCTCGTCAGGACCGAGGACCAGATGAATGGGTTCGGTGACCTTGAATGCGGTTTCTTCGAGCAGATAGTCGATCGGCGCATCCGTCGTCAGTCGCACCGTGAGTTTGTCGCCCATAAAACGAATGTGATTGGAGCCGTAGGTCACGGTCGGTGCTTTGGCCCCGT
The DNA here is from genome assembly GCA_963741595.1 of uncultured Alphaproteobacteria bacterium. Taxonomy (GTDB): domain Bacteria; phylum Pseudomonadota; class Alphaproteobacteria; order Rhizobiales; family Xanthobacteraceae; genus VAZQ01. The sequence goes on from CAVUIV010000006.1 coordinate 27,486, forward strand.
AGTCGAAGCGGGGACGAATCCGGATTGTCACCCGCGGATGTCCCTCGAGCGGCACGATCCGGCGGATCAGCATCTGCGGCCGGAACGCACGATCGCGGGTGTAGAAACGCGGACAGAAATCGATGACTTCGACGGCGCCGGTTTCGCCGCGCAACGTGGTTTTCAGGACCGCGGTATTGGGCAAATAGCTCTGGACGGTTTCCGTTTGCTTTTCGATCTCGATCGAAAAAACGCCGTCATCCTGCGCCGAAGGGTCGCTCAGCAACGCGTGAAAGATCGGATCGCCATCAAAGCGCGGCAGGCAACACCAGACAACTCGCGCCTTGCGATCGATGAGCGCGCTGATGCTGCAATTTCCGATGAGTCCCAGATCAAGACTTTGCAAGGGTCAACTATCCTCCGAGCTTTGACGGCAATTGCTGCAGCCATATCAGGAATTCGCCGGTTCCCGTCGCGCGGTATGCCGCATTGGTCGCGCCGGCGCCGACCTTGATCGTCACTCCGCCCCGCGCGTTCACAAGAATGAAGGCGTCCTCATCGGTGATGTCGTCGCCGGCAAAAACCGCCCGCCGGCCGGCGAACGGTGGTTCATTGAGGTAGTCGGCGATGGCTGCGCCTTTGTTGCCGCCGATCGCCTTTGCTTCGATAACCATTTTGCCGCGCTTGAGTTCAACACCCGGCAAGTCGGCGACTGCGGCCTCGATCAGCGCGATACAGTCTTGTTCGAGTTCGGGGTGTAACCGGTAATGCAGCGCGACGGCGCCGAATTTGTATTCCAGGAAGAGAGCAGGGTATTTCGCCATGAGCGGCGCAACAGCCGGTCCGATCGCGGCCACAAATCGGTTGTCGACGGCTGGTGCATGGGTGCGCCCTTGAGCGTCGCGACGCGTCAGGCCATGGACGCCCGCGACCGACAGGCGCAGCGGGTCAAGAAACCGATCGACGATTGCAATCTCCCGCCCGGTCACAATGGCAACCGCTCCATCGAGGAGGCTATCGAGGTGCATGAGCGCCTTGCGGGTTGAGAGGTCCAGTTGCACCTCGTCAGGTCGATCGGCGATCGCGACCAGGGTTCCGTCGAAGTCCAAAAAAAGGGCAATCTGGTCGGAAGCGCTGAAGTCGGGCAGGGTCATCATCGCGGGTTCCGCATTGGATTGCTAATGCGGCATAGGCCGGTTCATCCTAGTGCTGCAAGACCTTGATTTATGCCATATTTCGGGATGTTCAATCATTGGCCAGGATGGTTGTGGTTGCCAGTAATAGGGTCAATTTGAGTATCCGCTGTTAAGAATTTTACCGAATATCGTGAATATACAGGGGTCTGCGCCTTCCAGCCCGGTTCCCCCTGGACGGACCAGCGGCCAGCGATTAAGTGTCGTCGTGAACGCAACGTAAATCGGTGCTTGGTGATACAGTCCATCCATTCGCTGGTCAGGCCTCTTGCGACCGCTTTGGCGATCGTCGCAGCGCTTGCTTTCGTCGTGGATGGTGCGTTTGGCGCTTACCATCATCGCGCCGCGGCGGTTGCCGGTCACGATCACGCCCACGTCCATAGCCACGGTTCAGTTGTTTCATTTCACCACCACCATGCGAGCGACCACGTTGTGGATGGCTCCCATGGCATTGCCGCGCAAGCGGACTCCACGCCGATGCTCTGGCGCGGATGCCGAGACGTGCTCGTGCCTCTGTGCGAGCTGCGCCGCCGTTGTATTGCCGGCGCTGAACGTCGCGGCGACGCTGCTCCAGTCGACGCCGAGCAAGGTCGTCGTTCACCGCCGCCATGGCGACGGTGTGGTGCCTGACGGTCCACGCAAGCCCCCAAGACCCATCGCGATCGCCTAGCCGCGCGCAGCTCCATTGCTGCGACGCGGATCGCAGCATTTTTGGGGTTGCAGATGGTCAATATCGGATTCGGCCGAGCTATTGGTGGCTCACGACTTGGTGGCGTCACGACTTGGCGCCTTGAGCGCCTGCGCGGGCGCGCTGCTTGGCGTCATGGCGGCGTTGCTCGCGCCTCTCACTTTTGCTGCCAAGGCGCATGAGGGCCACGACCACGGGCCGGCCGAGAGCCTGACCGGTCCGGTTGCGCCGCGCATGTCGGCACATTCCGACGCCTATCAACTCGTCGGCGTTCTTCGCGGTGAGCGGCTTACGATCTACCTCGATCGTTTCGCGACCAACGAACCCGTCACCAACGCGACCATCGCGGTCACCGTCGCCGACGAGACCGTACCGGTACCTGCCGACGCCACGGCGGCCGGCGCTTACGCGATCACATCGCCACGCTTTCGCTCCGCCGGTCCGATCGAACTGGTGTTTGCCATCACCGACGCGGCGGACGAGGACCTGCTCATCGGCACGTTGACCGTGCCGCCAGAGGCCGCCGCGATGTCGTCGGGTCATTGGCTGTCGTCGCTGGTGTCACCGGTGTGGCAGATGTTGCTGCTCGCAGTGGCGACGGCCGCGCTCGCTCTGTATGGTGGTTACCTCCTCCTCAAGCGCTATTTTGTGCAGGGCGTGGCGACGGCGCTGATAGCGGTTGCCGGACTCGGATTCCTGTTCCAGACAGCGCGCGGCCATGGCAACGACAACACTGCGCGCACCAGTGCGGCTTCAGGGCCGTCGGTTGATGCACCGCGCCGGCTGCCCGACGGCCATGTCTTTGTCCCCAAGCCAACGCAACGGCTGCTCGACGTGCGCACCGAGGCGCTGGCCCCACAAGCCGCCCAACGCGCCGTCAGCCTGATCGGGCGCGTCATCGCGGATCCGAACAGCACCAGCCTGGTGCAGAGCATCAACGGCGGCCGGGTGATGGCGCCGGAGTCGGGACTTCCGCGCATCGGCCAGGTGGTCAACAAAGGCGACCTGCTGGCACGCATTGAGCCGGCAGTGCCGCAAGCGGATCGCACGACGATCCTCGAGAAGCTCGGAGAGGTCGAGCAGTTGATCTCGGTCGCGGAAGCGCGGCTGCGCCGCACCCGCATCCTGGTGGAAAAGCAGGTGGTCGCGCAGAGTCAGCTCACCGACGCTGAGGCGGAGCTCGAGGGGCTACGCCGGCGGCGCCAGGTGCTGCTCGAAACCCGCGTCGAACCCGAAGCGCTGCGCGCACCGACCTCAGGCGTCATCGCGTCGGCGCGCGTGGTGGCGGGGCAGGTGGTGCAGGCGCAGGACGTGCTGTTCCAGGTCGTCGATCCAAAGAGCCTGTGGGTCGAGGCGCTGGTCTATGGCGAGATCGACCCGGCTTCGCTCGGTCAGGCGACCGCGACCGCGCCCGGCCGGCCGCCGCTAAAGCTGCGGTTCCAGGGGTTCAGCCACGCTTTGCAGCAGCATGCGTCGGTCGTGCAGTTCGTGGTCGAGAACCCTCCGTCCAATCTGGGCATCGGCCTTCCGGTCAACGTCATCGCGCGCAGCGGCGAGCCGGTGACCGCGCTGATCGTTCCGAAGGATGCCATGGTGCGCAGTGGCAACGGTGAAGCGATCGTATGGCGGCACGAGGCGGCTGAGTTGTTCGAGCCACGTCCGGTCCGCGTTGTACCATTCGATGCAACGCGCGTGATCATCGCAGACGGCGTGACCGAGGGCGACCGCGTCGTGGTCCGTGCGTCCGATCTCGTCAACCAGGTGCGCTAGGAGCGGGATCATGTTCAACATCCTGGTCTCGGCAAGCCTGCGCAATCGCTTGTTCGTCCTTGCGACGGCGCTGATCCTGGTCGGCTACGGCGCGTTCGTGCTGCCGCGCATCCCGGTCGACGTGTTTCCCGATCTGAACCGCCCGACGGTGACGCTTCTCACCGAAGCCGAAGGCCTGGCGCCCCAGGAGGTTGAGCAGCTCATCACCTATCCGATCGAGACCTCGATGAACGGAATGCCCGGCGTGATCCGGGTGCGCTCGGTGTCCGGTGTCGGCCTGTCGGTCGTCTATGTGGAGTTCGACTGGGGCACCGACATCTATCGTGCTCGGCAATTGGTCTCCGAGCGGCTGGCTTTGACCCGCGAACAGCTTCCGCGCGGACTCAATCCTCAGATGGGTCCGGTCACTTCGATCATGGGCGAGATCATGCTGGTGGCGCTGACCAGCGACGGCCGCGCGTCGCCGATGGAGGTGCGGGAGATCGCTGATTTCATCGTCCGTCCGCAGCTTCTCGCCCTGAGCGGTGTCGCCCAGGCGATCCCGATCGGCGGCGAAGTGCGCCAGTACCGGGTGACGCCGAACGTCGCCACCATGCAGGCGCTCGATGTCACCCATGAGCAGATCGAGCAGGCGATCACGCGCTTTGGCACCAACACCGGCGGCGGCTTCGTCGATCAGAGTGGCCGCGAATACCTCATCCGCAATGTCGGCCTGACCAAGCGGTTGGAAGACCTCGCCAACACGGTCGTGGTCCACCGCAACAACCAGTCGATCCTGCTCAAGCAGGTGGCGACCGTGGAGTTCGCGCCTCGCGTCAAACGCGGCGACGCCGGCTATCGCGGGCAGCCTGCGGTCATCATCGGGGTGATGAAGCAGCCGAACGCGGACACCGTCGGCTTGACCCGCCGGATCGAGGCCGCGCTGAACGAGATTCAGAAGACGCTGCCGGCCGGCGTCTCGGCCACGAACATCCAGTTCCGGCAGGCAACCTTCATCGAGACGTCCATCGGCAATGTCCAGCGCGTGCTGCTCGAAGCCGCCGTCGTGGTCGCGATCGTGCTGTTCGTGTTCCTGATGAATGCGCGCGCCACCGTGATCTCGCTCGCCGCCATCCCGATCTCGATCCTGATCACCGTGTTGGTGTTCCAGGCCTTCGACCTCACGATCAATACGATGACGCTCGGCGGACTGGCGATTGCGATCGGCGAACTGGTCGACGACGCCGTGGTCGGCGTGGAGAACATCCTGCGGCGTCTGCGCCAGAACCGGTCTTCGCCGCATCCGCGCCCGGTCGTCGAGGTTGTCGCCGCTGCGAGCCAGGAGGTCCGCTCCGGCATCATCTACGCCACCATGGTCATCGTGCTGGTGTTCGTGCCGTTGTTCGCACTCTCCGGGATCGAAGGCCGATTGTTTGCTCCGCTGGGTATCGCCTACATCGTTTCGATCTTTGCGTCGCTGGTGACATCGATCACGGTGACGCCGGTCCTTGCTTACTATCTGTTGTCGGGAAGTGGTCACGCTCATGAGGGCGACAGTTTCGTGGTGCGGCACCTCAAGCGGGGCAACGCCGCACTTTTGCACTGGGCATTTGACCACCGCGCCGCCATCTTCAGCTCGGTTGCCGCTGCCGTCACCGTCGCCGCCGTCGCCGCCTATCTGATGCCGCGCAGCTTCCTGCCGCCGTTCAACGAAGGCACGCTGCTGGTCACCATCCAGTACAATCCCGGGATCTCGCTCGCGGAATCGCATCGGCTCGGGTTCATTGCCGAGCGGATCGTCGCGCAAGTGCCTGAGGTGCGATCGGTCGGGCGCAGGACCGGGCGGGCCGAGCTCGATGAGCATGCCGAAGGCGTGCACAACAGCGAATTGGATGTCGACCTCGAGCGCTCCGCGCGCTCCAAGGAAGATGTCCACGCCGATATCCGCACGCGGCTGTCCGTGCTGCCGGTGTCGATCAATATCGGGCAGCCGATCGCGCATCGTCTCGATCACATGCTGTCCGGCGTTCGGGCGCAGATCGCGCTGAAAATCTACGGCGAAGATTTGGACACGCTGCGGCGGCTTGCGGAATCCATGCGCGAGCGCCTCGGCGGCGTCGCCGGATTGGTCGACCTGCAGGTCGAGAAGCAGGTCCTCATTCCGCAGGTCCGCATCCATTTGGACTATGAGCGCGCGGCGCTCTACGGCATGACGCCGGCTGCGGTCAACCAGGCGCTCGAAGCGATGTCGAACGGCCGGCGGGTGTCGCAGATCGTCGAGGGGAACCGGCGTTTCGACGTGGTCATGCGTCTCGCCGATCACGATCGCTCGACCACCGGCCTTGGCGATCTGTTGATTGCGACGCCGTCCGGCCATGTGCCGCTCCGCATGCTGGCGGAGGTCGAGGAAGGCGACGGGCCCAATCAGATTCAGCGAGAGAATGCGCAACGGCGCATCGCCGTCTTCGGCAACGGCGATGGCAAGCGCGATATGGCCGCGATCATCGCCGACATCCGTCGCGTCGTGGCGGAGTCGAATTGGCCGCAGGGCTACACCACGCAGCTCGAAGGGACGTTCCAGGCGCAGGAAGAGGCCGCGCTGCGGATCGGCGTGCTGTCGCTGTTGTCGCTCGCGCTGGTCTTCATCGTGCTCTACAGCCGCTACAATTCGACCGCGCTGGTTCTGATCATCATGGCGAATATCCCGCTCGCCCTGATCGGCAGCGTGATCGCGCTCTATATTGCCGGCCAGCCGCTGTCGATCGCGTCGATGATCGGCTTCATCACGCTGGCGGGGATTTCCGCGCGCAACGGCATCCTCAAGATCTCCCACTACATCAATCTGGTGCTGCACGAAGGCGAGCAGTTCGGCCGCGCGCTGATCGTCCGCGGCTCGCTGGAGCGGCTGACTCCGGTGCTGATGACGGCGCTGGCGGCAGGACTTGCACTGACACCGCTGCTGTTCGGCGCCGATGAAGCCGGCCGGGAGATCCTGCATCCGGTCGCGGTGACGATTTTCGGCGGCCTGCTCAGCGCCACCGCGCTCGACGCGTTGCTGACGCCGCTGTTGTTCCTGGCATTCGGCCGCAAGCCGCTGCAACGCCTGACGGAGAAAGCCGGAACAGAGAAACTGAAGCAGGCCGAAGCTTACTGAGGTCCTTTGTAACAACACGAGGAGAATGACGAGATGATCCTGCGAACATTGATGGCTACCGCGATCGGCCTCACGCTCATTGCGAACGCCGCCGCGCAAACCAAGGGCCCGAACGGTGGCGTGGTGATGAAGGTTGATGACCATCCGATCGAATTCGTGGTGCGCGACCAGGAGATCGTCTTCTACGTCGGCGATCACGACGGCAAGCCGACGCCGACGAAGGGCTTGAAGGCGCGGGCGATCGTGCAGGACGGCGGCAAGACAGTGACGATTAACTTGTCGCCGGCGGCACCGAACATGTTCGTCGGCAAGCTCGCGTCCCCCCTGGGCGCCAAGGCGCGCGTGGCGTTCTCAAGCTATGTGGACGGTCACAATTTGCAGGCGCGGTTTGTCGCGCCGTAGCGTCGCTGTCAGTAGCGCCATCCGTCTGCGACCAACATTGCGCTACCCGTCGCCAGCAAGACGTTGCGGCATTTTTCTCGTGTGCGCGCGACCGCTGACAAATTGTCGCCGCGCCGATGAATGCTGCATGAATACTAAAATTGATCGAGACCTTGAACCGGGCCGTGTGGCCGGTGGACCAATGAATAGGGTGGAGGAAACCACCAACCCCCCGAAGGGAACCTGGTCATGTTGAACCGCACTACACTGTTCGCTCTTGCCGCTTCGCTGACGCTCGGTATGGCGACACTCACGGCGGGGACCGCGGCTGCTCACTCGCACCATGGTCACCACCACCATCATGGTCATCATCATCACCACCACCATGGCCATCATCACCATGGTCATCACCACCACCACCATCACCACCATGTGCACCGTCACTGCCGGTGGTACTGGCACATCAACCACTGGCACCGGCGGTGCCACGTGCACATCCACTAGGTCTTTGGACCTCAGTTGGAAGGTGTTGAAACCCCGGCCGGCACATGGCCGGGGTTTCTTTTTGAAAGACGGCGAAATTGATCAGGGGCGAGCGGCTTTCACCGTCTCGTAGGCGCGAAGCGCCTGTTTGCGCGCATCGTCGTGGTTCACAATCGGATGCGGATAGGTTTTGCCAAGCGTGACGCCTGCGTCTGCGAGCGCCGCCGCTGGCGCATCAAACGGTGCATGGATGTGCGCGTTCGGCAGGCCCGCAAGCTCGGGACACCAGCGCCGGATATATACGCCGTCCGGGTCGAATTTCTTGCCCTGAACGATGGGATTGAAAATTCTGAAATAGGGCGATGCGTCGGCGCCGCTGCCAGCCACCCACTGCCAGCCGGCGGCATTGTTGGCGAGATCGGCGTCGACCAACGTGTCCCAGAACCAGGCTTCGCCCTGCCGCCAGTCGATCCGCAGATGCTTGATCAGGAAGCTCGCGGTGATCATGCGAACCCGATTGTGCATCCACCCCGTCTGCCACAGTTCGCGCATGCCGGCGTCGACCAGCGGATAGCCAGTGCGGCCGCGCTGCCACGCTTTCAGGTCGGCGGCGCTATTGCGCCATGGGAAGGCATCGAACGCCTGGCGCCAGTTTTGCTCCGGCAGCGACGGGAAATGATAGAGCAAGTGGTGGGCGAACTCCCGCCAGCCGAGTTCGCTCAGGAACTTATCGACATCGTTCGACTGCGATGGATGCTGCGCTTCCAGAGTCATCCGCGCCCAGATTTGCCGGGGTGAAATTTCACCCCAATGCAAATGCGGCGACAGCCGCGAAACATTGGCACGGTCCGGTCGATCGCGCAGCGTGCGGTATTGCGCGAGGCCTTGCGCCACGAACGCGTCGAGTTGGCTGATCGCTCCCGCTTCTCCCGGCTGCCAATGCCGCTCCCAGCCGGCTGCCCAGTCCGGATGCGACGGCAACAGGCTCCAATCCTTCAGGCGGTCGCCGCTGGCGTTCGGGAGATCGAGCGTGAGGCGGGGCGGCGGCGGCAGCGGCGCCGCGACCGGCCGACGCAAGGCTGCGCGCCAGAACGGCGTGTACACCTTGAACGGTTCACCGCTTCCGGTCGCCACCTCCCACGGCTCGTGCAACAGGCTGCCGTTGAAGCTCTGGGCCGCGATCCCAAGACCTTGCAGCGTTTCCTTGACGATCGTGTCGCGCGCGACAGCGAACGGTTCGTAACGGCGGTTCCAGTAAACCGACGTCGCGCCGTGCGCTTGGGCGATCTGAGGCAGCAGCTCCCGCGGTTCCCCGCGATAGAGCATCAGTCCCCCGAGGTCGTCTGTCAGGGACGCCAGGCTGTGGTGCAGCCACCAGCGGCTGGCACCGCCCCACCGCCAAACGCCCGGGCTGACGTCATCGAGAATAAAGACCGGCAGAACCGGCCCGCGCGCCGCAGCTGCGGTGAGGGCAGGGTTGTCGCTGCGGCGCAGGTCCTGCCGAAACCAGACGATGGTCGTCATCCGAGCGGTTGATGCGAGGTGAGCATGCCCAAATGAACGCAATCTTGAGTTGTGACGGGGCGTGCCCTGTCAGGAATGGTGTGTCCAGTATTGGACGCGCTTGCCCATCGGACCAGAGCCGATGCGCTTATTTACCTTAACATTTTGTAAATCATAATAATCTGCCGCAATCATTGACGTTAACGACGCGTTAATCAACATTGATGCTCGCAGTAGTCGAGCCGGGGCGACAGTGTTGTATCCAAAATCGCGTACCACCGGTGCTAGCACACCGGCCACAACCCATCCGTCACGTACGGTAGCGTTAGGAGCGGGGCTCTTTGCCCGCAGCGTTGATGGTGGCGCCGCCACCATTCATACCGGCCGGCCCAGCAAGGCATCGCGCCCGCAGGCGGTCACACCCGAGAAGATCTTACAGGCGTTCAACACCTGGTCGTTCAAACGTGAGCAACCGGACAGTGTCCCATTGCTGTTGCAGGTGATTTCCGCCGCCGTGCAACTCGCGCAGCCGGTGCCGTTCGTATTGTACTGGGGCAAGGGGCCGCGCTGCGACCTCGCCGAGCCGGACACCGGATGTCTCGACTATCTTGCTTCGCTCGATGCGCGCGTGCGCCAGGCTTACGAGCCTGGAGCCTCGTTCCGATTGATATTCACCGACACGCACGCCACTTTGAACGGGCATGCCACAAGCGCTATCGGACAGTATTTCGATGCGGTCGAGGGAGCCGCGCGCCAGCGCGGATTTGATACGTGCTGGCTGAGCGAACTGGTGTTTGCTGCCGAGAGCGCCGGCGCGATCGATATGGTCGATGAAGAGGTGTCGCACGACATGTTGGAACGGCTTGGCGAGTGCGCGGCCAAGTGGTTTCGCGGCGAAGGCACTCCGGAGGAAGGGGCTGCGCGCTATCTTCATCTCAACATGATCGAAAAACGGGCGGTGCAACTCGCGTTTCCGCGCTCGATTTTCGCGACATTCAATGGCAGCGAATTCCGAAGCCTATTCCCGGATCGGATGCCGATCTTCTATATGTACTCGATGCGGCGGGGAACGAGCGTGAAACCCTGGTTTCTGCCAGCGCCGCAAGCTCCGCTGTTCCCGTCGGCTATCGCCGCGGAATGAAGCGAGGGACGTAGAGGGCGTCGCGTTGCGTTGGGAGCAACTGCCGTGACCGACTACAAGCTGCTTCCGGCAGGCGACACGGCGCTGTCCGTTGAATTCGGCGAGCGGGTGGATCGGCAGCTCAGCGCCCAGGTGCTTGCGCTGGCGCGGCGCTTCGGCGAGTCGAGAATTGACGGCGTGGTTGAATGCGTGCCGACGTTCCGCTCCCTCATGGTCTATTACGATCCGCTGCGACTGCCCTATGCGGAGCTTGCGGCGCGCATCGGCGCGTTGATGCGAGACCTCCACATTGACGACACAGCGGGGCGATCCTGGCGGCTGCCGGTCTGCTATGATGAAAGTGTCGCGCCCGATCTCGGTGAGGTCGCAGCCAGCGCCCATCTGACGCCGTCACAGGTCGTCGAACGGCACGCCGCGGTGAGCTACCACGTCTACATGCTCGGGTTTTTGCCCGGGCAGCCCTACCTGGGCGACGTCGCGAGCGATCTCGCATTGCCGCGCCGGCAGTCGCCGCGGGCAAAGATCGCGGCGGGATCGGTCGGCATCGCGATGCGGATGACCTGTATCTTCCCGGCGGAGACACCGTGCGGCTGGCACTTGATCGGCCGCTGCCCGGTGCCGCTGTGGGACCTGCGCGGTGGTGCATCGCGGCCGCTACTGCAACCCGGTGACAAGGTCGATTTCGTGCCGGTGTCCGTCCGCGAATATGAGGATCTGTTGTCACGCGCGGCTGATGGTGACCTGGCCGCGACGGTGGGCAAAGGAATTGGGGGCGTTGCGGCATGACACCGTCATTGCGCGTCGCCACGCCCGGCTTGCTGACGACGATCCAGGATCGTGGTCGCGTCGGCTATCAGCACCTGGGCGTGCCAGTGAGCGGCGCGCTCGATTCCGACAGCCTCTATGCGGCCAATCTGCTGGTTGGCAACGCGCCCGAGGTTGGCGCGCTCGAGGTGGCTTGTACCGGGCCGATGTTGGTGGCGGACGCCGACGATGTCCGCATGGCGGTGGTGGGCGCGCAGGCGGCGATCGACATCCTGCCCGATGTCGATGCCACCGTGGGCCGGCCCGTTGCCAGCATGCAAACCTTTCGTCTTTGTCGTGGCGAAGCGCTGCGGATCGGCGCGCTGACGGGTGCGACGGTTCTTTATGTGGCGGTCGAGGGTGGGTTCGATATTGAACCGGTCCTGGGCAGCGTCTCCACGGATATCCGAAGCGGTATCGGCGGCTGGCAGGGTCGCGCGATTGCTGCCGGAGATCGTTTGCCGCTGCGTCAAGGCAAGGCGCAGGAGCGCGACGAGGTTTGTTTCGAGGGTATGTCGGTGCCCGCGCGGTCCCGCATCCGAGCCATCAAAGGTCCCCAGCACGACCACTTCGCGGAGAGCGAGGTCGCGGCTTTCTTTTACGGCGCGTACACCGTCGGCCCGAGCGCGAACCGGATGGGCATGCGCCTCAGCGGCCGCACCCTGCAACACAGCCGCGGCTTTGACATCGTCTCCGACGCGATCGCGCCTGGGTCCATTCAGGTGCCGGGCGACGGGCGTCCGATCGTTCTGCTCGCCGATCGGCAGACCACCGGCGGCTATCCGAAGATCGCGACGGTCATTTCCGCTGACCTGCCGTCGCTGGCACGCCTGCCGATCGGGGCCAAGGTCTCCTTTGAAGCCGTGACGGTCGAGGCCGCGCAAGCCGCCCACCGTGCCCATGCGGCGGAACTGCGCGCGATGAAGGATCGGCTCGTTCCGTTGCTCCGGGACGCGGCCGACGTGGCGCTGCGTCTGCACGCATGCAATCTCGTCAGCGGCTTCATCGACGCGGCGGTGTGATGGCGAAGGTCCGCTTCGGTCAGGTCGATGGATGCCGGGGGCCGGTCACGACGGCGTCTTTCTGGCGCTTCGGCAACGCCATCATGGGTGCCGCCGGGCGCCTGCGCGCCTTGCTGACCTTCGGCCGCCGAACCGACACCAGCCCGTCGGCATTCGCCAAGCCTACCGACAACGTGCCGCTCGGCATTCTCTGGATGATCGTCGCGACCATCTTGCTCTCGATCGCTGCGGCGATCGCGAAATGGCAGGCGGCGTTCTATCCGATCGGCGAAGTCATGGTCATTCGCTCGGTCGCGGGTCTCGTGGCTTGTGCGGTCCTGCTGCTGCCGGTCACTGGACTGGCGGTGTTCGCGACCCGGCGGCCGGGCGCCCATATCGCGCGCGGGGTATCGCAAGCCATTTCGCAAACCTTCACCGTCATTGCCGTCAGTCTGATGCCGCTGGCCGGGGCTGTCGCCATCAGCTTCTCGGCGCCGCTGTGGGCGGCGCTGCTCTCCATTCTCTGGCTCAAGGAGCGCGCGGGACCGGCGCGCTGGGCGGTGCTGCTCACCGGCTTCAGCGGCGTGATCGTCGTGACCAATCCGGGCGCGGATGCGTTCCAGATCGGTGCGCTGTTCGCGCTTGGCAATGCCATCATGTATGGCAGCGTCACCGTGGCGGTGCGCGGCATGACCGCCACCGAAACGCCCAACACGCTGCTGATGTGGCAGATGGTCGTCATGACGATCTGTCACTTGCCGTTATTGCTGCTCGGGTTTCGGTGGCCGACCGCCGTTGACGGAGCGATGATGGCGTTGGGCGGCATTTCCAACGCTGCCGCGCAGTATTATTGGACCAAGGCGCTGCTGTTGGCGCCCACCAGCGCGGTCTCGCCGTTCTACTATTTGATGCTGGTCTGGGCGATGGTGATCGGCTTCGTCGTCTGGGGCGACGTTCCGACGGCGGCGCTGCTCGTGGGCTCCGGAATCGTGATCGTGTCCGGGCTGTTCTTGTTATGGCATGAGGCGCGGCGCTGACCGGCGAGCCGACGGTTCGTCTGTCGGCGACCTCGACGGTTACGCCGCGATCGAGGATTTGCCCGACCACCGTGCGATCATCTCGGGCACCTTGTCGGTCGGCACCGCCGGTGAGAACAGATAGCCCTGGGCCTCGTTATAGCCGAGCGCCAACAGGTAATCGCGCTGCAGAGCGGTTTCCACGCCTTCGGCCGTGGTCGTGAATCCGAGCGTCCGCGCGATGCTGGCGACCGCCTGCACGATGACGACGTTTTCCGTTCCTTCGGTGAGGTCCGAAATGAACGTCCGGTCGACCTTGATGCGATCGAACGGGAAGCGGCGAAGATAGCTCAGCGAAGAATAGCCGGTGCCGAAATCGTCCATGGCGATCCGGACGCCGAGCGCCTTCAATTTGCTCAGGTTCGACAGCGCACGATCGGTGTCGTCCATGATGATGCGCTCGGTGATCTCGATCTCCAGCCGATTGGGCGGCAGCCCGGATTCCTCCAGCGCGCGCTGAACGGTCTCCGCCAGGTTTGGCGCCAAGATCTGCACCGGCGATAGGTTGACGGCGACGCGGATATTGCCCGGCCATTTCGCCGCCTGTCGGCAGGCTTCCTGCAGCGCCCATTCGCCGATCTTGATGATCAAGCCGGAATCTTCGGCGACCGGAATGAACACGCTGGGCGGGATCGATCCCTTGGTCGGGTGATGCCACCGCGCGAGCGCCTCCAGCCCGGTGATGACGTTGCGATGCAGGTCGATGACCGGCTGGTAGTACAGCTCGAGCTCATTGCGATCGATCGCATCGCGGAGATTCATCTCCAGGTCGCGTCGATCATTGAGGTCCGAGTTCATCGAGCGATTGTAGAATTTGTAGACGCCGCGGGAATCCGCTTTCACCGCGTACAGCGCCAAGATCGGCTGCCATCAGCAGTTCATCGACGTTGTCTCCGTCGCGCGGACCGACCGCGATGCCGACGCTGGTGCTGGATCGGATTTGATAGCCGTCGATCTCATAGGGCTGGACGACCGTTTCGACGATGGCTTTGGCCAACATCTCAAGGTCGTCGAGCGACGACAGTTCCGGCACGATCACGGCAAACTCGTCGCCGCCCAGACGGGCAAGAATGTCCGATGCGGGCAGCACGCCCTTGAGGCGCCTGGCCACCTCCTGAAGCAACATGTCGCCGACGCGGTGCCCCAGCGTGTCATTGATGACCTTGAATCGGTCGACGTCGAGGAACAGGATCGCGAACGCGGCGTCATCAGCGCGTCCCGACCTGGCATGCTTGCTGCACAAGTCCTCAAGCGTTGTACGGAACACGCGCCGATTGGGCAGCCCGGTGAGCGGGTCTTCGGACGCCAGCCGAGCAATATGCGCTTCCGCCTTGCGGCGCCTGGTGATGTCGGTAAACGTTTGCACCATGCTGCCGTCCGGCAGCAGCCCGCTGCGGACTTCGATGATGCTGCCGTTTGGCATCTTGCGTTCGGACACGGTCACCTGTCGCGATGACCGGTTCGGTCCAGCCGAATTGAGAACGGGTTCGCCGGCGTCGGAATGGGATTGAATGACGCTGCGCCTGATAGCTCGGTCAGGCGATCGAAACGCGGTGGGTGCTCGATGAACTCCGGCGGCAGATTGAGCAGCTCCCGCATCGGGAATTGATGATCGGAATCTGCATGTCGCTGGTGACCAGCATGATTCCCTGGCTCATGTTTTCCAGCGTGAGCTGAAGCTGCTTGGCCTTCTGATGGGCCTTCGCCTCCGTCGCCAGAATCCGCTCCATCGCCGCGAGCACGATCAAGGTCAGCAACAGCCCGACCAGACAATTGAGCAGAAAGTCGCCGCGCGAGCCGCGCGAAATTTCGTTGCTGTCGATGCCGACGCTGACAACGAGCGGATGGCCTCGAACCTGGCGGAACGTGACGAGCGCGGCTTCGGCCGGTGGTCGGATCGGCATGCTCGAACATCGAGTTGGTCGCCGACTGTGCCTGGTGGAACATGGTTGTGTCGCTGAGGTCTTGGCCGAGTTCAAACCCACGGCTGCCGCCCCCACTTGAACGCACCACGCCGTCGAACCCGATCAAGGCAATCGAGGTCGACGATCCAAAGTCGATCCGGCTGTAGAAGTCGGTCAGATGTTCGGGATTGAGCGATGCGACGACGACGCCGCCGAACGTTCCATCCCGGTTGAGGAACCGCCGTGTGAACTGCACGGACCATTTCTTGCTGGCGCGGCCGACGACGGGCTTGCTGATAAACAAGCGGTCATCGGTGCGATTCAGGTGCGCTTTGAAGTGCTCGCGGTCGCTGAGATCGATCAGCGGGGCGGGCTGTGGGCCGGCGTTTGAGGCCCGCATGATGCCCTTGGCGTCAATGATCGCGACCTGGACAATGATCTCGCTCAAGATGTCTGTGGTGCTGACAATGGTGTGGAAATCGTCGGTATCTTGCCGGGTTTCGATGATGCGTCGCAGATACAGAATCGATTTGTCGATCTCGCCGATCGAGCGCAGCACGTTCTCCTCGAACACCATCGCGAAATTGCGATTGGTGCGCTCGGCCTGGCGCTCATCGGCTCGTTGGTCCTGATAGTATTTGAAGCCAATGCCGCCCCACAGCATCGCGATGATCACGATGCCGAAAATCGCAGTGCTGCGACGCTCTGCGATCAATCGCGGGAGCTGAGCCAAATGCAATTTCATGGCGTACGCGGATGCCTGCCCTAAATTTTGCGGCATCCTCGCGCACAAAAATTGAGCTACCAATAATATGCTTCGATATCCGCGCAGTTTGGATAAAATTGCATTAAACGTACGGACAGAGTATTTAATCTTTGCTTCAAAGGGGCGGTGGCCGGGGGCTGGAACGCAGCATTTGCCGCGTTGACCGGTCCGGCGGACCGATGGTAGGGGACTAAAAGCCTGAATTCGCGGCGTACTCTGAGCAAAAACAGTTAAAATCCATGAAGTTGCCGCCGCTCGAATATGCCTGTCCGGGGAGCCTCTCTGAAGCGGTTGCGTTGCTCGCCTCCCGGGGTGGGGAGGCGCGGGCGATCGCGGGCGGGCAAAGTCTGATGCCCATGCTGGCCTTCCGGATCGTGGCGCCCAGCCTGCTCGTCGATTTGCGCAAGCTCCCCGAATTGAAAGACATCAGGATTTCCGCGGACGGCGTGCGGCTCGGCGCGATGGTGCGCTGGCGCGACATCGAGGACGATGAGCGGCTGGCGACCGCCCATCCGTTGCTCAAGGCCGCGATTGCGCATGTCGCGCACTATCAGATCCGCAATCGCGGCACCGTCGGTGGCAGCATCGCGCATGCCGACCCGGCGGCGGAGATGCCTGGCATCGCCGTCACCTGTGACGCCGAGATCGCCGTGACCGGCTCGACCGGGGCGCGGACGGTCCGTGCCGCCGACTTTTTTCTCGGCGCGCTGACGACGGCGCTCGAGCACGACGAACTGATCACTGACATTCGGTTGCCCGCCTGGCCGGCGAAACGCCGGTGGGGCTTCCGCGAGTTCTCGCGCCGGCGCGGCGACTTCGCGATGGCGGCCGCGGCGCTGTTCTATGACCAGGATGCCGCCGGCAAGGCGACCAACGCCCATGTCGGCATCATTGGTGTCGGAGACCGGCCGCGCCGTTTGCCCGAGGTCGAGGCGTTGCTCAACGGCTCCGCGATCGATGAGGCGACCATCGCGCGCGCGGCAGAGGTCACATCGGCGACCGTCGACGCGCAGGAGGATATTCACGCCAGCGCCGCCTATCGCCGGTCGCTTGCCGGAACCATGGTCGAGCGCGCGTTGCAAAGCGCCGCCGCATAACCGGACCGCCAGATCATGCCCACCCATTTCGAAGTCAATGGCAAGCCGGTCAGCGTCAACGTCGAGGCGCGCACGACGCTCGCCGATTGTCTGCGGCACCATCTGCGGCTCACCGGCACTCATGTCGGCTGCGAGCATGGCGTGTGTGGGGCCTGCACCGTGATCGTCGATGGCGATGCGGTCCGCTCCTGCCTGATGCTCACCGCGCAGGCGGAGGGCACGAAGGTGGTGACGGTCGAGGGCCTGTCCAACGATGAGGCGCTGACCCCGTTGCAGGCGTCGTTCCGCAAGCACCACGCGCTGCAATGCGGCTTTTGCACGCCAGGGATGATCACCACCGCGCACGCCCTGCTGAGCGACGAGCCCGATTGCGACGCCGACCGCGTCCGCGAGGTGCTGTCCGGCAATCTCTGCCGCTGCACCGGCTACATTTCGATCGTCGAGGCGGTGCTGGACGCGCGCGCCGCGTACAAGAAGCCATGAAGAACGCGTTTATCGGCAGCGCCGTCGAGCGCCGGGAAGACCTTCGCTTCCTGCGCGGCCGGGGCGAATATGTCGATGATCTTCGTCCCGATGGGCTCGTCCATGCGGTGATCCTGCGCAGTTCGGTGGCGCATGGGCGTCTGGTTTCGATCGATACCGCGGCCGCGCTGAAAATCCCCGGCGTCCATGCCGTCATCACCGCCAAGGACATGCCGGGCGGCGTGCCGATCGTGCCGATGCGGCTACAGCCATTGCCCGAGTTCAAGCCGTTCGAGCAGCCGGTCATCGCCGACGGCAAGGTGCGTTATGTGGGCGAGCCGATGGCGGTGGTGATCGCCGACAGCGCTGCGATCGGCGAGGATGCGCTTGAAGCGATCGAAGTCGAGATCGAGGCGCTGCCGGCGGTGGCTGACTGGCACATTGCCCAGCGCGACCAGAGCCTGCTGTTCGAAGGGCCGGGCACCAACCGCTCGATGACGTTCAACGCCGTGCGTGGCGACGCCGATGCGGCGTTTGCCAAGGCGCCCTACGTGCGCCGCGAGACATTGCGCACCGGCCGTCACTACGGGCTCACCATGGAGCCGCGCGGCGTGATGGCGCAATGGGATGCGGCGAGCGGCCGGCTGACCGTCTCGGGCGCGGCCAAGGTGCCGTTCTTCAACCGCCGCATCCTCGCCAAGCAGATCGGCTTGGCGGAAGACGCCATCGAGATGATCGAGAACGACGTCGGCGGCGGCTTCGGCGCGCGCGGCGAGTTCTATCCGGAGGACTTCCTGATCCCGTTCGCGGCGCGCCACCTCGACCGGCCGGTCAAATGGATCGAGGACCGCCGCGAGAACCTGATGGCGATGAACCATGCGCGGCAAGCCGAAATCGACGTCGAGATCGCCTGCGACCGCGACGGCACGATCCTCGCCGTGCGCGGCCACGCCCACGTCGACATGGGCGCCTATATGCGCACCAACGGCGCGGTCGGGGCGCGCAACATCGCCCAGTTCCTGACCGGGCCGTATCGCATCGCCGACGTCAAGGTCGACGTGTCGTTGTGGATGACCAACAAGACCCCGGTCGGCACCTATCGCGGGCCCGGTCGCTTCGAAGCCGATTTTTTTCGCGAGCGGTTGCTCGACTTGGTGGCGCAGGATCTCGGCATCGACCGCGTCGCGTTCCGCCGTCGCAATCTCGTCGCGCGCACGGAGATGCCGTATTCGATCGCGACCATCACGCCCTACGAGCACAAGGACGAGCTCGACAGCGGCGACTATCAGCAGACGCTCGACCGTTGTCTCAAGGAGTTCGGCTGGGCCGGGAAGACGAAGCTGCAGGGCAAGCTGATCGACGGCCGCTATCACGGCATTGCGCGTCGGCTGCTTCATCGAAGGCGGCGGCGCCGGTCCCAAGGAGATGGCGCGGCTTGAGATCAATGACGATGGCTCGATCACGGTGTTCATGGGCTCGTCGGCGGTCGGGCAGGGGGTCGAAACCGTGTTCGCGCAGATCGCGGCCGACGCACTCGAAATCCCGATGGACCGCATCCGCTGGGTGCATCATGGATCGACCGCCTATGTGAGCGACGGCTACGGCGCCTATCACTCGCGCTCGGTGGTCATGGGCGGCTCGGCGCTGCTCGACGCCGCCAACAATTTCAAGGCGGCGCTGAACGAGGCGGCGGCGCAAGCGCCTCGGCTGCGCCGCGTCTGACGATCACGTTCAGCGAGGACAAGGTGAGCGCGCCCGGTGGCAAGTCGCTGCCGCTGTCCGCGTTTGCCGGGCTGACCAGGAGGGCGCGTTCCTCAACAAGAAGCACACCTACAGCTACGGCGCGCAGGCGGCCCACGTCGCGGTCGATCCGAAGATCGGCCATGTCGCGCTCATCGACTACGTCGTGGTGCAGGACGCCGGCCGCATCATCAATCCGTTGACCTTACGCGGGCAGGTGATCGGCTCGCTGGTGCAGGGGCTCGGTGGCGCGTTTCTGGAAGATCTCGTCTACGACGAGCAGGGCAATTGCTGACCGGCTCGCTCGCCGACTATCTGTTGCCGACCGCCAGCGACTTCCCGAACCTGCGCGCCTTCGTGATGGACGAGCATCCATCGCCGATCAATCCGCTCGGCGCCAAGGGTGCGGGCGAGGGCGGCATGGTCGGCGCCGGCGGGGTGATCGCCAATGCGGTCGCGAACGCGCTGCAGTCGTTCAATCCCGATCTGCGCGAACTGCCGCTGACGCCGACCCGCGTCTGGGAGATGGCGCAAGCCAAGCGGAAATAGCGCCGCCGCTACTCCGCCTTCGCGCCGGAGATGCGGATCACCTCGCCCCATTTGGTCGCTTCGCCGCGCATGAAGGCGGCGAACTCGGCGCGGAACAGGGTGCCGGGCTCGGAGCCAAGTTCTCGAATGCGCGCAACCATATCCGGCGCGGTCAGGATCTTGCGGGTCTCGTCGGCAAGCCGTGCGACGACGGCATCCGGTGTTCGCGCCGGCGCCACGAAGCCGTACCACGACGACGCATCGAAACCGGGAAGTCCCTGCTCCGCCACCGTCGGCAGGTCCGGCAGGGCGGACGGTCGCTTGGCCCCGGCGTTGGCCAGCGCGCGGACCTTGCCGGCCTTGATCTGCGGGATACTGACCGGCAGCAGATCGAAGAACATCTGCACATGGCCGCCGACCAGATCGTTCATCGCCGGCCCGGCGCCGCGATAGGGCACATGCACGATGTCGATCTTGGCCATGCTCTTGAACAACTCGCCCGACAGATGGTTGGTCGATCCCGGTCCGGCCGATGCGAAGTGGAGCTTGCCGGGCTGCTTCTTCGCCAGCGCGATCAGCTCCTGGACGGTGTTGGCGGGAACGCCCGGATTGACCATCAGCACGATCGGCGCAGTGCCGAACAGCGCGATCGGCGCGAAATCCTTGGCCGGGTCGAACGGCAGCCCTTTGGTGAACAGCGTCTGATTGATGACGAGCGGGCCGGGCGCGGTGAACAACAGCGTGTGGCCGTCCGGCTCCGATTTGGCGACGAACTCCGCACCGACATTGCCGCCCGCGCCGGCGCGATTGTCGACGATGACCTGCTGGCCGAGGTTCTCGGTGAGCTTCTGCGCCAGGATGCGCGCCATGGTGTCGACCGACCCGCCGGGCGGGAACGGGTTGACGATCCGCACCACGCGCTGCGGATAGGTTTGCGCCGCTGCCGGCGCCATCAGAGTTGCGGCCGCCAGGAGCAGACATGAAACGAAACGGATGGACAGGGCAGGCATCACGATCTCCGCAATGGATCAACGGCCCGACACTGAAGCGTAGGGGATCGGGCAGGGCGTGCCAAGCACCCGGCGGCGTTCCGGTGCGACGATCTGCGATGCGCGGTCGCACGTTGACAATGCGCCGTGCCGTCACGACAGTCGGCGCAATGTTGATCCCGACGGAGACGTGCCGATGACGAGCCTGCGACTGACTCTGGCCTGCGGGCCCTATGACCGCACGCAGGCGTTGCGGGATGGCACCATTCGGCCGGAGGGCATCGACCTCAATTACGTGACGCTGCAGCCGGCCGAGATCTTCTGGCGGATGCTGCAATACAAGGAGTTCGACGCGTCGGAAATGTCGCTGTCGAATTACACCAGTCTTGTGAGCAGCGGTGCATCGCCGTTCATCGCGATCCCGGCGTTTCCGTCGCGCGTGTTCCGCCACGGCTATTTCTTCATCAACACCGACAAGGGCATCAAGGAGCCCAAGGACCTCAAAGGCAAGCGCGGCGGCGTGCCGGAATACTCGATGACCGCGGCGGTCTATATGCGCGGCCTGCTGGAGCACGAATACGGCGTGAAGCCGAGCGATGTCGAATGGGTGCAGGGTCGTGCCGACCGGCTCGGTCGCAAGCTGCCGGGAGACATCCGGCTGACGCAGGCGCCGGCCGGCACCGAACTCGGCGACATGTTGGAGCGCGGCGAGATCGATTTCATGATGACCGCGAACAATCCGCTGTCGTTCCGCCGCGGCGCCGGCAAGGTGCGTCGGTTGTTTCCGAACTACGCCGAGGTGGAAAAGGACTATTACCGGCGCACCAAGATCTATCCGATCATGCATACGGTCGTGATCCGGCGCGACATCTACGACCGCGATCCCTGGGTGGCGCTCAGCCTCTACAAGGCGCTCTGCCGAGCCAAGGAATACTCCTATCACCACATTCTGGAGACCGGATCGCCAAAGGCGTCGCTGGCCTGGTTGCAGCCGCTGTTGGAAGAAGAGCAGGAGATCATCGGCCGCGATTGGTTCCCCTACGGCATCGAGCAGAACCGCCCGTCGCTCGACGCGCTGCTGCAATATGCCCACGAGCATGGGCTGACCGATCGGCGGATCAAGATCGAAGAGCTGTTCGCGCCCAGCACCCTGCGCGACATCCCGCTGAGCGAAGGGCAGTTGATTTGATCATCCCGACGCTCGCATCACATGAGAGAACCATGCGCATCCGCCTTGCATTCGTCGCACTGAGTGTCGCGCTGCTGTCGACTATCCATGGGCCGAGCGCCGAAGAGGCCTACCCGAGCCGGCCGATCCGTCTGGTCGTGCCATATTCGGCGGGTGGGGCCTCGGATGTCATGGCCCGTTATTTCGGTCAGAAGCTGAGCGAACTCTGGGGTCGCACGGTCGTCATCGAGAACATGGCGGCCGCCGCCGGGACCGTCGCTTACACCACCGTCGCGCGGGCGCCAGCCGACGGTTACACGCTCGCTTACGGGACGTCGTCGATCGCCGTGAACGCGGCGTTGCGCGCCAAGTCGCCCTACCATCCGGTCAAAGACTTCCAGCCGATCTCATCGCTCCTGGTTGTGCAGAACGTGCTGGTGGTGCCGATGTCGCTGCCTGTTCAATCGGTCGCGGACCTGGTGGCGATGGCGAAACAGAAGCCCGGCGCGCTCAACTATGTATCGCTTGGTCCAGGCTCCACGCCGCACTTGGCGATGGAACTGTTCCGCTCCGCGGCGGGCATCACCGTGCAGCAGGTGCCGTACAAGCTCACCACCCAGGCTTATACCGACCTGATCGACGGTCGGGTGCAGCTCTGGCTTGCGTCGATGCCGAGCGCGTTGCCGTTCATCCGGTCCGGCAAGCTGCGGGCGTTGGCGGTTGCCGGGCCTTCGCGGGCGGCGGCGCTGCCTGACGTGCCGACCCTGATCGAATCCGGGGTCGCGGCGGAGACGACGTTCTGGCAGGGCTTGTTCGCGCCGGCCGGCGTCGCGCCAGACATTGCCGTCAAGCTCAATCGCGCCGTGCACGAGATCGTCGCGCAGCCTGAGACCAAGGCCTGGTATCTCAAGCTCGGAGCGGAACTCGGCGCCGGCACGCCGGACCAGCTTGGCGCCGAGGTACGCAAGGAGATGGACAAGTGGACCGCCATCGCCAAGCAGATCGGCATCCAGAGCGATTGACCCGCCTCAGCCGCTAGGGGTGTGCGGCATTCCCCGAACTTCTCCGCGAGCGCCGGCTCGTATTGCCCGTCGATCAGGATGAAGGCGACGACAGCCGGAGCGTTCGAGCGGTTGCTCCAGGCGTGGTTGGTGCCGCATTGGACCAGGATGTCACCCGCCTTCAGCACCACATCCTCATCGTCCAGCAGCATTGTGATTTCGCCCGACAGAACGATGGCGTAGTCGATCGTCTCAGTTCGGTGCATGCGCGGATGGCGTCCGCCTTTGCCGAAAGTCGCGGCCTGTTCGTTGCCCAAAGCCGCAAAGGCGCGGCGCAAGTCCTCGACGCTCATGCCGCGCACGGCCTCGGTCTCGGGCGGAAAGTGATTGATGCGCAGCACCGTGGCGTTCGGGGTCGGCAACTGTCGCCGCGGCCCGAGTGTGGTCTCCCCGGTGTCGCCGGGATCGAGGCTGGAGCGTCGTCGGTGCGCCAGACGTCGGTCGACTGCCAGCCTGGGATCAGCGGATTGACATGAACAAACGGGGCGGGTCCGTCCGACACCACGATCGCACGACCGTTGCTGTCGTGGCCGGTCACCACGCGGCGGATCGTGCCGGTCATGCTCCGTCTCCTTAGTTCTCAGCTCGGCAGCACGGCGGCGCGCAAGCGCTCGAGCAGTCGTTCCGGCGCCTTGAGCGTCTCGCCGATCAGCCGCTCGATCTCGGCGCCGCGCAGCGGACGGATCGGAAGTCCGCCTTTTTTGGTGGCATCCAGGAACGCCTGATCCTTCATCGCCGCATCGAAGGCATTGCGGATGATGGCGACGGCCTCGGCCGGTGTCTCCGGCGGCAGCACGAACGGATAGGTCGCCTTGAACTTGA
This sequence comes from uncultured Alphaproteobacteria bacterium, assembly GCA_963741595.1. Classification (GTDB taxonomy): domain Bacteria; phylum Pseudomonadota; class Alphaproteobacteria; order Rhizobiales; family Xanthobacteraceae; genus VAZQ01. Next base: position 51,175 of record CAVUIV010000006.1, read on the forward strand.
CCGCAAAGATGCGAAGCATTTCCTTCACGTCCTTGTCGTCGGTGACCTCGATCGCGGTCGGAACATCGGGCAGATCGGGCAGCCGCTCCTGTCCATATTGCAGCAGCACCTTGATCGTCTTGTCCTTCAGCCATTGCGGCCGGGTGACCACCACCGCCGAATAGGCCGTGGCGCTGCCCTGCGCTTCGCCGCGCTCGACCGCGAGGAAGATCGGGTTGGTGCCCTGGTAGCCGCGGACGACCTCCATTTTTGTGCCGAGCAGGTTGTTGGTCAGCACCGCAACCGTGAAATTGTCGGCGCCGGGCGCGCTCGCCGCGACGATGCTCTTGACGCTGCGAAGGTCGGCGATCGATAGGATCTTGGAATCGGTGCGGAACCAGAGCGCCTGCGCATCCTCGGTGGTCGAGCCGATCCAGGGCATTTTCTGGATGTCGAAATTGGCGGCGCCGCCGGCGCGCGACATCAGCTTGATGGTCGGCTCCAGCAGGACGCCGTTGAGCGGCAAGCCCATCACGGTGCCGTCGCGCGGCGCGCGGTTGTAGAGATAGTTCATCATCACCAGGCTGCCGGCGCCCGGCATGTTCTCGACCACCACCGAGGGATTGCCGGGGATCAGGCGGGCGAGGGCGGGTGCGAGCAGCCGCGCAATCAGGTCGTAGCCGGCGCCCGGCGTGGTGCCGACCAGCAGGCGAATGCTGCGCCCCTTGAACAGGGCTTCCTCCGACCTCACCGAGGTCGTGCGCAGGACCGCCGCGGCGGCGATCGCGCCTGAACTGCCCATGAATGCGCGCCGTGATACAGCCATGGTCGTTTCCTCGCACGATTGTTGTCTAAGGTTTATAGGACCGCCGTCCGCATTTCGTGATTAGCAGAATTTACTCCCTGCGCAATTGCGCGCGCCTGCGGCGAATTGGATTGCCGCTATGGCCGGGTTTCGCCGATCGACCAGCCGGCGCTCCAGCGGGAACAACTGCCAGCCGTAGCGGTCGGCGATCAGGCCCCACAGCCCCTTCGGCGCCTTGAGCATGATCGATGATGGCGACGGCGCCCAGGATCAGCAGATAGATCGCGCCGAGGTCGGCAAGCGTCTGCCGCAGCAGGAAGAAGATGATGGTGCCGATGATCGGGCCTTCGATCCGGCCGATGCCGCCGATCACGGTGATGAAGATCACGAACGCGGTCCAGTCGTTGACCGAAAAGGCGGTGTCCGGCGAAATCCTGATCTTCTGCAGGAACACCAACGCACCGACCATCGCGGTGCCGAAGGCGACCGCGACATAGACCAGGTATTTGATGCGCGCCACATCGACGCCGTTCGAGCGGGCGCCGAGTTCGTTGTCGCGGATGGCGGTGAGGGCGAGGCCGTAGCGGGAGCGCAGCAGCAGGACGATGGCAGCGAGCACCGCGACGGCGAGCGCCAGTGCGATCCAATAGATGACGAACTCGCGCATCTGCCGCGTGCCGGCGATCGACAGCACCACGGCGGACGGCAGACTGGTGCCGGAGCCACCATCGAGCGCCGAGACCTGCGCGGCCAGCAAGCGGAACACCTCGGCCACCACCCAAGTGCCGATCGCGAAATAGTGCCCGCGCAGCCGGAACATCAGCAGCGCCACCGGCACGGACACCACGGCCGCTGCAAATCCTGCGATCGGGATCGCGACCAGCGGATGCACGCCCATCAGCATCGCGAGCGCAAACAGCACATAGGCGCCGAGACCGACATAGGCGTGCTGGCCGACCGAGACCAGGCCGGCGTAGCCCGCCAGCAAATTCCACAGGCTCGCGAGCGCGACATAGGCATAGATTTCGGAGAGCAGGCGCAGGCTGGCGCGATCGGCCCACAACGGCGCTGCGGCCAGCGCGATCAGCGCGCACGAAACGATGGCAAGACCGATGCGGCTCGCCCGGTTGGCGCGCTCGACGCGAATGGCGGGCTCGCTCATGCTCATCCTTGCACCTTCGGAAACAAGCCTTCCGGCCGCAGCGCCAGCACGACCAGGAAGGCGATGTGGCCGGCGAGCAGGTTCCAGCCGGGGTCGAGCTTCGCGCCGATCGCCTGCGCGACACCAATGATGACGCCGCCGGCGAGCGTGCCCCACATGCTGCCGAGCCCGCCGATGATCACCGCCTCGAACCCGAAGATCAGCCGCGCCGGTCCGATCGACGGGTCGAAATTGGCGCGCACCGCGAGCAGCACGCCCGCGACCGCGACGATCGCCAGCGACAGCGCCATCGCCATGGCGAAGACATGGGAATTGTTCAGCCCCATCAGTTGCGCGACCGGCTGGTCGTCGGAGGTGGCGCGAAAGGCGCGGCCGAGCGCGGTGCGGTAGAACAGCCATTGCAGGCCGGCGATGATCGCGACCGCCAGCGCGAACTGAAGCAGCGGCAGCACGCCGACCGCGAGTCCGCCGCCGATCTGGATGCTGGCGATCTCGATGTGACCGGCATTGAGCTTGCGGCTGTCGGCGGTGAACAGTTCCAGGAGCGCGTTCTGGATGATGACCGAGAGCCCGAACGTCACCAGCAGCGGCGGCAGCAGGTCGTCGCCCAGCGTGCGGTTGAGCAGCCCGCGCTGCAGGGCGTAGCCGATCGCGGCCATCACCGGCACCACGATCAAGAGCGAGGCGAGGGGATTGATCCCGAGCGTCTCGACCACCATCAGCGCGATGTAGGCCGCCAGCACGATCAGGTCGCCGTGCGCGATGTTGACGAGCCGCATCACGCCGAAGATCAGCGACAGCCCGGCCGCGAACATGGCGTAGAGCCCGCCGAGCAGGATGCCTTGCAGGATGGTGTTGACCCATTCCACGATCACGTCCCGAAATAGGCGGCGGCGATGGCGTCGCGCGTCATGGTGCGTGCTTCGCCGGCGAGCGCGACACGGCCTTCCTGCAGGCAGTAGACATGGTTTGCGACCTTCAGCGCCTGGACGATGTCCTGCTCGACGATCACCAATGAAAGACCTTCGGCGGCGATCGCCGGCAGGCGCGCATAGATATCGCGAATGACGATCGGCGCGAGGCCGAGGCTGATTTCATCGCACAGCAGCAGCTTGGGGTTCGACATCAGCGCGCGGCCGATGGCGACCATCTGCTGCTGTCCGCCCGACAGCGACAGGCTTGGTTGGCGGCGGCGCTCGGCCAGCACCGGGAACAGGTCGTAGACACGGCTCAGCGTCCACGGGCCCGGACGGCCCAGCTGGCCGCCGACCAGGAGATTCTCCTCGACCGACAGCGAGGAGAACAGCCGTCGCCCTTCCGGCACCAGCGCGATGCCTTCGGCCACGACTTGGTGCGCGGGACGCCCGCCGATCGGCTTACCGTCAAAGACAATCGCGTCGCGGCGCGCCGGCAGCGCCCCGGCGATGCACTTCAAAAGCGTCGACTTGCCGGCGCCGTTGGCGCCGATCACCGCGACCACTGCGCCGGCTTCAACCGCCATCGTGACGCCGAACAGCGCCTGGAAGTCGCCATAGCGGGCGTCGAGCGCGCGCACCTGCAAAAGTGGGTCGGTGCGCCGCTCAGGCATCGGCTTCGATCCCCATGTAGATTTCGGCGACCTGCGGGCGCCGGATCACCTCCGCGGGCTCGCCCTCCGCGATCAGTGCGCCGCCGTGCAGCACCACCAGCCGGTCGACGGCGGCGATCAGCGCATGCACGATATGCTCGATCCAGATGATCGACACGCCGGTGGCGCGCACCGCTTTGACCAGATCCACCAGCGCCGCGGTCTCGTGCTCGATCAGGCCGCCGGCCACTTCGTCGAGCAGCAGGACGCGCGGTTCGGTCGCGAGCGCACGCGCAAGCTCCAGCCGCTTGCGATCGAGCAGCGTCAGGCTGCCGGCCTGCCGATTGGCTTTGTCGGCGAGTCCGCATTGCGTCGAGCAGCGCGGCGCAGCGGCCATAGACATCGCGCTCGCGCTGGCCGCCGCCGAAAGCGGCCGCGACCACCAGGTTCTCGAACACCGTCATGCCGCCGAACGGCTGCGGAATTTGGAACGAGCGCGCGATGCCCATCCGGCAGCGCCGCTCGGGCGTCGCGCGGGTGATGTCGTGGCCGTCGAACAGCACGCGTCCCGCGTCCGGGGCGACGGTGCCGGTCATGATGCCGAACAGCGTGGTCTTGCCGGCGCCGTTGGGGCCGATGATGCCGAGCGCTTCGCCTTCGGCCAGCGCGAGATCGATGCCGTCGGCGATCACCACGGCGCCGAACCGCTTGGAGATTTTTGAGAGGGCGAGGATCGAGGCAGACAGATCAATCGCCGCGGTTCCACTCTCCCCGTCATGCCTGAGGTGCGAGCGAAGGCGTTAGCCTCGATAGGATCCACGCCTCACCGCAAGTCGCTGCTGCCGAACTCGCGATTGTAACGCCGAGTTCGGCGTACGCGAGATCGATGCCGACGCCCTTCGAGTGGCGAGCGGCGGCCATCAGTGTGACGCATGAGAGACTAGCGTCGGGTCGAAAGTCTACGACAGCAATTCCAGCTTGCCACCGACCGGAATCTCCGGCGCCGGGCGGTTGGCGGTGATGACAAGCTCGAAGCGGTCGCCGCGGCGCTGCCATTGGCCGGCGACCAGCGGAGTCTTGGTGACGTTCTTCACCGGCTTGCCGGTCCACTGCACGTGTCCGACGATCGAGTGGTAGTTGGTGGCGATGATCGATTCCAGGATCGCCTTCGGCTCCGGCGCTTTCGCGCGCTTGAGCACGTCGATCGCCACCTCGAACAGCGCGTGCTGGAATCCGATCGGCTGCGACCACGGCCGCATGGTGGATTTCACATAGGCGTCGGCAAGCTGCGCGGCGCTTTGGCCGGTCAGCCCGGACTTGAACGGATGGTTCGGCGTCCACCACACCTCGGTGGTGAGCCCGTTGCCGCGCGCGCCGAGCGAGTTGATCACCGAGGGAAACAGCAGCGCCTTGCCGATGGTGACGACCTTGGGCCGGAAGCCCTGCTGCGCCGCCTGCGACCAGAAGGTCGCGAAGTCGGGCGGGATCATGTTGCCGGTGACGATCTCGGCGCCCGCCGCCTTGAACGCGGCGATCTGCGAGGAGAAGTCGTTGTTCATCACCTGATAGCGGCCGGGATCGATCAGCTTGTAACCGGCAGCAGCGAGCGCGGGCGGCAGGCCGAGCTTCGGATCGCCCCAGGCGTTGCCGTCGGCATCATTGGGGAACAGGCCGGCGACGACCTTGTTGGTCGGTGCGCCGTCCCACAGCGCGAGGAACGCGGCGATGACGTCTTCGAGGCCCCAGAAGAACAGGTAGGTCCAGGTGAAGCCTTTTTTCGGATCGCCCTTGCGGCCGAAGAAATAGGGCTGCCACGGACAATTGGTGCAGACGCAGGGAACTTCGTTGACCTCCGCCTGGTCGGACACCGGGTTGGTGGTGTCCGGGGTGCCGGCGGCGATCAGGAGGTCGACCTTGTCGCTCAGGATCAGCTCGGAGGCGACCTCGGCGGCGCGGCTGCCGGTCGACTGGCTGTCCTTGGACACGATCTGCACCGGATAGTCGCGCCCGCCGATCCGCAGGCCCTTTTTCAAAAGGCCGCGGACTTGATCGATGATGAAGGTGTCGGCTTCGCCAAAACCGGCGAGCGGGCCGGTGCGCGGGCTCACGTGTCCGATCTTGATCACGCGGGACTGCCCGCGGGCCGCGCCCGGGCCGAGCAGGGCCGGTGCCGCAACGGCTGCGGCGCCACTGGTCATCAGCGTGCGACGGTTGATACCGCGTGTCGATCGACTCATGCTCGCCCCCCTTGAAACGCCCGGCGCCGCTTGTGCGAGGATGCGGCGAACCCGCTGTTCCGCCAAGCTTACCCGCCGTGCGACGAACCGCAACCGTCTGTCGATCGGCTTGGGGCGGTGGTGTCGTTCCGGCCGAATCTTGCTGCGCTCCGGGCAGGTCCACACTATAATTTGGCTAAAGTCACATTGGAGGCATGCCATGGCACTGACCATGTTGGACAAGACGCCGCTCAAGCAGGAGAAATCGGCTTGGCCGGCGGAAATCGTCGCCGAGTTCGAACGCGAGAACGCCAATCCGAACGGCTGTGTCGGCCAACGGCTGCTGTCGGAGGATGGCCGCGTGCGGGTTTGGGAAATCCGGCTCAAGCCCGGCCAGCGGTTCGGCTTCCATCGCCATGTGCTGGACTATTTCTGGTCGGTCCTGACCGACGGCAAGGCGCGCGCCTATGTCAGCGACGGCAGCGTGGTCGAGCACACCTACAAGGCCGGCGAGACCCGCCACGAGACCCACGCCAAAGGCCACTTCAAGGTTCATGACCTCGCCAATATCGGCGATGGCGATCTGAACTTCATCACCGTCGAATTCCTCGACAGCGCCAATCCGCCGTTGCCGGTGCCCGATACGGTGCGCGTGAAGTAGTTTTCGGTCGTGACGGCCGGCGCGGCCTCGATGCCGCGCCGGACAATAAAAAATAGCGCGTCGTCGTGGGCCATCCGGGGGGAGCGGTGGACATTTCATACGACCTGCTCATCAACGCGCTGGTCGCGGGCATCTTGCTCGGCGCCTTCTATGCGGCGGTGACGGTCGGCGTTTCGATCTCGTTCGGCATCCTCGACATCGTCAATATCGCGCATCCCGGCTTCATCATCCTCGGCTCTTATATCGCCTACATCGTCAACTCACGGCTCGGCCTCGATCCGATCCTGGTCAGCGTTGCGATGCTGCCGGTGTTCTATGCGCTCGGCGCGCTGATTTATCAGGTCTATTACGCGTCGTTCGAAAAGCGCGGACAGGACTCGCTGCGCGGCCTGGCATTCTTTTTCGGGCTGATGTTTGTCACCGAGGTGGCGCTGGTCCTGGTGTTCGGCGTCGACTACCGCTACGTGCAGGCGCCGTATATCGGCCCGAGCGTCGACATCGGCATTACCGAAGTGCCGCTGCGCATGCTGGTGCCTTGCCTGGTGGCGCTGACGCTGGTCGCGGTCTTGCAACTGTTCCTGACCCGGACGTTCATCGGCCGTGCGATCATGGCGGTGGCGCAGGATCAGCTGGCGCTGCAACTGATGGCGGCGTCACCGACGCGCATCAAGCGGATCGCCTTCGCCATCTCGATTGCGACCTGCGCGATCGCTGGCGCCCTGCTGATCGTGATCCAGCCGGTCGAGCCGTCGATCGGACGCGAATATATCGGGCGCGTCTTCGCCATTTGCGTGCTCGGAGGGCTCGGCAGCCTTCCGGGGACGCTGATCGGCGCCATGATGCTCGGCATCATCGAAAGCTTTACCGCGACATTCTACGGGCCGTCCTGGGCGCCGGCCGTGGCATTCGGCGTCCTGCTGCTGGTGCTCGCATTCAGGCCCGCCGGCCTGTTCGGACGATAGGGGGCGGCAGCAGTGCGATCCTCGACATTTTTCCTGATCTGCGTCGCAGTAGCCGCCATCGTGTTCGCGGTCGCGCGCTGGATCGGCAATGAATACGTGTTCTTTGCCGGCTACGTCGTGTTGCAATTCATCGTGCTGGCGACGGCATGGAATATCCTTGGCGGCTATACCGGCTACGTGAATTTCGGCTCGGCCGCGTTCTTCGCGGTCGGCGCCTACTCGTCGATCTTCTTCCATAAATTCTATCCGCTGCCGATCCCGGTGCTGATCGTGATCGGCGGCGTCATCGCCGGCGTCGTGGGGCTCGGCATGGGCTATCTGACGCTGCGTCTGCGCGGTGCGTTCTTCGCGATCGGAACGTTGGCGCTGGCGATCGTCTTGCAGACCATCGTCACCAATTGGACCTATGTCGGCGGTGCGCGCGGCGCCTACGTGCTGCGGCCGGCGGAGATGGAATTCATCGGACCGTATATTCAGTACCTGTTCCTGTTGATGCTTGGGCTCGCGGTGGTCGCGTTGTCGACAGCCCGCGGTATCGAACGCTCGCAGCTCGGCTACGGCTTCGCGACCATCCGCGACGACGAACTCGCCGCCGAGGCTTGCGGCGTGCCGACGCTCCGCCTGAAGCTGATCGCGACCACGATTTCCGGCGGCTTGATGGGCATGGCGGGGGCGCCGTTTCCCTATTACCTCGGCTATGTCCAGCCGAGTTCCGCGTTCGGCCTTGAATATGCGGTCAACTCGATCGCGATGCCGATGATCGGCGGCACCACCAGTTGGGTCGGCCCGCTGATCGGAGCCATCCTGCTGGCGACGCTGCAGCAATGGGCCACCGTCACGATTTCATCGGAGCTCGGCGTGCTCATCGTCGGCGTTCTGCTGGTCACGTTCGTGATCCTCGCGCCCAAGGGCATCGTCGGACTGGTCGAAAGCTGGCGGCGGAGGGCAGGGCGATGAGCGCGCCGCTGCTCGAAGTCTCCGGGCTCAGCAAGCGCTTCGGCGGATTTCGTCGCGCTCGACGAGATCGATCTTGCCGTCGCCGAAGGCGAGCGCGTCGGGCTCATCGGGCCCAATGGATCGGGCAAGTCGACACTGGTGAACTGCATCTGCGGTACGCTGTCCAACGAAGCCGGCACGGTCCGCTTCAACGGCGAACTGATCGGCGGGCTCAAGGCCCACGAACGCACGCATCGCGGTCTTGCGCGGAGCTTCCAGCTACCGCGGCCGTTCACCAGCCTGACGGTCGCCGGAAATCTCCGGGTGCCCTTGGTCTATACCGTCAACGCGCGGCCCGGCACGCATCTGTCTCCGGCCCAGATCGACGTACGCTGCGCGGAGCTGCTGCAGCTTGTCGGCCTCGCCGACAAGGCCGAGCACTATTCGCGCGATCTCACGCAGGTTGAGATGCGCAAGCTCGAGCTCGCCCGGGCGCTCGCCGCCGATCCGAAGCTTCTGATCGCCGACGAGTTGATGGCCGGCCTGTCGCAGAACGAGGTCGAAGACATCGTCGCGTTGCTGATCGACCTCAACAAACGCGGCATCACGATCATCCTGATCGAGCACATCATGCGCGCGGTGATGAGCTTCTCGCAGCGCCTCGTGGTGTTGGTCTCAGGCAAGAAGATCGCCGACGGCCGGCCGGACCTCGTGATCCAGGACCCCGAAGTCGAGAGGGCGTATCTTGGCCAGTAGCCTGACCATCGAGGGCGTGGACGCGGCCTATGGCGCGGTGCGCGTGCTCGAAGGCGTGTCGCTCACGGTGCGGGCGGGCGAGACGGTGGCGCTGCTCGGCACCAACGGCAACGGCAAGTCCACGTTGATGAAATGCGTGATGGGCATTGTGCCGCCGCGGGCGGGCCGGATCGTGGCCGAGATCGACGGCGAGAGCCACAACCTCGTCGGGCTGCCGACCGAGGAAATCGTCGATCTCGGTATCGCCCTGGTGCCGGAGGGAAGGCGGCTGTTCCCGCGCCTGACGGTCGAGGAGAACCTTCTGCTGGGCGCGTTCCGCCGCAAAGCGCGCGCCGCGATCAAAACCAATCTGGCCTTCTGCTTCGAATGTTTCCCGCGCCTGGTCGAACGGCGAAAGCAGCTCGCCGGTTCGATGAGCGGTGGCGAGCAACAGATGCTGGCGCTGGCGCGCGCGCTGATGTCGGCGCCGCGCATCCTGTTGATCGACGAGCCGTCGGTCGGTCTCGCGCCGGTGCTGGTCAGTCGCACCATCGACAAGATCAAAGAGCTGAAGGAGCAATACAAGCTCACGGTGCTGATGGCGGAGCAGAATTTCCCGCAGGCCGTGCGCATCGCCGACCGCGGCTATGTGATCGTCCACGGGCAGATCGCGTTCGAGGGCCGTTCGGCGGACGAGCTCAACAACAATGATCTGATCAAGAAGTTCTATCTCGGGCTGTAGAAAGGGTGCCGCCATGGGGCGTTCGAGGACAGCGTTCGCGGTTGCGCTGATTGGCGGCCTGCTCGGGCTCGCGACCATTGCCCAAGCCCAACCCTACCCCAACCGGCCGGTGCGGATCGTGGTTGGCTTCGCTGCTGGCAGCGGTCCAGACATCGTCGCGCGCTCGGTGGGCGCGCAGCTCGGCGCCGACCTCGGGCACAATTTCTTTGTCGAGAACCGGCTGGGCGCGAATGCCACCATCGCCGCCAAGACGGTGGCTGACGCCGCGCCGGATGGTCATACGCTCCTCTATACCAGCTCGGGAATCTCGACCACGCCCTACATCTACAAGAAGGTCACCTTCGACATTTTGCGCGATTTCACGCCGATCGCGACGGCGGGGATCCTCGACGGCTACGTCATGGTCGTCAACGCGGCGACGCCGATCAAATCGGTCCCCGACTTGATCGCCTATGCCAAGACGAACCGGGTGCTCTATGGCTCGCCCGGCGTCGGCAATCTCCTGCACATCATCACCGAGCTGTTCAACCTCAAGGCCGGGATCAAGCTCGAGCACGTGCCGTATCGCGGGGCCTCGGACGTCATCAACGCGCTGTTGCAGGGCAGCGTTCAAGTCGCGTTCTTGACCCCGGCCACCACGCTGGCGCTGATCGAGGAGGGCAAGCTGCGGGCGATCGGCTTCAGCGGCAGCAAGCCGTTCCCGGAACTGCCGAAGGTGCCGCTGGTCAGCACATCGGTGCCGAGCTATCCGCCGTCGAGCACGTGGGGCATATTCTTCGCGCCGGCGAAGACCCCGGCTGCGATCGTCGACAAGCTCAACGGGGCGATCCGCCACGCGCTGACGGTGCCGTCGGTCGCCAATGTGGTGCAGAAATCAGGCTATATACCGGATGGGCGTTCTGCGGCGGAGACCACCGCGTTCTTCCGGCGGGAAGTCGAGGCGGCCGGCGAGGCGGTGAAAGCCGCCGGCATCGAGCCGAACTGAAGGTCAACAACAACTGAGAGCAAATCATGCCTTATGCAGATATCGGCGGCGTCGCCATCAACTATCAAATCCTCGGCGATCGCGGTCCGGCGATGGCGCTGTCGCCCGGCGGACGCAATCCGTATCAGCACGTCATGCCGATCGCTGAGCGGATGGCGGCCAAGGGCTACCGCGTGCTGCTGCACGACCGCCGCAACTGCGGAGCTTCGGACGCCTCGTTCGATCCGGCGCGATCGGAATACGAGGTCTGGGCCGACGATCTTGCGGCGTTGCTGAAGCAGTTCGATATGGCGCCGGCGATCATCGGCGGCAGTTCGTCGGGCGCGCGGCTGGCGCTCACGTTTGCATTGCGTCATCCGCAATCGGTGCGGGCGCTGATCCTGTGGCGCGTCACCGGCGGCGGCTTCGCGGTCAAGCGGCTCGCCGAGCGCTACTACGACCAATACGTCCGTCTGGCGGGCGAGGGAGGCATGGCCGCAGTCTGCGCGGAGGAGCACTTCGCCGAGCTGATCCGCAACCGTCCATCCAACCGCGAGCGGCTGATGGCGATCGATCCGAACGCATTCATCAAGATCATGCAGGCCTGGCGCGCGCCGTTCGTGGCCGGCGCGGAATTGCCGTTGATCGGGACCAGCGAAGCCGACCTGCGCTCGATCCGGGTGCCGACCTGCATCATTCCGGGCAACGACCTCACCCACGGCAGCGCGACCGGCGCGACCGCCGCGCGGCTGATGCCGGATTGCGAAAGCCATCGCCTGAATATCGAAGATCAGAACGTCGATATCGTCCCGGCGGAGGAGTGGTACAAGATGGCGGATGACATCGTCGCGATCCTCACCGACTTCCTGGCGCGCAAGGTTGTGCGCGAGGCGGCGGCGTAAAGCGGCGATACTCAAAATCGCCAGCGCGCCCTTGACGCAGAACGCAGCCTATCGTGCCTTCTCGTAAGGATAGACCAGCGCGCCGGACTCGTAGGCGGGCGGATCGACGACCACCTGCGAACTCGATGCCTTTGAACTGCGTCGGGTCGTTGTTCTTGATGCCGCGGAACTGCACCTGCAACACGCGCGATTCCGCCCATTCTCCGAACTTGCCGAATTTGACATCGCCGAGCACGGTCTTGAACGTGCTCTTGCGGACGTAGTCGGCGAGCGTCGCGTCGCTCAGGCTCTTGGTCGCCTGGACCGCCTGCTCCAGCACCTGGAACTGGGCGTAGGCCTGCGGCGCCATGTAGTAGCCGTAGGGGTCGACGCCTTCGGCGCCGGCGCGCTTCTGATATTTGGCAAGCATGTCGGCGACGCCCGGGAAATCCATCTTCGGCACCGGCAGCCAGAAGTCGTAATTGGTCCAGCCGTTCAACAACGGGCCGAGCTGCGCCTTGATCGAGGTGTTTTGCAAGCCGACCATGCCGCCGCCGATCATCTTGGGCCGGAAGTTGATCTCGTTGACCGCGCGGACGATGCCGACCGAGTCCGGCGGATAGGAACACACCACCACGATGTCCGGGTTGGTCGCCGCGATCGCCCGCACGATCGGAGCGAAGTCGGTCGTGTTCGGCGGGTAACGACGATCGTAGACAATCTTGAGGTTGTTCTTCTTGGCATTCTCGCGCGCGCCATCGGCGGCGTTGAGCGCAAACTCGGCGTCGGCGGCAACGATGGCGACGGTCTGCGGCCGTGGGTTCTGCTTCAGGGCCAAGTCGATGAAGCCCTTGGTGAACGAGGGCTTCGGATCGGGGCCCGAGGGGATCATGACGAAATAGTTCGGGTAGTTGAACTCGGTGTTCACGCCGAGACCGAGGAGCCCGATGAACAGCTTCTTGCGTTGAATGACCAGCGGCATGGCCGGCGCCAGCATGTTGGTGGCGTAGCCGCCCATGATCACGTCGACTTTTTCGACGTCGAGCAGCTGGGAGTAGATCCCCGGTATCGTCGACGGGTTGGTCTGGTCATCGCGATAGATCAGCCGCACCGGCCGGCCGAGCAGGCCGCCCTTGTCATTGATGTCCTGTTCCCAGATGCGCTGCGCCAGCAGCGCGGATTTGCCGTTGGGGCCGAGGCCGCCGGTCATGGCCATGCTGAAGCCGATCTTGATCGGCTCTTTGGATTGTCCGACTGCCGCCCTCGCGAAGTGGGGAGCCGTCAACGCGGCAAGACCGAGCTTGCCGATGGCACGGCGCGTGATCAGTCGCTTCATAGTGCATCCTCCCGATGGATTATTTTGTCGAATGTTATGCTTTTTTGGGAGGGTGGCAAAGCCCGTGCGGCGTCAATTAGCGGCGCGTGATGGCCACCCGGATGGTCTCGTCGGGCGCGATGTCGCTGGATGTCCGAAGACTGGTTGCCAGGTCGGGGCGGTTGTGGAATTGCTCCGCCGGCATGTCGATCGCGGCGACATGCGGTCCGATCAGCGCGACGAGTTCGATCGGTACCGCGACCGGCCGCTGCCACCAGCCGATCCAGCCGAACCACCCCCCGTAGCGAACGATCAACTGGATTTTGCCGTCGCGTGTGCGGACCACGCGCTGGACCGTAGCCGAGCGTATTGTCGTCGTCAGTCGAGCACCGGCCGCCCGATCAGGTCGCGGACGCGTGCCGGCTGCGGGAATCGCCGGCGCATCGTCTCTTCGGGAGATAACTTCTCTTCCTTGGACTGTTCCGTGCCTGGCGGCTGGGTCGACGCCGCCCGCGCCGGCGAATCGACGAGGACGCCGCCGATCACGAAAATCGCGGCGGCCAGTAAAGCGGAAGTGATCGGACAACGTCTCATGTGCGTGACTTAATACGTTCGTCCAGCGAATTGGTTACTGTCGTCAGTCGCATTGTTTGCCTGCCATTGTTCGCAAGCGGAGGCCAACTGCAAATGACGTTCGCGTGTTCGTCGCTGCATTGCGGAGCAACAGCCATGACCGAAGCCGCTATCACCGTGCCGCCGCGGGCTGCACGCCGGATGCACCCGCTTGCGGTGCGTATCATGCATTGGACCAACGCGGTTTCCATGGTCATCATGATCGGCAGCGGCTGGAAGATCTATAACGACGAAGTGCTGTTCGGCTGGCTGCATTTTCCCGACGCGATCACCATCGGCGGCGAAGCGCAGGGCGCGCTGCAATGGCATTTCCTCGGGATGTGGATCTTCACGCTCAATCTTCTCTGCTACGTCGTCTACGGTTTGGTGAGTGGACGCTTCTGGCGCAAGCTGCTGCCGGTCTGGCCGCGCCAGGTGATCGCCGACGTCGGCGCTGCGCTGCGCTTCCGTCTCGGTCACGATGACATCACCAAGTACAACGCGGTCCAGCGCATGCTCTATATCGGCATCATCCTGGTCATGATCGTTCAGATCATCTCCGGGCTGGCGATCTGGAAGCCGGTGCAGTTCCAGGAACTCACTGCGCTGTTCTACGATTTTCAGGGCGCGCGGTTGGCGCATTTTATCTGCATGGCGCTGATCGTGCTGTTCATGGTCGTCCATGTCGTGCTCGCGCTCGCGGTGCCGAAAACACTGGCGGCCATGATCACGGGTGGGCCGCAGGTCAATGGCGATGAGCGCGCGCCGCCGACCGCCTCAGGAGGATGACCATGGCCATCCGGACCCCATCACCATCGGTTTTCCGGCCCCGGCAGCGCATCGACCAAAGCGTTCTGGATGAGAACCGCAAGCTGATCGAGACGATCGACCGCCGCAAGATTCTGCGCGGTGCAGTCAGCCTCGGCGCGCTGACGATGCTGACCGGCTGCAACGTCACCGACCGCAGCGCGGTGCAGAGCGTGTTGCGTGCGGTGTCGGAGTGGAACGACGTCGTGCAGGCGTTCCTGTTCAATCCCAACAAGCTCGCTCCGACTTACAGCGAGGCGCAGGTGCTGCGGCCGCCGCGCTACAACGCCTACTACGAGATCGAGGACGTGAAGCCGGTCGACGTGGCGAACTGGAAGCTCGAACTGTCCGGCCGCATCGACAACAAGCAGCCATGGACGGCCAAGCAGCTATTCGACCTGCCGGAGCAGGAATTGATCATCCGGCATATCTGCGTCGAGGGCTGGGACTATATCGGCCAGTGGTCCGGCCCCAATCTCAAGCAATTCCTCGAGCGCGTCGGCGCCGATCTCTCCGCCAAATACGTGATGTTCCGCTGTGCCGACGACTACTCCGGCTCGATCGACATGGCGACCGCGCTGCATCCGCAGACGATCCTTGCCACCAAATATGCCAAGGAGCCGATCACCGACCCGTTTGGATTTCCGCTGCGGCTGCGCACCGCGACCAAGCTCGGCTTCAAGAACCCGAAATGGATCACCTCCATCGAGGTGACCAATACCTATCCGGGCGGGTATTGGGAGGATCGCGGCTTCAACTGGCACAGCGGGCTTTAGCGCTACGATTTCCGCTTTCGCGGGAATGAGCGGAGAGAGTGCTTCTAACGCGCCGCCGTGGCCACCGGCCCGGCGACGTAGATGCGCCAGCCTTGCGCGCTGGTTTCGACCAGCCGCCAATGCTCGCTGGTGGCGAACGGGTCGCGTGTCCAGGCGCCATCGAGCGCGGTCACGACGGCGACGCGGCAGCCGTATTTGGTCGCAAGCTCACGCATGTCGTCCGGCCAGCCGTCGCCGGAAAAGACGCGGTTGAACTGCGCGTCGATCGCGCGCAGCCGCGGTCGCGGCAACGGCACAAACGGTAGCGCGAGGTCGAATCCGGCATAGCAGGAGCGCCGATTTGACTAGCAGCGCCCAGGAGATATTGACCGGCCACGGCGTCATCTCTTCGAGGAACAATGGATTGTTGGCGACCCGGTCGGCCGGGCGGGCGTGACGGCGCACCGCCGCCCACATCTCCGGTGTGGCGGCGAAGGCTTCGCCGGCCGCGGTGTTGCGCGAGCCGGACCAATTGTAGGCGAATGTCGTGACGCCGCTCGGCAGGCCGAGCGCGATCGCGATGACGCCGACGATCGCCAGCCGGGCACGGGTTTCGATCCACTGCGCGAGGCCCGCGACCGCAAACACGGTCAGCGTGAGGCAGGCGGGCAGCACCGCCCGCCAGCCGAGATCGTTGTTGCCGCCGATGGTGCTGACCATCAACCAAGACACAGCGAGGCTCGACGGCGGTGAGGTGGATGAGGATGGTGGCGACCGGTTTGCGCGTCGCATCGAGGTGTCTGGTCAGTTGCACCATCGCGATCAGGCCGGTCAGATAGATCGCGGGCAGTTCAATGACCAGGAGGATGAGCCAGAACGCCGGCATGTCGAGAAGCTGGCGCAGGAACGGCGGGAACACCGGCCCCAGCACCTCATAGGTCTGCAATACGATCGGCGATCCGCCGCCGCGTGTCCCCATCGCCGCGAACTGATCAACAAGGATGGGCGAGGCGAGCACGGCCGCACCGATGGCGGCGAGGGCGCAGCGACCGAGCAAGGGCAGCCGCTGCTGTGGCGGCGCATTCGCAAGCAGGACGGTACCGATCCAGAGCGCCGCCACCGCGAAAGTGACGCCGCCGACCCACGCCGAACTCGCGAAGCCGGCGACCACGACCAGCGCAAATACCGCGATCAGGACCAGGCTTTCGCGCCGCGCCAGTTCGCGGAGCAGCAACATTGCCAGGACCACGCACGAGGCGGACGCGATGTGCTGCGGCACCCAGGCGGTCTGGAACAGCCAGTTGGCAAAGCCGGTTTGCGGGAGGATCACGGAGTCGATGCCGGGGATCATCGCGAGCAGCGGCCGCAGCGATCCGGTCGCGCAGACCAGCAGCGTCAATGGTGCCGCCATCCGGCGTCCGCTGATCCAGGTCGCGAGGCCGATCATCAGCATCAGCGACGCGAACGCGCTGAACCAGGTCAGCGCGGCGTCCGCCTCCCAGCCGCTGATGCCGAGCAACAGCGCCAATTCGGCCGCGCTGAAATGGAGGAGGTAGTAGTAGACCAGCCGCGACGGCTGACCGTCTTCCCCGAAGAACGGGTTGCCCGGCGGTAGCCCCAGCCGGACCATCTCGTCGATCATGGCGACCTTGGCGTGATCGAAAATCGGGGCGGCCAGATAAACCGCGTCCCCGGCGAATTTCGGCAGAATGGCGGCGGCGCATCCGAATGAGAGGATGAGCGCGACGACCCAAGCCCATATCGGAACCATCGCTGCCGGGACCGCGGCTTCGCTCTCGTCCCGCGACGGTCGATCAGACGACCGCCAGAGCGCATAGGCGCTGGCTGCTACCGTGAGCAGTGTCACGATCGTGACGGTTGTGCGGGTGAACCCGATCAGCGTGAACAGCGGCAACGCCGCCGCGCTATGGACCGCCCAGCCGAGCGCGGGTGCAAGCGGCCAGACCAGGGTGCGGTCCGGCAGGACCGCACGGGCGACCGCGAGCCCCGCCAAGGTCCAGACCAGCAGGGCTGTCGCAGTGCCCAGAATGACATTGGTGGTCGATGCCATCGAGGCCCGGGATCAGTGAGAGGTAAAGCGGAGGGAAGAAGGCCGCAGGGGGGCCTATCACGAAGCAGTGATGCCACAAAGCCGGCGGCCCACAAACGGCTTGGTCAACTTCCTTTGAACCAGAGTTGATCGGGCGCGTTGGCAGGACTGATGCACACTCGTGCCAATGGCAGGAGTCGGTCGATTGGGCGCACAATTGATTTCAACGGATCGCTCATGCGGCATTGCCGTGATGGCGAAAGCCTCGGTTCCCGGGCGCACGAAAACACGCCTGACCCCGCCGCTGACGGCGATCGAGGCCGCGGCCTTCAATACTGCGTTTCTCAAAGATGTGTCCGCCAACCTGCTGGCGGCCAGCCGCAGCGTTGGCATCCGCGGCTACATGGCCTACGGCCCGCCGGGCGCGCAACAGTTCTTCGTCGATCATCTGCCCGATGCAATCGGGTTGATCGAAGTCGTGGCTCCCCAATTTCGGCGACTGCCTGTTCAAGGCGATCACCGGACTGTTCGACGCCGGCCATGGCGTCGGCGGTGGTGCTCAACTCCGACAGTCCGACCCTGCCGACTGCGCTGCTTGATCGAGACCGCCGAGGTGCTGGCACAACCCGGCGATCGCGCCGTGCTCGGCCCCTCCACGGATGGCGGCTACTACCTGCTCGGCATCAAGCAGGCGCACCGCCGGCTGTTCGACGACATCGACTGGAGCACCGAGCGGGTCGCGCGCCAGACGCTCAGCCGCGCCGAGGAGATCGGCCTCGACGTGCATTGTCTGCCGGCCTGGTATGATGTCGACGATGCCGCGTCGTTGCGGCAGTTGCACCGCGAGCTGTTCGAGGGCGCATCGCTCGATCCTGCGTTGTCGCCGTTTCACGCGCCCAACACCGCCGCCTTGATCAGCGAGTTGTCGGCGACCGCTGATCTTCGCGCCAGGCTCGGTCTGCTGGCTCGATCGGCCGAAAGGCTCGCATCATGACGGCAACAGCGCGCGCGGACGCGGTCGATCCGCGACGCTATTTCGAGAGCGTGGAGGCGAAACGCGATCCGACCGCGCATCGGCTTCCGGTCTGCGTCTATCTGGAGACCACCAATCGCTGCAATCTCCTCTGCACCACCTGTCCGCGCACCTATGCCGAGCTTGAGCCGCCGGCCGACATGAGCTGGTCGCTGTTCACCTCGATCGTCGACCAGATTCCGAATTTGGAGCGCGCGGTGATGCACGGCGTCGGTGAGCCGATGCTGGTGAAGAATTTGCCCAAGATGGTCCGCTACCTGAAGGATCGCGGCACTTATGTCCTGTTCAACACCAACGGCACGGTGCTCAACGACAGGAATGGCCGTGCGCTGATCGACGCCGGCCTGGACGAACTCCGGGTCTCGCTCGACGCCGCCAATGCGACAGCCTTCCACGCCATCCGCGGCGCCGACTTCTTCAACCGCATCCTTCGCAATGTCCGCCGGTTCCGCGAATTGCAGGTGCGGGAGGGTCACGAGCGACCGCGCGTCTCGGCTTGGCTCACCGGCCTCAAAGAGACCATTGGCGACCTGCCGGCGTTCGTGCGGGTCGCCGCCGACATCGGCGTCAAGGAGGTCTATCTCCAGCGCCTGGTCTATTTTCGAGAACGATGCCATCGGCAATGCGCGGCCCGACCAGGCGCTGTTCGAGCAGATGACGGCCGATGAGGCGGTCTATCTCGACGAGGCGGCGGCGCTGGCGCGGTCGCTCGGCATGTCGTTCAGCGCCTCGGGCGCGGCGTCCGAGCCGGGCGATGAGCCTGGCGCGAACGAGCGACGGCTCGCCTTGGTCGCTGTGCCGTCGGCCGTGGTCGGTGATGTATTTCACCGCCAACGGCCGGGCGCTGCCGTGCTGCATCGCGCCATTCTCGCAGCGCGGCTACGAAAACTACACGCTGGGCGACGCGACCCAGCAGAGCCTGCGAGACATCTGGAACGGACCCGGCTATTCTTCGTTCCGCGAGGCATTGTTGTCGGACCGGCCGCCGTCGGCCTGCGCCAATTGCGGCCTGCGCTGGAGCTTGTAAGCGTGCCTGTCGCAGTCGCGATTCCCACGCTGAACGAGCAGGACTCGATCGGCGCCGTGGTGCGGTCGATTCCCCGCGACGTGGTGAGCCAGGTCATCGTCGCCGACGGCGGCAGCACCGACCGCACCCGGGACGAAGCGCGCGAGGCCGGCGCCGACGTGATCGACGCCGGCCGGGGCTATGGCCGCGCCTGCCTGATGGCGACCGTCAATGCCGTCGACGCCGACATCATGGTGTTCATGGATGGCGACGGTGCCGACGATCCGGCGAGCATCGCCGCGCTGGTCGCGCCGATCCGATCCGGCGACTACGACTTCGTGATCGGGTCGCGCGTGCGCGGCGAGCGCGAGCCCGGCAGCATCGCCTGGCACCAGATCGGCGCCGGCCTTGCGGCCGGTTACGGCATGCGCCTGCTCTATGGCGTGCGCTACACCGACATGTGCGCGTTCCGCGCCATCCGCCGCGATCGCCTGCTGGCGCTCGACATGCACGAAATGACCTACGGCTGGAACATCGAGATGCAGATGCGGGCCGCGCGGGCAGGGCTCGCGCATTCTCGAAATCCCGGTGCCGTATCGCCGCCGCACGCGGCGGCACGTCGAAAGTCGCCGGCAGCCTGCGCGGCACGCTGCGCGCCGGCGCGCGGATCGTCGCGACCTTCGTGCGGGTCTCGAAAGAGCGTCCGGCCGACGGCGCACCAGTGCTGATTACCGTCGCGCGCCGGCCATCCGCAGCACCGCTTCGATCATCGCCGTCGGATCGGCGATGCCCTTGCCGGCGATGTCGTGGGCGCTGCCATGGGCGACCGAGGAGAACAGGATCGGCGTGCCGATCGCCAGCGCCGCCGCGGCATGCTCGGCGAGCAGCTTGGCGGCGATGTGGCCCTGGTCGTGCAGCATGACGACGAACGCGTCGATAGCCCGGCATGTGAAACATCGTGTCGGCCCCGAACGGGCCGTCGACGCTGAGGCCGTCGGCCGCGGCGTGCATCGATCGCCGGCTTGATGATGTCGATCTCCTCGCGTCCGAACAGGCCGCCTTCGCCGGCGTGCGGGTTCAGGCCGCTGACCGCGATCCTGGGCGCGGCGATGCCCATCCGCCGGAGCGTCCGCGCGGTTTCGGCGATGACGCGGCCGACCCGCTCACGGGTGATGGCATCGAGCGCCTGCCGCACGCTCTGGTGCAGCGTCGCATGCGCAATCTTCGTGTCGCCGAAGCAGAGCATCATGAAGACGTGGTCTTCGCGGCGTGCCGGTCTCGCGCGCCACGAACGACGGGTGGCCGTCGAACGGGATGCCGGCCATGCGCGATCGAGGTTTCGTTCTGCGGCGCGGCGACGACGGCGGCGACCTGCTTCGCCAGGGCGGCTTTCACGGCGGCGCGGCAGAACGCGATCGACGCACGCCCTGCCGCGGCGCTGGTCTTGCCGATCGCGATCGGCGGTCGGGCTGCGGGCAGGCGAGCACGGGGAGCCGGCCGGCCGCCCATTGCGCGTCGCCGACGCGGCTGACGGGATGCGAGCGTCGACCTTGATCCCGCAGGCCTCGGCATGGCGCTGCCAGGATGGCGGCATCGCTGACCAGGATCGGCCGGCAGGCCGCCCGCACGGCCGGATCGAGCGCGGCCTTGAGGCTGATCTCCGGCCCGATGCCGGCGGGGTCGCCGGTCGCGATGGCGATGATCGGTTTGTCGGTTGCCATGGCGTATTCTATGGTCCGGCCACACGGGACGCCAATGGCCGCGCGTCTCGCACAGGGTTCTTCGGCGGATGGATAGAGCAGGGCGCGCTTGACCAAAACGATTGCTACCCCGCTCGCCTTCACCCCCGCCGAGCGCCGCCTGATTGGACGGCTGCGCACGCCCGAGGCGGTGCAGCGCTATCTCAACCGCTTGCCCTACAACACCGAGCCGCACGGCGACACGCTGCGGGGGTTCCGGCAGGTGGTCCAGCGCGGGAAGGCGCATTGCCTGGAGGCGGCGCTGTTTGCCGCTTGCGTGCTGGAGCAGCACGGCTATCCGCCGCCGCTGTTGACATTCGAGTCGGTCGATGGTCTCGACCACGTAATTTTCATCTATCGCGAGCGGGGGCGCTGGGGCTCGGTGGCGCGCTCGCGCGATCCCGGCCTGCACGGGCGCAAGCCGGTGTTCCGTTCGTTGCGCGCGCTCGCCATGAGCTATTTCGACGCCTATATCGATCCGACCGGCTGCCTCGAAGGCTATGCGCCGTTCGACCTGCGCAAGCTCGGGCGCTACGACTGGCGGTTCGCGCGCCGGAACATGTGGAAGATCGAGCGCGCGCTGATCGACGTTCCGCATCACCGCATCAAGTTTTCGCGCAAGCATGTCGAGCGCATGCGCGCGCGCTATGTGGCCTATCGCGAAAAATATGGAAGCAAGCCGCTGTTCTATAGCGGCCGGCACAGGTGGAAAGCCGATTCCGAAGGAATTTTTGTAGCGGACGCCGCTCGCGCATCCCGCGTACGCGGGACGTCCAGCGTGGAGCGTGAGCGAAGCGATGCATCGGCGCTGATCCGGGCAACACGGTTGCTGCGTGCTCGCCGAGACCTGGATCGCTGGCGATCTGCGCAGCATCACTGCGTGCGCGTGCGCCCGGGACACGCCGGAAGCTCGCTACTCCCACGGCATCAGCGAGGCGTGGATCACGTCCGGCACGCCCTTGCCGCCGACCGAGCGGATGGCGAGGTCGACGTCCTTCAGCCCGAACCGGTGCGTCGTGATCTTCTCCAGCGGGAAGCGCTTCGACGCGATCTGCTCCAGCGCCAGCTCGCAGGCCTTGTAGCTGTGGCCGCGCGCGCTCTTCATGGTGATGAACTTCACCGTGAATTTCTCCAGCGGGAAGTTCGGGAACTCCGCCATCTCGCCCTGCGCCACGATGATGCCGGCCTTGCGCTTGAGCGCCTCGATGCCGAGCAGGATCGGGATGGTGCCGGCGCCCGCGGTGCAGTCGAGCGAGACGTCGACGCCCTTGCCGCCGGTGATCTCCATGATGCGCGCGAGCGGGTCTTCCTTCTGCACGTCGATCACGTAGTCGGCGCCGAGCTCCTTGGCGACCTTCAGCCGCGCGCCGTCCTTGGAGGTGCCGGTGACGATGATCAGCGAGGCGCCGGCCTGCTTGCAGATCACGGTCTGCGACAGGCCCTGCTGGCCCGGGCCCTGGATCAGCACGGTGGAGTTGTAGCCGACGCCGCCGTCGAACAGCGACCACTCGACGCCGTTCGCCATCGGCGTGACGAGGCCGGCCAGCTCCGGCGTGACGCCCTTCGGCACGTGGTGCACCACCGCGTTCCACGGCAGGTAGACGTATTGCGCGAAGCCGCCCCACAGGTGCGGCGGCTTCTCGTCCGAGGTGTAGCCGTAGCGGATGGCGTCCGGGTTGGTGCGCCAGTTGGTGTTCTCGCAGTGGCGGTACTGGCCGGCGTGGCACCACTCGCACTTGCCGCACGATGACGTAGTGCTCGACGAACACCAGGTCGCCTTCCTTGAAGCCCTTGCGCTGGGTGAACTCGCGGCCGGCCTTGGCGATGTAGCCGATGTTCTCGTGGCCCATGATGGTGGGCTTGTCGTTCGGCGGGTGCTGCGTAGAGCTTGACGTCGGTGCCGCAGATGCCGGCGACCTCCATCTTCATCAGCGCCGCGTCCGCCGGGACGTCCGGCATCGGGATATTCGCGGATCTCGGTCTTGCTCGGGCCGGTCCGGACGGCCGCCAGCACTTTCTCTGCCACTGAAGAAGTCTCCGTCATTGCGTATGGAATGTCGCCGGCACCATAGGACCGGCCGGAACCGCGTCAAGGGCTTGGGGCCTGCCGGATTGGCATGACCGCAGGCCGGGTTACGCGCGGATCGCGAGCCGTCTATAAGGCTACCCGATGACCGACTATTACACCGCCTTGAAGTCCTGGCAGGCCGGCCGCAACGATCCGGCGATGCCGGGGCGATGCCCGAGGGCTTCCGGATCAGGCCGGCCCTGAAACGCAGCCCCGAGCACGTCGCCGCGCTCGAGCGGGTGCGGATGGACGCGGTCGCGCTTCAAGCTGCCGGAGGAGGCCGCGGTGATGGCGGTCGAGGTCGCCTGCCGGCTGCCCGGCTGTCCGCCGCTGGAGACCGTGGTCGCGTTCTGGGCCGACAACGACCAGCGCCACCAGTTCAAGGTGTTCAAGCGGGTCGAGGAGGTGGTCGAGGACGATCTGCCGCCGGCCTGGCTCAAGGGCGCGCTGGTGGTGGACGAGGATGCCGACTTCGACTGCTGTTGAGCCGCTCGACCCCGCTTGCGCGGCGACGATCAAAACGGGGCAATGATTGCGCCCGCCAAATCGAGTCGGAGTGAAGCGTCCCATGGCCGACCTCAAGCTGAAAACCGCCACCCGCACCCAGGGCAACAACAGGGCCGCTCAAGGACGGCAGCGGTGAAGCCGAAGACCTTCGAGTTCGCGTTCGAGGAGGTCGATCCGCATCATCGCCGCGTTCCGGCGCATGGTGCGCGGCAACGAGTTCGACATCTGCGAGATGGCGATCACCACCTACATCTGCGCCAAGGAGCACGGCAAGCCGATGACGGCGGTGCCGGTCTTCCTGGTGCGCGCGTTCCACCACGGCGCGATCCTGGTCAACACCAAGGCGGGCATGCGCTCGCCGAAGGACCTCGAAGGCAAGAAGGTCGGCGTCAACCGCGGCTATACCGTCACCACCGGCGTGTGGGCGCGCGGCATCCTGCAGGACGAGCACGGCGTCGACCTGTCCAAGATCACCTGGGTGCTGTCCGGCGACGAGCACGTCGCCGAATACAAGGCGCCGACGAACGTCGTGCCGATCGAGCCCGGCAAGGACATGGGCGAGATGCTGGCCTCGGGCGAACTCGCCGCCGCGATCGGCGTCGAGTCGAAATCGCCGGACGTGGCGCCGCTGATCCCCAACGGTTGGAGGCGGGGCTCAAGGCGTTGCGCGACCGCGGCCACTATCCGATCAACCATTGCGTCGTGATCAAGGACGAACTGATCGCCGAAATATCCCGATCTTGCCGCCGACGTCTTCAATGCCTTCGCCGAGTCGAAGCGCCTCTATGTGGAGCGGCTGAAGGCCGGCGCGATCGAGAAGCCGACCGAGATCGACAAGATGCACCAGCGGGTGATGGAGATCACCGGCGATCCGTTGCCTTACGGCATCGCGCCCAACCGCAAGGTGATCGAGAACTGCTGCGGCACGCCACCACCCAGGGCATCATCACCATTCCGGTGGCGGTGGACGATCTGTTCGCGCCGTCGACGCGCGGGCTGGTGGGCTAAACGCGCGCCATGCCCGATATCGTCCCGACCCACCGCCTGACCGAAGACGCCAGCCTCAAGATGCTTGCGGCCGGCGTCGCCAAGGCGAATGCGCTCGGCTGCAAGGTGTCGATCGCGGTGGTGGACGCCAGCTGCCGGCTGATCGCGTTTCTGATGATGGACGGCGCGCGGCATTTCTCGATCATCACCACCAAGCGCAAGGCGATCACCTCAGCCTCGCAGCGCATGCCGACCGGCTACGCGCCGGAGGAGAACGCGCTCAGCATGGCGGTGCGGATGGGCGACTTCACCAACGTGCCAGGCGGCTTTCCGATCGAGGTCAACGGCGAGGTGATCGGCGCCGTTGCCGCCGGCGGCGCCAAGATCGAGCAGGATGTCGAAGTCGCCAAGGCGGCGTTGGCCGCGCTCACCGACGCCCGCCAGTTCTGATTTTGGTTGTCCATTTCTCCGGCGGACCTCCGCTTGTCCCCGCGGAAGCGGGACCCAGCGCAAAACGCAGCAGTCCTGATCCCGCTTCGCGGAATGCGGATAGACCCGATCGAAATCGTTAGGTTGCATGTTGCTGCGACGCCATACCCCCTTGCTGGTGGCTTGCTGCCCCCGTCGAAGTGGCGGATGCTGGCATAGTGGCCCAGAGCCGCATTCGCAGCAATTTCCGCGTCCCAAGGTGATCGCATGACACGAATTCACTCACGGCTTTTGACGATTGCGAGCGTCGTCCTGGCGCTCACGGCCACCGCCGCCGCCCAGGAGTTTCCGACCAAACCGATCCGGATCATCGTGCCGTTTGCGCCGGGCGGCATCAACGACATCGTTGGCCGCATGGTTGGCACGCACTTGACCGAGCGGTTCGGCCGGCAGGTGATCGTGGAGAACCGCGCCGGCGCCGGCGGCGTGGTCGGCACCGAACTGGTGGCGAACTCGCCCAAGGACGGCCACACGCTGCTCGTCGTTTCGATCGCGCATGCGGTCAATCCGTGGCTCTACAAGTTGAACTACGACCCGTCCAAATCGTTTGTGCCGATCGCCCCGGTGCTGTCGAGCCAGAACGCGCTCGCGGTCAATCTGGACCTGCCGGCGAAGTCGCTGAAGGAGTTCCTCGCGCTCGCCAAGCAGCAGCCGGGCAAGATCCAATATGCATCCGGCGGCATCGGCGGCTCGTTGCATCTGGCGATGGAACTTTTCAAGATCACCGCCGGTATCGACCTGCTGCACGTGCCGTTCCGCGGCGCGGGCCCGGCGGTCATTGACGTGGTCGGCGGTCATACCAAAGCGATCAACGCCACGATCTCGACGCTGGCGCCGCATATCCGCGGCGGCAAGCTGCGCGCGCTCGGGACCAGCGGCACGAAACGCTCGCAGACGCTGCCGGACGTTCCGACCATCGAGGAGGGCGGCGTGCCGGGTTACGATGCCGGCAATTGGATCGGGATCGCCGCGCCGGCCGGTACGCCGGCGCCGATCGTCGCCAGGCTGCACAAGGAGATCACGGCGATGCTCGATCTGCCGGAGATCCAGAAGCAGATCGCCGCCGATGGCTCCGACATCATGCGGATGAGCCCGTCCGAATTCGCTGCCTATATGGACAAAGAAATGGCGAAATGGGGCCGGGTGGTGAAGCAGGCCGGCATCAAGGCGCAGTAGCCGGCGCGCCCGGACGGGGCTTGTTGCCGCCGCAAAATTCTCCGATGCTTGGCGCCTGACGGCCGTTGGCCGCGGGTCACAACACGCGCCGAAGAGCGCGATCATCGGGAGGATGACCATGCAGACGCGACGCGACTTCATTCATGGTGCAGCGAGCGCGGCGGGAACGGTCGCTTTTGTCGGCTGCGACCTGCTGAACCACGCCCACGCCGAGGGCGCGCCGCGCCGCCGCGAGGTCGTGGTCAGCGGCAAGCGCGTGAAGACCGTCGACATCCACGCCCATTGCGCGTTCCCTGACGTCAACGCGATGATGGGCCTGAAGGTGGCGCCAGCCGGCCTCGGCCACGGTACGCCGAGCGCATCCAGCAGATGGATGCCCAAGGCATCGACGTGGAGGCGCTGAGCATCAATCCGTTCTGGTACAAGGCCGACCGCGACCTCGCCGAAAAGCTCATCCGGACGCAGAACGAGAAGCTCGCCGAATTCTGCGCGGCGCATCCGGACCGCTTCGTCGCCTTCGCGACCACCGCCATGCAGCATCCCGACCTTGCCGCCCAGCAGCTCGAATACGGCGTGAAGAAACTCGGGCTGCGCGGCATGTCGGTCGGCGCCAACGTCAACGGGATGGAACTGGCCGACCCGAAGTTCAACCTGTTTGGGCCAAAGCCGAGGAACTCGGCGTCCTGGTATTCATCCACCTGATGGCGGATGCCCGAGCTTAGAGGCGGTTCCGCGGCAATGGCGGGCTCGCAACATGATCGGCTTCCCGCTCGAGACCACAATCGCGCTCTCGCATATGATCTTCGAAGGGACGCTCGACCGCTTTCCCGGGCTGAAGATTTGCTCGTCGCATGGCGGCGGCTACATCGCCATCCTACGGCGGCCGCTCCGACGCCGTTGCGCCGCCTTTCCGGAGCGCTGCAAGGCCGTGCCGCTCAAGAAGAAGCCCACCGAATACCTGCGGCAGATGTACTACGACATCAATCATATTCAGACCCGAGGCAGTGCGACATCTGATTGCAGAGGTCGGCGCGAGCCAGATCATGCTAGGGACGGACAATCCGTTCCCGTGGGAAGACGGCGGCGGTCGACATCATCCTCGGCGACGCCCGGGCGCAAGCGACGACGACAAGCGCGCCATGCTGGGCGAGACCGCCGCCAAATTGCTGGGGATCAAGGTCTAGCTTCTTGCCGTTCGAGCATGGATCCCTCGGATCAGCCCGAGGGCATGCTTTTTCGGGACCATGCTCTAGCGGAGCCCACGGGCCGCACTATCTATGCGCGCGGGCCTGGAGCCCGCGCACGGAGCGCACCATGAGCACGGAGACCAGGCAGCAGAATCTGACCGGCATCTGGACCGGGCTTTACACCTATGCCAACGGCCTGACGGTGTCGTTCGTGGCGACGCTGATCGATGGCGGCAGCGTGCTGTCGGGAACGACCCACGAGCCAAACGTGCTCGGGTCAAGCGCCGGCAGCACCCTCTACGCCTTGGTCACCGGCGGCCGGCGCGACAGCGCCATCAGCTTTGTGAAGACCTACGATGGCGCCGGGGCAGGGAACTATTACCCCGTCAACTACGAGGGCGCGCTCAACGGCGACGCGACCGAGATCGAGGGTCGTTGGCGGATCGGCGACGGCACCAGCGGCAAGTTTTTGATGATCCGCTCAAGCGGCAACGCCGTCGCGATCGAGAGCAAGAAGCGCGCGAAAGTTTAGCCGCGGTTCCAACTTCGCTCGTCCCCGCGCAAGCGGGGACCCAGCGGAAGAAGAAGGTTCTGGATTCCCGCTGACGCGGGAATGAGCGGTGGAGAGGGCCGGGAGATAACTACTTCTTCGTCGCGCTCCACTTGCCGCCGCTGCCGCCCTTGATCTCGCCGCTCATGGCGTTGCCGCTGACCTGGCCGGTGTAGGTGGCGCTGCCGGCGGTAAACGTGATCGCTTCGCCTTGGAGGCTGCCTTCGATCGGCGTGCTGTTGCCGCCGGTCGCGAGCGTGCCGGTGATCTTCTGGAAGCTCTGGTTGATCGTCAGCGTGCCTTTGCCGAGCTGCCAGGTGCCGCCGACTTTGGCCGGCACATAGAACAAGTGCACGGTGCACCAGCTGCCGCAATCGTTGGCGCGCTCGGTCAGGTCAGGCGACCAGCCGGTGATGCCAAAGCCGTTGATGACGATGCGCGAGCCCGGCTTCAGGTCCAGGAACTTGGGCATCAGCTTGTCGAGGTTCTCGGTCAGCAGGAACATCGCCATGACGTTCGCCTTGGAGATGTCGGCCGCGTACATGTCGCCTTGGACGAATTGCGCCTTGTCGGCGACGCCGGCCTCCTGCGCGAGGCGCTTCGACAGGTCGACCATGTCCTGGTTCCATTCGACGCCGAGGGAGCGCGCGCCGCGCTTGGCGGCGTGGATGATATTGCGGCCGTCACCGGAGCCGAGGTCCATCACGAAGTCTTGCGGTGTCACCTTCGCCACGTCGAGCATCTTCTCGACGGTGGTCAGAGGCGTCGGGACCCACACCACGTCCTTGCCGGATTGACCGACCACCGGCTCGAACGGCTTCTTCTCCTGCGCCAGCAGCGAGGAGGCGGCGACGACTGCGAAACTCAAAACGACGAACGACTGCAGGACGCGACGAAGGACTTTCAAGCGGAGCCTCCCGGGACAGTATTGCGAGGATAGGCACGAGGTGGATATGAGGGACGAACGTCAAGGAACCACCGTTTATTCCTCAATACTGAGACAATATCCACCCTCAGATCAATAGCGTAACCGGTTGAGATTACGGCAAATTAATGCCCCGGCGACGGGGTGCCGGGGCATTTGGCCGGGCTATTTCTTGGTTGCCGACCAGCGGCCGCTGCCGGTGCCCTTCATGTCGCCGCTCATGGTGTTGCCTTCGATCCGGCCGGTGTAGGTCGTGCCGCCGGCCGTGAAGGTGATTTCGGTGCCGTTGAGCTTTCCGCTCTCGATCGGCGCACTCTTGCCGGCGGTGGTCAACGTCCCGCTGACCACCTGGAAGGTCTGCGTGAGCGTGAGGTCGGCATTGCCGAGCCGCCAAGTCCCCGCAACCTGCGCCGGCACGATGTAAAGGTGCGCGGTGCACCAGGTGCCGCAGTCGCCGGTCGCTTTCTCTGTGAGGTCGGGCGTCCAGCCGGGGATGGTGAAGCCGTTCATTGTGATACGCGAGCCCGGCCGCATCGCGAGAAACTTCGGCGTCAGCTTGCCCAATTGGTCGGGCAGCATGAACAGGCCGAGCACCGTGGCCTTGGAGAGGTCGGCGGCAAACATGTCGCCGCGCACGAATTTGGCGAGGTGGGAAATGCCGGCCTGCGCCGCGAGCTTGTTGGAGAGGTCAACCAGGTCTTGATTCCACTCCACGCCGAGACCGGGCGTGCCGCGCTTGCCGGCGACGATAATGGCGCGGCCGTCGCCGGAGCCGAGGTCCATGACGAAGTCCTTCGGCGTCAGCTTTGCTAGGTCGTACATCTTTTCCAGCGTGGGGATTGGGGTCGGGACCCACACCGAGTCCTTGCCTGGCATTCCCGGGACCGGCTCGAACGGTTTCTTGCCCGCTTCCTGGGCAGGAGCGTTGAAGGCAAGCCCCACGACACTGATCGCAACGGCAAACTCGACGAGACGACGGACACTGATCACGCAACGACTCCCTGGCAAGGTTGGACAGTTTGGCCTGCGACCCCCGGGTGCGGCCGAATTGATGAGTGAGGGCGACAATCTAGCTGCATTTGGTGAGGAATTGTAGGAGGCGGGGTGGGGTCGCTTCCTCGGTCTGCCCCGCCACCGGAACGTCCCAATATTCCGACTTCGGCAGGCACTCTTCAAGGTAGCGCGCGGCCGAGGTCGCGTGCGCAGCGTCGTGACCTGGCACGATCAGGGCGGGCAGGTCTACGCGCATCAAATCCTCGGGTTCGGCGCCGGGGGCGGTGTCGCGATCGAACAAGGTGCGCGCCATCGACGCGACGATGAGCTTGTAGCGCTCCAGGTCCTGCTTGGCGTAGGCGTCGGCAAAGGCGCGATCATGGCGCAGCACCGCCGCCCACGGTCCGCCGCGCGGGTCCTCGCCGAACGATTTGCCCGAGCTTGAGGCCAAGGCGACCACGTCGGCCAGGCTGTGCTCGTTCAAGTAGCCGAGGTGGATCGCGAAGCGCTGGTGGCTCGACAGCCGGTATTTTGCGCCGCCCACCGGCCAGTACAGGATCAGGCTCAGCGCCCGATCCGGATGCATCGCGCCGAACGCGGCGACCGGGCAGCAGCCCATGCAGCCGCCCATGATGTGCGCGCGCTCGATCTTGAGGTGATCGAGCAGGCCGACGCCCTGGGCGACGTAGTCGGCCCAGGTGATGCGCTCGACGCGACCGCCGGATTGCCCGGTCTCGCGACGATCGAAGGTGATGCAGGTGTAGGACTTCGGCAAATGGTCGAGCAGCTTGATCTTGGCGTAGACGCCTTGCGTGCGCCACTTGTCGAGCGTGGCGTCGAACCCGGCCGGCGAATACATCAGGATCGGCGGGCCGGAGCCCGTCACCTCATAGCGCGTGGAGATTCCGTCGATGATTGCGGTGGGCATTGTCAGCCCTTGATCTGCCGACCGGCGCGCGCGTCTTCGATCAGTGCGGTGAAAGCACCGAGCGTCGCCTTGGCGCCGTTGAAATAGGTATCGCCCTTCGAGTTGATCCAGCGTGCCGCATAGCCGATCGCGGTATGGGCGAGCCGCACCCGTCCGTCGAGCCACGGGCCGCCGCCGAAGCCGCCGATCACCGGAATCTTCACCGCCTTCACCACCGCGGCGCCGGCGACCGGTCCCGAATTGGTGAAGTCGAGCGCCACCGCGCCGGCAGCTTCCAGCATCTTGGCTTCCTCGACCAGCTTGGCAGCGGCTTCGTCGGTCGCCATCGCATTCGACGAATTCTGCGAGCTGTAGGGGATGCCGTATTTCAGCGCCGTTTGCGGGGTCAGGCCGAATTGCGCGAACACCGGAATGCCGGCGCGCGTCAGCGCCGTCACCACTTCCGGGAAGTCGGCCGCGGCGTCGACCTTCACCATGTCGGCCCCGCCTTCCTTGACCAGGCGGATGGCGGCGCGCAACGCGCTGTCGACGCCTTCCTGGACCGGTCCGAACGGGATGTCGCAGCTCAACAGCGCGCGCGACAGCCCACGCCGCACCGCTTTGCAGCAAACCATGATCTCATCGAGGGTGACCTCCAGCGGATTGGAGTGGCCCCACAGATTGACGCCGACGGAATCGCCCACCGACACGAAGTCGGCGCCGGCGCGTTCGGCGATCAACGCGATCTGGTAGTCCCAGGCCACAAAGCCGACGCTCTTCTTCCCGTCGCGCTTCATCTGCTGGAGCGCGGGAATCGTGACGGGAGTATCGTTGGACGCCATGGTTGCCTCGATCGGTGGCTGGGATGCGGGCGCATAAGAGCGGACGCGGCCTGCCGTTGCAAGGTGGCGGGACGCCCGTTTGCGTATGGCCGGGGCCGGAAAAATCATGCGATAGTAAGGCCAACACGCGGCCGCCTCACTCAGGCGGCGAAACAACACTCAAAATCAGCGCGTGAAATCGGAGCGAAACCCATGATGAGGCGTCGTGAATTCTTGGCCGCGGTAGGCAGGGCTACGTCGGCAATGGCGGCGTCGGCGTGCGTGTTGCTGCCGCGTCGGACGTCCGCGCAGCCGAAATTTCCGGAGCGTCCGATCCGGCTGGTGATCCCATTTCCCCCGGGTGGGGTCTACGACGCGGTCGGCCGGCCCTGGGCGGAGAAGGTCAAAGCCGGGCTTGGCACGGTCGTCGTCGAGAACATGGGCGGGGCGGGCGGATCGCTGGGAGCTGCGGCGGTCGCGCGCGCGCCCGCCGACGGTTACACGCTGCTGCTGGGCGGCGGCGGGCCGCTGATCATCAATTCCGTCGCCTCCAGCAAAGCGTCCTACGACGTGCTCAAGAGCTTCGACGCGATCGACCTTCTGGCGCTGACCGGATTGTCGATCTGCATCCATCCCTCGGTGCCGGCAAAGAACCTTCGGGAACTGATGGCCCACGTCAGCAACCATCCCGATAAGCTGTCCTACGGCTCGGCGGGCACCGGCTCGATGAACCATCTCGCGGGCGAATTGTTCAAGAGCCTGATCAAGATGCCGGGCATCGTTCATGTGCCGTACAAGGGTGGCGGCCCAGCGATCACCGATCTGGTCGGCGGCCAAATCCCGATCGTGTTCGCGAACGTGACCGGGCAGATCATCGAACTGCACCGCACCGGCAAGATCCGGATCGTAGCCGTCACCACGCCCTCGCGGCTGATCGGCGCGCCCGACATCCCGACCGCCGTTGAACAGGGTCTGGACAAGATGATCTCACAGAATTTCATCGGGCTGTTTGCGCCGAAGGGGACGCCGGCGGCGATCCTCGAGCAGATCGCGCAGGCGAGCCGCGTGGCGCGCGGCGACGCCGACTATCGGAAGCTCTTGCTGGCGTCCGGGCAGGAACCGGTCAACGAGTCCGGACCGGGCCACACGCTTGGGTTCGTCAAGGACGAACTGGCGCGCTGGACGCCGATCATCAAGGCAACCGGGCTGCGCATCGACTGAGCGCGGTTGACAGAGCCGGCGGAAAGCCCGCAACAATTTCGAAATGCCGCACCGCCACTGGTGCTACATCGCGCTCCGATCGAGGGACTTATGGCTTACGACGACATCATCGTGCAGCGCACCGCTTCGGCGCTGGAGATCGCGATCAATCGCCCCGACAAGCTGAACGCAATCCGCGAACAGACCGCGGTCGAGATCATGGCGGCAATGGGCGAGGTCGAGATGGACCGCGCGATCGTCGGCGTGATCCTGCATGGCAGCGAGAAAGCATTCTGTACCGGCGTCGACACCAGCGAATTCAAATACGTCGAAGCGAACGCTTCGACGTCTACCGCGCGCGCAAGCGGACGCGGAAGACCCTCCAGATGCAGCGCTTCGTCCTGGGCTTCACCAAGCCGGTGATCACCGCGATCGAAGGGTTCGCGCTCGGCGGCGGGCTCGAGCTCGCGATGTCCGGCGATCTCATCGTGTGCGGGGAGGGCGCGCAGCTTGGTCTGCCGGAAGCCAAGCTCGGCATGATGCCAGGCGCCGGCGGCACCCAGAC
The DNA here is from genome assembly GCA_963741595.1 of uncultured Alphaproteobacteria bacterium. Lineage (GTDB taxonomy): Bacteria > Pseudomonadota > Alphaproteobacteria > Rhizobiales > Xanthobacteraceae > VAZQ01. The sequence goes on from CAVUIV010000006.1 coordinate 84,477, forward strand.
ATTGACGCGGCTGATCGGCAAGCCGCTGGCCAAGGAACTGATGTGGACCGGCCGGCGTCTCAGCGCGGCCGAGGCGCGCGAGTTGCGGCTGGTCAATCACGTAACGCCGAAGGGCCAGGCGCTCGCCAAGGCGCGCGAGATCATCGAGGAGATCGGCAAGAACGCGCCGCTGTCGGTCATGCTGATCAAGCAGGCGGTCGATCGCGGCGTCGACATGTCGTTCGCGGACGGCCTCGCGACCGAGAATGACATTTCCTACCTGCTCACGTTTTCCGAAGACCGCGAAGAAGGCCTCAAGGCATTCCGCGAGAAGCGGCCGCCGAAATTCCGTGGGCAGTAGCACACCGCCGTCATTCCGGAAGCCGCGCACTGAGAGTTTGTTGAAGGACCAGGCATGAAGGACAATTTCCTCAAGAACAAAGACATCGCGATCATCGCCTATGCGGAGACGCCGCTGGAGCGCCGGTCCGGGAAATCGGCCTTCGATTTTGCCTGCGCCGTGGCGTCCGAGCTTTACGAAAAGACCGGCCTGGCGCCCAAGGATATCGACGGCCTCGCGCTGATCGGGCCGCTGTCGGAAGCCGGCAATCCGTTCTGGTCGAACTTCGCCACCGACTATTTCGGCATCACGCCGCGCTGGTTGCAGACCACCGACATCGGCGGCTGCTCGGCGACCGGCAACGTCGCGCGGGCGGCGGCGGCGATTCAGGCCGGCATGTGCGAGACCGTGATGCTGGTCGGCGCCGACACGCCCTCGACCATCAACCGCGCGCATTACGGCGGCTATCGCGGCGAGTTCTGGGAGCCGACCGGCCTGCCGGGCCCGCCCGGCATGTTCGGGCTGCTGATGAACCGCTACATCGCGCAATACGATTTGAAGTTCGAAGCGCTCGGCAAGCTCGCGGCCACCCAGCGCGCCGGCGCGGTGCTCAATCCCAATGCCTATGAGAAGAACCGCACGCCGATCACGGTCGAGGACTATCTGAAGTCGCGCGTGGTCGCGAGCCCGCTGCGGCTGCTCGACTCCGTGATGTATTGCGACGGCGGCAACGGCCTCATCGTCACCACCACGGAGCGCGCGCGCCAGATCGGCGTCAAGCGGCCGGTGTTTCCGATCGCCTATTCCGAGATCACCAATTTCAACGGTCGCGAGATGACGCCCGATATCACCGAGACCGGCTTCTCGGTGGTCGGCCCGGAGGCGCTGAAGAAGGCCGGCATGAGCGCCACGGACATCGCGATGTTCCATCCCTATGACGACTTCCTGATCGCCGAGCTGCTGCAGCTCGAGCAGATCGGTTTCTGCGGGCGCGGGGAGGGCTCGCGGTTCCTGCTCGACACCGACATCTCGTTCAAGGGCAAGCTGCCGATCAATACCGGCGGCGGTCAAATCTCCGCCGGGCAGCCGGGCCTTGCGGGCGGCGGATTGAATCTCACCGAAGCGGTTCGTCAGCTCATGGGCGAGGCGGGCGAGCGCCAGGTCTCCAACGCGAGCAACGCCATGGTGACCGGCATCGGCGTCATTCCCTATGCCCGCAACTGGGGCTCCAGCAGCGTCTTGATTTTGGAGGCGTGAGATGAACGAGAAGAAGCCACAGCGCCCGGTGCCGCGACCGTCGTTCTACACCAAGCCATTCTGGGACGGCGCACGCGAGAAGAAGCTGATGCTGCAATACGATCCCGATGCCAAAGGCGTTCCAGTTCTGGCCGCGGCCGACCAGCGTGAGAACCGGCAAGGCCAATCTCGAATGGCGGGAGACCTCCGGCAAAGGCGTGCTTTACTCTTATACAGTGTGTCACGTTCCGGGCGCCGGGTTCGAGGAGCGCGTGCCCTACGTGGTCGGCTGCATCGAACTGAAGGAAGGCGTGCGGATTGTCGCCAACCTGGTCGGCGTCGGCCCGCAGGATGCGACCATCGGGATGCCGATGCGGGTGACCTGGGAGCCGGTCGGCGACACCAACTATTATGCGTTCGAACCCGACCGGTAACGGCGATGACGCCTGACGCACGGACCCTCGTCGCTCTCCTGGCCGGCAACGCGCAACGGCACGGCGATCGGATTGCGATCGTCTGTGACGGACGACGGGTCACCTATCGCGAGCTCGACCGTCTCGCCAACCGTGTCGCCAACGCGCTGATCGAACACGGTATCGCGCCGGGCGACCGCGTCGCCGTCTATCTGCCGAACGGCATCGAGCTGGTCGCTGTGCTTTGCGGCGTGCTGCGAGCCGGCGCCATCGTGGTGCCGGTCAGCACGCGGCTTGCGCCTGCCGAAGTCGAAACCATGATCGAGGACTCGCGGCCCGCGGCGGTGTTTTATGATCCGGAGGCGCGTGCAGCGGTGCATGCCTTTTCCGCCAAGCTCGCGAATCCCGTGTTGATCTGTGCTGCTGATGCGGCGGCAGGCGAGCTCGACTTGAAAGCCGTCATGACGTCGGGATCGCCGGCCCCGGTCGCGCTCGCGATTTCTGCCGCTGACGATGCGCTGATCGCCTATACCTCCGGCACTACCGGCCGCCCGAAAGGCGCAATGTCGTCCCACGCCAACCTGATCATCGGGTCGGGCGAGATGACGGCGCAGGTCTGGGGGCTGAACGAGAACGACGTGATCCTGATCACCACGCCGATGGCGCATCGCATCGGGTTGGCGCGGCTCGCTAACGCCTTCTTGCTCGGCGCTAAGCTCGTGATCATGCCGCGCTTCGACGTCACCGGCGCGATCGACGTGATCGCGTCGGAGGGCGTGACGGTGGTGTCGCTGGTGCCGACCATCGCGCGCATGTTGCTGCCGGAAATCGAAAAGCGCCCGCAGGCGTGCCACTCGATCCGGATCGTGGTCGCGACCGGCGAGGCATTTCCCGAGGACGTGCAGCGCCGGCTTACCGAGCTGCTGCCGCAGGTGCGGGTTTACGGTTTCTATTCGCAGACCGAAGGCGGCTTCATGGCGTCGCTATCGCCGGAGGATCGGGTCACCCATCCGGGGTCGGTCGGCCGGCCGGTCCCGACGGTCGAAATCAGGATCGTGGACGACACCCTGCGCGACGTTCCTGCCGGCGAGGTCGGCGAAATCCTGGTCCGTTGCGGCGCCCCCGGCGAGCGCTCGGTCATGCGCGGCTACTACCGGATGCCGGAGGCGAACGCCGAGGTGTTCGCCGACGGCTGGTTGCGCACCGGCGATGTCGGCCGCTTTGACGCCGACGGGTTCCTGTATTTCGTCGATCGCGCCAAGGACATGATCGTCTCCGGCGGGCTCAACATCTACTCGCGCGAGGTCGAGCTGGCGCTGGTGAAGCATCCGGCGGTCGCCGACGCCGCCGTGATCGCCGTTCCGGACCCCGAATTCGGCGAGGCGGTGATGGCCTTTGTCGAGCCGGCGCCGGGCCGCAGCGTATCGCCGGACGAACTGGTCGAGCACTGCCGCTCGCACATCGCCGGCTACAAGAAGCCCAAGCATGTGAGCTTCGTCGCGGCGCTGCCGCGCAACACCACCGGCAAGGTGATGAAGGGCCCGCTGCGCGAGCAGGCGCGGCGCGAACGGCCGGACCTGTTCAAGGCGCCCGTCAGGCTTGGTGCCTGACGCGTTTTAGCAATTTCGCAAGTCTCGCCCTCTAGGCTTGCGCCCCATGCCGAAGGCGAGCCCCGAGTCCGAAACGGCGCTCTACGTGCCGGTGAAGCGCTTTCTGGAGGCGCAGGGCTTTGCCGTGAAGGGCGAGGTCTGCGGCTGCGACCTTGTGGCGTTGCGCGGCGACGAGCCACCGGTGGTGGTGGTCGGCGAACTCAAGCTCACGTTCAATCTCGAACTGGTCCTGCAGGGCGTCGAGCGTAGCGCGGCGTGCGACGAGGTTTGGCTGGCCGTCCGTGTCGGCGCGCGCGGCGGGCGTGAAGGTGACCGCCGGGTGCGCAAGCTCTGCCGCTTGCTGGGCTTTGGCTTGCTCGGCGTGTTCTCGACCGGCCGTGTCGAGGCGCTGGTCGAGCCGGTTGCCTGGCGCCCGCGCCCGGATCGCAAGCGCCGCTCGCGCCTCATCAGGGAACATCAGCGGCGCCGGGGCGATCCGGCGGCGGGCGGCGCGACCAAGGTGCCGATCATGACCGCCTACCGCCAGCAGGCGCTGCTCTGCGCAGCGATGCTCGAGAACGGGCCGTGCCGCACGGCGCAGGTCAAGGCGGCGGTGCCGGACGGGCCGAAGATCTTGCTGCACAATGTCTACGGCTGGTTTGATCGGGTCGAGCGCGGCGTTTACCGGCTCACGTCCGATGGCGTTGCTGCGCTTGCCCGCTGGCCGCAGCAGCAGGCTTACTGAGTTTCCTCGCTATCGCCTGCGCGCGACAGCAAACCGCGCCCTCGCAAGGCAGGTTCTCCTTGCATATCCGGAGAATGCCCCCCTAGGTTTGTTCCGAATGCACACAGCGAAAGGGCGCTGAGAATGATCGGAAGGTTATTGTCTGCGGCGTTGCCGGCATGCGTGGCAGACGATCTTGATCCATAGTCCGCTCATGGCCGAGCCCCAGCAGTCGTTCGCCGGCAAGACCATCACTCTGACGATCGGGTACGGGCCGGGTTCCGGCAACGACATTTACGGCCGTCTGATCGCGCGCCACCTCGGCAAGCACATTCCCGGCCAGCCGAATGTGGTGCCGCAAAACATGCCCGGCGCCGGCAGCTTCAAGGCGGCGAACTATCTGTTCCAGGCGGCGCTCAAGGACGGGACGGCGTTGGGCTACATCAGCCAAACCGCGGCCACCGAGGAACTGCTGGGATCGCAGGCGATCCAGTTCAAGACCGCGCAGTTCAACTGGATCGGCCGCATCGGCTCCTACAACAACATCACGATCTTCTGGCACACGTCGCGGATCAAGACGATCGCCGACGCGCTCAAGATGGAATCGACGATGGGTGCGACCGGCGTTGGTTCGGCCGTGTACATCTATCCCAATATGATGAACAAGATTCTGGGAACCAAGTTCAAGATCGTCAGCGGCTACCAGGGCACGGCGCAGACCTCGCTCGCCATGGAGCGCGGCGAGGTCGAAGGCGTCACCATGGGCTGGTTCCCGGTCAAGACCAACAAGCGCGATTGGGTCAAGCAGAAGAAGATCAACGTCCTCGTTCAATTCTTGACCGAGCGTCACGCCGATCTGCCCAATGTCCCGACCATCGTGGAGCTGGCGCGCACCCCGGAAGAGAAGCAGTTGTTCTCGCTGTTCGCCAACGACGGCGAGGTCGGAAAAGCAATCCTGGCCCCTCCGGGTGTGTCGCCAGCGACGGTTGCCATGCTGCGCCGCGCGTTCGACGCCATGACCAAGGACCGCGACTACATCGCGGATGCCGGCAAGCTGCAGCTTGAGACGGACTCGATGTCCGGCGAACGGCTGCAGAAACTGATCGAGAGCGTGATGGCCACGCCGTCCTCGGTCGTGGAGCGCGCGAAGAGCGTCCTGAAGTAAGTTCGCCGATCTCACTCCGCCTTGAGCAGATGCCGGTAGCTGGTGAGGAACACCCGCTGGTCGGTATAGAGCTTGCGCGTTTGTTCCGGCGTGCCGCGGTCGAGCGGAAAGTTTGACTTCGTCGCCCAGGCAGCGAGCTCGGGATCGTTCAGCGCCTTCTGGACGACATCGACCAGCCGCGTGCGCACTGCCTCGGGCAGGCCGGGCGGTGCGGCGAACACCCGGTTGAGGCTCAGATTGGCGAGCTCGGGATGGCCGACATCGTCCGCGGTGGCGACACCCGGCGGGGTTCCGCGCGTGCCCTTCTTGGCGAACCACACCAATTGCCGCAAGTCGCCGGTGGTGAGGTGCCGCGCGATCGCCACGTCGATACCGAGACCCGCATCGGCCTCACCGCGGATGATCGCAAGGTGGGCGGCGGGGCCGCCGCTATAGGCCGTCAGGAATTGCGCCTTGAAGCCGAGCACGCTCGCCGCGATCCGGGCCATGGCCAGGTCGTTGCTGCCAGTGGTGGCGAAGAACGGGGGCCGGCTGCCACCTTTCGTAAAGGCATCGAGCGTCGGGAATGCGGTCTTTTTGCCGACCACGAGCGAGTAGACGCCGATATTGACCGTGCCGAGCCAGGTCGCCTTGTCGAGATCGTAGGGCAACGGCTCGCCCATGATCTGCGGGGCGACTGCGCCGGGCAGGTCGACGATGCCCATGGTGTAGCCGTCGGGCGTTGCGCGGTACATGGTGGCGATGCCGTTGACGCTGCCGGCGCCCGGAATATTGCGGACGACCACGCGGACGTTTTTCGGAAGGTGGGTCTCCATCGCTTTGCCGACGGCGCGGGCATAGATGTCGAACCCGCCGCCGGGGCCGTAAGGCACGATGAGCTCGATATTCTTGTCAGGATACTGCGCCAATGCGGCCGGCGACATCGCGGCCATGGCAAGCGCGGCCACGGCGCAAGCGCGCGCAACCCTCACGAACGTCATGAGTTTCTCCTTGCGATCCACCCGAGCCGCGTGCGGTCCGTGCCGCCACGGCGTCTAGAATGGCACCGCTATCAACTCAAAGACGTCGTCGCAATTGATCAAATCGACGCGCTTGAGGACAATCTTATAGCTGTCGCCGTCCCAGCGCAGCCGGTGCTGCACCCGGCCGGAGAACAGTCGCTGCGTGCTCATGCGGTAATCGGTCATAATCATATTTGATATGACCGTGCACTCATCGAGCTTCTCGTCGACACTTTCCACCACGATGTTGCCGATCACGTGGCAGGTGCGGTGCGGCGGCGACTGGGAATGGATGTTGGGGTGGCGCAGCCGCTCGAAGCGGATGTCCATCATCCGCTTGTCGTCATAGAACAGCGAGGCGCGGCCCTCCGGGCTCGCCTGATCCGGCTCGAGCGGCACCCAGTAGACGCCGTCTTCGGCGAACAGGTCGCGCCATTCCTCGAACCGACGTTCGTCGAGAAGCTGCACTTCGTGAATGAGAAATCGCTCGATCGCCGCGCACGTCACCGAGCGGGATGGTGATGACAGCGGGTTTGTCCAGCATGGCGTCAGCCCTCGGCGCTCATCAGGCGCAGCCAGGCGGTGTATTGCGCCCGCTGCTGGATTTCGACGGTTCCAGTGTTGACGAGATCGCCGTGCTCGTCCTCCTTGTCGGTGTCGATGCCGCGCGCGAACCACACCCAGTCCGAGCCCGGCGCATTCATGCCGTCCTGGCAGCGCCGGAAGCATTCCATGTCGTCGGTCTGGATCAGCGATGCCGCCGAATGCGTGATATTGAGATGGCGCACGAAGCCGCAATTCATCTCGTCCGGCGCGCCCTTGAGCATGACCGGATACACGTGCACTTCGGTGCGATCGACCGCGACCGGAACGATCACGCGGATGTGCTGATTGAGCGCCTGCAACGTCATGTTCGGGATAGAACGCGGTGTTGTGACGCTTCGGCGTGAGGATTTTTTTGGTGCGCTCGACGCCGTGCCGTTTCTCAAGCATCGCCCGATAGGATCGAAACAGCGCATCGTCCGGCAGTTCCTCGGCGATCGGCTGATGACCGTTGTAGCTGTGCCCGCTCGATCGGGCGCCCCAGGCCGAGCGCTGCTCCCAACGCTGGGCGGCGCTGCCGCGGTCGCTGATCGCGGAAGCCGGAGTCTTCGCCGGGGCGCCGGCCGAACTGGCGGCCGCTGCGCCGCACCGTCGAAGTCGTGCGAGAACGGCACGTGGTACATATCCACGGTATTCTCGAGCTGCAGCTTCCAGTTTCCGCGGAAGAGATACTTGTGGACGCCTGCCGCCGAGGTCGATCTCACCCTCCGGCGCGCGATCGCAGAGTTCGTCGATGCTGTCTTTGGCGCGGCCCAGGTGCTCGTCCAGCGTCGGCCCCTTGGCCGCCAGGCTTGCGAACACGAATCCGCGGTAGATGCCGACGCGCGGCAGGCGGCCCATGCCGAGGGCGGGATTGGTCAGGTCGAAATTCTTGCCGTAACCGCGCGGCATCGCCACCGCGTCGAGGTCGCCGTTGGTCTTGAATGTCCAGCCGTGATAGCAGCAGCGGAACAGCTGCGCGTTGCCCTTGGCGTCGTTGCAAACGATGGCGCCGCGATGTCCGCAGCTGTTGTGGATCACGTAGATCTTGCCGTCGCTGTGCCGCGACAACACGATCGGATGCTTGCCGATCCGCGTGGTGATGAAGTCGCCGGGCTTCGGCACCTGGCTTTCGTGGCCGACATAGACCCAGCCTCCACCGAAGATCTTGTGCATCTCCAGGTCGAACACTTCAGGGTCGAGGTAGAGCGAACGGTGCACCCGGTCGCGGTGGACCAAGGCCCGGATCGCCTCCGGATCCAGTCGCATGGACTTCCTCCAAAATCAGAAAAGCTCTGGACTTATTGGCTAAACGCCATTTTTGGGCATTGAAGCACGGACCATTTGGTGCAACAAATAGAATAATGAACTCAATTGATCAGAAAAATGATCAATCTTCCGCTGCGCCAAGTTGCTACCTTTGTGTGTCTCGCCGAAACCCAGAGTTTCCGGCGCGCGGCCGAGCGGCTGCGGCTGTCGCAGCCGGCGGTCAGCGCGCATATCCGCGAACTCGAGCGCCAGGTTGGCGTGGCGCTGGTGCATCGCACCACCCGTCATGTGTCACTCACCCCTGAAGGCCGCGCCTTTGCCGTCCGCGCCCGCCGCGCCTTGGACGAACTCGATCTGGCAAGTCAGGACCTGCGGGAGTTGGCCGCCGTTCATCGGGGCCGCGTGGTGGTTGCCTGCATCGTCCCGATGATGACGACCGTGGTCCCCAACGTCGTGCAACGCATCAGCCAGTTGCATCCGGGATTGGAGGTCGAGATCAAAGACGTGCTGTCCGCGCAACTCGATCAACTGATCGTGCGCGGCGAAGCGGACCTCGGCATCGGTCCGCGACCGGCCGACTCGCATCTGGCATTTGAGCGTCTCGGTCGCGATGATTTCGTTGCCGCGCTTCCGACCGGTCATCCGCTGGCGGGGCGTGAGGCGATCAGCCTGCGCGAGTTGCTGGCCTATCCGATCGTCACGACGACGCGCAACACCAGCGCCCGGATGGTGATCGAGCGCGCGAGCCATCAGCTTCATCAAACGCTGCAGCCACGGTTCGAGCTGATGTATCATTTTTCGGTCGGTCGAATGGTGGAGGCGGGGCTCGGGGTGACGGCGCTGCCGCGAAGCGCGGTGCCGGGCCTGGCCAGCCAGCGGATCGTGACCGTCGATATCAAGCCGCGTATCACCCGCGACCTCGGATTGATCACGCGCCGAGGATACCAATTCTCGCCGGCGGCTCAGGCGTTTGCTGCCGTTCTCAAGGCCGAATTCGCCAAACCGGCCGAGCGCGACGACACGCCGCCGCGGTCCGCAAAGGCCGCGCGTAGCCGTCAGGGCGGTCGTCACCTTGAGGACGTCACTTCATCTTGATGCTGGTGACGATCGGCGTCCAGCGTTCGATCTCCTGACGGATGAATCGCGCAAAAGCTTGCGCGCCCGGTTCGCCAAGCACGACGCCGTGCTGGCGCAGAAGCTTTTGCGTGGCGGGATCGGTCTGTACCGCGAGGGTCGCGGCCTCGAGGCGCGTCCGGACGGCTGCCGGGACGCGCGCCGAAACCAGCGCGCCGTACCAGACTTCGGTCTGGACCGCCGGGAAGCCCGCTTCGGCGGTGGTCGGAAGCTCGGGCATCAGCGGCGAACGGCTCGCGCCGGTGACCGCTAACGCGACGAGCTTGCCGGCCTCCGCTTGCGGCTTGACCAGCGCCACGTCTCCGAAGATCGCGTCGATGTGACCGCCGAGCAGGTCGTTGAGCGAATTGGCCGTGCTCTTGTAGGGCACGTGGGTGAAATCGACCTTGGCTTCACGGCGAAACAGCTCGTTGGCCAAATGCGTCACGGTGCCGAGGCCGGCCGACCCGATGGTCAGCTTGCCGGGACTGGCTTTGGCTTTGGCGATGAACTCCGCCACCGATTTGACGCCCACCTGCGGATGCGCGGCAAACGCCTGCGGTGAGCGCCACATCAGCCCGAGCGGAGCAAAGTCCTGCTCGGTGTTGTAGCGGACCTTCTGGATCGGTGGGATCATGGTGAGCGGCGCGATGCCGCCCATCAGCAGCGTGTAGCCGTCGGGCTCGCCTTGCAGCGCGGCCTCGGTGCCCGGAATGCCGGCGCCGCCGGGGCGGTTCTCGACCACGATGGACACGGCCGCGCCGAAATGCCGTCGCAGGCCGTCGGCGTAAACGCGCGCCGCCACGTCGTTTGGGCCGCCGGCGGTGAACGGGACGATGATGGTGATCGACCGGCTGGGATAATCCTGCGCGGCGGCAACCGGCACGAGGGCAAGCGCCGCGAACATCGCGGCCAACCATTTGATCTGTGGGCGCACCTGTGTCTCCATGGTGGCGCGTTCCACGGCCGTCGCGCCTCGCGAACGTGAGGTTGGATAGTATTGAGTAGTTTGAGCGCGGACGCCAGACGTGGATGTCGACGGCGGATGCGGCGAAAGGTCGGCGGATGAGTTCCCTACGAGCGCTGCTTGATCCCAAGTCGATCGCAGTGGTCGGGGCGTCGCCGCGGCCAGGGCCGGGTGCCCGCGTTCTGAGCAATCTTCGTGACGCCGGTTTTAAAGGCGGCATCTTCGCCGTCAATCCGCGCTATCCCGAGGTGCTCGGCTATCCCTGCGTTGCACGTGTCGGCGATCTTCCCCGAGAGGTTGACTGCCTGGTGGTGGCGATCGCCGCCGAGGCGGCATGTGGCGTCCTGGAGGACGCACAAGCGCACGGAATTCCTGCCGCGGTGGTGTTGTCGGCAGGTTTCGGCGAAGGTGGGCAGTTGGACGCCAGGGCCCAGCGGGTGCGCGCCGTGGCCGATCGTGGCATGACGATCTGCGGCCCCAACTGCTTCGGCATCATCAACGTGCGTTCAGGGGCGGCATCGTTCAGCGGCGTGGTTCCGAAGGTGATGCCGCCGGGCACGGTGGCGTTGGTCTCCCAGAGCGGCAGCCTTGGCAATTTCGTGTTCGGCCCACTGGTGCGCGACCGCAAGCTCGGCTTCAGCCATTTCATCTCGTGCGGCAACCAGATCGGCGTCACGGTCGAGGACTATGTGGACTGGCTGGTGGACGATCCCGACGTGACGGTGATCGCCTGCATCATCGAGGCGCTCAAAAAGCCCGACCAGCTTTTCCGCGCGGCCCGCCGGGCCCATGCGCGCAACAAGTCCTTGGTGTTCTTCCATGTCGGCGCGTCGGCGGCCGGCCAGGTCATGACCCGCTCGCATACCGGTGCGCTCGCCGGCGACACCGAAATCCTCCGTGCCTTCCTGCGCCGGTGCGGGATCGTGCAGGCAGATAGTTACGACCAGTTCGTCGAAACCATCGCGCTGTTTGCCACTGCTCCCCATGACATGGCGATCGAGGATGAGGTGGTGTTGGTCTCCGGCAGCGGCGGTTCGGCGGCGGTCGCGGTCGATTGCCTGGATGGTTCGGGCATTGCGCTCGCAAGCCTCGACGACGCGACGCGTGAACGCTTGCGCGCAATTCTTCCGGAGTTCGCGAGTCCGACCAATCCGATCGACGCCACCGGCGTGGTCTACGACGATCCGGCGTTGTTGCCGGCGCTGTTCGAGACGATCCTGGCCCAGCCTGGCCGGCCGATCATTGCGGCGACCGTCAACGTCGCGCCGGTCGAGCGGTTGCGCCGGATTGCCGGTGCGATCGCCGACGCCGCGCGCGCGTCCGGCCGCACCATTGTGGCGTATCAGTCGAGTCCGCTCGGTCCGATGGACGACGAGATCGTTCGGACGCTGCACGGCGCCAAGGTGCCGCTCTTGCTGGGTATCCAGAACGCCATGGGCGCGCTCCGGCAATTGAAGCGGCGACGGGATTTTTCGGTCGAGGCGGCGGCTCGTCTGCCGGACAGCGACGATGCTGTCGCATCGTCCACAGCCGGCCCGTTGCCGGCGGATTTCCTGTCCGCGCGTGGCGCGCTGGTCGCGGCCGGGATACCGGTCGTCGAGGCGACGTTGGCGACCTCCGCGACGCAAGCGGTCGCGGCCATGCGCGCGCTGGCGCAACCCGTCGCGCTGAAAGTGGAAGCGCCCGGTCTCCTGCACAAGAGCGACCTCGGCTGCGTGAAGCTCAATTGCAAAACCGAAAGCGAGGTGATCGCGGGCTTTGAGGCCGTGGTCGCTAGTGCGCGCAAGGCAGGCTTCACGCCATCCGGCGTCTTGGTGCAGCCGATGGCGTCCGGCGTGGCCGAGTGCTTCGCGGGCATCGTCGATGATCCGCTGTATGGTCCGGCGATCGTGTTCGGCCTCGGCGGCATCTTTGTCGAATTGCTGCGCGAGACCGTCACCGAAATGGCGCCGCTGACAATCGAGGGAGCCGCGCGGATGATCCGCGGCGTCAAGGGCGGACAAATCCTCTCCGGTGCGCGCGGCCGTCCTGCTGGCGACGTCGCGGCGCTGGCACAGTGCCTGGTCAATCTCGCGCGCTTCGCGCAGGCCAATGCCGGGCGGTTTCGCGCGCTCGATCTCAATCCCATCATCGTCATGCCGGATGGCGTCATCGCAGTCGATATCGCGATCGAGTCCACCGCCGGCGCTCACACAGGACCGAACCCATGAGCTACAAGGACCTCATCTACGACGTGCGCGACCAGATCGCGACCATCACGCTCAATCGCCCGGAGCGGATGAATGCGCTCTCGGCCAATCTCGAAGTCGAATTGCACCGTGCGTTCGACGAAGCGGACGCTGACCCGGCCGCGAAGGTGATCGTGCTGACCGGGGCGGGCGCCGCGTTTTGCGCCGGCTTCGACCAGGGTCCGACGCCCGGCGGCAAACGCGGCGGCGATCCTTCCGGCAAATCGATCGCGGAATTCATCGCCTATTGGCAGCGCAAGGACGGTTCGCGGGTCGGGCAGTGGCAACACATGTGGCGGCTTGGCACGCCGATCATCGCGGCGGTCAACGGTTGGGCAATGGGCGGCGGGTTCTGGTACCAACTCGCCGCCGATATCACGATCGCCTCGGACAAAGCGGTGTTCGCGCAACCCGAGGTGCGCCACATCTCGAACACGAGCTTTCTGATGACCGCACTGTGCGGATGGAAAGCGGCGAACCGCTGGGCGCTGACCGGCGATCATTTCGACGCCCAGGAAGCGCTCCGCATCGGCATGGTCAACGAGGTGGTGCCGCACGAGCAACTGATGGAGCACACCTACGCGCTGGCGCGGCGGTTGGCGCTGGTGCCGGAGCCTTCGCTGCGGCTCAACAAAGCGATCAGCATGCTTGGTATGCAGGCATCCGGCTTGCACTCCGGATTGTTGATGGAAGGCGCGCTCGGCACGCTGGCGCACGCCTCCCACAACGAGTTCCGCGAGGAGCTCTACACGATCCAACGCACGCAAGGGACCAAGGCCTATCTCGAAAAGCGCGATGGTCCGTTTCAGCCCGAGCCGATGGGACCGCGCTCGGCCAAGGGTCGGGCCGAGCGCGCTCGCAAAGAGAAAAGCTGAGGCCCACGCAGCGTCACGGACTTGATTGCATGTTTGCAAACGGCCGTGCCCGGTCCCTTATACGCGGCGAATCGTTCCCCGGATCGCGCGTGGGAGTTGCAGGGAGGGCGCATGGTCGTCCGCGCGGCGAGCAGATTCGCCCGACGCCAGCACGGTTAATAAGCGCTTAACGAACACCGGTTAATCTTCGTCGGCTCTGAAAACGTGGGTCGTCGGATGACACCTGCCTCCCTGCCGCCGTTCGCATTCACCGCAATCACGGTCTCGGCCGTGTCCGCCCAGCCGAGCTTGCAGCCGGGGACGGTGCTGAGCGCATTGGTCGTGGCGAAGGTCGATGCTTCAACGTTGCGGTTGCTGCTCGGCGGCGAAACGCTTGATCTTATGACCGATCGCCTGCTGGCTCCCGGCACGCCGGTCGAACTCGTGGTCGAGGGTACGCCATCGCGGCCCGAGCTGAGCTTGCGGCCGTTGCCGGAATCCCGAGCGCAGGCGCCATCGCTTCCGCAGCTATCGCTGCAGCAATTATCGCAATCGCAGCCATCGCAATCGCACGAGGTGCTGCGCGCAACGTCCGTGGCACCGGCTTCGTCCAGCGCGCCGGCGATCGAAGCCGCGCTGAAGTCGGTGGCGGAGCTGCTGGGAAGCGCTGCCGTACGCCAGGGCGGCCTCGCGCCGCTCTACGCCAACCTCGAGTCGGCGCTCGCGCGACCGAACTCGCCGGTTCCGCAACCGGTTGCGCAAGCCGCGCTGCAACTGCTGTCCTTGCGCCTCGATCTTGGCGGCGATGGCGATGTCGACGCGGCGGGCATCAAAGCCGCGCTGCAGCGGTCGGGATTGGTGTCTGAGCCGAGCGCAGCGCCAAGCGGCCATTCAACGCCGGGCCAGGCCGACCTCCGGGCGGCGTTGCAAGGATTGCGCGATACCCTGAGAGCCTGGGCCGAGGCCGAGCCGCTGCCGCAACAGCGCGCGGGATCGTCGCCACCATCGGTGCAGAGCGAGCCGCACGCGGCTTCGCGCGGGTCAGCCGTCGTGCCGTCAGTTCCCAACCCACCGTCAGCACCGCTGGCATCACAGTCCGATCTCATCCAACCGAACGCAGCGGCTGCGCCGCCTGCCGAGGATGCCGCGCCACCGCAGCCGTCACGTCCGGTCGTTGGCGTCCCTGTCGGCGTCACCGATAGCGCAGAAGGAGCCGCCGTGCCGAGCGCTCCGCAGCGCTCGACGGCATTCGATGCCTACGGTTCCTATGGCAAGCAGCCCAGTTCGCCGGGCCAAGCCGGGCTGCGCGCGGCACTGCAGGCGTTGAGCGAAACGCTGCAAAGCTGGGACGATTCGCCGCCACCCGCGTCGCAACAGCCGGCACAGCCAATTCGCAATCCGTACGCACCATTCGCCGCGCCGCGCGGTGCGAACCTTGCGCCGCCATTCCGCAATGCGCCAATGGAGCCGCAACCGGCGGCGCCGCCGACCGTCCTCGCTGACGCATCGCCCGGCGAGATCGCGCGCCATCTACTCGACGATACCGACGCCGCCATCGCCCGCCAGACGCTGCTGCAGATCGCGTCGCTGCCCGACGAGCTCGGCGGCGGGTCGCAGCCGGCACGCGATCCCGCGTCCAACATGACGTTCGAGATTCCGCTGTCGGTCGGGCAGGGGACGGCCGTGGCGCAACTGCGGATCGAGCGCGATGGCGCGGATCGGCACGGCGACAACGTCGACCCGGTGTGGCGGGTCAACTTCTCGATCGATCTCGAACCGATCGGTCCGGTGCACGCGCGGATCAGCCTGACCGGGGATCGCGCCGCGGTCTTCCTCAAGGCGGAGCGCCCCGAAAGTGCCGATCGGTTGGCGCAGGAGCTGCCGCTGCTGGAAGCGGGACTACGCAGCGCGGAGCTCGAACCGGGGACGCTGCTGTGCCGCACCGGCGCGCCCGACGCGCCGTTTGCCGCGGCCGGCTTGTTCCTGGACCAGGCGACATGAGCCATCCACCGAGCACGTTAGCGGTCGCCCTCAAATACGAGCAGCCGAACGCACCGCGCGTGACGGCGATTGGCCGCGGCGAGGTCGCCCGCCGCATCATCGAACTCGCGCAAGCGAGCGGCGTGCCGATCTCGGAGAATCCCGGCCTCGCGGCGGCGCTGTCGCAGGTGGAGATCGAGCAGGAGATTCCGGAAAATCTCTATCGCGCCGTGGCGGAGGTGTTGACCTATATCCTGCGCGTCTCCGGCAAGCTGCGGTGACGGACGCGCTCGTTAGAACGCGGGCGCGACTTCCGTCATGAAGCGCGCCATCTCGTCCTTCACCTGCGCGTGCGGCTTGAGGCCGAGATTGAAGTAGAGGATCACTTCGTCAAAGCCGGCGCTTTCGACCTTCGCCTTCAAGCTATCGGCGATCTGCGCTGAGGAGCCGATCAGCACCGCGCTGTCGGTGAAGTCTTCCGGCTTCATGGTGCGATAGCGGTTCACGATGGTCTCGAAATAGCGGTAGTTCGCCGGCGCGGTCTTGGGATCGCCCGGAAACGCCGGCGAGGTGCATTCCTGGTGATAGCGCAGCTGCCGCTCGCGGGCGGCGCGTTCCTCCGCCGGCGTATCGGCGAAATGGATGAAGTAGCTGGTGATCAGCCGACCGGGCTTGCGGCCGACCGCGGCGCAGGCGTCGCGATAGACCTGCGCCGTGGCGGCAAGGCTGCCGTGCATGGCGCTGGCCTGTCCCGCCGCCACCACCAGCCCAAGCCCCAGCCGTGCGGCGAGTTCGATCGAGGGCTTCGAGAACGACGCGATGTAGATCGGGATCGGCTGCTGCCGCGGCTCCGGCGTGACATAGATGTTCTCGAACGCGTAGTGCTTGCCCTTGTGCGTGATCGGCCCGCGCTCGCTCCACAGCCGATGCACGATCTCGACGCCTTCCGCAAAGATCGCGGCGTTGTCGTCAAAATTCGCGCCGAGCGGCTCGTATTCGCGGCGGTCGTAGCCGCGGCCGGTGGCGAAATCGACCCGCCCATCGCTGACGAGGTCGAGCGTCGCCCATTGTTCGGCGACCAGCACCGGGTTGTGCAAGGGCAGCACGTTCACCGCCGGCGCGAGCCGCACCCGGCTGGTCCTGGCGGCGATATAGGCCAGCAACACCTCCGGCGCCGAGTTCACGCCGAGCGTGCTGAAATGGTGCTCGCCGATCCAGACCGAGTGCATGCCAAGCGCATCGGCATAGAGCGCCTGCTCCAGGATGTCGGCGACACATTGGTTGGGGCTGCGGGGATTGTTGCTGTAGTTGTTGTCGCTGAGCGTGAAGTAGCCGAACTTCATTGTTTGTCTTTCAGCGCCCATTCGCCATTGGCGAGCCGGGTGACGAGATCTTGCTCACGCAGTCCGTCGAGCGCGAGCGCGATCTCGCGCCCGTCGCTGCTGCCGAGCGCCGCGACCAGCTCGCCGAAATGCATGGGGCTCGTTTGCAGCGCTTCGGCGACGCTCTGGTTGCGCAGCGTCCCGCTTGCCGCGCTTCGGCGCCAAGGCGCGGCGATATTCGATGGTGTCGGGTTGGCCGTGCGGCGCGGTGCAGTCGAAGCCCGGCCTTGGCGACCAAGCCGTCCTGGTCCGCCATCGGGTCGGCGTAGAAGCCGGGCAGGCCGGTCGTCACCACGAGGTCGCGGTCGGCGGCGAACCGCGTCGCCATCGCCCATTCCACCTCCTGGTCGGAAAACACGTCGACGTCCTCGTCGACGATGAAGGCGTGCTTGACCGTCGGCAGCGCGAACAGCGCGGAGATCGCGAGCCGCGCCTGGCCCGGCGCGCCGCGCTTGAGCGACGACGCGGCAGTGCTGGCGGCCGTTGCTCGCCAGCACGAAATTGATCGCCACCGGCTCGAGCCGCGCCGCGCGCAGCGCGCGCCAGGCGTTCACCTCGGCATTGAGCGATGCAAGGTTCGCCGAATCCATGCGGCCGATGAACCGTCCGGCATGCAGCACGGTCTGGAACATGGCGTCGCGCGCGCATGGTGATGGCGGTGGCGTGGAACACCGGATCGATGTGCATCGAGCCGTAGTAGCCGTAGAACTCGCCGTAGGGCCCTTCCATCTCGCGGTAGCCGAGCTCGTCGAAATAGCCCTCGATCACCGCCTCGGCGTCGGCCGGAACCAGGATGCCGTTGGTCACGCCGCGCACCATCGGCACCGGCTCGCCGCGCACCGTCCCGACCAGCGCAAACTCATCGACCGGCTGCTTCTGGGTGGCGGCGAGATAGTCGAGCGGATGCGCGCCAATGACATAGCTCACCGGCAGTCGCTCGCCGCGCTTGAGGCAGGCGAGATACATCAGCTTGAGATCGGATGCGTCGGTCAGGTTGGCGCGCAAGGTGTCGCGGCTGCGCAGCATCAGGCGGCGGCAACCGACATTGCGCTTGCCGGTCACCGGATCGACCGCATAGTCGATCGATGCCGAGATGTAGACGCCGCCGTCGAACTCGTGCTGGAGGTGGAAGGGCAGGCGGGTGAGATCGACGTCGTCGCCCTTGCGCACGACCTGATGCACCGGCGCCATCTCGGACGCGACCTCGATCACCGGCTGCGGCTTGCCGAGCCGGTCGAGATATGCCTTGCCGGCATCGCGCTCGTCGACGCCGAGCGCTGCCGCCAGCCGCTTGCGGCTGCCGGCGGCCGCGGCGACGATCTCGAAATGCTCAGGTCCCGCGTCGCGGAAAATCATGGCGCGCGGCGTCTCGGCGATGGCCGCGGCCAAGTCGGCCATTGCGATCGGCTGGGCGTGGACGTCAGCCTCGCCGATCGCGACCAGGTGCTCGGCGAAGCGGCGCAGCCGGAACTTGTCGAAGTCGGCCGCGCCTTCGCGCGCCGTCGTGGTCTGAAGCATCGCGCGCTACTCCCGGCTCATCGCAATGGCGTGCTTGATGACCTCGGGCGAAACCGTCAGCGAATCCGTGATCAGCTTCTGCAACGCGGCGCCCGGCATCGGTCCGAATTCGAGATTGCGCTTCTCGATTTCGTGCTTGAAGCCGGGATCGGCGAGCATGGTGTCGAACGCCCGCCGCAACAGCGCCAGCCGATCAGCGGGAATGCCGGGGGGCGCCATTACGGCGCGCCCGACCTCGGCGGTGCTACCGAACAGCGCCAGCACTTGGCGATCGATGTCGCTCTTGCCGAACTCGACCATCGCCGGCACGTTTGGAAACGCTGGATGTCGCGATTGGGTGTACTGGACCAGCACCGCCGCGGTCTTCTGCTTGAGCCATTCCTGTTTGCCGAACAGGATCTGCTCCAGCGTGGCATGAGCGCCTTCGGTTTCGCTACGCTCCATCGCCAGCACGGTGCCGGTGACGCCGGGATAGCCGCGGATCATCTTGAACTTGGTGCCGGCGATCCGGTTCATCAACAGCGGGAAGGAGTCCGCGGACGAGCCGGCGCTGGTCGAGGCCAGCGTGGTCTCGCGCTTCATCGCGTCGGCGATCGATTTGGTCGGTGAGGTGTGCCAGATCACGGTCGCTTCCGCGCCCGAGGTGAAACGGCCGAGCCAGTTGAACTGGCGCATGTCGAACTTGACGCTGGCGTCGCCCAGCGCCTGCGAGACCGGAAGCTGCTGGCCGATCACGCCAAGCGTCAGGCCGTCGCGCGGCGCCTGACTGTAGAGGTAGTTCGCGGCCTTGGCGCTGCCGACGCCGGGCATGTTTTGCGGCACGATCTTGGGGTTGCCGGGGATGTATTTCGGCAGCAGCGTCGCGGCGAGCCGCGAGTAGACGTCGTAGGGGCCGCCGGGATTGTAGCCGATGATCAGGTTGATCTGCTTGCCCCGAAGAAGTCCTCCGCGGTCTCGCTCTTCACTGGCGCCGCCAGCGCTATGACCGCAATGGCGGCGAGGAGTGACCCATAGCCTGAAAGGTATCGAGTCATTGGGCTTCTCCTCCGCAGTTGGCATCTCTGTTTGCTTCATTCTGGCCGATCGTTTTGGCTGTCTCAACCGACAAAGCCGGACTTCGCACGCTGCAGACCGGCTGTGTTGTCGCACTGCAAGGTTGCAAGGATGAGCGCCCGCGTCTGCCAATTTGCGCCCGAAGGGTTAGCTTTGCTAGCCTGCTTCCCAGCGTCCTTCCAACGAAAGGCTTTCGACCATGGCCAAGCTCCGCCACATCGCTCTGATCGTTCCCGATCCCGACAAGGCGGCGAAATTCTTCGAAGAGGCCTTCGACATGAAACTCGCCGGCCGCGCGCGCCGCGGGGTCTACATGTCGGACGGCACCATCAACGTGGCGCTGCTCAAGCAGGAGGGCAACGAGAAGGTCGGCATCTATCATTTCGGCATGTGGGTCGACGACCTCGACGAGGCGGAGACAGAAGGTCCAGAAGGCCGGCGGCACCTATCTCGAAGGCCGGCCGACCTCGCCCAACTCGTTCTACGAGTGCAAGTACAAGGATCCGCTCGGCATCGTCTTCGACCTGACCCACAAGGGCTGGACCGGCGCCGTCAAGGACGTGGTGGCGAAGACCTGAACGCGCGTGCCCGGATCATTATGTCCAATCGCGTGATCGTCATCGGGGCGGGGCCGGTCGGGCTCTGCCTCGTCGCTCGCGCTCGCGCAGGCGGGCGTCAAGGTCTCGCTGATCGAGGCGCTCAACGACGACAATTTCCTTGAACAGGTGCCGCGCGCCGGCACCAATCATCCCGCGACGCTGGAGCTGTTCGACCGGATCGGCCTTTACAAGCTGTTGGAGCCGCGCGGCATCATCGCGCCGCTGCTCCACTATTGGGACCGCCACGAAGCCAAGCTGATCGCCGAGTTCGATCACATACACCTCAAGGACGACACGCCGTTCCCGTATGTTCTGCAATGCGAGCGCATCAAGATCGTCGAGGAGGCGATGAAGCTCGCCAAGGCGCATCCCGATATCGACCTGCGGCTGTCGACCGACTTCACCGCATTCGAGCAGGATGCCGACGGCGTGACCGCAACGATCGTCAATTCAGCCGGCGAAACCGAAGACGTTGCGCGGCCGCTACATCGTGAGCGGCGAGGGCGCGCGCAGCATCATTCGCAAGGAGCTCGGCATCGATTTCGAGGGCTTCACCTATTCGGACCGCACGCTGAACATCGAGGTCGCCTACGACTTCCGCAAGCATGGCTACACGGAGCGCAACTACATTTCCGATCCCGACGAATGGTCGAACCTGTTCCACTGGCTCGGGCCGCCCGACCGCTGGCGGGTGCATTTCCCGACCAAGGAAGACGAGACCGATGACGAATTGCGCCGGCCCGAGGTCCTGCAGGCGAAGCTGCAGGACTTCCTGCCGACCGGCAAGGACTTCGAGATCGTCGGCTGCAACGTCTACACGGTGCATCAGCGGGTCGCGACCAGGTTCCGGTCCGGCCGCGCGATCCTCGCCGGCGATTCCGCGCATGTGAACTCGCCGATCGGCGCCATGGGCATGAACAGCGGCGTCCACGACGCGTTCAACCTGGCCGACAAGCTGATCGCGATCTTCCACGGTGAGGCGGACGACGACGTGCTCGACCGCTACGAGCGCCAGCGCCGCCACGTCGCCGTCAAGCACACCCAGGCCGACACCATCCGCAACAAGCGGCTGTTGGCCGAGAAGGACCCGGCCGTCCGCAAGAAAAACCACGACGATCTGCGCCGAACCGCGGAAGATCCGAAGCTCGCGCGTGCGTTCCTGTTGCGCTCGTCGTTGATCGACAGCATCCGCGAGGCCGACCAGATCGCGTGACAGACTTCGCGCCCGCCTCGGTCCGGCGCATGGCATGGTTCTTGATTGGGTAGCGGAGGTGCCGCTAACTCGGAGACAGTGGTCATGACGAAGATCGCTTCTGCAGCTATCGCCGGATTGCTGGCCGCGACCGCCGCGTTGGTGCAGCCGGCCGGTGCGCAACCGTCAGCGGAAAGCCGCTGGCCGGCGGAACGTCCGATCCGCCTGATCGTGCCGTTCCAGCCCGGCAGCAGCTCGGATGTCATCGCCCGCATCGTGAGCCAGCGGCTTGGCCGACCGCCTCGGCCAGCAGATCGTGGTCGACAACCGGGTCGGCGCCAGCGCGACGCTCGGCAGCGAGGCGGTCGCGCGCGCCGAGCCCGACGGCTACACCATGGGCCTTGCCAACACCACGACGCATGCGTCGGCAACCGCGATGCAGGCGAAGCCGGCCTATGATCCGGTCAAGGATTTCACGCCGGTGGTGCTGATCGGGAGCTCGCCGTTCGTCATCTTGGCGACGCCGAAGTTGCCCGCGACATCCATCGCCGAGCTGCTGGCGCTCGCCAAGGCGAAGCCCGGCACGCTCAATTATGCCTCCGCCGGCCCTGGCAGCATGGCGCATCTGGTCGGTGCGCTCCTGGAGAAGATGGGCAATGTCAGGATGGTGCATGTCCCTTATCGCGGCACCGCGCAGTCGGTCGTCGACCTGATGGAGGGCCGCATCGAGCTGTTGATGGGCACGATCGCGCCGTCGCTCGCGCATATCCGTAACGGCAAGATGCGCGCGCTCGCCACCACCGGCGCCAAGCGCAATGCGCAGTTGCCGGACGTGCCGACGGTCGCGGAGTCCGGGCTGACCGGCTACGAGGCGGGTCTGTGGAGCGCATTTGTGCTGCCGGCCAAGGCGCCGGCGGCCATCGTCGCAGCGGATCAATCGCGAGGTGGTTGCGGTGGTGAATGCGCCGGAGACGCGCGCGGCGCTCGACAAGCAGGGCGTGGTGGTCGCGACCAGCACGCCCGAAGAGCTTGGCGCGCTTGATCCGCAACGACGTCGCGCGCTGGACCACGATCATCCGCGAGGCGGGGATCGCTGCCAAGTGAACGCAAGCGGGCGCTGGGGAGCGTGACGGCATGAGCGTCGAGGCGATGTCGGATATCCACGTCGAGGACATCGAGTATCTGAGCCACCCAAGCGGGCCGCTGCTGGCGCGCCTCTACCGGCCGAAGCAAGACCGGCCGCGCGCCGCGCTGGTCTCGCTGCACGGCGGTCGCTGGACGCGGGAGACGCGCCTCACCAATGCGGTCATCGACGAGGCGCTGGCGCGCGACGGTGCGCTGGTGATGGCGCTCGATATCCGCATGCCGCCGGTCGCGCGCTATCCGGATTGCCTCGCCGACATCAACTACGCGATCCGCTGGCTGAAGCAGCATGCGGCGACGATGGGCGTCTCGGCCGATCGCGTCGGCGGCATCGGGACGTCGAGCGGCGGCCACCAGATCATGCTCGGCGCCATGCGCCCGCGCGATCCGCGCTACGCCGCCATTCCCGGTCCGGCGGGAATCGATGCGTCGCTGGCCTTCGTGATCGCCTGCTGGCCGGTGCTCGATCCGCTCGCGCGCTATCGAGATGGCGAAGGCCAAGGGCATGGACGATCACGTCGCGGCGCATCACGCCTATTGGCCGGATGAGGCCGCGCAGGCCGAAGGCAATCCGCAGATGATCCTCGAACGCGGCGAACAGGTCGAGCTTCCGCCGACGCTGCTGATCCAGGGCACCGGCGACGTGATCCTGCCGACGGACATGGCCGACAATTTCGCGGCGGCGTACCGCAAGGCCGGCGGCCGGATCGACCTGCGCAAATTCAAGGATCAGCCGCACACGTTCATCACCAAGGAACCGACCGCGCCGGCCTCGCTGGAAGCGATCGAGGCGATCAAGGCGTTCGTTCGCGAGCAGGCCGAACGCCGCTGATTTGGTCCGCGACATGGCGGCCTGAATCGCGATAGGCTCTCCTGGAACGGTTCCAGGGTGCATCCATGAGCAACCAACCGACCGAGACGTTCGAATCCGCCTTGGCCGCACGCGTTGCCGGCATGGCCGATGCCTGCACGCAATGCGGCAAGTGCGTCGAGGCCTGTCCGGTCACGGAGGCCGGGCGGCGTGACCGCCGAGCCGCGCGCGGTGATCGGCGGCGTGATCGACATTCTGCGTCACGGAGACGGCAACGAGGCGGCGCGCAAATGGGCGAACGCCTGCGTGCTCTCGGGCGAATGCATCAAGGCGTGTGACTATGGCGTCAATCCGCGCTTCCTGTTGGCGATGACACGCACCGCCATGGCGAGGAAGGACCACGACGCGCGCGAGCAGCGCCGGATCGGCGTCGAGGGCTTTCGCAAGGTGGCGCGCGACGTGACCCATATCTCGCGTTTGCAGCTCGATGACGAACTGCTGGCGCGGCTCGGCCAGAAGTCGGGCGCCGCCAACGGCGGCGATCGGCCGGACTTCGTGTTCTACACCGGCTGCAACGTGCTCAAGACCCCGCACATCGCGCTGCTTGCGCTCGACATCATGGATGCCATCGGCGCCACCTATCAGGTGATGGGTGGGCCGAGCCATTGCTGCGGCGTGGTGCAGATGCGCACCGGCGACGTCGCGACCTCGGGGCGGTTCGCCGAGAACACGCTCGACAAGCTTTCCAGCAGCAAGTCCGGGCAGGTGGTGTCGTGGTGCCCGAGCTGCCACATCCAGTTCACCGAGACGACGCTGCCGACGGTCGAACAGGTCCGCGGCGCCAAGCCGTTCGAGATGACGCCGTTCATGCTCTACCTGCGCGCCCATCTCGACCGGCTGCGCCCGCATTTGCGTGAGCGCGTGCCGATGCGGATTGCATTGCACAAACACCCCGGCGTCCATGGCGTGGTCGAGGCGGCCGAGGACATTTTACGCGCGGTGCCGGGGGTCGAACTGATCGATCTCAAGCAGCCCGCCATCGGCGCGATGAGCAACTATTTCCGCGCGCTGCCGGCGCTGCGGCGCGAGCTGCAACAAAAAGAGCTCGATGCCGCGGAGCAAGCCGGCGTCGATGCGCTGGTCGCGCTCTATCACGCCGACCATCGCGAATTGTGCGCGCATGAATCGGTGCGGCCGTTCCGCATCCTCAACATGCTGGAGATCGTCGGCGCCAGCATGGGCTTGCGCCGCGAGGACGCTTACAAGCGCCTCAAGGTCATGAATGACGTCGAGGCGATCGCGGCGGATTGCCAGGATCTGATCAGCCGGCATGGCCTCAGTCCCGAGACCACGCGGCAGGCGATCCGGGCGATGCTCGAGGAGCAGCCGCTGCCGGTGCGCAGGTAGCTCCGTCTCTTCGGTGATTTGGAATCTCTCTCCGCCGTCACCCTGAGGTGCCCGAGCGCAGCGAGGGCCTCGAAGGGCGACGGCGGCCGATACGGGCCGTGCATCCTTCGAGGCTCGGCATAGCGCTCCTTCGACGCGCTATCCCTCGCACCTCAGGATGACGGATCGAGATTTTCCACCCGACGACAACTCCGTGCTACTTCCGCATCTCGCTCGAAGAGTTCACGGTGGCGTGAATATTGCGCGCATAGTCGATCGCGCTCGGCACATCCATGGTGAAAGCGCGCCGCAGGAACTCCTTGGCGCCTTCGGTCGCGGGATTGGGCGCGTTGAGGATGGTCTTGCACAGCGCCTCGACGAACTCGTCGAGCTTGGCATCCGGCACGAATTCGCTGATCAGCCCGCATTCGCGTGCCCGCGCGGCGCTGATCACCGCGGTCGAATACACAAGATAAGTCAGTTCCTTGCGCGGAACGCGGTCCATCAGGGCCGAGATCACCATGGTCGGCAGGATGCGATGCGCCATTTCCGGAATCGAGAAGGTGGCGCTCTCGGCGGCGATGGTGATGTCGGCGACGCCGGCGATCGCGCAGCCGAAGCCGTGCGCGCGGCCGGTCACCACCGCGATGATCGGGATCCGCGAATTGCGGAACGCGTTGTAGGTGTTGAAGATCACGTCGGACTGGCGCTTGCGCTCCAGCGCTTCCGGATCGACCGCCGGGCGCGCGCCCATGCTGGCGCGGCCGACGCAGAAGTCCTTGCCGGCGCCGCGCAGCACCACCAGCCGTGACGTGTCGGCGGCCTTTTCGAGGATACCGGTCAGTTCCAATGCCATCGGGTCGGTCGCGGCATTGCCGTGGTCCGGCCGGTTGATCGTCACCCGCAGGATCGGGCCGTCCTGCTTGACCTGAATATTCGTCACTCATACCGTCATCCCTTTCTTTGCAGTTGTTGTCTACGTTTTGCGTGCGTCTTGAATGGCTCGCCACACGCGTTCCGGCGTTGCCGGCATTTCGATATGATTGACGCCCAGTTCCGATAGCGCATCGACAATGGCATTCACCACCACCGCCAGCGCCGGCGTGGTGCCGCCTTCGCCACCCGAGCGGATGCCGAGCGGATTGAGCGGGGAGGGCGTTTCGCCGATTTCGGTCGCGAACGACGGCAACGTGTCGGCGCGCGGCATGGCGTAGTCCATGAACGATCCGGACAGCAGCTGGCCGCCGGCCGAATCGTAGTGGCATTGCTCGCACAGCGCCTGGCCGACGCCCTGCGCAATCCCGCCATGCGCCTGCCCGTGCAGGATCAGCGGATTGACCGCGCGCCCGACGTCATCGTACGCGGCATAGGAAACGAGCGTCGTGGCGCCGGTGTCGGGATCGACCTCGACCTCGCAGACATGGGTGCCGAACGGGAAGCCGCCGCTGGTGTAGGTGACATCCGAGACCGCGGTGAGCGGTCCACGCAGATCGTCTGGCAGGTCGTTGCGGGTGATCGCCGCGTTCGCCACCTCGAACAGGTCGAGCGAACGGCCGTTGGCGCTGAAGCGGCCGTCGTTGAAGTCAACGGTCTTGGCGTCGGCTTCGGCGATATGCGCCACGATGCGCTTCGCCTTGGCCACGATGTCCGCCGTCGCATTGCCGATGACGATGCCTGCCATCCGCATCGAACGGCCGGAATGCGAGCCGCCGCCGGCCGCGACGGTGTCGGTGTCGCCGGTGATCAGGCGCACCCGGTCGAACGGAACGCCGAGCCATTCGGTGACGAGTTGCGCAAAGCTCGTCTCGTGGCCCTGGCCGCTCGACAGCGTGCCGATCACGACGTCGACATAGCCGTTGAGCGCGACCGTGATTTCGGTGCGCTCGCGCGGAATGCCGCTGGTGAGTTCGATGTAGTTGGCGACGCCGATGCCGCGCAGCTTGCCCCGGCGGCGCGACTCGCGCTTGCGCTTGGCGAAGCCCTGCCAGTCGGCGAGCTTGAGCGCGGCGTCCATCGCCTTCTTGTAGCCGCCGCCGTCGCAGGGCAGCCCGAGCGGATTGACGTAGGCGCGCGGCCGTTCCGGCACCAGATTGCGCCGGCGCAGCGACACCCGGTCGAAGCCGCATTGCGCTGCGGCGAGATCGATCAGCCGCTCGATCACGAACATCGCTTCCGGCCGGCCGGCGCTGCGATAGGAGTTGGTCGGCGGGGTGTTGGTCAGCACGGCGCGGGCGCGGAAATGCGCCGCCGGGATCTTGTAGACGCTCGACATCAGCTCGACGCCCTTGCACCAGGGCAACGAAGCTCACGGTATGGGCGCCGACATTGCTGGTGTTGCTGCCGCGCAGGCCGAGGAAATGGCCATCGGCATCGAGCGCCAGCTCGGCCTGCACCGCCAGGTCGCGGCCCTGGTAGTCGCTCAGGAAGGATTCGCTGCGCTCGCAGGTCCATTTCACCGGCCGCGCCAGCCGCTGCGCCGCCCAGCACACCAGCGCGAATTCCGGATAGAAGGCGTTGCGGGTGCCGAAATTGCCGCCGACGTCGCGCGCGATCACGCGCACCGCGTTGTCGGCGACACCGAGGATGCCCGCGAGCTCGGTTTTCTGCCGCACCACATTGCCGCTGCCGGCGTAGCAGCGTGTAGCGGCGCGCTGCGCGCGTCGTAGGCGCCGACTGCGGCGCGCGGCTCCATCGGCACGCCGGTGACGCGCTGCACCCAGGTGTCGAGCGACACGATATGCGCGGCGCGCGCGAACGCGGCGTTGGTGGCGGCGGCATCGCCGACATCGGCGTCGACGCAGACGTTGGAGCCGTCTTGGAACACTGATGGCGCGCCGGGCTCGGCCGACGCCATCGCATGGGTCACCGCCGCGAGCGGCTCATAGTCGACCGTGACCAGTTCGGCGCCGGCCTTGGCGGCGGCGAGCGACGTGGCGACCACCATCGCGACCGGCTCGCCGACGAAGCGCACCTTGTCGGCCGGCAGCGGATAGTGCGGCGTGGTCGCGGCGTCGCTGTTGTCGCGGTTTCGCGATCGTGATATCCGGCGCGCCGCGCAACACCGGACGGTGCGGAATCGGCTTCAGCCCGTCGGCCAGAAGGTCGGCGCCGGTGAGCACCGCGAGCACGCCGTCGGCGGCGCGCGCCTGTTCGGTCGCGATTGCGCGAATGCGGGCATGGGCATGCGGCGAGCGCACCATGACGGCGTAGGCCTGGCCCGGCAGGTTGACGTCGTCGCTGAAGCAGCCGGCGCCGGTGACGAGGCGCAAGTCCTCCTTCCGCCGGACGTCGCTGCCGATCCTGATGCTCATGGGAGAATTTGCACGCACGCGAGAAATCTGCCGCTCACAATAGAGCCCGGCCGAGCCTGCGCAAGAGCCGCAACGAACGGTCTCTGACAGCGGTCTTGCTTGCGGTTCGCAGGTCAGAACCTTAGTTTGCGCCGGCACATGTGGGGATTGAGGATGGGCAATGCGTTCCGCTTCTACCAGCACGGCGGGCCGGAGGTGCTGCAGTGGGAAGACGTGACGCTGCCGCCGCCGGCGGCTGGCCAGGTGCGCATGCGCAACACCGCGGTCGCGGTCAACTATCGCGACGTGCTGATCCGCCGCGGCCTCCATGAGGTGCGCGCGTTCCCATCCGGCATCGGGCTGGAGAGCGCCGGCGTGGTCGAGGCGGTCGGGCCCGGCGTCACGCGAGGTCGCCGTCGGCGATCGCATCGCCTGCGTGGCCGGGCCGGACGGCGCCTATGCGCGAGGCGCGCAACGTGCCGGCGGCGCGCGCGGTGAAGCTGCCGGACGGCATCGACGAACGCACTGCCGCGGCGATGATGATCCGCGGCATGACCGCGCGCTATCTGCTGCATGACACCTACGCGGTGCAGCCGGGCGACGCGATCCTGGTGCACGCTGCGGCCGGCGGCGTCGGCCTCATCCTGTGCCAATGGGCGAAGCATCTCGGCGCGACCGTGATCGGTACGGTGTCGACCGACGACAAGGCCACAGTGGCGCGGGCGCATGGCTGCGACCATCCGATCGTCTACACGCGCGAGGATTTCGTCGGCGCGCGTGAAGGACATCACCAAAGGCGAAGGCGTTGCCGTGGTCTACGATTCGGTCGGGCGCGCGACCTTCGAGGGCTCGATGCGCTGCCTGCGCCGGCGCGGCGTGCTGGCGTCCTACGGCGAGGCGTCGGGCGATCCCGAGCCGGTGCCGCCGCGCAAGCTCGGGCACATGGGCTCGATCTGGCTGACGCATCCGAGCCTGCCCGACTACACCGCGACGCGCGCCGATCTGCTGACGACCGCCAACGACCTGTTCGCGATGGTGCTGTCCGGCAAGCTGACGATCGCGATCAGCCACACCTATGCGCTGCAAGATGCCCCGCAGGCGCACGCCGACCTCGAAGCGCGCAAGACCACCGGCTCGATCGTGCTCATCGCGTAGGACATCGCATGATCGATCACGGCTATCAAACCCGGACCTGGGAGGAGTTGAAGGCCGAGACGCTGGCGCGCGCCGAGCGCGGCGCCTATCCGGTGTTCGCGATCACGCCGGACGATGCGCGCGCGGCGCTGGCGATGATCCGCGATCTCGATCCCGACGCCTGGGGCGGCGCGTGGATGGCGGTCGGCGACCGCGTCATGGAGGAGGCGCAGAAGGCCGGAGGCGAGCCGACGCGTCCGCTGCCGCGCAGCACTACCTCTATGCCTGGCGGCTCTACACGCTCGGACGCTGGCCGGTGATGTCGGCGCCGAACAAGCGCGCGAGCTACGACAAGGCGCAGGTGGCGTTCGCCGCCTATGGGCGGCTGGTGAGCCGGCGATCGAGCCGCTGTCGATCCCGTTCGAAGGCACGACAATCAAGGCGTGGCTGCAGAAGCCCGATGGCGTCGCGCGGCCGCCGGTCACCATCAATATCGGCGGCAGCGATCTCTGGAAGGATTCGGTCGCGATCCAGGCGCGCGGCTTCCTCAAGCACGGCATCGCCGCCATCGCCGTCGACAAGCCCGGCACTGCCGACGCGCCGGTGCCGGTGCGGCCGGGCTCCGAGCGCATGATCTCGGCGATCATCGACTTTCTGCAGACGCGCAGCGATCTCGACGGCAGCCGCGTGATCGTGCGCGGACAGAGCTGGGGCAGCTACTGGTCGGCGCGCGCCGCCTATGCCGAGGTCGCGCGGCTGAAGGGCGCGGTGTTCCAGAGCGGGCCGGTGCATCGCTATTTCCAGCGCGAATGGCAGCAGGAGGCGTTCAAGACCAAGGAATTCCTGTTCGACTATGTGCCGTCGCGGCTGCACATGCTGGGCGTGAGCACGGTCGAGGAGGCGTTCGCCGTCATGCCGTCGCTGTCGCTGGTGGACGGCGGGCTCATCGACCAGCCGACGCCGCCGATGCTGCTGATCGGTGGCGCGCAGGACACCCAGGTGCCGTTCTCCGATTTCGTGCTGATGCTCGAGCACGGCAGCCCCAAGCATGCCTGGGTCAATCCGCAGGGCCAGACCATGGGCCGCTCGCTGACGGTCAAGGACGACGATATCTTCCGCGATGTCGTGGTGCCGTGGGTGAAGGCGAGGTTTGAGCTGTAGATGCACGGCTCTCGACGCGTCACGCGATCATTGCGCCGCTGCAAGCGGGATTCCGGTTCGTCGCCATTCGCCGGGTCGAAGACGCGCGTTGCGCGCGCTAGGACTGAGCGGGAGCTGCGGATGCGTCACTCGATCTTCAAATTCGCCGCCGCGATCACCTTGGCCCACAGCCGCGAGTCGGTGCGGATCAACTCCGCGTAGGCCTCCGGCGTGCTGGTGATCGACTGCATCATCTGCTTCGCCAGGAATGTCGTTCTGGAACTCCGGGCTTTCGATGATCTTGCGTGCGTCGGCATTGATCTTGGCCACGATCGGGCGGGGCGTGCCGCCGGTTGCGAACAGGCCGAACCAGGACTTCGCCTCGAAGCCGGGCAGGCCGCCTTCCGCGACGGTCGGGAGATCGGGATAGCCGGCAAGCCGCTTCGGGCTGCCGATGCGCGAGCATCTTCAAGTTGCCGGCCTTCCATGCCTGCAGCGCCGAGCCGAAGCTCACGAACATCAACTGGATGTGTCCGGCGATCACGTCGGTCATCGCCGGCGCGGCGCCGCGGTAGTGCACGGCGGTGAGCTTGACGCCGGCCCGCGACTGCAGCGCCTCCATGTTGAGATGGCCGGCGGAGCCGAGCCCGAACGTGCCGTAGTTGAGCGCGCCGGGCTTGGCCTTGGCGAGCGCCAGCAACTCGGGGACGCTGTTCGCCGCCAGCGAGGGATGCGTCACCAGCGCCTGGTGCAGCACCGTCAGCCCGGTGATCGGCTCGAAATCCTTCACCGGGTCGTAGCTGAGCTTGCGATAGAGATGCGGATTGACGGTGAAGGTCACGTCCGGCCCGAGCAGCAGCGTGTGGCCGTCGGGCGCCGCCTTGGCCACGTAGTCGGCCGCGATCTGGGTGTTGCCGCCCGGCTTGTTCTCGACGATGACCTGCTGGTTCCAGGCCTTGCCAAGATGGAGCGCGAGCGCGCGCGCGGTCGCATCGGCGGCGCCGCCGGGCGCGGAGGTGACGACGATGGTCACCGGCTTGGTGGGGAAGGTTTGTGCTGGCGCGGTGGTTGTGGCGATGGCCAGCGTTGCGGTTGCGACCGCGAGGGTCAGCAGGTGTCGCATTGATCGTTTCCTTCCCGTTGTTCGTACGCCTCACTTTCCGAAAAGTGTCTCAGCCATCCAGTCCGCCGTCAATGGACGGAACTTGTAGCTGATGTTGAAGCAGACGTGATTGCCTTCCGGGTAGAGCACGAACTTGGACGGTCCCGATGCCTCGCGCGCCAGCCGCTCGCCTTCGGCCGGCGGGATCAGGCGGTCGCCGCCGCCGAACACCACCAGCAGCGGGCATTTGATGCGCGCCGCGGCGCCTTCGAGCGTCATCGCTTTGGCAATCTGCCAGGCCTCCTCGATGGTGGCGGCGTGGCTGCGCACGCGAAACACCTCCTGCGACACTTTCGGCATCTGCGGCAAAACGCGGCCCCAGTCGTAAGGCCCGCAATTGGCGATGCACGCCTTGATGCGCGGCTCCTGCGAGGCGGCGAGCGGCGCGTAGAACGCGCCGAGGCTTTGCCCGACCACGCCGAGCTTGCGTCGGCGTCGACATCGCGCCGCGTCTGCAAGGCCGTCGATGACCGCGCCGATCACCTTGCCCCAGTCGGTGCGCACCGGCAGCGCGAACGCCGTCTCGCCTTGGCCGGGACCGTCGAGCGTCAGCGTCGCCAGTCCGCGCGCGAGAAATGCGTCGCTCCAGGCGTGCAGTTCCTCCTTGCAGGCGTCGAGGCCGGGCAGGATGACGGCGACCGGCAGCGGCGACGCGGCGTCCGGGCGGCGCAGCCAGCCGTGCAGGTGCGCGCCCTCGAACGGAAAGGTCAGATGCTCGGCCGGCGGATCATCAGCGGCGCCGCCGCCTGGTAGCAGCGCAGCATCGCCTCATGCGCTGCGCGGTATTCCTCGGTTCGGTCGGCGAACAGGTGCTTGCCGGAGTGGTAGTAGATCGCCGCCCGCAGGAAGCTCTCGGACGCGGTGACGCGCCGCCCGACCTGCAACGCGTCCTCGCCGAGCCGTACGTGCTGCGCCGCTTCGTCCGACCAGATCCGGCACCAGTCGTCCCAGCGCTCGATCCGCGCTTTCAGGCGTTCCAGATCGTTGGGATCGACGCCGGTCGCGACATAGCGCGGCGTGAAGTGGGAGAAGATGAGGTCGACTTGCGGATCGCGGGGCATGGCGTCTTCCGATTTCGTGTCCCGGACGCGGTGCAGCGTGAAACGCTGCGCGCTGATCCGGGACGTTTACGACCGGTCACGGGTTGCGCCACTGCGCATAGCGCGCGACGCGCCGTGACGCTGCGCCCGGGACACGGTTGGGGCTATCGGCACAGTTCTTATAGCGCGCGATGACGGTCTTGAGCACCTCGTCGCCCGGGCGCTTCCACCAGGTCTCGGACAGGATTTCCACCGCCTGCGGGCCGGTATAGCCGGCGGCCTCGATGGCGCGGCGGATCGGGCGGAAGTCGATCACGCCGTCGCCCATCATGCCGCGGTCGAGCAGCATGTGGCGCGTCGGCACCAGCCAGTCGCAGATGTGATGCGCGAGGATGCGCTTGCCGGCGCCGGCACGGGCGATCTGCGCGAACAGCTTGGGGTCCCACCACACATGATAGGTGTCGATGGCGACGCCGACGCCTTCGCCGAGCTCGTCGCAGAGGTCGAGCGCCTGTTCGAGCGTGTTCACGCAGGCGCGGTCGGCGGCATACATCGGATGCAGCGGCTCGATCGCGAGCGGCATCTTGCAGGCGCGCGCATGCGGCAGCACGGCGGCGATGCCGTCGCGCACCATCGCGCGCGCCGCGGCAAGGTCGCGCGAGCCTTCCGGCAGCCCGCCGACGACGAGGACGAGGGCATCGGCGCCAAGCGCCGCCGCTTCGTCGATGGCGCGCTTGTTGTCGTCGATCTGCCGCTGGCGTGCGGCCGCATCGGCGGCCGGGAACATGCCGCCGCGGCAAAGGTCGGTGACGCGCAGGCCGTTGTCGCGCACGATGCGCGCGGCTTCCGCCAGCCCGGCCTTTTCGACCTGGTCGCGCCAGGGCGCGATGGCGGTGATGCCGTGCTTGCGGCAAGCATCGACCGCCTGCCGCAGGTCCCATTGCTCGCGCACGGTGGCGAGATTGATCGAGAGACCTTCAAGCCCCATCGGCCGCTCCCACTAATTGACGCCGGCGACCGCCAGCACTTGCGACATGCGGCGCGCGGCAAGATCGGGATCGCGCAGCACCCGCGCGCGGTCGGCGAGGCGGAACAGCTCGGCCAGGTGGATGATGGAGCGCGCGCTCTGCTGGCCGCCGACCATGGCGAAATGGTCCTGCAGCCCGTTGAGATAGGCGAGGAACACCACGCCGGTCTTGTAGAAGCGGGTCGGCGGCTTGAAGATGTGCCGGCTGAGCGGCACGGTCGGCGCCAGGATGTCGTGGAAGGTCTGCTCGTCGCCGGCCGACAGCCGGTCGAGCGCCGCGGCGGCCGCCGGCGCGATCGCATCGAAGATGCCGAGCAGCGCGTCGGAATAGCCGTGCTCGTCGCCCGCGATCAGCTCGGCATAATTGAAGTCATCGCCGGTATACATGCGCACGCCCGACGGCAGGCGGCGGCGCATGGCGATTTCCTTCTCCTTGGACAGGAGCGAAATCTTGATGCCGTCGACCTTGGCGGCGTTCGCCGAGATCGCCGCCAGCGCAGTGTCCATCGCCGCGTTGTGGTCGCGCGAGCCCCAATAGCCCTCGAGCGCCGGGTCGAACATCTCGCCCAGCCAATGGATGATCACCGGCTCGCGCGCCTGCGACAGGATGCGGTCATAGACGCGCAGATAGTCGTCGGGGCCGCGCGCGGCGCGCACCAGCGCACGGCTCGCCATCAGGATGATGCGTCCGCCCAAGGCCTCGATCGCCTCGACCTGCTCCTCATAGGCGCGGATGACGTCGTCGACGGTGACGCCGGCATCAGGCGCGAGGTGGTCGGTGCCGGCGCCGCTCGCGATCAACGCGCCCGGGCGGCCTTTTGCGGCGTCGAGCGAGCGGCCGATCAGCTCCAGCGCGGTCGGCCAGTCGATGCCCATGCCGCGTTGCGCGGTATCCATCGCCTCCGCGACGCCGAGCCCGAGGTCCCAGATGTAATGACGGAAGGCGATGGTCTTGTCCCAGTCGATCGCGGCGTCGAGCCACGGGATCGTTGTCGGCGAGCGGATCGGCGGTGACATGCACGGCCGAATAGGCGATGCGCGAGGCGTTGCCGGATTGCGCCGCGCCGCGTACGACCGGCAGCGGCGCGTTGCTGACGGTGTAGTCTTCGAAGCGGCGATCCGGCAGCGGCAGCCTGATGGTGGTCATGGCGCAATCCTTTGGCGCAATCCTCTCGCGCAAACCTCAGGCTGCGGCGCGCGCCGCTTGCAGCGCCGGCACGTCGATCCAGCGCCGCTCCGCCCAGCTTTTCATCGCGATTTCGGCGAGCTGCACGCCCTTGGCGCCTTCGAACAGATCGAACTTCCACGGCGCGTCGGCCACCACGTGGCGGATGAATTCCTCCCACTGCAGCTTGAAGCCGTTCTCGTAGACCTGGTTGTCGGGCACTTCGTCCCATTGCTGCTCGAACTTCATGGTCTGCGGCTCGTCCGGGTTCCACACCGGCCGCGGCGTGTTGACGCGATGCTGGCGTGAAGCAGCGCGTCAGCCCGGCGACCGCCGAGCCATGGGTGCCGTCGACCTGGAAGGTGACGAGATCGTCGCGCTTCACCCGCACGCACCAGGACGAATTGATGTGCGCGATCGCGCCGCCGGCGAGCTGGAAGGTCGCATAGGCGGCGTCGTCGGCATCCGCGGGGTAGGGCTTGCCGGTCTCGTCGACGCGCGAGGGAATGTGGGTGGTGCCGAGGCACGACACCGCCTCGACCGCGCCGAACAGGTTGTCGAGCACGTAGCGCCAGTGCGGCAGCATATCGAGGATGATGCCGCCGCCTTCCTTCTTGCGGTAGTTCCAGCTCGGGCGCTGCGCCGGTTGCCCCCAGTCGCCCTCGAACACCCAGTAGCCGAACTCGCCGCGCACCGACAGGATGCGGCCGAAGAAGCCGGAGTCCTTCAGCATTTTGATCTTGCGCAGGCCGGGCAGGTAGAGCTTGTCCTGCACCACGCCGCTCTTGACGCCTTTGTCGCTCGCTGCCTGCGCGACCGAGAGCGCTTCCGCGAGCGTCTCCGACACCGGCTTTTCGCAATAGACGTGCTTGCCGGCCGCGATCGCCTTGCGCAGGAGCGCGACGCGCATCTGGGTCGAGCCGGCGTCGAAGAACACCGTGTCGTCCGTGCCGGCGAGGGCGGCGTCGAGATCGGTCGCCGTTCGTTTGATACCGTGCTTGGCCGCGATGGCCTGGACCTTCTCGGCGTTGCGGCCGATCAGCACCGGGTCGGGCATCACGCGGTCGCCGTTCGCGAGCAGGACGCCGCCCTGATCGCGGATCGCGCAGATCGAACGGACCAAGTGTTGATTATACCCCATGCGGCCGGTGATGCCGTGCATGATGATGCCGAGGCGCTGCGTGGCCATGTCGGTCTCTCCTCCTGATCCGAGAACATCCCGATAAGTAACTATCTAGTTACAAATTGCCACTGCATACGGAGCGGTCAAGCTGCCGTTCATGCGAAGACGTGCAGCGAACTCGGCCTGCTCCCTCTCCCGCTTGCGGGAGAGGGGTGGGGAGGGGTGACTTGCTCGCGTGCCAGCATGCCCCCTCCCTGAACCCCCCCGCAGGGGAGGGACGCGTGGCGCAAGTCAGCCCAGCCATGTCGTGCGTCACGGCCGCAGATAACCAAGGATGACCTCCTTGATGTGTTCGCCGCGCGCCTTGAGTTCCGCCGGCTTCGAGAGGTCGCGGCGGAAAATGGTCGATAGCGTCCAGCGGTTCGACAGATAGAAAAAGCCGAGCGACGCGATCGAGATGTAGACATGCACCGGGTCGGCGCCGCGGCGGAACTCGCCCTGCGCGACGCCGCGCTTGAGGATATCCGAGATCACCGCCACCAGCGGCGAGTGCAGATTGGACACGCGGACCGAGCGCTTGAGATATTTGGCGCGGTGGAGATTTTCGGTGTTGAGCAGGCTGAGGAATTCCGGGTGGTCGAGAAAATACCGCCAGGTGAAGTCGATCAGCTTTTCGATCGCGACCTTGGGCGCGAGATCGGCCAGCCGCAGGCCGGCTTCGGCGGAGCGAATGCCGGCATAGCCGCTTTCGAGCACCGCGAGGTAAAGCGCCTCCTTGTCCCCGAAATAGTGATAGATCATGCGCTTGTTGGCGCCGGCGCGCGCCGCGATCGCATCGATGCGCGCGCCGCTGTAGCCCTTGTCGGTGAATTCCTTCACCGCGGCGGCAAGGATCGACGCGCTGGTGCGTTCGGGATCGCGCGGGCCGGCGCCGCGGATTTTCTTGACGCCACGCTCGGCCTTGGGGCGGCCGATTTTGCCGCGGGTATCGGTACGCCGTTTCTGCATGCGATCCGTGGTGGGCACTGCCGCCGTCACTTCACCTCGATCTTGGCGTCGCGAATGACCTTGCCCCACTTCTCGACGTCGGCGGCGTGGATCTTGGCAAGCGCTGCCGCGGAGCGGTCGGCGGCCGGGGGCGGCTCGGCGCCGAGTTTCTGGAAGCGCTCCAGCGCGGCCGGATCGGTGATGCCTTTCGCAATCGCCGCGTTGAGCTGCGTGATGACCTCGCGCGGCGTCCCCTTGGGAGCGAACAGCGCATTCCACACCACCATTTCAGCGCCGGGATAGCCGGCTTGCGCGATGGTCGGCACGCCCGGCAGGGCGGGTGAGGCCGCCGCCGCCAGTACCGCGAGCGGCTTGATGGCGCCGGCCGTGACCTGTCCCATCACGCTGGTCGACTGGTCGCAGACGTAATCGATGGTGCCGGTCAGCATGTCCTGCACCGCGGCGCCGGAACTCTTATAAGGCACGATCGCCGGATCGACGCCGAAACGCGCGTTGAGCATCACGCAAGCCAGGTGTGAGGTGGTGCCGATGCCGGCATTGCCGTTGGTGAGCTTGGGGCTCTTCTTCATCGCCGCCACGAACTCCTTGAGCGTGTTGCCGGCGATGTCCTTGCGGCCGACCATGACGATGGGTGCGGAGGCGACAATGCCGACCGGCTCGAAATCCTTCAGCGTATGCACCGGGGCGTTCGGATAGAACGTCGGCGAGAAGCTCATGGTGCTCATCGGCCCCATCAGCAGGGTGTAGCCATCCGGCGCCGCGCGGGCGGCGCGTGTGGCGCCGGTGATGCCGGCGGCGCCAGCCACGTTTTCGACGACGGCGCGCTGGCCGAGGATTGCGGTGAGCCGTTCGCCGATCACGCGTGCGACGATGTCGGTCGGACCACCGGCGCCGAACGGCACGATGATGGTGATGGGCTTATTGGGGAACGGTTGCGCGTGCGCCGTCGAGAGGGTCGACAGGGCAAGCGCGGCGCAGGCGAGCAGGCGAAGGATCATGATGCTTCCTCCTCTGATAAGGATTTTCTTGTCCCGATCTTACGGGCGCACGGGAAGCGCCGTCAACGACATAAGTAACCAACGAGTTATAACCTGATGTCGCAGGCATCCGGCCCGCGCTTGTATGGGATTTGCCGGCGTGCGAGAGACTGATTGACACAGGATACGGGGGTCTCATGAAAATCGCGCGCGTCACCGCTCACGCCCTCAATCCGCCGGTGCCGATCAGGGCGCCGGGGATCGACCGGACCGTCAACCGGCCGATCGTTTTCGTCGAAGTCGAGACCGATACCGGCATCGTCGGCCATGGCATCACCAGCCTGGCGCCGGCGCAGGGCGCCGCGGCGCTGATCGCCAACACCGTCACGCCGTTGATTCTCGGCATGGACGCGCGGCGCATCGCCGAGGTGTGGAACGTGATGTATCGCGAGCTGGCGCACCGCGGCCAGACCGGGCTCGCCTATCACGCCATCAGCGCGATCGACATCGCGCTCTGGGACATCCGCGGCAAGGCGCTCAAGGAGCCGGTGTGGCGGCTGCTCGGCGGCGCCCGCGACAAGGTGCCGTGCTACGTGACCTGCGGCCTGCCGTCGATGGACCGCGATCAACTTGCGTCGGTGGCGAAGCATTGGGTGGGCCAGGGGTTCGGCGGCGTGAAGATGGTGGTCGGCGTGATCGCACGCGACCGCGCGCATGAATTTCCCAACATGACCGAGGCGTTGTTGGAAGACGCGCGCCGGGTGAAAGCGGTGCGCGACGCGGTCGGCCATAGCATCGAGATCGCCATCGACATCAATTGCGAGATCGACCCGTCGCAGGCGCTGGCGCTGGTGCGGATGTGCGCGACGTATGGCTTGGCGTTCGTGGAAGAGCCGGTGCCGGACAACCACGCCGGCCGCATGGCCGACTTCCGCCGCCAGACCGGTCTGCAGATCGCGGCCGGGCAGAGCATGGGCGCGCTCTACCGCTTCAACGAATTGTTGGTGCAGCAAGCGGTCGATATCCTGCAGCCGAACGTCGTCAATTGCGGCGGTTACACCGGCGGGCTGCGCGTCGCCGACATGGCGCTCGGGTTCGAGACGCCGATCTGCAACGGCGGCGGCTCGACCCAGCATAACCTGCATTTGCAGGCCGGCGCGGTGAACGGCACGATCTGCGAGTGGCATCCCTACCAGTCGGCCGGCGCGGTGGCGGCGATTTGCCCGACGGCGCCGACGCCCCAGAACGGATACCTCATGCTCACCGACGCGCCGGGGCTCGGCTTCGATCCCGATCCGGCGGCGCTCAAGGAATACGCGATCAAGGACTAAGAAGGAGGCGTATCGATGCGCACGGCCGCCGTCAGCGCTGCGCTTGTGATCCTTGCCGGCTCCGCATTCGCCGATCCGGTCGCCGATTTCTACAAAGGCCGCACGATGACGGTGGTCATCTCCGGCAGCACCGGCTCGACCTACGACGTCGGCACGCGGCTCATCGTCAAATACATGAGCCGCCATATTCCCGGCCAGCCGCAGATCGTGCCGAAGTCGATGATCGGGGCAGGGCACCTGCTCGCCACCAACTATCTCTACAATGTCGCGGAGCGCGACGGCTCGGTGATCGGCTCGATCGGCGAGACGGTGCCGATGGCGCACCTGCTCACGCCGCAGCAGGCGAAATTCAAGGCCGGCGAGTTCTTCTGGCTGGGCAACCCGGCGGTCACCAACACCACCATCATCACCTGGCATGCGACCGGCGTGCGCACCCTGCACGATGCGATGAAGCGGGAAGTCGTGCTCGGCGCTTCCGGCGCCGGCTCGCCGTCGTCGCAGGTGCCGCAGATCCTCAACAACGTGCTGGGCACCAAATTCAAGATCATCAACGGGTTTCCGGCGACCGCCATCGACGTGGCGATGGAGCGCGGCGAAGTCGAAGCGCGGGGCGGCATTTCTTTTGGTCGGCTGAAATCTTTCCGCCGCGCCTGGATCGAGGAGAAGAAGGTCAACCTGCTGGTGCAGATCGGGCTGCGGCCGGACCCGATGTTCGCCGACGTGCCGCTGTTGGAGAGCTATGCGCGCAACGAAGCCGAGCGGCGCATCTTCCGCTTCATGTCGTCGTCCTCGATGGTCGGGCGGCCGCTGGTCGCGCCGCCGGGCGTGCCGGCGGAGCGGGTCGCCGCGTTGCGCCGCGCCTTCGACCTCACCATGCAGGACAAGGAGTTCCTCGCCGAGGCGGCGAAGCTTCGCCTCGACGTCGAGCCGGTGGCGGCTGCCGAATTGCAGGCGCTGGTCGCCGAGATCGCGCGCACGCCGGCCGAGGATATTGCGGTGATCCAGGCCGCACACACCACCGGCAAGTCCTTCAACTGCAAGGATGTCGTGAAGGACGCGAAGCTCTGCGAGGGCAAGGGTGGCGGGGAGTAGCGCCCCAGGCACGCTGGATCGTTCCCGCACACCAATCGTCGGTCACATGATGGACATTCAATTGTCATTCGCTTGATGCGAATCCGTCATCGTTGAGCACATACCGTTGCGCGGCTTACAAAAAAGCGCTCGTCGCGCGCTGTCGTCGTATTACTGAAATATCAATTGAGGATGCTGCAACACGCAAGTCGTTCATCAAACTGAGAGATGAGCGACATCAAACCAACCGCGTGTGGCGATCCATGGCAGAACGGGCTGATGCTGATTGGCGTGTCTCCGTCGCGACGGAGATCTGCTGATGCGGGTGCTGATTGCGACGGACGCCTGGCACCCGCAAGTCAACGGGGTCGTTCGCACGCTGGAGGCGGTGGCATCGAACGCCCGCGCTCTCGGTGTCCACGTCGATTTTCTCTCGCCCGAGGGATTTCGTTCGGTGCCGCTCCCGAGCTATCCGGGGCTACAGGTTGCGCTGCCGAGCCCTCGGGGCATCGCGGCGCGCATCGAAGCAGGTCGCGCCGGATTCGATTCATATCGCCACCGAGGGGCCGATCGGGCTGATGACCCGCGGCTATTGCCGCAAGCGCGGGCTCCGCTTCACGACGTCGTA
This sequence comes from uncultured Alphaproteobacteria bacterium, assembly GCA_963741595.1. GTDB lineage: Bacteria > Pseudomonadota > Alphaproteobacteria > Rhizobiales > Xanthobacteraceae > VAZQ01. The sequence goes on from CAVUIV010000006.1 coordinate 125,097, forward strand.
TACGACGCGCTTCCCGGAATACATCTCGGCGCGCTGGTCGATTCCGGAATCGTGGAGCTACGCCGCGCTGCGCCGGTTCCATTCGGCGGCGGCGTTGACGATGGTCTCCACGCCATCGTTGGCGGCGGCGCTCACCGAGCGAGGCTTTCGCAATCTCGCGATGTGGGGTCGTGGCGTGAATACCGACGCCTTCACGCCGGCGAATCCGGCCGTGCTCGATCTCCCGCGGCCGATTTTCCTCTGCGCCGGCCGGATCGCGATTGAGAAGAACATCGACGCGTTTCTGGCGCTCGATCTGCCCGGCTCCAAGGTCGTCATCGGGGAGGGGCCGCAAGAGGCCGAGCTGCGCACGCGCTTTCCGTCGGCGCACTTCCTCGGCCTCAAGGTCGGGGCAGATCTTGCCTCCCATATCGCGGCGGCGGATGTGTTTGTATTTCCGAGCCTGACCGACACGTTCGGCATCGTGCAGCTCGAAGCACTGGCCTGCGGTGTGCCGGTCGCCGCGTTTCCTGTCACCGGACCACGCGACATCATCGCCGATCGCCCGGTTGGCGTGCTGCACGACGACCTGCGCCTGGCCTGCCTGAACGCATTGGGGTTGTCGCGAAAGACCTGCCGCGACGTTGCGCTGACCTTTTCGTGGGAGAACAGCGCCCGGCAATTCATCGAAAACCTGAGGCCGCTCTTGCCCGGTCATAGGCCTTTCGAGCCTGTGCCCTTGCCGGCAATGGCGACGGCCGAGCGGTAGTCCATCAACGTCACGCATTCCACCCAGAGCGAGGTGCCTATGCATGCAAGCAAGCCAAGCCGATCTCGACAACGACATGGTCGCGCGCGCTTACAATCGTTGGGCGCCGGTCTACGACATGGTCTTCGGCCCGGTGTTCGAGCGGGGCCGCAAGGCCGCGATCACGCCGCCGAGCAGGTCGGCGGGCGAATCCTGGAGGTCGGCGTCGGCACCGGCATCTCGCTGCCGGACTATGCGCCGAGCAACACGATCGTCGGCATCGATATCTCGGAGATGATGCTGCGCAAGGCGCGCGAACGGGTGGCTGAGCTGGGGCTGAACCATGTCGAGCAGCCTGAGCGTGATGGATGCCCGCGCATCTCGAATTCCCGGGTGCCTCGTTCGACGTGGTGGTTGCGCAATACGTCGTCACCGCCGTTCCCGATCCGGAAGGCACGCTCGACGAATTCGCGCGGGTGTTGAAGCCGGGTGGCGAAATCATGCTGCTCAGCCGGGTCGGCGCCGAGGCCGGGTTGCGGCGCACGCTCGAGCATTGGTTTGCGCCGGCCGCGCGCAAGCTCGGCTGGCGCACCGAATTCTCTTGGGAGCGCTACGCGGCTTGGGCGGCTCGCACTCCAAGGCGTCGGACTCGTCGAGCGCCGCGCCGTGCCGCCGCTCGGGCATTTCTCGGTGATTCGATTCCGCAAGGAGGGCGGCGAGCCAACAGCGCGCGGAAGTCACAGCAGTGGTCGCCGTCGCATAGCCGTCGGCATAGCGGAGCCGGTCTGCAAGGCCAACGGCAGGTTCACGGACATAGCAGTCGATCGATCACGCAAGGATCAAGGAAATCAGTCATGCAGAGCTTCATGGAAGCGCTTCGGCAGCAACGCTGGGACGACCACCGCTACTACCATCACAGCCGCATCAACCAGACGCTCCATCTGGTCAGCGCGATCAGCTTTCTTGTGCGCCTATGTGATCGTGTTCTGGGACCCGGCGGTGGCGGCGCTGATCGGCTGGCTGGTCTCGATGACGACCCGGCAGGCCGGTCACTTCTTCTTCGAGCCGAAGGGCTACGACCACGTCAACCAGGCGACGCACGAATACAAGGAAGAGGTCAAGGTCGGCTACAACCTGCAGCGCAAGGTCGTGCTGATGAGCGATCTGGGCGCTGTCGCCGCTCGTTCTGGTGGTCGATCCGACGCTGTTCGGGCTGTTCAAGCCGCACACCAACGTCGTCGAATTCATCCGCCACACCGCCATCATCTGGCTGGTGATCGGGTCTGGCGGCCTGCTGTTCCGCACCGTCCATCTGTTCTTCATTCAGGGCGTTCAGGCCGGTCTGGTGTGGTTCGATGAAGATCCTCACCGATCCCTTCCACGACATCATGCTCTACTACAAGGCGCCGCTGCTACCTGATGCGCGGTGAATTGATCGATCCCCAGCACACGCCAGTCACCAGCACGCTTGATCGGCGGCATCGATTGGCGATGGATCGGGGCCGCGGCGCTCAGAAGCGATGAGCCAGCATCTCTTTCAGCAGGGCGCGCCGGATCGACTTGTTGGTGGTGGCGCGATCGTGCCACCACCAGCCGTCTCGCTGCATCTGCGTTGGCGGCTGCGACGAACCGGTCGGCGACCGCCGCGAAATCGGCATCGGTGTAATTCAGGCTGAAGATCAGGCGGCCGGTGCCGATCCAGCTCAGCGCCAGGCCCTCGCGCGCGCGTAATACTGAAGCATCCAGTTGTAGCGCGACGGCTGCGTATAGAGGATCGTCCAGATCGACGACAGGTTCGCGACCCGCACCGGCAGCTCCGCCGCCTCGCAATCGCGCGTTCAGCATCGCCGCGCGGCCGTTCCAGATCTTGTCGAGATCGACGTAGACGGCGCGCATGGCGGGGTCGTCGAGGCAGCGTCAGGAACTCGTCCATCGCCGCCATCACGTAGGGATGCGAGTTGAAGGTGCCGCGCGCGAAGCAGATATCGGCCGGGCGATCGTCGCGAAATCGCCTCATCAAGTCGCTGCGGCCGCAGACCACGCCGACCGGCAGTCCGCCGCCGAGCGTCTTGCCGTAGGTCACCATGTCGGCCTTGACGCCGAAATATTCCTGCGCGCCGCCGCGCGCGATCCGGAAGCCGACGAACACCTCGTCGAAGATCAGGACGATGCCACGCTCGGTGCAGACCGCGCGCAGTCGTTGCAGCCATGCCGCGTAGGCGTCCCGGTCGAAATGGGCGCTGCGCGAGCTGTCGACCAGGGACGAATCGCCCGGCGGCATTGACGTTCGGGTGCAGCGCCTGCAGCGGGTTGACCAGAACGCAGGCGATGTCGTTGCGCCGGCGCAGGACGCGCAGCGCCTTCTCCGACATTTCGCTGAGCGTGTAGGTTTCGCGCGCCGGCACGGGATTGCCGATGCCGGGCTGCACGTCGCCCCACCAGCCGTGATAGGCGCCACAAAAGCGGACGAGATGCGAGCGCCGGGTGTGGTAGCGGGCAAGCCGGACCGCCTGCATCACGGCCTCGGTGCCCGGACATGTGGAACGACACCTCGTCGAGGCCGGAAATCTCGCGCAGCCGGCGGACGTTGTCGGCCACCACCGGATGATAGGCGCCGAGCACCGGGCCGAGGCCGCGCGCGCGTTCCTCGGCGCGCTCGATGCAGTCCTTGTAGAAGTCGTAGCCGAAGACGTTGACGCCGTAGGAGCCGGTCAGGTCGTAGAACGTGTTGCCGTCGAGATCGGTGACGGTGACGCCGCTCGACGCCTGCAGAAACGCCCCGGTCGCTCAGATGCTCGCGCACCATGCGGCTGAACTGGAACGGCACGCGGTAGCGCTCGGTGAACTGCAGATCGGAGATGCCGTCGGCCGCCTCGGCGGTGCAGCCGGGTCGTTTCGGCGTATCGGGTCCGGTAACAGCTCCGACAGCCGCGCGAACGCCGCGCGGCGGCGCGCCGCGACGTCCTCCGGCGGGTCGTCGGCGCGGAAGAACCGGTGCTCGTCGTACTCATAAAACGGGATCAGCGCGGCGATGCGCCGCGACATCCGCGAGTGGCCGGCACAGCGAAGGGTGCTTGGCCTTCGACAGCTGCAAGCCGGGTCTTGAGCTTGAGCCAGCGACAGCCGTCAGGGCGGCGGCGCCGAGGCCGTACCAGGCCAGCGTCGAATAGGACGAATCCATCATGTGACAGCGCTAACGAGGTCAAATTTCAGAATGATGACAGCCCAGCACTCTGATCGACCGGATGACCCAGCAGGAGACCCTGAATTTCCTGCTCACCAACCGTATTCCGCGCCGCTTGGCGACCCAGTTCATGGGCTGGTTCAGCCGGATCGAGCGGCCGCTGGTGCGCGACGCGTCGATCGCGCATCTGGCGAATGTTTTCCGACCTCGACCTGTCGGAGGCGAAGAAGACGACCTTCAAGAGCATGCAGGATTGCTTCACCCGCGAGCTCAAGGAGGGCGCGCGCCCGATCGACCACGACCCGGCCACGCTGGTGAGCCCGTGCGACGCCATCGTCGGCGCTTGCGGCACGCATCGCGGGCACCGAGCTGCTCCAGGTCAAGGGCTTCCCCTACACGATCCGGGAGCTCACCCACGACGGCGATATCGAAACGATCTATCGCAACGGCCGCTACGTCACGCTGCGGCTGACGTCCGCGCATGTACCACCGCTTCCACGCGCCGCATGACTGCGTGGTGGAGGAGGTGACCTACATTTCCGGCGACACCTGGAACGTCAATCCGATCGCGCTCAAGCGCCTTGAGAAACTGTTCTGCAAGAACGAGCGCGCGCTGATCAGGACGCGGCTGGCGGCGAGCGGGCACATCATCACGCTGGTGCCGGTGGCGGCGATCCTGGTCGCCAGCATCCGGCTGCATTTCCTCGACGTGCTGCTCGGGCTGAAGCACCGCGGGCCCAAATCGCTACTCGTGCCACGCGCCGCTGCGCAAGGGCGAGGAGATGGGCTGGTTCGAGCAGGGCTCGACCATCATCGTGTTCGCGCCGGACGGATTTGAACTTGATCCCGCGGTGCGCGAGGGCGTGATGATCCGGATGGGTCAGGCGCTGATGCGGTTGCCCAGCGCGCTGATCCAATCGCAGTTTGCGGGCTGAGATCAGCCGCCGTTCTTCGCCTTGTGCTCGTCGATCAGCTTGAGCAGCTTCGGCGGCGACATCGGCAGCGACTGCGGCCGCACGCCGATGCACTGCGCCGATCGCGTTGGCGATCGCCGCCATGGTCGGCACCACCGGCACCTCGCCGACGCCGCGCAGGCCATAGGGATGCCGCGGGTTCGGCACCTCGACGATCTCGGTGCCGATCATCGGCACGTCGGAGGCGACCGGCATGCGGTAGTCGAGGAAGCTCGGATTCTGCATCCGGCCGTCCTCGCCGTAGTAGTATTCCTCGTTGAGCGCCCAGCCGATGCCCTGCACGGCGCCGCCCTGGAACTGGCCCTCGACCTGCAGCGGATGGATCGCCTTGCCGGCGTCCTCGACCACGGTGTAGCGCTTGATGTCGACGCGGCCGGTTTCCTTGTCGACTTCGACGTCGACGATGTGCAGCCCGAAGCCCGGGCCGGCGCCGGTGACGTTCATCTCCGAATGGCCGGCGATGGCGCCGTGCGTCGCCATGGTCTTGGCGGCGATCTGCGCGATCGACAGCGGCTCGAAGGTGCCGACGTTGGCGCTCGGCGGGCTTGCAGTAGCCGTCCTCGAAGGTGACGGCGTCTTCCGGCACGCCCCAGATGCCGGCGGCGCGCTTGCACAGCTCGGTGATCGCCTTGCGGGCGGAATCGACGATCACCATGCCGGTGGCGAAGGTGGTGCGGCTGCCCGCGGTGACGCGGTTGAAGCCGAGCGAGTGGGTGTCGGCCATGACGGCGCGCACCTTGTCGACCGGGATGCCGAGCTCCTCGGCCGCCATCATGCTGATCGAGATGCGCGAGCCGGCGACGTCGGTGGTGCCGAGGATCAGCGTCACCGAGCCGTCGATGCGCGATGTTGAGCGTGCCGGTGGTCTCGCCGCCGCGGTTGAACCAGAAGCCGGCGGCGACGCCGCGGCCCTGGCCGGGCGGCACCGGCGAGTTGTAGTGGTCGCACTTCTTCGCCGCCTGCAGCGTCTCGACGAAGCCGATCGGCCCGAAGGTCTCGCCGTAGATCGTCTTGTAGCCTTCGGTCGCCGCGTTCTTGAGGCGGAAGTCGATCGGGTCCATGCCGATCTTGCGCGCCAGCTCGTCGATCACGCCCTCGACCCCGAACACGACCTGCGGCACGCAGGGCGCGCGGAACGAGTTCACCTTCGGCCGGTTCGACACCACCTCGTAGGAGACGGTCTTGACGTTCTTGAGGTCGTAGCGCGTGAACATCGCCTGCGGCGCATTGGTGAACATCGAGCCGGTGAAGGCGCCGGTCTGGAAGATCAGCTCGGCCTCGGCGGCGGTGATGGTGCCGTCCTTCTTGCACGCCCATCTTGATGCGCGACTTGGTGCCGGAGACCGGACCGGTGGCGCGGAACACCTCGTTGCGGGTGAGCGCGATCTTCACCGGCCGCTTGGCCTTGCGCGCGAGCAGGATCGCCACCGGCTCGGCATAGAAGCCGGTCTTGCCGCCGAAGCCGCCGCCCATCTCCGACTGGGTGGACGCGGATCTTGGCGGCTCGATCTTGAGGATGTTCGGACAGGCGGTCGCGGTAGACCCACGGCGCCTGCGTGCAGCACCACAGCTCGATCTGGCCGTCCTCGGTCGCGGTGGCGACGCAGCCCTGCGGCTCGATATAGCCCTGGTGCATCGGCTTGGTGTCGTACTCGCGCTCGACGATCACGTCGGCCTCCTTGAAGCCCGCCTCGACGTCGCCCATGGCGAGATCGAGCCGCTCGACCACGTTGGTGGGCTTGTCGGCGCCCTTGACGCCCTTGGTGCGCATGTAGCTCGTGCAGGATCGGCGCGTCGGGCTGCATCGCCTCGACCGGGTCGATCACGTGCGGCAGCACCTCGTACTCGACCTTGATCAGCTTGAGCGCCGCCTTGGCGATCGACTCGCTGGTCGCGGCGACCGCGGCGACCGGATGGCCGTCGTAGAGCGCCTTCTCGCGCGCCATGGCGTTGCGGGTCATGTCGCCGTCGGCGCGTGCCCGGCCTTGATCTCGGGGAAGTCGTCGCGCGTCGACCACCGCCTTGACGCCGGGGAGCTTCTCGGCGGCCGAGGTGTCGATCGACTTGATGATCGCGCATGCGGCATGCGGGCTGCGCAGGATCTTGCCCGACCAGCATGCCGGGCAGGTACAGGTCGGCGCCGAACTTGGCGCGCCCGGTCACCTTGTCGATGCCGTCGTGCTTGACCGGCGAGGTGCCGACGATCTTGAGCTTCTTGTCGGGATTGAAGCCGCTCTTCTCCAGGATCGTCGCGTCATGATCAGGCTCCTCTCATTTCTTTGGCCGCCGCCTGCACCGAGCGGATGATCTTGTCATAGCCGGTGCACCGGCACAGATTGCCGGCGAGCCAGTAGCGGATCTCGGTTTCGGTCGGATCGGGATTGCGCTCGAGCAGCGCCTTGCGCGGCGATCAGGATGCCGGGCGTGCAGATGCCGCATTGCAGGCCGTTGAGCTCCAGGAACTTCTGCTGCAGCGGATGCAGCTTGTCGCCCTTGGCCATGCCCTCGATGGTCTCGATCTTGGCTGCCGTCGGTCTCGACCGCGAGCACCAGGCAGGAGCACACCATGGTGCCGTCGACCATCACGGTGCAGGCGCCGCAGTCGCCGGTGGCGCAGCCTTCCTTGGTGCCGGTGAGCATGCAGTTCGTCGCGCAGCACGTCGAGCAGCGTCTGCTGCGCCTCGCACAGGAACTCGTAGTCGTCGCCGTTGACCGTCGTCGTGACGTGATACTTCTTGCGTCATCAGTTCTTCCTCGCCCGTTCGAGCGCCTGCTGCGCGGTGCGCTTCGCCAGCACGCCCGCGACCTTGATCCGGTATTCCTTGGTTCCGCGCTTGTCGTCGATCGGCCGGCAGGCCGCGCTGGCCGCTGCGGCGAGCTTGTCGAGCGCGGCCGCGTCGACGCTTGCGTGCCGATCAGCGCGTCGGCCGCTTCCTTCGACCAGCAGCACGGTCGGCGCCACCGCGCCGAGCGCGACGCGCGCCGCCGTGCAGGTGCCGCCATTGTCGAGCGTGAGGTTGATGCCGACGCCGACCACCGCGATGTCCATCTCGGTGCGCGGCGTGAAGCGCTGATAGGCGTCGCCCGAATGCGGCGGGCGCGCCGGCAGGAAGAACGAGACGACGATCTCGCCCTTGGCCAGCGAGGTCTTGCCCGGGCCGGTCGGAATTTCCTCGACCGGCACCTCGCGCGTGCCGTTGCGGGCCGATGATGCGGGCGATCGCGCCGGCGGCGATCAGCGGCGGCACGCTGTCGGCGGCCGGCGAGGCGTTGCACAGGTTGCCGCCGATCGTGGCGCGGCCCTGCACCTGGATCGAGCCGATCAGCTTGACGCCGTCGACGCACGCCCGGCCAGGCCTTGCAGAGCGCCGCATGGCCCATGATCTCCATGCCCGGGACCGCCGCGCCGACGCGGAAGCCGCCGTTCTCGGCTGTGATCTGCCGCATCTCCGGGATCTTCTTGATGTCGACCAGGAGCGCCGGCTCGATCAGGTCGGTTTCCATCTGCACGATGACGTCGGTGCCGCCGGCCAAGAACGCGCGCCGGCCCGGTCGCGCCGGCGAGCAGCGCAACCGCGGCCTGCAGCGTTTCCGGCGCTTCGTATCTCACATCCACGCGTGTCACTCCCCGTATGACCATTGGCCGCGAGCCGCGCCGAGCCATTATCTGTGATTTTGGAGCTTGGGCTGGTGCGGTTTGGGACGTTCTTTTTATAGGACAGTTTGGGACAAGTCCAATCCGGTCGGCGCGCTACTCCGCTGCAATCATGCATGTTTGGCTCGCGGTCCGGTGCTTGCGCGGCTGCCCGGCTCCGCAGGGCTGATATGCCACCCTGTGCCACCGACCACGCGTGCTATAGATCGATCCAACCGCGCCAGGCTCGCGAGAATGCACGAACATAATAAAACTTCGGACGCATCCGCCGGCCGACCTTCTCGACAACTGCCGCTCTACGCCGCCGCCGCGCCCGCTGGGAGGCGATGGACGGCGTACGGCGCGGGATCGCGCTGGTATCGCTCGGATCGCTGACGCTGGTGCGTCATGGCGACGCTGGTGAAGCACCTCGGCGAGCGCCTGCCGGCGATGGAGATCTTCTTCTTCCGGTCGTTGATCGGCTTCTTTTTGGTGCTCGCGGTGCTTCTGGCGCGATCCGTTCGAGCCGCTGCGCACCAAGCGGCCCGGCATGCATTTCGTGCGCGGCGCGACCGGCGCCGTCGGCAACGCCTGCTTCTTCTGGACGCTGACCCACATGATGCTCGCCGACGCCATGGCGCTGCAGTTCTCGCGGCCGCTGTTCATGATCCCGCTGGCGATGCTCTTTCTCGGCGAGTTCGTCGGGCTGGCACCGGATCGGCGTCGCGCTGGTCGGGTTCCTCGGCATCCTGGTCTATGCGCGGCCGTTCACGGCGGGTTTCGAGCCCGGTGTCTTTATCGGCGCGCTCGGCGCGTTCACCGGCGGTCTCGTGGTGATCTGCATCAAGCGCCTGCAGACCACCGAGCCGACGCGCGGTGATCATGTTCTACTACGCGTTCTGGAATGCGGTGATCGCCGCGGTGCCGGCGGTGATCTGGTGGGTGACGCCGAATGCCGTATGAATTTGCGATCCTCGCGCTGGTCGGTTTGCTCGGGATTTCCGGACAGGCGATGATCACCCACGGCTTGTCGCAGGGCGATGCCACGGTGCTGGTGCCGCTCGATTATTCACGCATCGTCTATTCGGCCGTTCATCGGCTATTTGCTGTTCAGCGAGGTTCCCGGCCCGTGGAGCTTTGCCGGCATGGCGCTGATCGTCGCCGCCTCGCTCTATCTCGTGCTGACGGAGAAGCGGCGTCAGGCGGCCTGCAGCGCGCGCAGTCGGAATGACGCAGGGCGCTGTGTCGATCCGGTGCTAGACTGACCAGCCGGAGTTCGCACAGGGGAGGCGCATATGGCGATGGTCCGAACAGCGGCGTGCTGTGTTTCGCCGCCATTTGCTCGGCCGGCGCGCAGGCCGAGGATTTCTTCGCCAAGAAGACCATCACCATGATCGTCGGCGGCAATCCCGGCGGCGGCTACGATCTCTATGCCCGCGCGCTGGTGCGTCACTACGCCAAGCACATTCCGGGCGAGCCCAACCATCGTCGTGCAGCACATGCCGGGCGCCGGCAGCGTCAATCTCGCCAACCATCTCTACGCCCGTGCGCCGAAGGACGGCCTGACCATCGGCATGATCTTTCCCGGCGTGATCGTCGGTCCGCTGCTCGACGAGCGGATGGAGGCGCGCTTCAAGCCGACCGAGTTCCTCTATCTCGGCAGCGCCAATGTCTCGACGCGGGTGTGCGCAACCTTCAGGGCTCCGAGACCAAGACGTTCGACGACGCGCTCAAGCGCGAGACCGTCATGGGTGGCGACGCGCCGGGCGGCTCGCTGTTCGACTATCTGCAGTTCCTGCGGCGCGAGGTCGGCGCGAAGTTCAAGGTCGTGCGCGGCTACAAGGGCAGCGTCGATATCCTGCTGGCGATGGAGCGGCGCGAGGTCGAAGGGCATCTGCGGGCTCGACTGGTCGAGCCTGCGCACCCAGAAGCCGGATTGGGTGCGCGACAAGAAAATGCATGTGATCCTGCAGACCGGGCTCGATACCCATGCCGGGTTGGCGGCGCAGGGCGTGCCCGATCTCTGGAAATACGTGAAGGACGACGACAGCCGCCGCGGTGCTCGAGCTGATCCTCGGCCAGCAGGTGTTCGGCCGGCCATTCATGCTACCGCCGGGCGTGCCGGCCGAGCGGGTCGGCGATCCTGCGCAAGGCCTTCGACGCCACCATGGCGGACAAGGCGTTCGTCGCCGACGCCGAGAAGATGGGACTGGAGATCACGCCCGCGAGCGGCGCGCGCGTTCAGGACGTGGTGGCGAAGATGTATTCATCGCCGCCCAACATCGTGAAGCGGGCGCGCGAGGCGCTGCAGCCGTAAGCGCAGGACTTCGTTGTCCCGGGCGCAGCGCAGTACGAAGTCGTGCGCTGCAGAACCGGGACCCCGGTTTGCTTCAGGTAAGCTGGACCCCGGATCAGCGGCGCGCCGCTTTCGCGTTGCGCCGACGTCCCGGGGCATGAGACCCCATTAATCCAGCAGCGCCTTGCGCACCCGCGCGATCAGCGGTTCCGGCAGCGCGTAGGCGTCACGCACGATCCGCTCCATTTCTTCGCCCGAGGTTGGATCGATCGAGAGCTGAAGCTTCTTGGTTTCGGCCAGGAACGCCGGGTCTTTCATCGTCGCCATGAAAGCGTCGCGCAACGCTTGCCGGCGATCGGCCGGGATATTGGGCGGCGCGATATAGGGCCTCGCCAGCACCGTGCTGATGAAGATGACGTCGAGCACGCGGCGATCGTCGGCATTCGGCACCGAATCGTTCACCAGCGGAACGCCGGCCGGGACTTCCGGCATTTTCTTCGGCGCCAGCTGCGCCACGATGTTGAGACTGCCGTCGGCGAGCCATTGCGGGCGAGCGGCCTTGATGCCTTCCATGTCCCAGACGCGGCCGGTGATCTCGCCGCGTTCGAGCGCAATCGCCGCCTCGCGCGTGCCGGGGTAGCCGAGGATGATCTTCATCTGCTCGAGCCCGAGGATGTTCTTCACCGCGAGCGGCAGAAGATAAGTGTCGCCGGTGCGCGAGGTGGCGCCGACGATGAGGCCCTTCTGCCGCACGTCGTCGAGCGTCTTGACGCCGGATGCGTGCCAGGCGACCAGCACCGCGGCGGAGCGAGACGGCGTTGCCGATCATGGTCATGTCGGGCCCGGAGAACTGCGCCTTCGATTCCGCGCCGGCGAACAGGCGGTCGAAGACCAGCGCGGAATTCACCGCGCCGAACGCGGTGCCGTCCTGCGGCGCGCGCTTGGCGAGATGATTGGCGAGGATCATGCTGCTTGCGCCCGGCATGTTGACCGGCAGCATCGTCGGGTTGCCGGGGATATGGCGCGGCATGTGCCGGCTGATGGTGCGGGCGAACAGGTCGTAGCCGCCGCCGACGCCATAGCCGATGTAAACGGTGATGGTCTTGCCCTTGTAGAAGTCCGCGACGCTTTGCGCTGATGCGGGCGCCATCCACAACACCGAACGAAACAAACGCGACTGGCAGCAAGCGCGCGATCATGGCGTTCCTCTCCTAGTCGTCTTGTCGCCGGCTATTGTCCGGTTCCGACCTGCGGCTTGATGCCGGTTTTGCGAATAACCGCGCCCCACTTGTCCATCTCGGCACGCGATGTGCCGTTCGAAATCTTGCGGTGTGCCGCCAACAAGATTGATGCCGAGACTGTCTATGCGTTTGCGCGTACGGATGGATCCTGCAAGCCCTTGTTCATGGCCTGGTTGATTGCAATGACCACGTCCGGCGGCGTCCCGGCGGGAACGACGAAGCCGAACCAGGTATAGGCCTCATAGCCCGGCAATCCGGATTCGATCATCGTCGGCATGTCGGGAAACCGCTCGAGCCGGCGCGAGACGGTGACGGCAAGGCCCTTCAGCTTGCCAGCTTGCACGTGATTGAGCGAACTGGTGACGTCGAACGCGTAGTCGATCTCGCCGCCCAGCATCGCCACGAGTTGCGGCTGCGTCCCGCGATAGCCGACGCCGACGGCCTTGATGTTGGCGTCGCTGTTGAACAGCTCGACGGCAAGATGCGGCGTGGTGCCGATGCCGGGATGGCCGTAGGTCAGCTTTCCGGGATTGGCGTGGCCGTAGGCGATCAGCTCCTTCACCGAATTCACCGGCAAGGTGGGCTTGGTCACCAGCACGTTCGGCGCGGAGCCGGCGAGCACGACCGGCGCGAAATGCTTGAGCGTGTCGTAGGGCAGTTTCTGCACCAGCGACGGATTGACCGCGAACACGGTGGTCACCATCAGGATGGTGTAGCCGTCGGCCGGCTGGCGTGCCGACGTATTCGGTGGCGATGATGGTGTTGCCGCCGGAGCGGTTCTCGACCACCACCGGCTTGCCCCATTGCTCTTCGAGTTTCTGCGCGAGCACGCGCGCCAAGCGTGTCGTTGCCGCCGCCGGGCGCGTAGGGCACGACGATGCGTACCGGCCGCTCGGGGAAGGCGAGGGCGGGCGAAACACCGCTGCAAGGTGACAGACGAGCACCGTCATGCAGGGCGAAGCGTGATAGGAACCGATCGGGTGCTCGGGACATCGACCATAGGCATCTCCTCCTCAGTTCTTGGTGCCTGGCGGCCGCAGCACCACCAGCGCGTCGAGCGCGACGACGCCTTGCTCGCGCACCAGCAGCGGGTTGACGTCGACCGCTTCGATCACATCGCCAAGGTCGCAAGCAAGCCGTCCGAGATTGACCAGCGCGTCGCACAGCGCGTCGACGTCGCCCGGCTTGCGGCCGCGGAATCCGTCGAGCATGCGCGCCGGCGCGGGTCGCGCGAGACCATGGCGCGGGCCTGCTCGCGGTCGAGCGTTGCCGGCGCAAAGCTCACGTCCTTGAACAATTCGACCAGAACGCCGCCCATGCCGAACATCACCACCGGGCCCATTTCGACGTCGCGTTGCACGCCGAGCACGACTTCGGTGCCTCCCGCGACTTGCTTCGCGACGAGCATACCGTCGAGTGTCACCGACAGCGAGGCGGCGCGGGTGATCATGGCGGCGGCGGCTTGCCGCACCGCGTCGGCATCGGTCAGGTTGAGGCAGACAAGGCCGGCATCGCTTTTGTGCGGCAATGCCGCCGAGACCGCCTTGAGCACGACCGGGTAGCCGATCTCATCTGCCGCCGCGACCGCGCCGTCGGCGGTACCAACCATCTGTTCCGGCGGCAGCGGGATGCCGTAGTCGCGCAGCAGCGCCTTCGACTCGACCTCGTTGAGCGCGGTCGGCCGGTCGAGCGTCGCGGCGCGCGCGCGCCAGCGCCGCGCCACATCGCTCTGGGAAGGAGCGGCAACGATCGCGCCGGACGGAATCGGCCGGGTGCCGGCGCGCGCCAGCACATTGACGATCCGCAGCGCCCGCTCGGTTCCGCGCAGCATCGGCACGTGCGGGATCTGCTCGCGCACGGAGCGGCCATAGTCGGTTGGGCTGGCCAACAGCGGCGTGAACACCGCGACGGTCTTGCCCAGGCTTTCGGCGCGCCGCGAGATGTCTTCGAGCGACAGGAGATTGCCGAGCCGGCGATCGACGCTGTTATCGATCGGGAGGTCCTCCGCGGACAGCACGATGTCGACCTCGGGCGCATCGACCAGCGTATCGAGGCAAGCCCGGTACTGCTTCTCCGGAATCGTGCGGATGGTGTCGAGCGGATTGGAAACCTTCTTCTGCTCCAGGATCGCGCCGAGCGATGCTTCGGTCGCGTTCGACAAGGCGGCAAGCGTCGCGCCGGTCCGCTCGGCGGCTTCGGTGATGAGGCTGCGCAGCGCGCCGGAATTGGACATCACCGCCATGCGCTGGCCGCGCGGCAACGGCAGCCGGGCGAGGAACTCGACCGCTTCGATCGCGTCCTCGAACGAATTGAAACGGATCACGCCGGCGCTGCCGGCCACCGCGTCGAACGCCTCCGCGCTGCCGGCCAGCGAGCCGGTATGCGCCAGCGCAGCGGCGCGCGAGGACTTCGACGCTCCGACCTTGACCGCGACGATGGTCTTGCCGTTCGCGCGCGCGCGCCTTGCGGCGTCAAGAAAATGCCCGACGTCGGGAACGCCCTCGATATAGCAGAGGATGACGCGCAGCTCCGGGACGGTGGCGAAGTAGTCGATGAAATCGGAGATCCGGCAGCCAAGCTGACTGCCGCAGGAGGCGAGGTAGGCGGTCTTCAATCCGAGATCGTTGATCGCGCGGTTGATGACGGTCGCCATCGCGCCGCTCTGCACGGCGATGGCGACCGGGCCCGGCATCGGCTGCTGCAACGACTCGTCGGGCACGGTGGAGAAATTGGCCGCGCCGCTGGCGACGCCCATGCAGGTCGGGCCGACCACGGCAATGCCGGTGCGCGCGATGGCGTCGCGCAGCGCGATGCCGCGCTGGCGGCCGTCGGGATCGCCGCCTTCACCGAACCCTGCGGCGTAGACGGTCGCGCTGCGGGCGCCGGCAGCGCCGCCTTCGTCCAGAATCCGGATGGTGGTTTCAGCAGGGGTGAAGATCGCGAGATGGTCGGGCGTTTCCGGCAGTGCGCCGATCGTCGGGTAGCAGGGCGTGCCCCAGATACTGTCGCGGTTCGGATTGACCGGAAACACCTTCCCGGCAAACCCGAACCGCTTGAGATTGTCGTAGACGCGTTGCGACCAGTGCCCGGGGCGGTCCGACGCGCCGACCAGAACGACGTTATTCGGGTGGAACAGATGCCCGATCGCGTCGTTCCGGTCGGACGATGTCATCGGATGCAGGCCCTCGCTGAATGGCTTGTCGACCCGATCCTCAGATCGGATCTGGGGGTCGGAGCACATGGACGTTTCATACGACAGCGGGTCCGTCGCGGGAAGGATGTTGAGTCGGGAATACGACCGTCAGTCGTTCGTTGTGCTTGCGCGCGATGTGCGCGCATGATCACGCGCCCCATGCCAGGCGACGACTTAGTGGGCTGGGCAGGCCTTTGCGGGCGTCGACCAGTCCCCAGCCAAACGCCGGATCACGGCCGGGAGCCCGCGATATCCTTCGCCTCGGCAGCAAGCGCGGCCACGACGTTGGATGACGCCTGCGTGGTTGCCGCGCGGCGGACCGATAGCGCAGCGGTCACGAGCGGAGCAGCGTAGGACGTTCCGGAGCGCAAGGGGCCGGGCCGCAACGCACGGTCCGGCAACTGGACACGCACGCCGGAGGCGGCGAACGCGATATGCGGTCCGCGCACGGCGCGGGCATAGACGTTGTCGCGGCGATCGACGGCGGTCACCGCAACGGCCCAGTCGTAGGCGGCAGGATAGCGCGCCGGCGACGATGGGCCGTCGTTGCCTGCGGCCGCGACAATCAGCATGCCCTGGCGTGCGGCGTTGGCGCCGGCGCGCTCCAGGAGTGCGTTGGCGGGACCAGAGAAACTGAGATTGGCGACCGCCACGGTGCGCGCGACGAGCCGATCGAGTGCCGCAACGATGTCGTAGGCGTCGGCGGCATCGCCTCTGCGGTTCCGGTGAAAGGTGTCGATCGCCAAAATCTTGAGGTCGGATTTGCGGACGGCGCCGGAGGCGATGAGGATTGCGATCTCGGCGCCATGCCCCGATCGCGATCCCTCGGTAGCCGGGCCCGTGGATCGTCTCGGTCTCGATCGCGAGCCCCGCGAGCGCCGGATGCGTGACATCGATGCGGGTGTCGATGATGCCAATCGTGACCGCGTGCGGGACAAACTCCGGCATGGAACGCGGCCGGTCCTTCGTAGGGAAAGCAAGTGTCGGCGCGGCAGGGTCGCGAGTTCGTGCGGTAGAGGTGGTTACGATCGAGGATCGCCCCCGGGATCAACGCCTGCAATTGCTGCTGCGCGCGGCGCTCGGAGAGGCGTGGCACGCGCAATCGCACGGTGATCCCCGGCAAGACCGCAAGGCGGCGCTGCGCGACGATTGATAGCCGGCGGCCTGCAAGCGCGCGACGTGCGCTGTCAGTGACGCCGGCTGCCGCCCAGTCGCGACCGCTGACGGGCGGTGCCGGTCGGGCTTGGCGCGGCGGCGACAAACGCGGCCGAGGCCGCAAGAACCGCGGGCGGTCATCGTCGTCATCGTCGGCGAAGGCCGGCCCGGTCAACATGCCCGTCTTGGGTGCTCCGTCCGCGACCATCACGATGTCGGCAAGGCAGCAGGCGGCAAATGCCGAAATGCCCACCAGCACGGCACGCATGGCGCTTGCGAGACGTTGCATCTGGCCTCCTCGTGGACTCGCTTCCATGCGGGATACGCCGCTGTCGGAGAACGAAGCAGCAGGGTCGAAATTCCAGGCTCTGCAAATAAGAGCAGAAAAGGATCGTCAGCGCTGCTGGTAGTTCTACGGCGGAACAACCTCGCCGCAAAAAGCAATCGGTCGGCGGGAATAATGGTGTCTAGTGTCACGTTGGGTATCTGACAAGGAGACGAGATGCCCTCGCGGTTCGCCGAGGATCTGGTTGCGCTGTTGCCGCGGCTGCGACGCTTTGCGCTTTCGTTGACGGGGTCGGTGGCCGAGGCTGACGACCTCGTGCAGGCGGCTTGCGAACGTGCGCTGCGGGCACGCGATCAATGGACCCCCGGCACGCGTCTCGATAGCTGGGTATTCCGGATCATCCGGAACCTGTGGATCGACGCCGTCCGCAAGCGGAAGACTGAAGGAGTTGTCGAGACAATCGACGAGGTCGCGCATGTGTCAGGCGTGGACGGACGACAGGTAACCGAAACGGCATTGACGCTTGAGGATGTGCGCGCGGCCGTGGGCGAACTGCCGGAAGAGCAACGCACGGTGCTACGCCTCGTATGCACCGAGGAGCGCAGTTACCAGGAGGCTGCGGACATGCTGGGCGTCCCCGTTGGAACGATCATGAGCCGCTTGGCGAGGGGGCGCCGCAGCCTTGCCGGGCGGTTCAACCTCGATGAGGCGGCCAGCATAACTCAGGTGACGCCATGATCCAGGTAACGCCATGACACTGATAATTCCATGACCGGCCCGATGATCACTGATGAGGTGTTGATGGCGCTGGCGGACGGCGAGCTTGCGCCGGAGGAGGCCGTCGCTGTCCGCAGCAGGATATCGACCGATCCCGACCTGGCGATGCGCTTCGCGACATTCGTGGAAACTCGGATGCTGCTGCAGCAGCCCGTTGATGCGGCCGCGGCAGCAACGACAGAAGCGACGCCCAAACGGCTTGTCGATGCTGTTCTCGTGCACGACGCCCAGCGTGGACGCCATGTCAGTGGTCCTGTGGGTACCTCAGCGAACACGCGGTGGCGGCTGCCGATCGCCGCGGCGATTGTGTTCACGCTCGGGGGGCTTGTCGGCTCGTTCGTGTCGACCAGGGATGCCGGGCGCGATCTTATATCGGCAACAGACATCTTTTCGGTTCCAGCGGTTCGCTCGGCCGTGGTCGGGGCGCTCGATCGCATCGCGAGCGGCAACGAGGTTTCCTGGTCCGATCCATCCTCGGGGCTGTCCGGCCGTGTATTGATGGTTGCTACGCAACGGCTCAACGACGGCACGGCATGCCGCGAGTATGAGATCAGCTATCGCGGGCGCAGCAACGGCTCTGTCATCGCTGCCAGTTGCCGTCACGATGATGCCTGGCGCACCGGGATTGCCGTGTTCCGGCCCGATGAAGACAAGGACTACAGGCCGGCGAGCGGTGCCGCAGTTGTGGAGCAGTATCTCACCGATCTCGGAAGCTCCGGCGCGCTCTCCATCAATGATGAGAAGGCGGCGATCGCACAAGGCTGGCGCACGCAACGCTAGCCGTTGCCGAGATCATCCGTCGTTTGGGAATAATACACGTCGTGGCCCGTTGTCGAAGCGGGTCCCACGAGGGATCGCATTCGAAGGAGAACGTCATGAATAGACAGTGGACGCTCACGACAGCGGTTTCGCTCATGCTCGCAGCGCTGACCGGTGGTGCACACGCCGCAACCACGGTCGCGCCGGACCAAGGCATGTTGAAGGGCAGGATCACGTCCTACGCCCCCAGCCCGATTGGCGCGATGGTCGATGAACTCGGCGCCAAGCGTGTGGAGCCCAGCGAGCGCTGGCACGTCGCGGGCAATAGTTCCTCGAACTCTTCGTCGAACTCGTCGTCCAATCGGTCCTCGAACTCGTCTTCGAACCGATCTTCGAATTCATCGTCGAACCGGTCGTCGAATTCGTCCTCGAACGGAGGCGGACGCCGGTCACGCTGACGACGAGGCAAAGCAGCGGAGGCGGAAACGCCTCCGCTGCTTTCTAGGTCAAGATTGGTCCGATCGATGCCGCCAAGCGATCAACGCTCCGCGCGCGGCAAATCTGCGATACCAGCCGCTTCCCGCGATGGTGTTGCGGTAGACAGTTTCGCGTTGGCGCTCTTCGGCCTCGCACTCGGCGCGGACCTCACCGTCTATCACGGTCCCTGCGCGGCGGAACGGAATGACCTGGACCATCGCCACGCCTTTTTCGATGACGTGGACGCCGTCCGGACCGGTCGCGAAGAACGGGAAGTGGATGTGCGCCCAATAGGTGTCGGTGTCGACGACGCCGGCCAGCACCTCGAACACGCCGTTCGGCCGGTTGAGCGGCGGTAGGAACAGGCAGCTCCATCCCGGTGGTGTCCGGATCGACCAGTAATTGTGGAACTTGCAAGGCGGTCGCGGCGCCTTGGGATTGTCGGCAACCTGATGTGCCCCGTGATTGCTCACCATCACCTTGTCGAATTCCCATCCGGAATCGACAGTCTTCCCGCCGTCCTTGATCTCGAGCCGGACAGTCGCGGGGAGTGGAAGAATCCAGCCCGTCGTCATGGCGTCAAAAAACGGCAGGCAGCGCTTGATGGTCAACCCTTCATCAGCTGCGGATACGTGACCGCGATCGACCGCCGGAAGGTTGCGGAACCAATCCGGAAGGACTGCCTTGGCGGGCACCGGCGGCGCGATCACGCCGACATCCTCCGGGCTGCAGAGAAATTGGATTTTCGGTGCTGGTGCTGTCAGATTCCGGAACAACATGGCCTTACCTCCGTTCTCCGCAAGAGAACGGGGCAAGGCGTATAATATTCCACAAATCTGTCAGACTAGACGTTCTCGACCTCGTTAGACGTTCTCGACCTTGCGGAACGGGCCGAGGCCCGGCCGGTACGACTTCTCGTCCAGGAACTGCTTCATGCCGTGCTGCTCGCGGATCTCCTTGTCGTTGCTTTGTAGAGCGAATCCTGCTTCGACTTCAGGTAATCGCGCGCCTGCTTGTCGTCCATGTTGCGCACGGCCTTGATCGCTTCCTTGGTGTAGCGCACGACGTTCGGGTTGAGCTTGATCAGCTTCTCGGCGAGCTTGGTCGCTTCCTCGCGCAGCTTCGCCTTGGGAACGGCGAAGTTGATCGAGCCCGATCTCGACCGCGCGCTTGCCGTCGAAAGTGTCGCCGGTGACGGCGTAATAGAGCGCGTGGCGCGGCAGCAGCATGTCGGCAAGGTTCCAGCTCACGAGGCCGCCCGGGATGATGCCCCAGTTCACCTCGGACAGGCCGAAGGTCGCGTCTTCGGCCGCGATCGCGAAATCGCAGGCGCAGAGCTGCGTGAACGCGCCGCCGAATGCAAAGCCTTGCACCATGGCGATGGTCGGCTTCGGGAACTGCGACAGCCGCTCCCAGCGCCAGCTATGGCTGTCGTTGTTGGCCTTGTAGCGCGCTTCCGGGATTGTCCTGGGTGCCGCGGAAATAGAGCCGCAGGTCCTGGCCGGCGCACCATGCCTCGCCCTTGCCGCCGAGCACCAGCACCTTGGTCTGCTTGTCGGTGGCGAGCCAGTCGAGCGCGTCGTCCATGTCGGCATGGAGGCCCGGGCTCATCGCATTGCGCTTGTCGGGGCGGTTGAGCCAGACGAAGGTGATGCCGCCCTCGCGCTCGATCAGAATGTTCTCGTAGGTCTTGTCGGCCATTGCGTTCACTCCTTTCACTGCGTTGCTCGTCATCCGAATGTATTAAGCACGTGGCGCGCGAGCGCCATGCGCATGATCTCCGGGGTTCCTTCCGTGATCATGTGGCTGCGCTGGTCGCGCCAGAGGCGTTCGACCGGCAGATCGGTGGTGAGGCCGATGCCGCCATGGACCTGCAGGCACATGTCGGCGGCCTGCCAGGCCATCTCGGTGCAGTAGAGCTTCACCATATAGGCTTCATTGCGGTCGCTCGTCGCCGCGGTCGTGCCGCGCGGCGGCGCGGTGGACCAGGAGGGTCGGCCGCCTCCAATGCCACGTAGGTGTCGACCAGGCGGAACGAGATCGTCTGCCGGCTGGCGATCGGCTGGCCGAAGGTCACGCGCTGTTTGGCATAAGCGGTGGCGAGCTCGAGGCAGCGCTTGGTCGCGCCGAGCGCGCGCGCGCGCCTGCTTGATGCGGCCGGCGCCGAGCCACTTCTGGCCGAGGCTGAAGCCTTTGCCTTCCTCGCCGACCAGGTGGCTGTTGTGGACGCGCACGTTGTCGAACACGATTTCCCACGGCGTCTCGCCGGTGAGGGTCTGGTAGCAGGTCGAGAGCCGCACGCCGGGCGTGTCCATGTCGAACACGAAGCAGGAGATGCCGCCGCGCGAGCCCTTGCTGCGGTCGGTGGCGGCCATCAGGATCACGAAGTCGGCGCTGTCGGCGCCGGTGATGAAACGCTTCACGCCGTTGATGACATAATGATCGCCATCGCGCACCGCGGTGGTGCGCATCGCGCCGGGATCGGAGCCGGCGTCAGGCTCGGTCTGCGCGAAACAGCTTTCGCGCTCGCCGCGCGCGGTCGGCAGCAGATAGCGCTCGCGCATCTCGCCGGTCAGCGCGTAGAGCGGCGCGCGGATTCCGGTCCGAGGATGCGCACGACGCGGGTCGGCAGCGCCACGGTGCGGCCGAGTTCCGACCATACGATCGAGCGCCCGAGCACGCCCAGCCCCTGGCCGCCGAGTTCCTCGGGCACGTCGAGCTGGTAGAGGCCCAGTTCCTTGCAGCGGGCGGTCAGCGCCGCCTCGATGTCGGGCTTGAGCTTCTGGCCGTCGAGCGAGCGGCCCTCGAGCGGGATCAGTTCCTCATCGACGAACCGCCGCACCATGTCCTGCAGCATGCGTCAGCTCGTCGGGAAGCTCGACCTGGACGTTCACCTTCATGGATCGCAGCACAAGCAACAAAGCCTCCGGCCCGTTCGAGCGCGTAGGCGGTTCGGGGTGTCGGAAAAAGGATTTCCAGAACGCACCATGATGGCAGAGCGCCAAGCGGTCAAGCTTGCCGGGGGCGGCACCGGGCTTGGGCAGGTGGTCAACTTGTCAGCATTTCGGGCTTCACCTATCGTTCCCGGCGCAGGCGCATCTGCGTCGCGGGGGCGGGGCGCAGTTGGTGGAGTTGGACAAGCGATGTTTCCCGAAGAACAGCTGGTATGCCGCGATCTGGTCAAACGATCTGACGGCGAGCCGGTCGGGCGCACCTTCCTCGACGAGGCGGTGGTGCTGTTCCGCGGGCAGAACGGCAGTCCGGCCGCGCTCGAGGACCGCTGTTGCCATCGCGCCGCGCCGCTGTCGCTCGGCGCGGTGGAGGGCGACAATCTGCGCTGCGGCTATCACGGGCTGATGTTTGACGCCAACGGCCAATGCGTTTCGATTCCGGCGCAGGACACGATCCCGTCGAGCGCGCGGGTGCGGGCCTATCCGGTGGTCGAACGCTACAACGTGGTCTGGATCTGGATGGGCGATCCGGCCCGCGCCGATGACAGCAAGATCGTCGAGCTGCCGTGGCTCGACGATAAGGGGTGGACGCTGACGCCGGGCTATCTGCGCATCGAGGCGAACACGCAGCTCCTGGTCGACAATCTGCTCGACTATACCCACGTCGCCCATCTGCATAAGAACACCATCTCCGGCGATCCGCGCGAGGCGACGACGCCGACCAAGACCGAGCGGCTGAACGACGGCGTGCGTGTCGGGCGCTGGATGATCGACTTCAAGCCGCCGCCGCTGTTCGCCAAGGCCGGCGGCATCGAAGGCAATGTCGATCGCTGGCAGCACGCGACCTGGCGGCCGCCGAGCATCGTCTATATGGATGTCGGCGTCGCCAAGACCGGCACCGGCGCGCCGCAAGGCGACCGCAGCCAAGGCATCTCGATCTGGTCGACGCATCTCGTCACGCCCGAGACCGATACGACCTGCCATTACCATTTTGGCTTCGCGCGCAATTTCAAGCTCGGCGATGCCGAGATGTCGAAACTGCTCCACGACGGCACGCTCAACACGTTCCTGGAAGACAAGGTGATGCTGGAGGCGCAGCAGAAGAAGCTCAAAGGTGGAGCGATCGACGGGCTGATCCACATCGCTGCCGACGCCGCGCAGATGCAGGCGCGCCGGATGCTGGACGAGCTCTGCCGCGCCGAGGCGCGTTGAATTCGTGCCGCGGATCCCGATCCCGACCTTGGACACGATGTCGGCCGAGCAGCGCCGCGTCTACGATGCGATCGTCGGCCTTCGTGGCGGCCACATGCCGGCCCCGTATCAGCCGGCGTTGCACGCGCCGGAACTGACTGACAAATGGCAGCAGCTCGGCGAGTTGCTGCGCTATCGCACCAGCCTGCCAGCGCGGTTGTCGGAACTGGCGGTGTTGGTGGCGGCCCGGTCACCACGATTGCCAATATGTGTGGCAGGCGCATGCGCCGGTCGCGCTGAAGGCCGGCGTCGCGCCGGACGTGGTCGAAGCGATCCGGACCGGCCAGCGCCCCTCGGCGCTGCCACCCGACGAAGCCGCCGTCTACGGCTACTGTAGCGAATTGCTGACGTCGAAATTCGTCGGCGAGCCAGCTTATGCCGCGGCGCTCGTGCATTTGGCGGCCAAGGGCGTCGTGGAGCTCACCTGCCTGCTCGGCTACTACACCATGGTCGCGATGTCGCTGAACGCGCACGGCCAGTCGGATCCGCCCGTCGCCGGGGGCGTGTTGCCGCCGCTTTCGTGAGCGTATTATTGTAGATGTCCGACAATCGCGTTGCGGTGGCGGACCTGGGAGATTGCACGATGAGGCTAGGTTATTTCACGATGCCGATGCATCCGCTCCATCGTGACTGGGCGGAGACGCTGCAGGAGGACCGCCAGATCGTCATGCTGGCGGACAAGCTCGGGTACCACGATGCCTTCATCGGCGAGCACCTCACCGACGCCAACGAGAATATCACCAGCAGCCTGTTGTTTCTGGCGACGCTGATCTCCGAGACCACCAACATCAAGCTTGCGACCGGCACCACCAACCTGTCGCAGACGCATCCGGTGCTGGTCGCCACCCATTCGGCGATGTTCGATCACCTGGCCCGCGGGCGGTTCATCCTGGGGGTCAGCCCCGGCAACCTGCGTACCGACGCCGAGGTCATCGGCAATCTCGACGAGGACCGCAACAAGCTGTTCGAGGAGGTGATCGACGTCATCCTGGAAATCTGGACGCGCGATCCGCCCTACGACATCGACCTGCCGAACAATCGCTTCAAAGTGTCGACGGCGAAGAACGCGCGGCTCGATATCGGCCTCGGCATCCTGGGCAAGCCTTTCCAGAAGCCGTATCCGGAAATTGTCGGCACCGTCGTCGCGCCTTTTTCCAAAGGCGTGATTGCGATGGGGCGGCGCGACTTTCATCCGCTCTCGGCCAACTTCCTGCTGCCGAAATGGGTCAAGACCCACTGGCAGAACTACGCGCAGGGCAAGGCCGAGGTCGGCAAGACGCCGGATCCCGGCGAGTGGCGGGTCGCGCGGACGATCTTCGTATGCGAGGACGACAAGGTGGCGGCGCGTTACGCGCGCCACGACGCAAACAGCCCGTATCTGTTCTATTTCCAGCAGCTGCTTGCGAAGTTCCGCGCCAGTGGACGCCTGGCGCTGTTCAAGGACCGCATGGATCAGCCGGACTCCGAGATCACCGACGATCACGTCATGGACTTCCTGGTCTGGTACGGCTCGGTCAACAAGATCGTCGATCACATCCTCGCTTTCCGCGAGGAGATCGGCGAGTTCGGCGAATTGGTCTATTGCGGTGTGGATTGGACCGACCCGGCGCTGTCGCGCCGTTCCATGGAATTGATGGCGACCGAGGTGATGCCGCGCGTCAACCGCGCGATCGGGACATCGGTCGCGGCGCAATAGATCCGGCCAACAGGGCCCTGCCGTCGGCTCGGCGGTGATCCGTCCTGCGACCCCGGCGCATTGGACGGCGTTGCGTGGTCTCGTCTATCGTGGACGCCACAACGATACGTCAAATAACAAAGCGGAGGCGTCCATGGTGCGGCCCAGGTTTTGCGGATATGCCGCGCTCGCAGCGAGTATCTTGGCGATCGCGCTGCCGGCCGCCGCGCAGGCGCAGTCGGTCGAGGAGTTCTACCGCGGCAAGCAGCTGAGCATGATCATCGGCTATGCCACCGGTGGCAGCAACGACATCTACGCCCGCGCGGTGGCGCGTCATATCGGCAAGCATCTCCCCGGCAACCCGACCGTGATCCCGCGCAATATGCCCGGCGGCGGCAGCCTGATCGCCGGCAATCATGTCTTCAACGTCGCGCCCAAGGACGGCACCACCCTGGCGCTGATCGCGCCGACGATCCCACTTGAAGAGCGGCTCGGCGTGCCGAACGTCAAGCTCAAGACCGCGGAATTCAACTGGATCGGCCGCGTCGCGCCATCCGTGAACATGACCTTCGTGATGGCGACGGTGCCGGTGAAGACCATCCAGGACACGTTCAAGCGCGAGGTGATCCTGGGCGCCAGCGCCCGCAGCTCGACGGTGGCGATCTATCCGGCGGTCCTGAGCAACGTGATCGGTGCGAAGTTCAAGCTCGTCATGGGCTATCCGAGTTCGACGGCGTCGATGCTGGCGATGGAGCGCGGTGAGGTCGAAGGCCATTCCACCAGCCTCGAAGTCGTGCGGGCGGTCCACCCCGAATGGCTGCCGGAGAAGAAGGTCACGCCGCTGGTCCAGTATGCGCTGAACCGGCATCCGGAACTGCCGGACGTGCCGATGTCCTGGGAGCTTGGCCGCACCGAGGAAGAGCGGCAAATCCTGCGGATCGTCGCCAACGCGACCGAGGTCGGGAAGATGATCTTCACCACGCCGGACACGCCGGCCGACCGTGTCCAGGCGCTGCGCCGCGCCTTTGACGCGACCATGAAAGACCCCGCGTTCCAGGCGGAGCTGAAGTCGCAGCGGGTCGAACTCGGTCCGATGACCGGAGAAGCGCTGCAGAAGCTCGTCGGCGAGCTTGGCGCGGTTCCGCCGTCGATTATCGACAAGGTGAAGGCAATCTATCCGCTGAATTGATCGTTGCGCCGTGCTAGACAACGGCACGGGCAGGGGGAGAATGTCTCGCGCATGGACGACATCGTAGCCAAGACGTCGAGCGACACCACGGCGCGGCTCGATTTGCAGGAACACCTTGCGGACCTCGAAGCCAGAGGGCTGCTGACGCGGATCGATCATCCGGTCAACAAGGACACCGAGCTGCATCCCTTGGTCCGGCTGCAATTCATCGGTGGCATTCCGGCGGATGCAGCGCCGCGCCTTCCTGTTCACCAACGTGGTGGATTCGACCGGCCGCAAATACGATATGCCGGTGGTGGTCGGCTCGATCGCGGCGTCGGCGGAGATCTATTCGCTCGGCATGCGCGCCGCGGTCGAGGATATCGGCAAGCGCTGGATCGAAGCGATCGCGCACCCGATCCCGCCGATCAAGACCAACGCGGCACGCTGCCAGGAGGTCGTCATCACCGGCGACGATCTGCGCAAGCCCGACGGCGGGCTCAAGCGGCTGCCGGTGCCGGTGTCGACGCCTGGCTTCGATTCCGCGCCGTATCTCAGCGCCACGTTCTGCGTCACCAAGGACCCGGACTCCGGCATCCAGAACGGCGGCACCTATCGGGCTGCGCTGAAGGCGACCGACCGGCTGGTGGTGCGGATGGTGGCGCGCGCCGGCGGCGCCGGCGGTTATCTGCATTGGGAGAAGTACAACAAGCGCAAACAGCCGATGCCGATCGCGATCGTGGTCGGCGCGGCGCCGGTGGTGCTGTTCACCGGCGCGCAGAAGCTCGACGTCGATCTCGACGAGCTCGGCGTGGCGGGTGGGCTCGCCGGTCGGCCGGTGCCGGTGGTCAAGTGCAAGACCATCGACCTCGACGTGCCCGCCGACGCCGAGATCGTCATCGAGGGGTTGATCGATCCCGAGAAGCTCGAGCCGGAAGCGCCGTTCGGCGAGAGCAACGGTTACGTCGCGCTCGAAGCCTACAACATGCCGATGCAGGTGACGGCGATCACGCACCGCAAGAATGCGGTGTTTGCATCGATCATCAGCCAGGTCACGCCGAGCGAATCGAGCCTGGTCAAGAAAGGTCGCCTACGAGCCGCTCTATCTCGCGCATCTGCGCGACGCGCTCGGCATTCGCGGCGTGCGCCGCGTGGTCATGCACGAGCCGCTTAGCAATCTGCGCCCGATCATCTTCGTGCAATACGCGGCCGGGACGCCGCGTTCGGAAGTCTGGCGCGGCATGAGCGGAGCCGCGAGCCTCAACGCCATTGCCGGCAAGGTCGTCATTGCGGTCAGCGAGGATATCGACCCGGACAATCTCGACGCCGTGATGTGGTCGATCGCCTATCGCTGCAACCCGGTCGAGGACGTGCACGTCCCGCCGTTTCACGGCGGCGTGCAGGGCGCGCAATACTCCAACCGCGGGCTCGGCTCCAAGCTCCTGATCGACGCCACGATGAAGGGACCGATGGCGCCGCTCGCGCTCCCGAAGAAGGAGTTCATGGAGCGGGCTCAGGCATTGTGGACCGAGCTCGGGCTGCCGCCGGTCACGCTGAAGCAGCCATGGCACGGCTACGAGCTGGGCGACTGGATCGAGCGCTGGGACACTTGGGCGGCGCGCGCCGTCAGCGGCCAGTGGGAAGAGACCGGGCGGGAAACGCTGGCGCGACAGCGCACCGGTCTCAAGCCGGAAACGCCGGCCGTAAGGTTCAAGATTAGGATCGCGGCAATGGGATGGTTCGGCGCCAGCGTCAAGCGCAAGGAAGATCCGCGTTCCTGACCGGCCGCGGCCGCTACGTCGACGACATCGAGCTGCCGGGCATGCTGCATGCGGTGGTGCTGCGCAGCCCGCATGCCCACGCCGGCATCCGGCGGCATCGACAAGACGCGCGGCGCTGGCGGTGCCCGGCGTGCACGCGGTGTTCACCTATGCCGACCTGCCGGAGTCGATGCAGCGCCAGACCGTGCCGCTGCTGGTGCCGAGCCCGACCATCAAGCAGGCGCTCATGCCGTATGCGCTCGCCAAGGACGAGGTCTGCTTCGTCGGCGAGCCGGTGGCGATCGTGGTGGCGGACAGCCGCTATCATCGCCGAGGACGCGGCGGCACTGGTCGAGGTCGACTACGAGGCGCTGCCGGCGGTGACGGACTGCCGCGCAAGGGCGCTGGAGCCCGGCGCGCCGCTGGCGCACGCGGGCGTCGCCTCGACAATCTGGCGGCCGTTCATCCCGATCAAGGTCGGCGACACCGATCGCGCCTTCGCGCAGGCCGCGCACGTGTTCCGCGAGAAGATCTTCCAGCATCGCGGCGGGCCGTTCTTCATGGAATGCCGCGGCATGATCGCGGCGCCGCGAGTCGTCACCGACGCGCTCACGATCTACGTCTCCTCGCAGGGGCCGCACCGGCACAAGCGCTGCATGCTCGACCTGATGGACTGGGCCGATCACCAGGTGCGCGTCGTCACGCCGGACGTCGGCGGCGGCTTCGGCCCGAAGGGCAGCTTCTATGCCGAATACGGCGACGCTCGCCGCCGCGGCGCTGCCGCTCGACCGGCCGGTGAAGTGGATCGAGGACCGCCGCGAGAACTTCCTCGTCGACCCAGCAGGAGCGCGACCAGTACTGGGACATCGAGATCGCGGTCGATCGCCGACGCGAAGATCCTCGGCGTGCGCGGCACGCTGATCCACGAGACCGGCGCCTACATGCCGTGGGGCATCGTGCTGCCGTGGATCGCCGCGACGACGGTGCCGGGGCCGTACGTGATTCCGGCACTTCAAGCTCGACGTCGTCTGCGGTGTTCACCAACAAGATCCAGACCACGCCGGTGCGCGGCGCCGGCCGGCCGGAGGCGGTCGTCGACCATGGAGCGGCTGATGGACCGCGTCGCGCGCGAGCTGAAGCTCGATCCGCGCCGAAGTGCGGCGGCGCAATTTCATCACGCCCGGAGCAGATGCCCTACAAGGTCGGCATCATCTTCCGCGACGGCCGGCCGGTCACCTACGACAGCGGCGACTATCCGGCCTGCCAGCCGACGGCGCTGCGACGCCGTCGACTACGAGGGCTTCCGCGCGCGGCAGGCGGAGGCGCGCAAGCCAGGGCCGCTACATCGGCATCGGCATCGGCAACGCGGTGGAGGCGACCGGACTCGGTCCCTACGAGAGCGCGACCGTGCGCGTCTCGACCTCCGGCAAGATCGTCGTCTACACCGGCGCCACGCCGCAGGGCCAGTCGCACAAGACCACGCTCGCGCAGATCGCCGCCGACCAATTCGGCGTGCACGCCCGACGACATCACCGTCGTGACGGCGCGACACGGCGGCGACCGGCGCTCGGCATCGGCACGTTCGCGGCGCGCACCGCGGTCAACGCCGGCTCGTCGGTGCATCTCGCCGCGGTCGAGGTCGCGACCAAGATCAAGCAGATCGCGGCGCAGGATGATGGAAGTGCGCCGAGCACGACCTCGTGCTGGACGAACGGCTGTGCGCCAAGGTAGCGCGGCTCCGACGTGAAGCAGAGCTTCGCGCGAGATCGCGGCGCGCGCCGTCGGCATGCCGGGCTTCTCGATGGCCGGCGGACCGGCGCCGGGGCTCGAGCACACCAGCCACTTCACGCCCGACCAGTCGACCTATTCGAACGGCACGCACGTCGCCGAAGTCGAGGTCGACATCGAGACCGGGCAGGTGACGATCCTGCGCTATGTGGTGATGCACGACTGCGGCCGCGTCATCAATCCGATGGTGGTCGGAGGGCCAGGTCGTCGGCGGCGTCGATCGCACGGCGTCGGCAACGCGCTTCTTCGAGCGCATGGTGTACGACGATAACGCGCAGCCGCTCTCCACCAACTTCGGCGAGTATCTGCTGCCGCTCGCGACCGACGTGCCGCAACGTCGACCTGGTGCACATGGAGACGCCGTCGCCGCTCAATCCGCTGGGCGTCAAGGGCGCGGGCGAGGGCGGCACCATACCGGCGATCGCCGCGATCGTGTCGGCGGTCGAGAACGCGCTCGCGCCGTTCGGCGTGCGCATCGCCGAGGCGCCGATCACGCCGCAGCGCATCGTCGAGCTGCTGGGCGAGGCCGCGCGCAGTCGGACGCGTTGACCTAGCGTGCGAGCTGACCCTTGAGCCAGCCGACGATCATGGTCGCAATCTCGTCAGCGGGCATTCCGGGCGTGCGGCCCATATGGTGGCCTTCGGGATAAATGCGCGCCGATTTCGGGTTGCCGTGCTCCATCAAGAGATAGATGTCGTCGACCGGCGCCTGGTCGTCGAGCTTGCCGTTGACGCCGAGCAGCGGCGCCGACGGCTTGTCGAGGAGCCCCATGGTCTTGAGCGAAAAAGTCGGCGCGACGTCCAGGAATTCCTCGAGCGTTGTCGTTCCCATCGCCCGGCCGCGCGCCTCCAGCAGGCTGGCGGCGCCAAACAGATAGGTCGCGCCGCCGGTGGTGAACGCCGGCACCAGCCATTCCCGCTGGAAGCCGTAGTGAATGTTGCCGCCATGGAACACCGCGCCCTTGATCCGGTCGGCGGCGACGAAGGCGAGCCGCGCCGCCCAGTAGGCGCCGAAGCTGCCGCCCCAGACGCCGAGGCGGCTGCCGTCGAGTCCGCGCCGTTGCGCGAGATAATCGATCCAGGCGAGATACGTGCGCTCGGCCGCGGGATCGCCGATAGAGCACCGGATTTTCGCCGGTGCCGGGCATGTCGATCGTCAGCGAGGCGAGGCCTGCGTCCATCAGGAATTTCGCGACCCGCAGCCGATCTTCCTTCCAGCCGTCGACGCCGCCCCAATGCATGACCACCGGCGGCTTGGCGACGCCGGGTGGCACCTGCAGATAGCCGACCAGCTTCTTGCCTTCGAACGGCAGCTCGACGATCTCGAGCGGCGGATCGAAATGCTTCGCGGCCTTGCGGAACATGCGCAGCGGAATGGTGATAGGCTGCGAGCTTGCCGGGTGATGTCGGCGACGGATAGCGCCCGACACGGCAGGCGTCGAAACCAAGCATATAAAGTTCGCTGAGTTCCGCGCCGCGCGTGCCGGCCGTCGCATGCGCATCGCCCTTGGCCTCGTAGCCGAGGCCGATCTTGCACCATTCCTCGGCCCAGTGATCGCGATCGAGGCTGCGCAGCGCGCCCATCACCTGTTCGGCATCCTCGCGCCGAATGTCCTCAAACGGGTTGAGCCGGCCCGCGCGCCGCATGAACTCGGTCTTGACCTCTTCCAGCGAGCGCTCGCGGGAACCCGCCGGTCGTGCGGACGACGCTTGGACGTTCATGCTCCACCCTTCGTGCTCTACCCTGGCTTCGACACGAGTTGACGCTGACGAAGAGTAGCAGAGGTCACGCCGGAGCAACATTGGAGGATGCGCCGCGTCAGGCGGCTATGCCGCGAACGGAGATGTCAGTTCGACAGAAAGATCTTGGCGCCATACGGGCCGACGCCCATCGGGACCGGCACCTCAGACGCGCTGTAATCGGTATTGAGAATAAGATTTGGACCGGAATAGAGGTGAAGCTGCTTGACCACCAGCACGGTATACGCGGATTTGTCGGCGATCGGCTTGGTGGCGTCGATGATGATTTCGCCATGCGGCATGTAGATGGTGCCGAGCAAGTTGCGGGCGTCGTCGCTGAGGATTTGGTGTTGTCGCGGCGCGCCGCTCGGATTGGCCCGGCCAAGCGCACCGCGGCCGCTCCGCGGCGCCTTGGCGCGCGCGCTGGTGCCCGACGGATCGTCGAAGATCAGGATGCCAGCGAGCGGGCCATCCTTCGGGGCCGAGAGGCTGATGATCGAGTTGGCATCGAACGTCAGATTGGCAGTCGGTGCCCGTGAGAAAGAAACCGACTTCGGTCCCGGACAGAGAGCCGCCGCCATCGACGATCAGTGGACCGTCCTTGATGATGAAGATTCCACTCGTCAGCTTGACGACGGCGCCATTGGTCACCTTGAGCCCGCCGCAATAAACGCCGGGTTTAAGCACCTCATAGCCGCCGTCGACAATCTTGTTGTTGTGGTTGCAGGCACCTACCGGTGGCGGCGTGCGGGCGCTCAGGGGGTCCGCCAAGCGCCGGGCAGTCGGTGACCGGCGTCGGGGAGTAGTTGCCGCCGTTGCTCTGCACTTTTCCGCCGGCGGAGCAGATCATGCCGGCTTTCAGGATGGCACCGTCCTTCGATTGAATGCCGTTGGTACTCGTTGAGTTCGACTGCACCAAGCAGCCGGGAGCTGTCATGAATGCGGATTGCTCCAATCCAATGGTCTGGGGCGCCTTCGGATCGAGACCGAGCAGACACAGCGGCATGCTGCCGCTCATCTTCGCCTTGGCCGAAGCCTGAAGTTTGATCGTCGATGTTGCGGCCGACGTCCGGATGATCGGCTCGTAAGTCTTCTCGATGAAGACCTGGACCGTCATGGCTTGAAAATCGACGGCGACCCGCGTCGCTGCATCCGGCAGTTGGCTATTGACGACATTGTTGGCGATGGCGGTCACCCGACCGGCATCCGAGCGAGCGAGCTGCAATTCTCGAACCGAAGCCAGCGCCGCCGAGTTGGCCACGGACTGCATCTTGCTGCGGGTAGACGCTGCGCTGCTATAGTCGATCGCCACCCCTGCGAAGGTAAGCAGCACAGGCAAAGAGAGCGCGAACTTGATCGCCACACCCGCGGCCACGTCGCCGGCGAACGCCGTGACGTGGCGCCTGAGCAGCGATGCGCCCTGGAGGCCCGATCGGCTATGCCAGCAAGCCAGCATTGGGAATCCATGTGTGTGCATCGGGCTGACCAGAGGCCGTATCACCGAGCCGATCAGTGCGGTCGGACGCCGCGTTTGCAATCGCGCGACAGTCAGTCAAGGCGTGTGCGATGGATGAGCGAACGGTGGCTAGATGTGGTGTGCGCTGCGCACGCTCGCTGGCGAAAAGTTCGCGATCAAGCGCTTCCAGCGTATCGATGACGGACTGCAAGTCGGCGCTGCCCCGATCGGTCGAGACCGGAGTTGGCTGCAAATACAATTCGGCGTGCAGGTCGTTCGACTGACTTTGGCTTGGCTCCACGCCGCTGGTGCGAACGACGTAGCGGATTTGGTAACTAAGCTGACGCCAATTGACCGGTTTGGTGGCGAATGAATCCGCGCCGAGCTGATAGGCCCGATCGATCGATGCGATATCGTCGCGTCCGGTCAGCATGATGACGCGCATGCCGCGCATGCTTCCGTTCGAGCGGATCTCCGCCAGCAAGGAGAAGCCGTCGAGCTGAGGCATCTCAATGTCGAGCAGCACAACATCATACGGCCCCTGCGCGAGCATGGCGCGCGCCTCAACACCGTTGCAGGCCGTATCGATTGTCGTGAACGGCGTGCTGAGGTGGACGCTTGCGAACTCGCGCAGGATTGGATCGTCGTCGACGATGAGAATGCGCAGAGGCTCATCGAGGACGAAGGTCCAGGGCGTTAGCTGATTTTTGGGCATTGCCATGACATGCTCCGCTTTCGAGTGCGAACACTACGCAAAGTCTTCTAAAACTACTTGAAATTTGAGTGAAAATGACGGGCTAGCATCTTAGCGATTTGTTAACCGAACGACGGTGGCCCGTCGTTTCTGGAGCATGCCTGTGCGTCGCCGATCCCTGGTTCGAAAGCTCATCTGGCTGGTGGCGGCCGCGGTCACGGCGGGCATGGCCGGTTCCGCGACGTGGTCGACCTGGCAAGAGGTCGAGCGCTACGCGGAGACACGTCGTGACCTGATGCTTGCAGCCGCACAGGCGTTCGCGGCGGCGGCGGCGAATTCAGTCGCTGAGGCAAAACAGCAAGAGACATTGGAGGCCATTCGCGCGATCGGGCGCGTGCCCGGATTTCTCTTTGTCCAGGTCAGGACGCCGGACGGCCGGGTGCTGGCGGCGCTCGGCGGGGCCACCCATCTGGTGACGGATGTCTCGGTGACGGGGGACGAAACCCCGTCGGTGCTCGAGCTGCTGCGCAGCGGCACCGTTCGCGTCACGGTGCCCGTCATCGAGGGAGGACGGGAGGTCGGCCGCATCAGCCTGATCAGCGACACCGCGGATCTCTGGGCCTCGGCTTCTGGCCACCCTGTGGCAGACGCTGCTTGCTTCGGTGGTCGCGCTGGCGATCGCACTCGTCGTGACGTGGCGTTATCAGCGGACGATCACCGGGCCGCTGCAAGGTCTGCTGGCCGCGATGGCTGTGGTTCGGCGGGAGCATCGTTACGACGTGCGGGCCGCGGAGGCTGCCGATCGCGAAATCGGTCAGCTGGTCGACGGCTTCAACGCGATGCTGGGCGACATTCGTGAGCGCGACCAACGATTGGCCGCGCACCGAGAGACGCTTGAGCAGAAAGTCATCGATCGAACGCGCGAGTTGGCGAGCGCCCGCGACGCGGCGGAGCAGGCCAACCAGGCGAAGTCGGATTTTGTCGCGACCATGAGCCATGAGATCCGCACGCCGATGAACGGCATCATGGTGATGGCGGATCTGCTGGTGAACGCAGACCTGCCGCGGCGCCTGCATCGATATGCGGATGTGATCGCCACGTCGGGCCGCAGCCTGCTTGCGATCATCAATGATATCCTGGACTTCTCCAAGATCGAGGCCGGCAAGCTCGAGCTGGAACAAGGCCACATCGTTCTTGATGAGATCGTGGAAAACGTCACCAGCCTGTTCGCCGAACGGGCAGCCTCCCAGAGCATCGATCTTGCCGCGCGTGATCGACCCGGACGTTCCGCGCATGATGTCCGGGGATCCGGTTCGCCTGAGCCAGGTTCTTGGCAATCTCGTCAACAACGCCCTGAAATTCACGACGTCTGGTTTCGTCAAGCTCACGATCGTCAGGTGTCCCGCCGATCCCGCCATGATCGAGTTGTCGGTCGAGGATACCGGCATCGGAATCCCCGCGGACAAGCTGTCGACCATCTTCGAATCGTTTTCGCAGGCCGACCAGTCGACAACCCGCAAGTTCGGCGGTACCGGCCTCGGCTTGGCGATCTGCCGGCGCATCGTCACCGCCATGGGCGGCGACATCGCCGTCTCCAGCACGGTCGGCTCCGGTTCGACGTTTCGGGTCCGCGTGCCGACCGGCGTGACAACCGAGCAGCCGTGGCCGGTGCTGGCTTCGGCTGCGTCGGAACGGCCGGTTTGCTTGATCGACCTCGCGGGCGAAGCGACTGCGGCAGCGCTCGCAACCTATCTGCAGGCGTTCGGCTATGCCGTGGTGCGCGCAACGGCAGACACGCGGATCGAGGACTACCGGTCCGCCGCCATGGTCTGCGCCGATATCGACCGACTGGCCAAGCTTCCGCCGCGCTCGGCGTCTTGCTTCGTGGTGGCGCTTGCGCGGTTTGGCGATGGGCTGGCCGATGCCGTGGTTGCGAATGGCGCGGCCGACGCCGTGATCAGCCGTCCGCTGTTGCGGTCGGAGATCGAGGAACTGTTGCGCAGAATCGCGGCCGGAGATCGGAACGATCCAGGTCCGATCCATCGGACAGCCGGCCGCGCGTCCGCTGCCAAAATTCGCCAACCTGAAGGTGCTGGTCGCGGACGACAGCGCGGTCAACCGCGAGGTCGCGATCGAAGCGCTGACGCGGCTCGGGGCCCGTGTAAAGACCGTCGACAACGGCGCCGAAGCGGTCACCGCCGCGGCGACGGGTTGGTGCGACATCATCCTGATGGACGGCAGCATGCCCGAATTGGATGGTTTTCAAGCGGCCCGCATCGTCCGAGACGCGGAAGCTGCGGAGCGCCGAACACGCGTTCCGATCGTCGCGGTGACGGCACACGTTGTCGGCGCCATGGCCGAGGAGTGGCGTAGCGCCGGCATGGACGCCGTCGTCCACAAGCCGTTCACGATCGCGCAGATCGCGCAATGCCTTTTGCAATTGGTGCCGCAATTCCAGACGCCCGAGGATCAATCTGCACAGATGACGGAGACGAGCGCCACCGAGGCTGATGCCGGCGCCGGCGCTGAGGCATCTTTGATGGATGCCGCCGTCATGGACCGTCTGCGGGCGCCCGGCGAAAGCCAGGCCGGGGATTTCTTTACGCGGGTGGTGAAGCTCTATCGCGAACACGCGCCGAAAGCGTGCAGCCAATTGGCGCAGCACGCGATTGCCGGCGAGGCGGAGGCCTGTGGCGCGGTGGCGCACTTGCTCAAATCGATGAGCTTGAACATCGGCGCGAGCGGCGTTGCGACCATCGCCGACCGCTTTGAGCAGATGGCAAGGCGCGATCAACGTCGTGCCTGATCAAAGCCAACTCGACATGCTTGCCGACACACTCGATCGGACATTGGCGTATCTGACGCGTGACTCTGACAAGCAGCACCAGAATCCGCCTGGCGTGCAGCGTGGCGCGATCCGGCCGAGTTCAAGCATTCCAGAACACGACATGGAACATGATCTGGCCCGCGCGCTCGAGCGCGATCAGATCGAGTGTCGAGTATCAGCCGTTCGTCGATCGTGCCGGCGAGCGGGTGCTTGGTGTCGAGACGCTCGTGCGCTGGAACAGAGCGGGCGAGAGCGTCTCACCAGCGGTCTTCGTACCGATGGCCGAGCAGAGCGGGCTCATTCACGCCCTCGGCGAATGGGTCTTGCGTCGTGCCTGCGAGGATGCGTGCCGTTGGCCCGGGCTGACGGTTGCGGTGAACCTGTCGCCGGTTCAATTCCGTCATCCCGATCTCGCGGATCGTATCGCACGGATTTTGGCGGAAACCGGTCTCGATCCCCGTCGCCTTGAACTTGAGATCACCGAGACCGCCGTGCTCGATGTCGACGACGGCGTGCTCGCGATCATCGGGCAACTGCGCCAAATCGGCGTGTCGATCGCGCTCGATGATTTTGGCACCGGCTATTCCAGCCTGACGCTGTTGCGGAAGCTCCCGATCGACAAGATCAAGATCGACAGCAGTTTCGCCTCGCATGTCGATTTGATGGTCGATGCAACGATCGTCCATGCGGTCGCCAGCATTGGCCGTGCTTTGGGATTGAAGGTGGTCGCGGAGGGTATCGAAACGCCCGACCAGCACAAATTCGTGGCGGCGGCCGGGGTCCATGCGGTGCAGGGCGACTTGTTCGCGCGGTCGATGCCGGGACAAGATGTGGCGGCGTTCGTTGCCGCGTTCGAGGGACGCGACCGGAAGGTGGGCGCGGGAGCTTGAGACCGAGCGCTTCGGGCCGCGCCTGTCTACCCGCTTTAAGCCGATAAACGACATCAGCGCGTTGGTCCCGGAAGACCGCGACCGCACCGTCCTGCCCGAATTTTTGGCATGACAAGGGCGCCCGGTTTCGGGCAGGTGATGCCGGTATTCGCTGGATGGGATTAAAGCGTGAGCAGGACCGCTGCGGAGATCGTGGCCGATCATCAGTCGGGGGCGGCATCGCCCGAAGACACGATCGCGCAATGCTATGCGCGGATTCGGGCCCACGCCGATCCCGCGATCTTCATTACCCTGCGGGACGAGGCCGAGGCGCGCGCGGAGGCGCGGGCACTGACGGCGGGCGGGCCGGAGCGGCCGCTGCTCGGCGTTCCGGTCGCGGTCAAGGACAACATCGACGTCAAAGGGCTGCCGACCACGGCAGCCTGTCCCGCCTTCGCCTATCAGCCGGGGGCGGACGCGGTCGCGGTGGCGAGGCTGCGGGCGGCCGGCGCCATCGTCGTGGGCAAGACCAATCTCGACCAGTTCGCCACCGGGCTGGTCGGGGTGCGTTCGCCGTATGGCGTGCCGCGCAACGCGGTTGACGCGGCGCTCATTCCGGGCGGATCGAGCTCCGGCTCGGCGGTGGCGGTTGCCGCCGGATTGGTGCCGCTCGCGCTCGGCACCGATACCGCCGGGTCGGGCCGCGTGCCCGCCGGGCTCAACAACATCGTCGGGCTGAAGCCCAGCCTCGGACTGGTGTCGACCCGTGGCGTCGTTCCGGCCTGCCGCACGCTTGATTGCGTGTCGGTGTTTTCGCTCACGGTCGACGATGCGACACGCGCGCTCGCCGCCATGGCCGGATTCGATCCCGCCGATCCCTATTCGCGCCGGCGCGCGCTCGCGCCAACCGGGCCGATGCCGTCCGGTATCCGCCTTGGCGTGCCGTCTGCCGGCCAGCGCGTGTTCTTCGGGGACAAGCAGGCGACGCAGGCTTACGACGATGCGCTGGCGCGGCTGCGCCGGCTCGGCGCCACCATCGTCGAGATCGATATCGAGCCGTTCTATGAAACGGCGCGGCTGCTCTACGAAGGGCCGTGGCTGGCGGAGCGCTATCTTGCCATCGCCGCGCTGCTGGCATCCTCGCCGGACGCGATCCATCCGGTCACGCGCGCGATCATTCGGGAAGGCGTTCGCCCTACGGCGGTCGACGCGTTCAAGGCGTTTTATCGGCTCGAGGAGCTGCGGCGCACGCGCGATGAGAT
The DNA here is from genome assembly GCA_963741595.1 of uncultured Alphaproteobacteria bacterium. GTDB lineage: Bacteria > Pseudomonadota > Alphaproteobacteria > Rhizobiales > Xanthobacteraceae > VAZQ01. Next base: position 163,241 of record CAVUIV010000006.1, read on the forward strand.
ATTCAGCGCGATCGACGCGCTGGTGCTGCCGACGATGCCGAGCGTGTACACCGTCGAGCAGGTGCTGGCCGATCCGGTCCAGCTCAACAGCCGGCTCGGGACCTATACCAATTTCGTCAATCTGCTCGATCTGTGCGGCCTGGCCGTGCCGGCGGCGATGCGCGCCGACGGCGCGCCGTCCGGTATTACGCTGCTGGCGCTGGCAGAGCACGACGCCATGCTGGCAGCAATCGGCCGCGTGTTCCATGCCGACACCGCGTTGCCGCTGGGGGCGACCGGACGAACTCAGCCTGCACTGACGGATGTATCCCCGGCGTTGCGCGATGGCGAGATTGCATTGGCGGTGGTCGGCGCGCATCTCTCCGGCATGCCGCTCAACGGCGAATTGCGCGCACTCGATGCGCGTCTGTTGTTGGCGACCACCACCACCGCCGACTACCGGCTCTTCGCTTTGCCCGGAACGACACCGCCGAAGCCGGGCATGTTGCGGGTCGCGGACGGGGAGGGTGCCGCAATCGCGGTCGAGGTGTGGGCGCTGACTGCGCAGGCGTTCGGACGCTTTGTTGCTGCGGTGCCGTCGCCGCTGTCGATCGGGACGGTGCGGCTTGCCGGCGGCGCGACAGCGAAAGGCTTCCTGGTCGAAGCCAAGGCGATCGAGGGCGCGCGCGACATTTCAAGCTTCGGCGGCTGGCGCGCGTTCATGGCGGGCAAGAGCTCGTAGCTTTGGGCACAGCGGAAGCGGTGACGGCGGCAGGCTCCCTCTCCCTATGGGAGAGGGAGCCCGGCGGTGCTTGTGGCAACAACATCAACGCGGCTCGTCGATGACGCTCACATGGGCGGCCACCACGAACCAGCCGTCGGGAAAGCGCACCCAGGTCTGCATCTGTCGTCCGACCTTGCCGGGCGATGTCGGCCGATGAAACAGCGTCGACGCCACCGCCACATCGCGGCCGTAGGTCGTGATGACGGTTTTCGACAGCGTGCGGGCCAGCCCGGCCGGTGAGCGCGCGGCGCGGAACGCTTCGATCTCCGCGTAGCCGTAAAGGATCTCGCCGCCGCCGTAACGGATGGTGCGCGGATCGTTGCGAAACAGTGCGTCGAGCGTCGCCACGTCGTTCGCGATCAGCGCCCGCTCGTAGCGGTCGAACGCGGCCGTCACCTCGGCGACCACCTCTGGCCGATCAATCTCCATTCCCATGCTCCGTGAGCCTATTGCTTCGGCCTTGGCGCAGCCGCGACGCCCGAGCGTTCGAGCGCGTGCGCGATCCGCAGCGCGACGTCCTCACGCCACGGCGCGGCGATGATCTGCACGCCGATCGGTAATGGCGCGAGCGGCACCGGCACCGCCGCGACCGGCAACCCGACGAACGAGATCGGCTGCGTATACAGCCCCAGATTGGCGCGCACCGGCATCTCGACGCCGTCAAGCACGAAGGTCTGCTGGCCGATCGCCGGCGCCGTGCAGGGCGTCGATGGCGCGATGATGGCATCGACGTCCTTGAACAGGTCGAGCACGCGTTCGCGATACCAGCGCCGGAATTTCTGTGCCTGGTTCACCAGCGTCGCCGGCACCATGGCGCCCGCGATCAGGCGGTCGCGCACCGCCGGATCGAAGTCTCGCGGTCGCGTGCGCAGCCGCTCGAGATGCAAGGCCGCGCCTTCCGTCGCGGTGATGACATAGGCCGCGGACCGCGCCCGCGCGGCTTCCGGAATCTCGATCTCGCGGGTGACGCCGAGCGCGTTGGCGACGCGCTCCACGGCGGTGAGCGCTTCGGGAAAGGCGCCCTTGCGAAAATACCCGCCGGCGATCGCGATGGTGAGGCCGTCATGGCCTTGGCCGATCAACGACGCGGTCGGTTCGACCGGGCGGTCGACGCAGACCGGGTCGTCCGGATCAAAGCCCTGCATCGCGTCATAAGCGAGCGCGAGGTCGTAGACCGATCGTGCGAACGGGCCAAGATGGTCGAGGCTGCCGACGAACGGAAAGCTGCGCGCGCGCGACAGCCGCCCGTAGGTCGGCTTGAGGCCGAAGATGCCGCACAGCGATGCCGGCACGCGGATCGACCCATTGGTGTCGGAGCCGAGCGCCAGCGGAACCAAGCCGCCGGCAACCGCCCCGCCGGAGCCGCCGGACGAGCCGCCGGTCATCCGGCTCACGTCGTGCGGGTTGCGGGAGGGCCCGTCGTGGATGTTTTCGCCGGTGAAATCATAGGCGTACTCGCCCATGTTGAGCGCGCCGACGAGCACCGCGCCGGCCGCTTCCAGGCGTTCGATCAAGGGCGAATCCAGGGTCGCCGGCGCACGATCGCGGTTGATCTTCGATCCCGCGACGGTCGGCAGGCCGGCGATATCGAACAGGTTTTTCACCGCGAACGGGACACCGGCCAGCGGTCCCAGCCGCTCGCCGCTTTTGCGGGCGCTGTCGATCGCGGCCGCGCGCTTGAGCGCGCGTTCTTCGACAATCGCGGTAAAGGCGTTCAGCGTGCCGTTGCGTGCCGCGATGCGTGCAAGCGCGCCGGCGACGACGTCTTGCGCGCTCGCCTGGCCGTCATGGACGGCGTAGGCGATGGCGTTGGCGGGCGTCCAACTGAAATCCGTCACGTGAAATCCATGGCGTGAGCCCGCGATGTCAGGCGACAAACACCGGCGCCGGCTCCGCTTCATCGGGGAGCTTGAAGTCAGCGACGTTGGCGGCGTGGCCCAACGTGACCTGCAGGTTGGTCTTCACTGCGCTGGTCCATTCCGGCTGGATCGGAAGGTCGAGCGCGCGCGCCGCGGCGTCGATCAGGTCATCAAGCGGTTCGGGCATGGTCGAGATTGCTCGGTGGTTCGAATGTCGGGTGGGGAATAGCAGCCAGCAGCTCGCGAGTATAATCGGCTTCGGGAGCAAACAGCACCTTATCGGTCGGGCCCTGTTCGACGATGCGGCCCGCCTGCATGACCAGCACTCGGTCGCACAGGAGCCGCACCACATTGAGATCGTGGGACACGAACAGATAGCTCATCCCGAGCGATTCCTTGAGTTCCTGCAAAAGGTTGAGGACCACCGCCTGAACCGACACATCGAGTGCGGCGGTTGGCTCATCGAGGATGATCAGGTCGGGATGCAGGGCGATGGCGCGGGCGATGCCGACGCGGGCCTTCTGCCCGCCGGAGAGTTGGTGCGGGAAGCGATCGAGCAAGTCGAGCGGCAGTCCCACCTGCTGCGCCAGCGCCTCGCAGCGGGCGCGCACCGCATCGCGACCCTTGACGTCGCCAAGCCGCAGGATCGGGTCGGCGATCGCGCGCGCCGCGGTGAACCGCGGATTGAGGCTGTCGGTCGGATCTTGAAACACCATCTGAATACGCTTGCGCATCGGCAGCGTGGCGAATGTCCGCGCCGGAATCGCGCCGATGTCTTCGCCGTCAAACGTGATCACGCCGTCGGTGGCATCGATCAGCCGCATCACGATGGTGGACGTGGTGGATTTGCCGCAGCCGGATTCGCCGACCAGCCCGACACTTTCGCCGCGGCCAACGGTGAAGCTGATGCCGTCGACGGCGCGGAAGGTGTCTGGTTCCGGCGCCGGCCCGCGGCGGAACATGGTGGCCAAGGACTTTGCCGTGCCTTGACGCGGATATTCCTTGACCAGCTTCTCGACCACCAGCAGCGGCGCCTTCTCAGCGGTTCCGATCGGGAGCACCTGCGCGGTTGGCGCTGCATCGCTCTCAGGCAACAGGTCGCGCAGCGACACGCCCGGGCGCGGCGTCGCACGCATCAGCCGTCGGGTATAGGGGTGCGCCGGTGCGGTGAAGATCGCTCGCGCGTCCGCCTGTTCGACGACGTGGCCCTTTTCCATCACCGTCACGCGGTCGCAATAGGTCGCAGCCAGCCCGAGATCGTGGGTGATCAGGATGGTCGACATGCCGCGCTGCTTGGTCAGCTCGACCATGAGGTCCATCACCGTCTTCTGCGTGGTCACGTCGAGGCCGGTGGTGGGCTCGTCGGCGATCAGGAGTTGCGGCCGGCAGGCGAGCGCGAGCGCGATGACGATGCGTTGGCACATGCCGCCGGACAATTCGAACGGATAGGCGTGATAGCGTTCGCGCGGCCGCGCGATGCGCACCTGTTCGAGCAGCTCGATCGCCTTGTCGGTCGCGTCCTGGGACCCCGCTTGCACGTGCTGCATCAGCACGTCCTCGATCTGATGGCCGACCTTGCGGATCGGATTGAGGGCGGCGCGCGGGTTCTGGAAGATCATCGACATTTCGCGGCCGCGCAGGTTGCGCATCTCGGACTCGCTGGCGGAGCGCAGGTCGAGGCCGCTGAACGCGATCGATCCTTCGGCGATGCGTCCGGCGCGGTCGAGGATGCGCATCACCGCATAGGAGGTCACCGATTTGCCGGACCCGGACTCGCCGACGATCGCGACCGTCTCGCCCTTGCCGACGGAAATATCGATGTGCTCGACCGCGCGCACGATGCCGCGGCGGGTCGAGAACTCGACGGTGAGGTCGCGGACCTCGAGCAGCGGCAGTGCGGTCATGGCTCAGGTCCGCCGTTGCGGGTCGACGATATCGCGCAAGCCGTCGCCCAGGAGGTTGAAGCAGAACACCGAAACCATCAGCGCGGCGCCGGGGAAGAACGCGATCCACCATTCGCCCGACACCATGAAGGCGGCGCCCTCGGCGACCATGATGCCCCATTCGGCTGTCGGCGGCCGCACGCCCAGGCCGATGAACGACAGGCCGGCCGCGTTGAGGATGGCGTAGCCCATGGTCAGCGACATCTGCACCACCATGATCGGCATGATATTGGGCAGCACTTGCGTGAGCACGATGCGGGCGTCGCCGTTGCCCGACAGCCGTGCGGCCATCACGAAGCCGGCGTCGCGGCGGACATTGGCTTCGGCGCGGGCGATGCGGGCATAGAGCGGGAAGTTCACGATCGCGGTGGCCAGGATGATGTTCTCGACGGTGTTGCCGAGCGCGGCGACGATGCCCATCGCCAGCACGAACAGCGGAAACGCCATGATGGTGTCGGCGATGCGGCCGACGATGCGGTCGGTCCAGCCGCCGAAGAAGCCGGCGGCGACGCCGGCCAGCCCGCCCATCAGGAACACCAGCGCGACCGATGCGACCGCGATGAACACGTCGAGCTGCGCCGCGACGATGACGCGACTGAACACGTCGCGGCCGATCTGGTCGGTGCCGAACCAATACGCGGCCGACGGCGGTTTGAGTGCCATCGTGGTGTTGCTGGCATAGGGGTCGTGGGGAACGATCAGCGGGCCAAACACCGCGGCGAACATGATCAGCACGAACAGCCCGGCGGCGAAAGCCGTGACCGGATTCTCGCCGAGCACATAGCGGGTGTGGCGCCATAGCGCGGCAACGCCGTGGGACGGCCGGGCAACCGGGGCGGCGATCTCGCTCATGCCTCGATCCTCATTCGCGGATCGACCACGCCGTAGAGGATGTCGATCAAGAGATTGAGCGCCACATACATCACCGCCATGGTGAGCACGAAGCCTTGCACCGGCGCGAAATCGGAGGCGACCAGCGCTTCGACCGCGTAGGAGCCGATGCCAGGCCAGGCAAACACCTTCTCGACCAGGACATTGGCGCCGAGCAGAAACGAGAACACCATGCCGAGCGTGGTGATGACCGGCAGCATGGCATTGCGAAATGCGTAGGTGATGATCACCGTCTTCGGCGACAGCCCGCTGGCACGGGCGGTGCGCACGAAATCAGACGCGAGCACGGCGAGCATCGAGGCGCGGGTCATGCGAGCGATCGGCGCCAGCGAGAAGATCGCCAGCGTCATCGCCGGCAGGATGAGCTGCTTCAGGCTCGCCCAGAAAACCTCGCCATCGCGGGCAATCAAGCTATCGACCAGATAGAAACCGGTGATCCGGGGCGGTGCGCTCAAGAAGGTATCGAGGCGCCCCAGCGGCGCGGGCGCCACCCCCAAGAGATAGTAGAAGACGTAGACCAGGATCAGCCCGGTGAAGAACACCGGCAGCGAGACGCCGGCGGTGGCGACGACGCGACACGCGTGGTCGACGATCGAGCCCGGACGGATGGCGGCGAAAATCCCAAGCGGCACAGCGATCAGCACCGACACCAGGAGGCCGAGCAGGGTCAGCTCGGCGGAGGCGGGCAGCCGTGTGCTGATGTCGTTGGCGACCGATTGACCGGTGGTGAGGGAGCTGCCGAGTTCGCCGCGCGCCAGATCCTGCACATAGCGTCCGAACTGGACGATCAGCGGCTTGTCGAGCCCCAGCTTGACCCTGACCTGCTCGATCGCCTCCTGGGTCGCGGCCGGGCCGGCGAAGTAGGCCGCCGGATCGCCGGGGAGCGCCCGCGTCAATAGAAAGGTGACGATCACCACGCCGATCAGGCTCGGCACCGCGATCAGCATTCGCTTGAGGATCATGCGGAGCATTCAGAAACGTCCTCGATCATTTAAGCTTGCGGGTTGGGCCCGTCCTCCGCGAAGCGATATGCGGGGAAGTTCGAACTCTCGGATGTCGCTGAGTCCCCGCTCATCGCGGGGACGAGCGGAGGCCGAGCGCGACGTGCATGCTTGCAACATCAGCCCTTGACGAACGAGCGGTAGTCGAGCCGCCGGTGGAACCAGTACTGGTAGCCCGACACGTTCTTTTGCATCGCCACGTTGACGTAAGGCTGGAACAACGGAATGCGCGGCATGTCGGCGAATGCGCGATCGACGAAGCCTCGGACGTTGGTCTCGTATTTGGCGGCGTCGTTGATCGCGGCGGCGTCCACGGCCGCGTCGACCATCGTGTCGAGCTCTTTGGATTGGTAGCTCATCGTATTGAAGATCGAATTCTTGCCGTGATAGCACCAGATGAAGAAGTACTCCGGATAGTCGAGCCAGCCGGAGAACACGTTGGTGTAGAGCGGCAGCGACTTCTTGTTCAGCTCGGTTCGCCAGGTCGCGCCCGGGATCTTGTTGATGGTGCATTTGATTCCGATCTGCGCCAGGCTCTCCTGCGTCAGCACGCACAGCGGTTCGTTGATGCCGGCGAAGCCGAGATCGAACGACAGCGTGGTTTCGAAGCCGTTGGGGTAGCCGGCTTCGGCCATCAGCTGCTTGGCTTTGGCGATATCGACGTTGAACTTGTGCGGCTGCGGCCACGCGACGTCGGTCTTGGCGTCGGCTGTCGCGCCGAACATCGGCTTGGAGAGGCCGAACAGCACCGCATCCATGATCTTCTGGTACGGAATGGCGTAGGCGACCGCCTGCCGGACCTTCGGGTTATCGAACGGCGGCTTGGTGACGTTCATCCCGATGTACTGGATGCCGTTCGAATAGGGGGTTGAGATGATGCTGAGCTTGGGGTTGCTCCTGAGCTCAGAGAAGTCCTTGTTCGGCAAGTCGTAGGAGATATCGGCGTCGCCGCGTTCGAGCAGAGCGCGCCGGTTGCCGGCCGACGGCACCATCCGCCACACGACACGCCGCACCTTCGGCGCCGGCCCGCCCACCCATTTGTCGAAGCGCTCCATCACCACTTCGCTGCCCGCGGTCCAGCTCACGACCCGGTAGGCGCCGCTGCCCGCGCTGTTCTGCTTGGTGTAGTCGAGGCCCCAGGGGTCCTTGGCGGTGGCGTGCTTCTTCACCAGCCCGGAGTTGAGAATGCAGGGCACGATCACCGCGAGGTCGGGAATGGTCAGGCGGTCTTTCTTCAGGAAGTCGACGCGCACGGTATGATTGTCCACGACGACGAATTGTTCGGGTTTGGTGAGCGAGCCAGCGCCCATCTGAAAGGTGGGGAAACCGCCGACCGAGACCGCGCGGTCGAGCGACCACTTCACGTCGTTGGCGGTGACCGGCGAGCCGTCGTGGAAGGTGGCGTTCTTCTTGAGCTTGAAGGTGGCCGACATGTCGCCGACGTTCATGTCGTCGGCGAGCTCCATCTTGAATTTGTCGCGGTCGTAGTACGGCGTGCCGTTGACGGTCTTCATCTCATGGCTGATGAGGCGGTCGTAGCAATTCCACGAGACTTCGTAGCCCGGCACGTTGGTGCCGACGCCGTGGATGTCGATATTGTTGGGGCCGCTCTCGGAAACGATCAGCAGGGTTTCCTGCCGCGCTTGTGCTTTTGCAGGTGACCAGATCGCGGGTGCGGTCACCGCGCTGCCCGCGGCGACTGCGCCCACGGATTTCAAGAAGTCCCGACGTTTCATGGAAGGCTCCCGGTGCTTAAAGCGGCATCTCGGGTCTTCTTCCGCAAAGCTTGTGCCAGCCCCGGCGCGCATTCCGACGCAGGGACAAGCCATTGATTATCATGAGAATTAAACAGCCGGCGCCGAGGACAGCGGCGTTGGCCGGATCCGGGCTGCCTAAATTTTGAGCGTTGCTTACGTTATCGCTAGGCTGCGATGCCGCCGAACTGCTCACGCAAGGCGCCGCCGATCGCGAACGCCTTGGCGTCCTCATTGAAGAAGCCGATCACCTGCAGGCCGAGCGGCATGCCCTCGATCTCGAACAGCGGCAGGGTCAATGCCGGCACACCGAGCAGCGAGCTCGGGATCGCGAACTGCGCATTGCCGGTGGATTGCAGGCCTTGCGGCGCCGGTCCGGATGCGGACAGCGTGACGCAGCCATCGCAGACGCCGGCTAGCTCGGCATACAAGGCGCGGACGCGGGCGCGTTCATTGAGCGCAGCCCGATAGTCGGCGAGCGTCAGCGCCTCGCTCTCGGCGAGCCGCGTCTGCATGATCTTGCTGAGCTTGGTGACGTCGCGTTCGCGCGCGCCGTTCAGAAACCAGCGCGCCTCGAAGCTGTTGATCTTGTTCGACAGCGGGTGGGCGGCGGCGAGGGCGGTCTCGACCGCATCGATTTTGGCGTCGTCGTGCCGGGTCACGATCGCGATGCCCGCGCTCTTGAGCCGCGCCAGCGTCTCCTGCATCAGGCTTCGCGCCGCGGCGTCGGCCGACGCCCAGCCCGCGGTTTCAAGGAACGCGAGGCGCTTGGGCTGTGACGGAGCCGGGCACGTCGCCGGTCCGATCAGGCCAGGCGTGCCGGCGTCGCCGCCGACCCGTGCGACAATCTCGTTGGCAACTTGCCACGTGTCTTCCAGCGATGCGGCGATGATCCCGGTGCAGCTCTGGCTCTGGTAGTCGTGGCAGCCCTGGCGATTGAGCGCGTTGACCGACGGTTTGAATCCGTAGCAGCCGCAAAAGCTCGCCGGGCGGATGGTGGAGCCGATCACCTGCGTTCCGAGCGCGGCGCTGGCCATGCCGCATCCGACCGCCGCGGCGGAGCCGCTCGACGATCCGCCCGGGGTGTGTTCGAGGTTCCATGGATTGCGGGTGCCGCGCGGCTCGGTGGCGGCGAACTCGGTGGTCACCGTTTTGCCGAGGATGACGGCGCCGGCCTGCCGCAGCGCCGACACGCAGGCGGCGTCTTTCTCCGAGCGCCAGCCCGCGAACAAGGGCGACCCCATCTCGGTCGGCATGTCGGCGGTTTCGATGATGTCCTTGATGCCCATCGGGATGCCGTCGATCGGTGACGCCGGGTTGCCGGCGCGCCAACGCTTTGTCGAGGCATCCGCCGCGGCGCGGGCACGGTCGATATCGAAGGTGACGAAGGCGCCGACCTCTTTCTCGCGATTGGCGAATTCCACCAGGCAGCCTTCGAGCAAATCCCGCGGCGAACTCTGTCCGGCCGCGAACTCGCGGGTGGCGGCGAGAAATGGACGCAGCGTTGGTCGGCGCGTCGTCCCGGGTGTTTGCGCGGTCATGCGTCCTCGAGTTCGAGCGCGTCGGCGCGGCGCTGGCTGGCGATCATCGCGGTGCGCAGCAGGAACTGCCGGGCCCGCGCCGGGTCGGCCGCCATCGCACCAAGCTCGTCGAGATTGCGCTTGCGCACCTCGGGGTCGCTTTCCTCCAGGCGTTTCTTATTGGTGATGGACTGCTCCTGCACGAATTCGACCGCGACGGTGCGGCGCTGGCGATCGTAGACATCCAGCAGGCGCTCGGGCGCGCCGTCGAGAATAATTCGCGCGAGCTTGTTGGACAGGTTGGCGCCGTCCTGCAGGCCGCCGTTCAGTCCCATCCCGCCGATCGGATTGTTGACGTGCGCGGAATCGCCCGCCAGCACGACCCGGCCTTTGCGGAAGGTGGCCGCAACCCGCTGGTGCGTCACGTAGAGGTTGCGGTGGATGACCTCGTAATCGTGCGCCGCCGGGAAGAATTTATGCATCAGCGCCTGCACCGCGGCATCGCTGGTCAGCTCCGCCTCCGGCGTCGTGGAGTCGGTCGGATAGACCGTGCGCCACAGCCCGGGCGGGCCGTCGGCCGACACCTTGAAGCAATTGCACCATGCGCCGGGGTCGGCGAAATAGCTGCGGTAGCAGTAGCCACGCTCGGCCTGGAAATCGAACGGCGTCGTGAACACGATAAAGCGCTCGGGCCAGGTGAAGCCGTCGAACGCGATGCCGGATTGCTTGCGCACGGTGCTGCGGCCGCCATCGGCGCCGATGACATAGGCGCCCTTGTGGGTCGTGACGCCGTCCGGGTCCGCGCACCGTCACGCTCGCGGAGATGGCGTCCTGCGTCACGTCGGTCACGGCGTGGCCGTAGAGCAACTCGACGTTCGCGATCTTCTCCAGCCGTTGCAGCAGCAGCTTCGCGGTCTTGAATTGCTCGCATTGCACCACGAACGGATGCCGCGTGTCGTTTTTCAGGATCGCGTGATCGAACTCGGCGACCAGCGTATCGGTCGGCCGGTCCCAGAACTGGAAGATCGGCGCGACCAGGCCGACCCGCGCCATGTCGTCGGCAAGCCCGTCGTCGCTGAGGAGATCGAGCGTCGCCGGATGTGTGGTGGCGGCGCGCGGATCGGCCTGCGGGCTGTCGCTCTCGTCGAACAGCCGGACCGGGATGCCTTGGCGCCCGAGCAGCCACGCGCACAGCAATCCGACCGGTCCGCCACCGGCTATCAGGACACGCCGGTCTTCACGTTGTCATGACATGACGTTTCCGGTTTGTTCCGTTTTTACGCTCTTGCTCTCATCGTAATAGTGGATCTCGTAGAGCAGGCAGCCGCGCTCGGATTTGAACGGCCCGTGATGGACGCCCGGCGGCCGGCAGGCATAGGTCGGCGCTTCGAAGGGCTCGCCGCCCTGGCCCTTGTCGTCGTTGCCGACGATCAGGTCGCCGGACACGAGATAGACCTCTTCCCAATGGTCGTGCACGAACGGCGCGGTGGTGTACACGCCCGGATCGAACCGCAGTAGCCGGGTGCGGCTGCCCATCTTGCGGGTCTCGTCGAGATCGCTGGCCAGCGTCTTCTGCTGGATGCCGGCCGGGTAGCCCGGCGGCGTGAACCAGCCTTGGTTCATGTCGATGCGCTGGAACTCAAGATGGGGCTTGTTGAACGGCATGGCCGAAAATCCTGTGCAAGGCTGCGGGATGGTCGCGGCTTGGGGCGCAAAGGTCAAGATTGTCTACTCGCGCACCGGAGGCAGCGCCAGCGCGCGGTCGACCATCGCGGTGGCGCGCTTAAAGTCGTAGTTGCGGTAGACATTCTGCTTCACCACGAACGATGAGCCGCCATAGAACTTCTCGTATTGCTGGTGGCGGCTGCCGAACTCGGTGCCGAGGAAGTCCCAGAGCATTCGCACCAGCGCGGTGCGCGAACGTGCGTCCATGGTGCCGGAGCGCATGTAGCGCTCGATGAACGGCGCGATCTCGGGGTTGTCGAAGTCGGCGGCGGAGGAGGGGAGCGTGATCACCGATGAGGAGACCAGCTCGCGGATCATCTCCAGCATGCGGCCGTTGAACTCCGCCTGCATCGCCATCGCCGCATAGAGCGTGACGCGGGACGGCCACAGCACGCCATCGATGATCGGCGCATTGATCTCATGCGCGAGCAGCATGCCTTCGTAGATCGACGCCAGCGCCGCAAGCTCGCCCATGGCGATCTGCACCGGCGGATGTCCGGCGGTACCGATCATTTCGATCATGCGCTGCGCCAGCCCCATCATGAATCGCAGCTTGGTGACGTAGCGGACCTGCGCCTGGTGATTGCCGTAGATATGCGACGGCGTCTTGAACCATTGGTCGCGGGTGAGCTCGATGTTGCGATAGATGAACACGTGCTCCCAGGGCACGAACACGTCGTCGAAAACCACCAGGCAGTCGGACTCGTCGAAGCGGCTCGACAGCGGGTAATCGAACGAATTGTCGGCGTTCAACGCGTATGGCCGCCGCGGGAACAGCTTCACGCCGGGTGCGCAGACCGGGACCACCAGGCAATTGGCATAGTTCTCGTCGCCGGGCTGCAGCGGATGGATGCAGCTCAACTGAATGTAGTCGGAAATGACGCCGCCGGTCGCAACCTGCTGGGCGCCTTTGATCACGATACCGCCGTCGGTCTCCTTCACCACGCCGGCGTGCAGCGTCGGATCGCTCTGCTTGTGGGCGGGCTTGCTGCGGTCGATCTGCGGCGGGACGATCGCGTAGCTGATGTAGAGGTGCTGGTCGCGGGCGCTCTCGTAGAACGACACCACGTTGTCTGCGAACTGCTTGCCGGCCGCCGCAAAAACCTCCGGCGTTGCCGCGTAGCCGCAAAAGAAGCCGGCCACGTGATCGGGCGAACGTCCCATCAGGCCGAAGGTCGCCTCCGCCCACTTTTCCGAGAACAGTCGGCGCGCGCGCAGGTCGGCATGGGTCTTGGGAATTTGGTAGGCGCGCAGCACCGGCTCGCCGGTCTTGGGTGAGGTGAACGTCATCAGCTCGCGGTGCTCGGGCGCCGCGGCGATGTCGTAGAGCCGCGCCACCGAGCGGGACGCCTCGCGGAATGCGGGATGCTCGGCCACGTTTGCAACCCGCTCGCCGGTGACGAAGACCTGCCGGCCATCATCGAGCGACGTGAGATAGTCGGAACCGCTGCGCATGCCCAACGTCCTGATCCTCGTGTTGCGCGGCTTTACTGCGCGCGATTGATCGTCTCCACTAGCTCTATCACGCCGGGCGGCGCGTTGTGGAGCGGTCAGCCGCTAGTGGTCCGATTCTAACATTCGCATCCCATTTCCGCGGGCGATTTTGCGAATGTTAGAATCAAAGGACCACTAGCAAGTATAAGCTGCTAGTGGAGTTTGGATTTGACATTCGCATCGCGTCCTTGCTGCCAGATGGGTAGCGAATGTCAAATCCACTCCACTAGTAGACCGGGTCGGCGTCGAGCCGGGCGACCGCGCCTTTCAACTCCGGCCGCGGCGCGGGATAGCGTTGCATCACCAACGGATCATGGCCCGGGACGATGTGGGCGGGCGAGGCGGCGAGCTGCCGCAAGGTCTTGTGGCCTGTGAGCATGTCGCCGACGTTGGAGACGATCGGGAAGGCGCGGCCTTGCTCCATGTGCGCGTAGTGATGCGCGGCATCGGACGCGAGCACGACCCATCCGCGGCGCGTCATCACCCGCACGCATTGCAGGCCGTCGGTATGGCCGCCGATATGATGCAGGCTCAGTCCCGGTGCGATTTCCGTCGCGCCGTCATGGAATGCGACCTTGCCGGCGTAAACGCGCCGCACCATGCCGACGACGTCCTCCACCTCGAACGGCGCGCTCATCAGCGGATGGCACATGCACCGGCCGGTGCAGAAATGCATCTCCCGGTCCTGGATGTGGAAGGTGGCGTTGGGGAACAGGTCGAGATTGCCGACGTGGTCGTAATGCATGTGGGTGACGATGACGTCGTCGATCTTCGCCGGTTCGATGCCGATCAGCCTCAGCCCATCGCCGGGGCAGCGAATGAATTCGCGCTTGCGTTTCCGGGCCTGCTCGGCGGTGAAGCCCAGGTCCACGATCCAGGTCTTGCTGTCGCCGACCACCGCCCAGACGAAGAAGTCGAGCGGCATCGGCACCTCGTGCGGGTCGCCGCCCAGGAAATTCTCGCCCGACATGCGATGGTGATGCGCGTAGCGCACCGCGTAGACTTCATACATTCCTGAACGTCCCTCGCTGGCGCGGGCACTTGGGCTGGCCACGGGGGCCCGTCTGCCTCTACCATCATCACACTCGAGCGTAACGAAGGCCAGCGCCGGGAGGTCCAGGGTGGCGAAGGAAGCAATCGGATTCATCGGCGTCGGCCGTATGGGCCAACCCATGGCATCGCGCCTGATCGCGGCGGGCTACCCGGTGGTGGCCTATGACATCCAGGGGCAGGCGTTGTCGGCGATTGCCAACCAGGGCGCGGCGACGGTGTCGTCGCCCGCCGAAGTCGCGTCGCGGGCGGAGATCGTGATGACCAGTCTGCCGATGCCGGCGGTGGTCGAAGAGCGTTGCGCTGGGCAAGGACGGTATTTCGTCGGGCTCGCGGGTGAAGACGTTTGTCGATCTCTCCACCACCGGGCCGCGGGTCGCGAAGGCGATCGCGGCCGGGCTCGCGGCGCGCGGCATCACCGCGATCGACGCGCCGGTGTCGGGCGGGGTTGCCGGCGCGGTCAAGGGAACGCTGGCGGTGATGACCTCGGGCCCGAAAGAGGTCTGCGAGAGCCTGCGGCCCGCGCTCGAGGCGATCGGCAAGTTCTTCTACATCGGTCCCGAGCCGGGCATGGGGCAGATGATGAAGCTCCTCAACAATCTCCTGTCGGCCACCAACATCGCGGCAACCTCGGAGGCGGTCGTGCTCGGCGTCAAGGCCGGCCTCGATCCGCACGTGATGATCGACGTGATCAATGCCGGCAGCGGGCGCAACACTGCGAGCGAGGACAAGTTTCCGCGCGCTATCCTGCCGCGCAGCTTCGACATGGGCTTCGCGATGGCGCTGATGACCAAGGACGTGAAGCTCTGCCTCGACGAGGCGGAGGCGCAGGGCGTGCCGATGTGGATCGGCCAGGCGGTGAAGCAGGTCTGGCAATACGGCCTGGCGCAGGGCGGCCAGGAGCAGGACTTCACCGAGATCATCCGCCACATGGAGAAGTGGTCGAATGTCACCGTGGGCGGGACGAAGAAGTAGCCCCGCTCACTTCCACTTCAAAATCTGCGCCGTGCGATCGAGCACCGACCGTGGCGCCGAGGTCACTTGCCGCACCAGGCCGTCGAGTATTTCACCGGCCTGCGCCCGGATCACCATGCCGGTCTTTTGCGTTTCGGCTCAGGAATTCCGGGTCCGTCATGACCGCCGCATAGGCCGCGCGCAGCGCCTCGACGCGGTCCTTCGGCACCCCCGGCGCCATCCAGTGTCCATAGCCCAGCGCGGTCGGCAGGCTGACGACCCGGATCACGCCTTTGCGATCCTCGTCGTTCACGAGATCGAGCAGCAGGGGCACCTTCGGCAGGTCGGGCTCTTTCTCGAGGCCGACCTGAACCAGAATGTTGATCTTGTTCTCCTTGATCCAGCTCATATTGGCGGTCTGCACGCTCGCCCAACTGTTGCCGCCGCGGCCCATGACTTCGCCGCGCTCCATCGCCAGATGAATCTGCGCCGAGCCGGCATAGCCGGTGATCGGCTTGAACTTCGTGCCGACCATCTCATTGATGAGGTTCGGGAAGATCACCGAGTCCGATGCGGCGCCAACCGCGCCCATCGGCACTTCTTTTTGCTTGGCGTCATCGAGCGTTTTGATGCCGCTGGTGTGCCAGGTGTAAACCAGCCCGTTGGAGTTGGTCATGCTGCCGAGCCAGCGCATGCCCGCGGCCTCGAACTTCGCGCCGGCGCCGCCGAGCATCTGGTACATCGGCATGTTCTGGTTGACGGCCGCAATCACGGTGCCGTCCTGCGGCGATCCGGCGTAGACGAAATTGGCGGCGCGCACGCTGCCGGCGCCTTCCATGTTCTGCACCACGACGTTCGGATGGCCGGGCAGGTGCTTGCCGAGATAGCGGCTCAGCGCGCGCGCATAGAGGTCATAGCCGCCACCGACGCCGAAGCCGACGACGATCTGGACCGTCTTGCCTTTGTAGAAGTCGGCGACGCTTTGCGCCGACGCGGTGTGCGTGCACAAGGCAAGGCACGCCGTGGCGCACAATATCTTGGAGAATGCGGAAATCATTATCTGCTCCAGGCCCCTAATGGCCTTCGCCGGCCAAATAGCGTTCGAGCGTCACCGGGTTCGGCCGCACGGCCGGCTCGTTGAGATCGACGCCCGTGAACGGCGTGGCCTCTTGATACCATTTGCGCTGCGCCGGCAGTCCCCAGGGGTTGACCCGGAAGGGATCGGCAGGGTCCCAACGCACCGGCGGCACCTCAAGGTCCATCGCCTGATAGTGGGTGTTGAAAATTTCCACCCGGTGCCCGTCGGGATCGCGCAGGTAGACATAGAGCGCGTGCCCGGGGCCATGCCGTCCGGGTCCGCGTTCGACGCACTTGCCGAAGCCGAGCGCGCCGGCGCAGTCGCAGGCGCGCATGATGTGGAAGGTCTCCGGGGCCGCGAATGCGGCGTGGTGCAAGCGGGGGCCCTGTTCCTTGAAGAACACGATGTCATGCGGGTTGCCCTTGCGGGCGAGAAACACTCCTGCGAATTCGCCACTGTTCCCGGGAGAGAGATATTCGGTGAGCCAAAATCCGGCCGACATGTAGAATTCGCAGGCTTTGCCCACGTCCGGAACCAGGATCTGGTAGTGGTCGAGCCGCAGCGCCGAGCCGCCCTTGTGCAGATGGAATTGCGTGAGCGGACGCGGCATCACCGTCATTGCCGCGCAGAACTCCAGCGGCACGCCGGAAATGTCGGACGCTTGCAGCGTCTTGCCCTGGTGCGCCACGTCGGCCCAGGCGGTCTTCAGCCCCTGGCTGTCAAAGAACGTCTTCAGCGCGTCGAGGTCCTTCTCGCGCAGCACCCGCATCCCGATGCGTTCGCAGCGCGGAGCATCGTTGGATTGCTTCAGCACCAGGCTGTGATGGCAGGCCTCCTCGACGCCGCGGAGATAGAGCGTGCCGCCCGCTTCCTCGCTGACCACGAGGCCGACCACCTCGGTATAGAACAGCCGGCTGGCTTCGAGATCCTTGACGGTCAGCACCACGTGGCTCGACCGGGTGATGTTGAACGGGGTGTCGAGATTTTTCTCGGGGAGCTGCATGGCTGATCTTGCGGTTGTTCGAGGGGGAGGGCGTGCTAGTGCGGCGGATTTGACGTTCCTACCAGTGTCGCGGCAAGTTCGTCGTAGGAACGTCAAATCCAAATCCGCACTCAGAATCATGGAGCTGCTAGTGTCCTTTTGGTCCCGACGCTTGTAAATGTGCGTGCTGCGAAGGCATACAAGCGTCGGGACCAGGACACTAGATAATCAAGCGTTGAAGGATCGAGCGCAAGCGACATGAGTGCCACATGACGAAGGGGATAGGTCAGCCAGTGCGTCGCAAGGAGGACGCGCGGCTGGTGATCGGGGGCGGCTGTTTCAGCGATGACGTCGATTTGCCGCGGCAGGCACGGGCCTTTGTGCTGCGCGCGGTGCACGCGCATGCTCGCATCCGCAGCATCGATACGGCGCGGGCCAAGGCGCTGCGCGGGGTGCTGGCGGTCCTGACCGGGGCCGACCTTCAGGCTGACGGCCTCAAGCCGATCCCGCCCGACGCTTCGGTCGTGATGCCGCCGGAGGCCCAGCGCAAGCTGCCGGACGTGGTCCTGGTCAACAAGCATGGGCCGCTGCAACCGACCCCGTTCCACATCCTGGCGCTCGACAAGGTCCGTTACGTCGGGGAGGCGGTGGTGCTGGTGGTCGCGGAAACGCTCGCGATCGCCAAGGACGCCGCCGAACTGGTCGCGATCGACTATGAGCCGCTCGCGGCGGTGACCGACACGGCACGGGCAGCGGACCCGGACGCCGTGCGGCTCTATGACGACGCCCGCTCAAACCTGTTCTGTGACGCCGAAGTCGGCGATGCCGCCGCGACCGAGCAGGCTTTCGCCCAGGCGACGCATGTGGTGCGGCTCGAAACCTGGATCCAGCGCGTCACCGGGGTACCGATGGAGGCGCGCACCGCGGTCGGACATTTTGACAAGCAGAGCGGGCGATATTTCCTGCATGCTGGTTCAGGGGGCGTGGTGCGCCAGAAGGGCGAGTGCGCCGGCATTCTCGGCGTCGCGCCGGAGCAGGTGCAGGTGGTGGCGCGCGACATCGGCGGCAATTTCGGCACCAAGAATTCGCTGTTCCCGGAATTCCCGCTGGTGCTGTGGGCGTCGAAGCGGATCGGCCGACCGGTCAAATGGACCTGCGAGCGCAGCGAGGCATTTCTCAGCGATTATCAGGGCCGCGATCTCGTCGCCAAGGTCGAGCTCGCCGTCGACGCCAAGGGCAAGTTCTTGGCGATGCGCGGCTCGCACCTGAGCAATATCGGCGGCTACGCCGCCTCGATCGTGCCGCTGCGCAAGGGGCTGACGATCTGCACCGGCGTCTATCGCGTGCCGGCCGCGCATTTCCAGGCCCACGCCGTGCTCAGCAACACGATGTGCACGATTCCCTATCGCAGCGCCGGCCGGCCGGAGGCGACCTACCTGATGGAGCGGCTGTGCGATCTTGCCGCCGAGCAAACCGGCATCGATCGCATTTCGATCCGGCGCCGCAACCTGATCGCGCCGAAGGAACTGCCATACCGCACCGCGCTCGGCACCAAATACGACAACGGCGAATACGAGCAGGCGATGGACACCGCCATCGCGATCTCCGAGTGGAAGGACTTCGCCAAGCGGCGCCGCGAGTTGCGCAAGCAAGGCAAGCTGCGCGGCATCGGGCTCGCAAACTACATCGAATGCACCATGGGTTATCCACGCGAGTGGTCGAAGATCACGGTGAAGCCGGACGGCGAGGTCGAGGTCGCGATCGGCACGCTGTCGAGCGGGCAGGGGCACGAGACCAGCTTCGCGCAATGCGTCAGCGAATGGCTCGCCGTGCCGTTCGAGCAGGTCAAGCTGGTGCAGGGCGACACCGACATCGTTCCGGTCGGCGGCGGCTCGCATTCCGGCCGCTCGATGCGCTTTGCCAGCATCGTCATGGGCACCTGCTCCAATACGATCATCGCGCGGGGCAAGCGCATCGCCGCGCGCATGCTGCAGACCGATCCCGACAAGGTCGATTTCAAGGACGGGCGCTTCCGCAGCGACGCATCCTCGCGATCGTTCGACGTGTTCGAGATTGCGCGCGCCGCGCAAGAGCTCAACGATCTCGATGACGACCTGCGCGGTCCGCTCGCTGCCGAGAGCGACCAGCATTTCACCGACGGCGGCTACCCGTATGGCTGCGCGGTGTGCGAGGTCGAGATCGAGCCCGATACCGGTGCGGTCGCGATCGTGCGCTATTCCGCGGTCGACGACGTCGGCCGCGCGGTCAATCCGATGATCCTGCATGGCCAGACCCACGGCGCGATCGCGCAGGGCGTCGGCCAGGCGTTGTGGGAACATTGCATCGTCGATCCCGACAGCGGGCAGGTGCTGACCGGTTCGTTCATGGACTACGCGATGCCACGCGCCGATGGACTGCCGTCGTTCCGCACCGAACTGATGGAGGTGCTGTCGCCGACGAATCCGCTCGGGGTGCGCGCCGGCGGCGAGGGCGGCACGACACCGGCGCTTGGCGCGGTGGTCAATGCGGTGGTCGATGCGTTGCGCGATTATGGCGTGAGCCACATGGACATGCCGCTCACGTCCGAAAAGATCTGGCGGGCGATCAGGGACGGAATGCCTGCGCAAGGGTAACCCGCTACTCTGTGCGGTAACGGGAATGAAAGTGAGAGTGTGTTGAGTACTCCTGCTGCTGCAGGTGGGTTGGGGGGACTGATGAGTCGTTTTGCGCGTACAGCAATTGCTGTTGCAATTCTCGTTGGTGCTGCGTCGACGGCGATGGCCGACAGCATCGCCGATTTCTACAAAGGCAAGACCGTCACCATTATCGTCGGCTATCCGCCGGCCAGCGGCTACACGATCTATGCCCAGTTGCTGGCGAAGTATCTCGCGGATCACATTCCGGGACGTCCGAACGTGGTCGTGCAGAACATGCCCGGCGCCGGCGGCATCAAGGCCGCCAACTACGTCTACAGCGTCGCTCCCAAGGACGGCACCGCACTCGGCACCTTCAGCGTCGGCGCATTGATCGACGAATTGTTTGGTACTTCGACCACGAGCTTCGATACCGCCAAGTTCGGCTGGGTCGGCAACATGGACGAGAGCGTCGGTACGTGCGTGGTGAAGGCTGCCACCGGCGTGCGCAAGTTCGAGGATCTGCTGCAGAAGGAGGTGCTGTTCGGCGGCACCGGTCCCGCCGGCGGCGTGACCCAGGCGGCGCTCGCGCTGACGCGGCTCTACGGTGCCAAGATCAAGCTGATCAAGGGCTACCCGGGCGCGCAGGACGTGGTGATGGCGATGGATCGTGGCGAGGTCCACGGCGTCTGCGGCATCAGCATCGCCGTCCTCAAAAGCCGGCTCGCGCACCAAATCAAGTCGGGCGAACTGCTGCCGATCATCCAGGACTCGGCCAAGCCGCATCCGGAGCTGCCGGGTATTCCGAGCGTCTACGATTTCGCCAAGAGCGATGACGAGCGCCAGGTGCTTGATCTCTTGTTCGGCTGGCGCGTGCTTGGCCGTCCGATCGCGGCGCCGCCGGGCATCCCGGCGGAGCGCCTCGCGGCGCTGCGCAAGGCCTTCCTGGAGGCAATGAACGACAAGCGCTTCATTGCCGACGCCGCCAAGGCGCAGCTCGACATCGCGCCTGCGTCCGGCGATGCGGTAACGAGCCTGATCGCCCGGTTGTTCAGCCAGTCCAAGGATACGATCAAACGTGCCGCCGATGCGGTACGGAATTGATGGAGCGGTAGTGTGGCGAGCGTGACGCTGGAGGCGGTGTCCAAGCACTTCGGTGATGCCCGAGCACTCAATAGCGTCAGCCTCACCATCGCCGATCGCGCGTTCCTCGTGCTGCTTGGGCCGGCCGGTTGCGGCAAGACCACGCTGCTGCGCCTCGTCGCCGGGCTCGATGTTCCCGACAGCGGCACCGTCACCATAGGCGGTCGGGAGATCAGCCGACCGGGTTGGGCGCTGCCGCCGAGCGAGCGCCGCATCGGCATGATGTTTCAGTCGCATGCGCTGTGGCCGCACATGACCGTGGCACAGAACGTCGCATTTTCGTTGCGGGTGCGGAAAATCGTGGAGACGGAGCGCATTCTCCGCGTCGACGAAACGCTCGCGCGGTTTGGGCTCGAGGCGCTGGCCGAACGGTATCCCTATCAACTCTCCGACGAGCAGCGCCAGCGGGTGGCGCTGGCGCGCTGTCTGGCCATGCGCCCGGATGTGGTGCTGCTCGATGAGCCGCTCGCCGGCCTTGCGCCTGACCTGCGTGCGGCGATGCGGCAGGAGTTCGGGCGCCTGCGCCGCGAGACCGCCGCCACGTTCATTTATGCGACGCAAGATCAGGCCGAGGCGCTCGCGCTTGCCGACTGCATCGCCGTCATGGACGCAGGACGCGTCGAGCAGGTGGGGCCACCACGGGCGCTCTATGCGGAGCCCGCCAGCGAGATGATCGCACGCTTGCTCGGGCATGGCATGGTGGTGCCGGCGACGGTGATCGGCCGCAGCAGCGAGCGCGTGGTGGTGGATGTGTGGGGACTGCGGTTGCCGGTGCGCGGCGCCGGCCAATCCGGCGAGCGGCGCTCGTTATGTGTGCGCGCGGAGAACCTTGCGCTCGGATCGAACGGCAGCGGCATTCGCGGCCGCGTGACCGGTCTTTGCTACCACGGCGCGGAAACGCGGGTGACTGTGCAGCCCGATGCCGACGATGCGCCCGAACTCACGGTCGAGCACGCGGGCCCGCCGCCGGAACACGGCGCTGCGGTCTCGGTCGAGGTGACCGACGGCTGGCTTATTCCGCAGCGTAACGCGCACGCATAGCGAGGCAAGCCCCGCTTAGGCGGCATCCAGGGTCGAGCGTTTCGCTGCACGTTCGTCTTACGAAGTCGACAGATGCACGACACAGAGGCCGTTATGACGCTTGGAGTCCATTTGTCACAACAAGATCCTCGCCAGAGCATTTTGTGGCCTACTTGGCCGAGTTCAACGATCGAAACCAACAACAATACGCTGGCGTTGCCAATTCTAGCATAGCAGCCGAACGCAGAGATCGCCTGGGCGAACCTGATACGGCTTTCCATGCGTTGGAAATAAGGAACCCATGACCTCTGTGTTGTATGTTGCGGATTCGATCTCTATATTCCGACGATGAGACTCCGTCCGATTTGGTACGAACGGGGCGGAATTCATACAAAGTTGAGGTTGGCGGACGTCTCGGCCATTTGACTGATCGGTCTATTCGCCTCCTACGATGAAGTCATCTTTGGATTATTCTTAGAAGCGCAAGATCGGGGTTGAATTCCTGCTTGCAAGAGAAAGATGATAGCAATGCTTTAGTGCTGCATTCGGATGAATCCAGGATTTCAGAGCATCGATGACATGCTCGCCGGTCGAAATTGAGTCAGCGATCCGAGGCAGCAGGATGATGCTAGTAGCGCCGCAGTGGCGACGATATCGGCGTCGACCGCCCAACCGGAACACACAGAATTCGAGTTCGCCCATGCGAGATGATAGCGACACGAAGTAACGCGGGCGATATCACATGATAGTGATACTCGCGCTGCACACGATCATGTTCTGGATCAGAAGCACTGTGTCCAGAAACGCTGCATGTACTGGCTGCGATCCAATCAATATCGATGCCATGTGCCATTCGACTTAGGCTGAGGCGCAGAGTCATTGCTGTAAAGTTGGCAGAAAAACTCCACCATTTCATGGGCCTGCTCAAATGCTGACATCTTGTGGTGCAATCAGGATAACTCACCACCTCCGACACTAAGAGTACGTAGGGCCTTAGCGTTCTTTGAGCATTTGAGGAATTATTTCCCTTCATGATCAAGTAGCGCCGGAGCTTGGCGACATCACTCGCGTCATCCCGGCTCCTTGCCGTTCAGCAGCCAGCCGAACTTCTCCTTGGCCTTGCGCGCGACCTCCGGGCTCGGCGTGTTCGACGGCGGGAAGTCGTCCTTCCAGTGGAACGGCTTGCAGGCGTTGATCAGCGCCACCGAGTGCGTGATGTTGCCGGCCTTGCGGCGTTCCGGCGGGATCGCAGGATCGGCGCTGGAATCCCAGGAGCCGCGGATGAACTGGATCGACTCGGCCGGATCGGTCCGGGTGATCATCGCCCACAGCATGTGGTCGAGATTGGTCACGTCGACGTCGTCGTCGCACACCACGACGTATTTCGACGCATAGGCCGATGCGCCGCACTGCGCCGCGACATGCGCCGCCTGCACCGCGTGGCCGGGATAGCGCTGCGTGATCGACACCGCATGCAGCATGCGCGCGCCGCCGACCTCGTGGCACCACACTTGATTCACGCCCGGCACGCCGGCATTGGCCATGTTCTGCTTGATCAGCGCCGAGCGCATCACCGCGCGGTAGCGCGCCATCTCGTCCGGGCCGCCGCCCATCGGCGGCACGCCGAGCATGATCGGATCGTTGCGGTGATAGATCGCCTCGATGTCGATCACCGGCAGGTCGCGCACGCCGCCGGCATAGTGGCCGCTCCATTCGCCGAACGGGCCTTCCGGGTGCCGCTTCACCGGATCGACCCAGCCTTCCAGCACGACCTCGGCATTGGCCGGGAACGGCAGGCCGGTCACCTTGCCGCGCACCATTTTCACCGGACGGCCGCGCATGCCGCCGACAATGTCGATCTCGAAGGTGCCGTAGGGCGCTTCCACGCCGCCGTAGAAGAAGGCGAGCGGATCGCCGCCGAGCACCATCGCGATCGGCATGCGCTCGCCGCGCTTGAAATATTTCTCGCGATGGATCCAGCCGTGGTGGCCGCGCGCCATCACCAGCCCGACGGTCTTCTTGTCATGGACTTGTGCGCGATAAGCGCCGGCGTTGAGCCAGCCTTCTTCCGGGTCGAGCGTGACGCTGTAAGTGCCGGTGCCGATGTAGCGGCCGCCGTCCTTCTCGTGCCAGATCGGCGAGGGGAACTTGGTGACGTCGATGGCGTCGCCGGTCAGGATGTTCTCGAACACCGGTCCGGTCTCGACGATCTCGTGCTTGATGAGTTTCGGGTCGGCCAGATAGGCTTCGCGATAAGCGTCGCTCAGCTCCCATTTGGTGAGGTGGTCGGGAAAGCCCAGCGTCATGTTGCGGCGCACGCCGGCAAACATGTTGAGCAGCAGCCGGAAGCCTTTGGGACAGCCGGGGACGTCGTCGAACACCACGCACGGTCCGTTCTCGGCGCGCAGGATCGCTTCCGCGACCAGCCCGATGTCCTCCTGCCAGGTCGCGCCCTTGAGATGCTTGACCTCGCCGAGGCGCTCGGCGGCGCTCAGCCATTCGCGCAGGTCGTCATAGGCAATGTGGGCGGCGACGTTGCTTCCGGCGGTCATTTTTGTTCTCCCGATGGTAGGTCTTTATATCGGGCGTGGTCCGGCTTGTCATATCGGGCTGGCGCTCGATGGCTGCTGCCTCCGCCCTCACCCTGAGGACCCGAGGGCGTCGCGAAGCGACGCGTCTCGAAGGGCGAGGGCGGCCCGGGTCGTAAGAGCTATTGCTCGTATCGGCGCGCGAGGATGGGAAGTTGGTCGAAATCTCGGCGAATAAGTGCCTCCTTCTTTGCTCGCGACCATCCCTTCACCTGGCGTTCGGCTGCGATGGCATCAGTGATCCGATCAAACCATTGCGAGAAAACCAGGGTGACTGGGCGACGCTTCGCAGTGTAGCCATGATAGGTACCGGCATTGTGTTCAGCGACGCGCTGTTCGAGGCCAATGCGCGCGGTGCCAGTGTAGTAGCTGCCATCGGCGCAGCGTAGGATGTACAGAAACGCACCTTCGCTCATCGGGCCGACCTATCCTTCGAGACGCGGCCTGCGGCCGCTCCTCAGGATGAGGTCGGATCGTCGGCCGTGCAACGCCGGAAAAGGCCTGCGAACGTAGCGAGCGCGTCCTCATGTTTTAACACGCATCGCCTGCTACATGTTCGGGTCATGACGGCACGAAGGCTTGAACGGATGTACAAGGATTTGCGCGAATTCATCGCCGAGGTCGACAAGCTCGGCGCCTTGCGCCGGATCGCGGAGGCCGATCCGCATCTCGAACTCGGCGGCATCACCGAGGTCGCGGCCGGACTGCCGGAATGCCCGGCGCTGCTGTTCGACCGCATCAAGGGCTATCCGGCGGGCTTCCGCATCTTCACCAACGCCACCACCAATCCGCAGCGCGCCGCGCTGGCGCTGGGGCTCGATCCGGCGATGCGTCCGCTCGACGCGCTGAAGGCCTGGATGGCGAAGCGCCAGACGCTCACGAACCACAAGCCGGTGACGGTGAAGGACGCAGCATTCCTCGAAAACAGCACGAGCGGCGATGCGGTCGACCTTGCCAAGCTGCCGGCGCCGGTGTGGCACACCAAGGACGGCGGCCCCTACATCGGCTCCGGTTCGATCGTGATCATGCGCGATCCGGATACGGGCTGGATCAACGCCTCGATCTATCGCGTGCAGGTGCACACCAAGAACAAGGTCACGGTGCAGTTCGACCATCTCGGCCGGCACGGCGCGATCATCGCCAAGAAATATTGGGATGCGGGAAAATCCTGTCCGCTCGCGGTGGTGAATGGCATCGACCCGGCGTTGTTCATCGCCGGCTTCGAATATCTTGCCGCTGGACAATCCGAATATGAGTTCGCGGGCGCCATCAAAGATGCGCCGATCGAGGTGATCGCGGGGCCGAAGACCGGTCTGCCGCTGCCCGCGCATGCCGAGATCATCCTGGAAGGCGCGTTGCTGTCGCCGGATCAGGAGACGTTGCCGGAAGGCCCGTTCGGCGAGTTCACCGGCTATTACGCCGCCGACAAGCGGCCGTGCCCGGTGATGCGGGTCGATGCGATCCACCACCGCAACGATCCGATCCTGCTCGGCTCGCCGCCGATGAAGCCGCCGCGTTTCCATTTCGGCTTGCCGTTCCGCGCCGCCGGCATCTGGAGCAACCTGGAGATGGCCGGCGTCACCGACGTGGTCGGCGTTTGGCAGCATGTCGCGCAATTGATGACCGTGGTCGCGATCAAGCAGCGCTATGCCGGCCACGCCAAGCGCGCCGGCCTGATCGCCGCCGCCAACAGCTACATGGGCCGATTGGTGGTGGTGGTCGACGAGGACGTCGATCCGTCCGATCTCAACGACGTGATGTGGGCGATCACCACGCGCTGCGAGCCGTCGGAACAGATCGACATCGTGCGCGACGCCTGGTCGTCGGCGCTCGATCCGCGTATCCCGGAGGAGGCCAAGCGCCGCGGCGTCACCTCGCATTCCAAGGCGGTGATCGAGGCGTGCAAGCCGTTTCCCTGGCTCGACAAATTTCCGCCGACCTCGGCGCTGTCGCAGGACGAGGCGCGGGCCATTGCCGACAAATGGGGCGCGGCGCTGCGAGGCTGATCGGTCTCGTGTCCCGGCCGACGCGAAGGCGAAGCCGCAGCGAGAGCCGGGACCCATGTGCAATGGCGTTCGTGATGACATCGTGCCTCGCGATTCTGGCGCTGGATCCCGGGTCTCGCTCCGCTCGCCCGGGAAACGAAGCTGACTGTCCACATCGGCACGCTGATGCGCTAAGGGATAGGCCGAGGTCGGCGGGCCACCGCC
Source organism: uncultured Alphaproteobacteria bacterium (assembly GCA_963741595.1). Taxonomy (GTDB): domain Bacteria; phylum Pseudomonadota; class Alphaproteobacteria; order Rhizobiales; family Xanthobacteraceae; genus VAZQ01. Next base: position 189,849 of record CAVUIV010000006.1, read on the forward strand.
GCACGTTTGGAATTTCTAATAAGGAGAGTTCCCATGAATGCACCCGTCCGGCATCTGCCCTGGATCGGCGGCGCCGCGAGCGTCGCGGCCGACACCACGTTCTCGCCGCTGGTGTCGCCGATCGACGAGACATCGACGTCGCAGATCGTCGAGTCCGGCGCTCCCATCGTCGATGCCGCGGTCAAGCACGCCCACACCGCCTATATGAAGCACCTCGATGCGACCGTGGCGAAGCGCCTCGAATGGCTCAATGCCGCGGCCGACGCCATCGACAAGATCGAGGCCGAGCTGGTGCGCTCGCTGATCCGCGACATCGGCAAGCCGCGGCGTGCCGCGACCTTCGAGGCCAAGCGGGCCGGAGCGTTCATCCGCGCCTGCGCCGCGCAGCTTCCGCATATCAACGGCGAGGTGCTGCCGCTCGACACGATGCCGACCGGCGCTGGCCGCTTCGGCTTTACGACGCGGATTCCCTACGGCGTGGTCGCCGCGATCACGCCGTTCAATGGGCCGGTCAATCTCCTCGTGCAGAAGATCGCGCCGGCGATGGCGGTCGGCAATGCGGTGGTGGTGAAGCCGTCGCCGCCCGGCACCGAGGTGGCGCTCCTGATCGCCGAGGCGGTGAAGAAGGCCGGCGTGCCGGACGGGCTGTTCAACGTGGTGCCGGGCGGACGGCAGACCGCGCAGCTCCTGGCCGCGCATCCGTTGGTCGCCGCCATCACCGCGACCGGCTCGACCGCCATGGGCAATGAGATCGCGCGCGCCGCCGGCGCCAAGAAATTCGTCGCCGAGCTCGGCTCGAACGCCGCCAACATCGTCTGCGCCGACGCCGATCTGGCGGATGCCGCGACCCGCATCGCCGGCGCCGGCTTCGAGGCGAGCGGCCAGCAGTGCATCTCCGCGCAGCGCGTGATCGTCGAGCGCGCGGTGTACGAGAAGTTCCTGGAGCTGTTCGTCGCCGCCGCCAACAAGCTCAAGGTCGGAGACCCCGAGGACAACGCGACCGACGTCGGCCCGATGGTGAGCCGCGAGGCCGCCGATCGCGTCGAGGCGATGGTGGCGGACGCCGTCGCCAAGGGCGCCAAGCTCGTGCGCAAGCCCGAGCGCAACGGTTGCATCCTCGGTCCGGCGATCGTCGCGGACGCGCCGCCGAATGCGCGGCTGATGGGCGAGGAGGCGTTCGGCCCGGTGGTGGTGGTGCAGCCGGTCGACAGCGTCGATGCCGCGATCGCGCTCGCCAATGCCTCCGAGTTCGGCCTCCAAGGCGCGTGCTTCACCCGGAGCCTCGAAACCGCGTTCAAGGTGTCGCGGCAATTGCGGGTCGGCTCGCTGTGGATCAACGACGCCAGCCGCTTCCGCCTCGACATGTATCCGTTCGGCGGCGTCGGCTCGTCGGGCTTCGGCCGCGAGGGCGTGCGCTACGCCATGGAAGAATTGTCGCAGTGGAAGTTCACCGGAATGCGGGTCACACTCTGACATGTCTCCGCTCGTCCCGCGAAAGCGGGGACCCAGGACGACTCTGGATTCCCGCGTTCGCGGGAATGAGCGAAGAGAGCCATAGGTCACAAAGAAACGTCGAAACAGGAAGCATCGTGGTCGCATCGCCGCACAATCCGCCGTTTCGGGCCGACCACGTCGGCAGCTTGCGCCGGCCGCAAAGCCTGGTCGATGCGCGCGGGCGCTACCGCAAGAAGGAGATCGGCAAGGACGACCTGACCAAGGCGGAGGACGACGCCATCCGCGAGGTGGTCGCGCTGCAGGAGTCGCTCGGCCTGAAATCGATCACCGACGGCGAGTTCCGCCGGCAGAACTACATCATCGATTTCTATTTCAAGGCGTTCGGCCGTGACGGCATCGGTTTCGAGCCGGGTCAGTTCTATCATCGCAACGACAAGGGCGAGAAGCTGCAAGCCGAATGCATGGTGGTGAAGGCGCCGGCCCGCTGGTCGGGCCCGATCTTCGTCGAGCATTTTTCGTTTCTGCGGTCGGTGACGCGCGAGACCGCGAAGATTACCGTGCCGTCGCCGCTGATCCTGCACTTCCTGGGCGGCAACGATGCGGTCCTGCGCGGCGCCTACACAGTCCCTTGACCAATTCTGGAGCGACCTGATCGAGGTCTACCGGCAGGAGCTTGCGGCGCTGCATGCTGCGGGCTGCACCTACCTGCAGATCGACGAGACCTCGCTGGTGAAGTTCGGCGACCCCGAGATCCGCGCCGTGCTTGAACAGCGCGGCGACGATTGGCAGAAACTCGCGGCCTCCTACGTCGAGGTGCTGAACGCGATCCTGGCGAAAGTCCCCGCCGGCCTCAACGTCGGGATGCATGTGTGCCGCGGCAACCGGCTCGGCTTCTGGCAGGCCGACGCCGGCTATGAGTTCATGGCCGAGCAGATTTTCCAGAAGCTCAATGTCGGCTTCTATCTCTTGGAGTTCGACAGCGCGCGCGCCGGGCCGCTCGATGCGCTGCGGCTCTTCCCGGACGGCAAGACCGCCGTGCTCGGGCTGATCACCACCAAGAGCCCGGAGCTCGAGGACCGCGAGGCGTTGCGTGCGCGCGTGATGGAGGCATCGCGCCATGTGCCACTCGATCGCTTGTGCCTCAGTCCGCAATGCGGATTTTCCGGCGACGTGCGCAATGCGGTGATGACGATCGACCAGCAGGCGGCGAAGCTTCGGCTCGTGGTGGAGACCGCCCAATCGATTTGGGAGGATGCGCGCTAGCGCGAACGTCCGAGCAAGGACGCGTGCGACGCAACGCAACGAACACAATGCCCCTGTCCGGTATCAAGGTTCTCGATCTGACGTCGGTCGTGGTCGGCCCCGCGGCGACGTTGCGGCTTGCCGATCTCGGCGCCGAGATCATCAAGATTGAATCGCCGGATGGCGATCTGCTGCGCACGCTCGGCGGGCCGTCGCCGTCCGGCACCTTGTCGGGCAAGTTCCTCCACTTCAATCGCGACAAGCGGTTCGTCGGTCTCAATCTGCGCGCCCCCGAAGGTCTGAAGGCACTGCGCGCGATCCTCGCGACCTGCGACGTGTTCATCAGCAACATCCGGCCCGACGCGCTTGAGCGCATGGGGCTCGACGCGGCGACGTGCCGCGGCGCGAAGCCGGAGCTGATCCACTGCGTCATCACCGGCTTCGGTCCGGGCGGGCCTTATCGCGGGCGGCCCGCCTACGACACCGTGCTGCAGGCGGCGTCCGGTCTTGCCGGCCTTGCCATCGAGCGCGACGGTGCGCCGAGCTTCGCGCCGTTCCTTGCCGCCGATCACGTGGTGGCGGAGATCGCGGCGGGCGCGATCTCGGCGGCGCTGGTGCGGCGGTTCCGCAGCGGCGAGGGAGCGACGATCGAAATCCCGATGCTCGAAACCATGGCGGCGTTCGTGCTGCAGGAGCATCTCGGTCCCGCCACCTTCGATCCGCCGCTCGGGCCGCCCGGCGATCGGCGGGTGCTCGATCCGTTCGCGCGCCCGATCGCGACCAAGGACGGCTGGATCGCCATCAGCGCCAATAGCGACGTGCAGGCGAGGGCGTTCCTGCAAGCGATCGGCCGGCCCGAGCTGATCGACGATCCGCGGTTTGCGACCGTCGCGGCGCGGGTGCGAAACTCGAATGAATGGTTTCGGTTGCGGGCGGAGTCGCTTGCGCAGGGCACGAATGCCCACTGGCTCGCGCTGTTTGCCGAACTCGATGTTCCGGCGATGCCGTGCCACGCGCTGGCGGCGATCGCCGACGATCCGCACCTCTCCGCCGTCAAGCTGGTGGAGCCCGTGGCGCACCCGACCGAAGGGCCGGTGCGCGCGGTGCGGCCGACGCTGATGTTCGAGGGCGAACCGGTGCGGTCGCTATCGCAGGCCAAGCCGGTGGGCGCCGATACCCGTTCGGTGCTGGCGCAAGCGGGCTATGCGGCGTCGGATATCGACGCGCTGGTGAGCTCAGGTGCCGCGATCGATGGCGCGGCCTGACCTGCGGCCGCAGCGTTTTGTCACGTTATGACCACGATTATCCGCACTAGGTTACCGCCATCACGGACGTCGCCTGGCGTTAAGAAGATATTGACGACCGTCTGCCGTTCTTAAGGGGAGACAGCGGGGCGAGGGGCCCCGGGGACGCGACATGCAGTATCGTTTGGCGTTAGTGGCGTTGGGAGTTGTGTTGGTTGCGTCGCTGGTTGCGCCCGAGCCCGCGCATGCGCAGCGTGTCGCCACCGGATCGCAACAGGCGCCAGCTACGAAGCGCGACTGGCCGCCTACACCCGCGCGCGCAACGCCTACGAGGCGGAGGCGAGCGCGTACTGGAATGCGATCTCGGAGAAGCGCCGCACTCGTTTTGCCAAGCGCCGCAACCATCAGCCGGTCGTGCTCGACGACTATGTGCTCACGCAGCCGCCGGTCTATACCGGTCCGTCGAGGCCGCCCGAATATGTCCCAGAGCGCGACCCAACCAAGCCGCCGCGGGCGCCGATTCCGGTGGTCGCCGATTTCCTGAAGGCTGCCGCCGATCACTACCGCTTCGCGCCGCAGCGCCCCGCCAGCGATCTGGATTTCAAGCGCGAGTATGCCACGGCTGCCAAGGCCGCCGGGCTGACCCGCGAGCAGGTCGTTCGCATCTATGCGTTCGAGACCGGCGGCAACGGCACCTACGACGTACAGTCGGGGCTGACGCATCCGCGGCCGAACGCGCGCGCGATCTCGACCGCGATGGGTTACAACCAGCTTCTCACCACCAACAGCGTCAGCCTGCTCGCTGGCTACGGCGACCACTTCGTCCAGGCGCTACGGCACAGGTCCGTCGCCGACGACAGGGTCGCTCATTTGCGGCGCATGATCGCGTTCAGCCGCACGGTGCCGAACCAGTGGGGCGAACACGACAAGCTCGCCAAGACCCGCGGCGGCATGGGCATCCATGCTGCGGTGCTCGACCGCGACTTCGGCCCCTTGCTGCAGGTCCAGAAGCTCTTGAACTCGATCAAGTTCGCGCAAACCAAAGGCCACACCGCGCGCTTGACCGCCGCCGAGCTCGAAATGATGAACCTGACCGGTGACGGCAACGGCATCGACCTCGTCACCATGTCGCAATCGTTTCGTGAACGGGTGCCGACGTCGAATTTCTTCCAGCGCGGCGGCTATGAGCGTAACGGGATCGCGCGCCGCACCGGCGTGGTCTCCGCGCTCTATGCCGAGATGAACGGCATCATGGATCGGCTGTCGCAGCAGCCCGGCGCCAAGGCGCTGGCGTCGGCGTTCTGACAATTCTGGCGAGTCGGGTTGGAGCGCGCTCAACCGCAAGTGAGTTGGTGAGCATCGTTTCGGCGCGCATTTGGCGCGCTTGGCACCTTTGTTGCGCAGAAATCACTTGCTCGAATCGTTAAATCACGATTCCGTGTTGGTGGTAACTGTGTATGTCAAGGACATCGCCGTCATACATCACAGTTCTTGTTTGACCTGGAGCGGTCCGTCCCAGGTCGTGAGCGTCTCCAAATCACCGCTCGGGCCAATCGAGCGCGCAAGGGCTCAATCAAGGATCGACTATGAAAACGAAGATTTTGGGGTGGTGGCTCATTGCCGCCATGGGGGTAACTTTGACTTCGCCGGGGCAGGCGGCGGACATGGCAGCGCGTCCCGCATTCAAGGCGCCGGTCGCTGCGGAGGCCTGGAATCCATGGATGATCCGGCTGCGAGCGTTAGCGGTGATGCCACGCGAACTCCGGGCATGTCGATCAGATTGCGGGCTCCGACGTGACGGTGTCGACCACGGTGGTGCCTGAGCTCGACATCACCTATTTCTTCACGCCCAACATCGCGGCCGAGCTCGTTCTCGGAGTCACGCGCCATCACATCAACGGAGCGGCGACGCTCGCGGGCACCGACGTCGGCCGGGTCTGGCTGCTGCCGCCGACGCTCATGCTGCAATACCACTTCACCAATTTCGGCAACTTCAAGCCTTACGTCGGCGCGGGCGTGAACTACACGTTCTTCTTCAGCGAGAAAGCGGCGGGTGGGACCATCACGCAGTTCAGCGTGGAGGATTCATTTGGGTTCGCGCTGCAAGCGGGGTTCGACCTGATGCTTGACCGCCACTGGGGCCTGAACTTCGACGTCAAGAAGCTCTACCTGCGCCCGGACGTGAGCTTCAACAACGGCGCGCTGACCGGCAAGGTAGCAATCTCGAACCGTGGCTGGTGGCGGTGCACCGCAGATCCTGGACCCACGGATGTTCTAACGATGGTCAGCAGCGCGCCATGTCGCGTCGCTCATACGGCGCTGCGCCCGGGAGCGCGCAGCGTTGTCCCGCCTCACATCGTCAGCACGATCTTTCCGAAGTGCTGGTTGGCCTTCATCATCGCCAACGCATCGGCGACCTTGTCGAGCGGGAAGGTCTTGTCGATCGGCAGCGTGAGCTTGCCGGCCTCGACCGCGGGCCAGAGATCGGCGCGCATGACGCGCGTGACCTCGTTCAATTCGTCCTGGCGTGCGGGTGCGGTTGGTGACGCCGATATAGTCGAGCCGCTTCAGCGCATGCAGGTCGAAATTGATCTCGCCTTTTTGGCCGCCGAGCCGGCCGACATTGACGATGCGCCCGAGCAGAGCGGCCGCTTCAAAGCTCTGGTTCACGGTCGTGCCCGACACCATGTCGACGATCAGGTCGACGCCCTTGTCGCCGGTCGCCTGTCTTCACTTGCGCCGGCCAGGTCGGATCGGTGGTGTCGATCGCGAGATCGCAGCCGTATTCCTTGAGCCGCGCGCGCCGGCCGGCATGGGTCGAGGTGCCGATCACCAGCGATGCGCCCTTGAGCTTGCCGATCTGCATGCCCATCAGCCCGACGCCGGAGCTCGCGCCCTGGATCAGCAGTGACTTGCCGGCCTTGAAGCGGCCGGCGGTGACGATCGCGTTGTGCATGGTCTGCAGCGCGACCGGGAAGCAGGCGGCCTGCTCATAGGTCATGTTGTTGGCGGGGATGCGGATCGACCGATATTGGTCGGCGGCGATGTATTCGGCATAGCCGCCGGGCGCCGCGGCCATCACGCGGTCGCCGGCCTTGAAGTCCTTCACCGCGCTGCCGACCGCCTCGACCTCGCCGGCGCATTCGAGCCCGATCCGCGCGCCGACGCCGCCGACCCGGCCGTGCTGGTGGCCCATGGCGACGCTGAGATCGGCGCGGTTGAGGCTTGTCGCTCTGACGCGGATCAATATTTCGTTCGGCTTCGGCTCGGGCTTTGGCAGATCGCGGACTTCGACGCCGTTCTCACCCAGGACTGCGGCTTTCATTCGGGACCTCCCCAAAAATTATCGTTGTGTGGATTGTATCAGCGCCAGCAGCCGCTCGGGAGTCGCCGGCAGGTCGGTGATGCGCACGCCGAACGGCTTCAGCGCATCCTCGATCGCCGAGACGATCGCGGCCGGCGCGCCGATGGTGCCGCTCTCGGCGGCGCCTTTGACGCCGAGCGGATTGAGCGGCGTCGGCGATTCCATGTGATGGATCTCGATCGGCGGCACGGTGTCGGATGTCGGCAGCATGTAGTCGGCGAAGGTCACGGTCTGCGGCTGGCCGGCCGCATCGTAGCGCATCCACTCGTAGAGCGTCGCGCCGATGCCGTGCGCCACGCGCGCCGTGGACCTGGCCTTCCACCATCATCGGGCTGATCATGCGGCCGCAGTCGTGCACGACGACGTAGCGCAGCAGGCGCACGTGCCCGGTCTCCGGGTCGACCTCGACCTCGCAGACATGCGTGCCGTTGGTGTAGGTGATCGCCGGCGGCACGAAATCGTTCGATGCGGCAAGCCCGGGCGTCACGCCGGGCGGCAGCGCGAAGCCGGCGACGCCGCTCAGCGCGTGGGCGATTTCGCCGAGACTCTTCTTCATGCCGGGCACGCCGCGCACCCGCACCTCGCCGTCGACGAGTTCGAGATCGTCGGCGGATACTTCCAGCATGGCGGACGCGACCTGCTTGGCCTTGTCGGCGACCATGCGCGCGGCGATGTGCAAGGCGTTGCCGGCGGTGACTGCCTGCCGGCTGGCATAGGAGCCGTGGCCGAGCGGGGAGGCGGCGGTGTCGCCGGCGATCACCTGCACGCGATCCGCCGCGACGCCGAAGGTCTCGGCCGCGAGCTGCGCCAGCATGGTGTGGGTGCCCTGGCCCTGGTCGGTGGCGCCGGTCGTGACCACGATCTGGCCGGAGGCGCCGATGCGGACGCTGACGCTCTCGAACGGTCCGCGCCCGGTGCCTTCGACGTAGTTGGAAAGTCCGAGACCGATGAACCGTCCTTGCTTGCGCGCGGTCTCCTGCCGGGCCGGGAAATCGCTCCAGCCGGCGGCGGCAAGTCCGCGGCGCTGCGATTCCAGATAGTCGCCGCTGTCATAGGTCATCGGCAGTCCGTCGCGCGTCTTCACCGGCGTGACGTAGGGCATCTGTTCGGGGCGGATCAGGTTGCGGCGTCGGACCTCGTCGCGCGAGAGCGACAGATGCTCGGCGACACGGTCGAGCAATCGTTCCATCGCGTAAGTGCCCTGCGGCCGGCCGGCGCCGCGGCTCGAGGTGGCGGGCGCAAAATTGGTGAGGCACACCGCGAACGCGATATCGACCGCCGGCAGCACGTATGGCCCGATGAAATTGGTGGCCGAGTTCTGCGCCGTCGACAGGCCCGATGGCGTCGCCGAGCCGTGATCGTGATGGACCTTGCCGCGCACCGCCAACAGCTTGCCGTCGGCATCGACCGCGACCTCGAGATCCCAGTCCTGCTCGCGTTCATGGTTGGTGGCGGTGAAGCTTTCGCGCCGGTCCTCGATCCATTTCACCGGCGCGCCGATGAGGCGTGCCACCACCGGCACCACCAATTCTTCCGGATAGAACGGGTTCTTCGGTCCGAAGCCGCCGCCGACATGGGGCGCGATCACCCGCACCTGGCTTTCCATCAGGCCGAGCGTGTCGACGATGACGCGTTTGGCCTTGTGCGGCATCTGCGTGCCGTCGAAGACCGTGAGCACGTCTTCGATCGCGTCATAGCGCGCGAGCACGGCGCGGGTCTCGATCGAATGACCGCCGCCCTTGTGGATGCGGAAGCGTTGCGCGATGCGATGCGCGGCTTCGGCGAAGGCGCGCTCGGCGTCGCCATATTTGAGCGCCCACTGCGCCACCAGATTGTCGGCGCAGTCGAGGCGCGCCTTGGGCGCGCCCGTCGCGAGCGCCGCAACCGGATCGGTGACCGCCGGCAGTTCGTCGAGATCGAGCACGACCAGATTGGCGGCATCCTCGGCGATCGCGCGGCTCTCGGCCACGACGACGGCCACCGGCTCGCCGACGAAGCACACTTCTTTTTCCGCGAGCCAGGACGGATCGACATGCTGGCGGATCGCCGCGACCGGCAGCGCGAGCGGAATGCGGTCGCTGCCGATGATGGGGCGCAAGTCGCGGTAGGTGAACACGGCGCGCACGCCGGGCAGCGCTTTGGCCGCCGCCGTATCGATGCTGGTGATCCGCGCATGCGCGACCGGGCTGCGCACGAACACGGCATGCAGCAGGCCCGGCAGTCGCGATGTCGTCGACAAAGCGACCGCTGCCGCGCAGCAGGACGGCATCTTCGACGCGCAGCGCAGGGCGGGCGAGGGGGGCGTGCGCGGGATCAACGCTCATCGTGCAGGCATTGGATCGAAGGTCACGGGCCCTGCACCTTCTGCACAACCGGACTCCACTTGGCAAATTCCTCGCGCAGGTAGCGGTCGCCACGCTCGGGGCCGTATCCCACCAGCGGCTCGAAACCCGACGCCACGAGTTTCTTCAGGAATTCTTTGTCGCCCCATGCCTTCTGGGTGGCGGCGTCGATCTGCTGGCGGATCGCCATCGGAGTCTTGGCTGGGGTAAACACGCCAAAGAAGATCTGCGACACGAAATCCTTCAGCCCCTCCTCGTGCGCCGTCGGGATGTCGGGTGCCGCGTCGAGCCGCGCCGGTGCGTTGACCGCGAGCAGGCGCAGCTTGCCGTTGCGATGCAGCGCCACCACCGACGAGGTGATGTTCGGGAAGATCACCTGGATCTGTCCGCCGAGCAGGTCGTTCATGGCCGGCCCGACGCCGCGATAGGGCACGTGCAGCATGTTGAGGCCGCCGGCTTGCTGCTTGAACAGTTCCGGCGTGATGTGGGTGATGGCGCCGACGCCGCCGGAGCCGTAGCTGAGCTTGCCGGGATTGGCCTTCAGATAGGCGATCAGCTCTTTGACGGACTTCACCGGCAGTGATGGGTTGACTGCGATCGAGGTCGAGGTGGTGGCGACGATCGAGATCGCCGCGATCTCCTTCAGCGCGTCGTAGGCCTTGTTGTTGGAGCCTTCGCGCAGAACCAGCGTGCTGGTCGAGCCGATCAGCAGGGTGTGGCCATCGGCGGGCTGCTGGGCGACGTAATTGAGCGCGATCGACGAGCCGCCGCCGGCGCGGTTCTCGACCACGACATTGCCGAGCGCGCCCCGCACCCGCTCGGCCCAGATCCGGCCGATCACGTCGTGCACGCCGCCGGCGGAGGTCGGCACGATGAGGTGCACCGGCTTGGTCGGATAGCTGCCCTGCGCCGAGGCTGCCCGCGGCAGGGCGGTGGTGGCGAGAGCGCCGGCCAGGAATTCGCGCCGTCCGATGGTCATGGATCACCTTGTGCTTTGCTGGCCGCCGAATTTAGCGTGTCCCGCCGGGCGCTGTCATCTGCGGTGCATTGTTGCAGGATCTATCGGTCGCAATACTGGAGGCCTTCCGCCGGACGGTCAGTCCAAGAAATTGAGAGCTTGAATGATCGACGCAACCCATGACGTGAAGCGCCGCAGTTTTGTCGAGAGCGCCAACGGCCATCCGGACTTTCCGATCCAAAACCTGCCGTTCGGTATCTACAGCCGGCGCGGCGAGCGGCCGCGCGGCGGCGTCGCGATCGGCGACGAGATCTTCGATCTCAAGATGGCCTGCGAGGCAGGGCTGTTCTCAGGCGAGGCGAAACGCGCCGCGGAGACAGCCTCCGGCGCGCGGCTCAATGGACTGTTCGCGCTCGGTGCCAGCCCGCGCTTGGCGTTGCGGGCGCGGCTATCGGAACTGCTCGATGCCGACGGTCGCGAGCGGCGACAGGTCGAAGCCATGCGGCCGCTGCTGCTCGCCCGTGCCGCGGAGTGCGAGATGCATCTGCCGGCGCGGATCGGCGGCTACACCGATTTCTACGCCGGCATCCATCACGCCACCAATTCGGGGCGGCTGTTGCGGCCGGACAATCCGCTCTTGCCGAACTACAAGCACATTCCGGTCGCCTATCACGGCCGCGCATCATCGATCCGGGTGTCGGGCACAGATGTGCGGCGGCCCAATGGTCAGCGCAAGCCGCAGGCCGCGACCGAGCCCGACTTCGGGCCATGCCGCTATCTCGACTATGAATTGGAGCTCGGCGTCTGGATCGGGCCGGGCAATGCGCTTGGCACGCCGATTCCGATCGGCAGTGCAGGTGCGCATGTCGCGGGCTTCTGTCTGCTCAACGACTGGTCGGCGCGCGACATCCAGGCCTGGGAGTATCAGCCGCTCGGTCCGTTCCTGGCCAAGAATTTCGCGTCGACGGTATCGCCGTGGGTGGTGACGCCGGAGGCGCTGGCGCCGTTCCGCATCGCGCAGTCGCCAAGGCCGGAGGACGACCCGCGCCCGCTCGACTATCTGATGGATGCCGACGACCAGGCCTCCGGCGCGTTCGGCATCGATCTCGAGGCATCGATCTTGACGGAATCCATGCGCGCCAGCGGCGCCGCGCCGCATCGTCTCGCCGCCAGCAATGCGCACCACCTCTATTGGACGGTGGCGCAGATGATCGCGCATCACACCTGCGGCGGCTGCAATCTCGACGCCGGCGACCTGATCGGCACCGGCACCATCTCCGCGCCGGACGGCGTCGGCAGCATGCTCGAACTCACGCGCGGCGGCCGCGAGCCGGTGACGCTGCCGTCAGGCGAGACGCGGCGGTTCTTGGATGACGGCGACGAGGTGATCTTCGGTGCCCACGCCACGCGTGACGGCTTTGCGCCGATCGGCTTCGGCGAATGTCGGGGAAGGATTATCGGCGCCGGGTAGAGCGGACTCTCTATCTCTCATTGTCCCGCGCAAGCGGGAAGCAATGGCAGGGACTACACCGCCTATTTGCAAAGCGCGCTATGGACGGTCTCTGCCACCAGACTCTTGCCATGGACCAAGTACGCCTCATCGTCGCGATCATCATGGCGGACGATATAGAGGAATGGCATTGACCCGGTGTCTTGGCCCGATGCGGATTTCCCTCTCACGTAGCCGCAAATGGTATCATCAGACCTATTGAGCGCGTGTTTGACGGATCGCTGCAGCCTGCTGAACTCAGCCGACCTCGGGTTCTCCATCATCCCCGCGATACTGGCCTTCGCTTTCGCGACGGGATCGACCTTCTTCTTCGTGGTGGTTGCTCTCTGTGCGACGGCTTTGGTCTTTTTGCCGGACCCCGATGAACGGGTCTGTAGGTTTGCAGATTTGACGGGCCGCGCACCTTGTGCGTCGTCAACTGACATTGCATCGATGTGAGCAGTACAACCGACCAAGTTCGCGGCCAGGACACCTATGAAAAGCGTTCTCATAAATATGATCCTTGCGCGGAAAGTGCAGAATTGCCGTTTCTTTGCGCACGCGCAAGCGCGCGCGCCGAGTACGTCCGCTCAAGTGGTTTTTAGATACCGGCGGCACGCACCTTGATCGAGAATAAACCGTCCTCCCTAAAGAAACGTGCAACATCGATACTGGAGCTTTGGCGTTGCCGCTCTGAGTTTTAGTGTCGCACGAACTGATCGGTGAACAGGTCGTCGTAGCTCTTCAGCTTTTCTTCCGGCTTCAACAGGCCGGCCTCGATGTTGAAGCGCTCCGCGTTCTCGAAGCCCGCAGGCGAGAGCTTGAGGTCGCGCGGCGTGATCTTGCGGATGTCGTCCATCGCCAGCGCGAATTGTCGATCATCGAGTTGCACGAAGCGTTTCTTGAGCACGGCGCGCGCCTCGTCCGGGCGGTCGAGCAGGAAGGCGACGGCATCGCGGAACGTGCGACCGAGACCTTCGCACAACGCTTTGCGCTTGACGCAAGTCTCCGGCTTGGTCGCGACCAGCGTATTGGCGAACGGCCACAGCTCCTTGGGATCGCCGTCGGGGCCGCTGGCGATCATGACGGCGGAGCCATCCGCGACCGGCCGATGCACCCAGGGCGGCGCCATCGCGAAGCCGTCGATCTGCCGGGTCTGAAACGCCGCGAGCATGTTGGGCGGCTGCATGATCGCAATGCGGATGTCTTCGGGATTGAGGCCCGCGCGCTTGGCGATGTAGCGCACATAGGCGTGGATCACGGAATTGACCGCATCGACGGCCAGCGTTTTTCCGCGCAATGTCCGCACGCGCTGTTCAAATGATGCGTTGGCGTCGAACCCCGCCGCCTCGGCGAGGTCCTTGCGCAGGATCACCTGTACGCTCGGCCGATTGATGGTGCCGACGATGCCGAGCAGGCGCTGGCCGCGCGCCGCCGCGCGCGTCACCGCGCTACCGGAGGACTGGGTGAAGTCGGTGCTGCCGGCAATCACCGAATTCATCGCGCCGATCCCGGAGATCTGCACGGTCTTCACCTTGATGCCGTGCTTGTCCCAGAGGTTCAGGTCGTCGGCGAGATAGCCGAGACTGAAGGCGAGGCCCACCACCGGCACCGCCATCACCGCTTCATTGGCGGCTTGCTGCGCATGGGTGGGTGCAGCCGTCGCGGCGATTACGACGAATGCGGCTGCGAGCCGGCGAGCGGTGGTCATGCCATATCCTCCCTGGTGTGGCGGTTCAGAAGTTCCCTTTACCCGTGCCGCAAGTTCACAAGGGAACTTCTGAACCAAGCCACACCCGATTTTATACGTTGCTCGTGTCCCTCAGAATCCGAAGTTCGCCTACGAAGGTGCCGCGGGGCTGAGCGAACTTCGGATTCGGGACACGAGACGGGGGCGCGTCTTTGGCGCCCTCCGCCGCATGCAACTATCTCAGCAGATTGCCGAGCACCTTGCGCGCGTAGTCGACGACCTCAGGCGGGGTGTTGACGATGGCGTGCGCGATCGTCTGCGCCTCTTCGCCGGTCATGGGCTGGATGTCCATGCCGCCCGCCTTCGCGGCCTCCGCCAGGAATTGTGGATCCTGGACGGTCTTGTCGAAGGCGCGGCGCAGCGCATTGAGCCGATCCGCCGGCACATCCGGCGGCGCGACCAGCGCCCGCGCCACCGTGGTCTCCGCCGACAGGAATTCCATGAACTTGCGGTCGCGCTCGCTGCTGACGAGATCGATCAGGGTGGGGATGTCCTTGAGGTCCGGATCGCGCTTGAGCGCGACCTGCACGAGCACGATCAGCTTCTTGTCGCGCACCCAATCAGGACGGGTCGATTTCCAGGACGCCCAGGAGTTCGACGCGCGGCCTTGGATCTCGCCGCGCTCCATCGCCAGGTTGACCTCATTGCCGCCGGGATAGCCGGTGACGACCTTGAACTTGGTGCCGGCCAGCGCGTTCATCACCGCCCCGTAGACTTCGCCGGCGGTTCCGGCTGGCGCGCCGATGATCAACTCGCGTTCCTTGACCTGTTCGATCTTGGTGACGCCCGAGGTGTGCCAGGAACTGGTCACGTTGGGGGTCGAGGTGGTGTTGCCGATCCAGGAGAACTTGCGGGCGTCGAACTTGATGCCAGGCACGCCGACCGCCTGCTTGTTCATCATGTTCGCCATGATCAGGTGGATGGTGGTGCCATCGTGCGGCGCGACATTGGCGAAATAGTTGGCGGCGTTGATGCCGCCCGCGCCCGGCATGTTGCGCGGCACGATGGTCGGCTCACCCGGGATGAAGCGGCCGAGGTGGCGCGCCAACAGCCGCGCGCGAAAGTCGTAGTCGTTGCCCGAGGACGTGCCGATGATCAGGCTGATCTGCTTGCCCTTGTAAAAGTCCGCGACGGCGTCGGCCCGTGCGGGCAGGACGAACCCCGCAAGTGTCGCCAGGGCGGTGGCGGCGATGACTGGCATTCGTCCGATCATCGTATTCCTCCGATTTTTCGGGCGTTTGGCGCCGCCATGCTAGGCGAGAACCTCGGCCTTGCAAACGTGTTTGTAGCGTAACGCATAGGTCTGGTAAGGATGCAGAACGCCGCATCCGTTGCGTTAATTTAACTTTAGACCTGGGGCCATGGCGGGCATCGATTTGGACCAGTTCCGGCTGCGCCGGTTCGTGACGCAACTGATGGCGCTCGGCGAGGTCGACGTGCACGATCGGCCGGTCGCGCTCGCCGACATCAGCGCGATCATCGAGGCCTCGTCCCGGGCGACGCTGTTCAAGGATGTCGGACCCGAGCATTTCGAGATCGTCGGTGCGGTCGGTGGCAGCCGCCGCCGCTACGCCGCGGCCTTCGGCATGGCGGATGAGCGCAATCTGGCGCAGGAGTTCGCCCGCCGCATGGCGAACCCGCAGCCGGTCGTCGAGGTGCCGCAGGCCGACGCGCCGGTGCAGCAGGTGGTGATCTCAGGCGACGATGTCGATCTCGCCAAGCTGCCGTTCCACATGCAGCACGCCTATGACGGCGCGCCATATCTATCGTCCGCAATCGACTACACCCTCGATCCCAAGACCGGTCGGCGCAATGTCGGCTGCCGCCGCCTGATGCTGCGCGGCCGCAACACCATGCTGTCCAATCTCACGCAGGTGTCCGACCTCAAGCGCATGTTCCTCGAATGCGTCGAGCGCGGCGAACATCTGCATCTGAACTTCGCGGTCGGCGCGCATCCGCTCGATTTCCTGGCGGCCTGCGTGCGTGCGCCGGTGACGGACGAGTTCGTCACCGTGGCGTCGCTGCGCGGCGCGCCGCTGCCGATCACGCGTGGCGTCTCCAACGGCTTGCCGGTGCCGGCGGACGCCGAGCTCGTGATCGAAGGCTATTTCGACAAGGCTGGCTATACCGAGATCGAGGGGCCGTACGGCGAGTTCCTCGGCTATTACGGGGCGGCGCATGTCGATCCGGTGTTCCACGTCACCGCGATCACGATGCGCAAGGACGTGCTGCACCAGACGGTGCTGCACGGCGCGGTGAAGATCGCGCGCACCGAGCACGCGCATCAATGCGCGATCCTGACCGAAGCCCGCATCCGCCAGGTGTTGGGCGCTGCCGGAATCAATCCGGTCGCGGTCTATGCGGTGCCGAGCGCCAGCGGCCTGTTGCATGCACGCGTGTCGGTCAAGCGCGAGCCACCGGGGCAGGGGCGGGCGGTGATCGCGGCGCTGTTCACCATTCCCTTCCTCAAGCACGTCTATGTGCTCGACGAGGACGTCGATGTGTTCTCGGACGAGGAGGTGGAATGGGCGATGGCCAACCGCTTCCGCGCCGACCGCGACCTCGTCACCGCCACCGGGCAGATGGCATTCCCGATGGACGTGACCATGGGCGAGGACCGCACCACCACCAAGGCGGGCTTCGACTTGACCGGGCCGCTGTCGCGCACCGGCGTCGAGGCGCGGACCACGCACGCGCCGCGCATCAATGGATCGCCCCGCTACCAGACCGTCGAGCAGGCGTTGGGCGCACGGCCGATGGTTTTTTCCGAGCTGATGGCGTCGCTCGGCAGCAAGGACGGCCGCGAGATCGCGATGGAGCTCGACCGCCTGCGCGAGAAGGGCTTGCTCGCGCGCAGCCAGGACGGCGAGTGGATGTTGAAGTGAATTGGCGAACCTGTGTGTCCCGGACGCGGTGCAGCACGTAGTGCTGCACGCTGATCCGGGACCGTCGCAGAGAGCGGATGGAACGGTCCCGGGTCTGCAGCGCAGCACTACGTGCTGTGCTGCGCCCGGGACACGCAGCCACTAGAACTTCGGCGGTTCGCCGTGGAACGCTTGCGTGATCAGGTCGGCGATGTCGTCGCGCGTGACCGGGCGCGGATTGACGAACTTGCCGGCGGCGACAATGTCGACCGCCTTCGGAATGTCGGCTTCGCTCATGCCGATCCCTTTCAATCCGGTCGGCAATCCGATGCGCACGTTGAGATCGTAAAGGCCGCGACCCGCGTCGGTGGCCGCCAGCGCGCGCGCAATCCGGTCCATCGCGCGCGGCGCCGCCTTGGCGTTGAAGGCGATGGCGTAGGGCGTGAAGATCGCGTGGCAGTGCGAGTGATCGAGCCCGAACGCCTGCCGCACCCGTTGTGCCAGCGCATGCTCGACGCCGGCCTGGGCGCGGAACGCGGCGGCGAGCCAGGCGCCGTAGAGCGCGTCGGTGCGGGCCGCGATGTCGTCCGGACGGTCGACCACGCGCGGCAGGCTCGAACCGAGCAGCGCCACGGCGTTCGACGCCATGGCCTCGACCACCGGATTGCAGTCCGGCCCGTAGAGCGTCTCGACCGCATGCGCCATGGCATTCATGCCGCTCGCCGCCGACGTGCGCGGCGGCAGCGTAAGCGTCAGGTCGGGATCGTAGATCGCGGTCAGCGGCAGGCAGTCGTCCTGGTCGCCGGCCATCCGGTCCGGCCCGGCGCCGATCGACCAGCTCGATGCCATCTCCGAGCCGGAATAGGTGGTGACGACCGCAACCGACCGCAGGCCGGCGGTGGCGGCGGCGGTCTTGGCGAAGCCGATCGGCGAGCCGCCGCCGATCACCACGATGCTGTCGGCATTCTTCGCTTTGGCATGCTCGACCAGCTTGGCGAGCCGCTCGCGCGCATCGCCGGACGGCGGCAACTGATGGATGTCGACGATCCGGGCGCCAGCCTGCGACCGCACCCGCTCCGCAGTGGCGCGGCTTGAGGCGGTGCAGAGGATGAGCGCGCGGGAGCGTTGGTGCCGGTCGAGCTCGGCCGGCACCGACTGCACGGTGCCGCGCCCGAAAAGCACGCGGATGGCTTGGGATTCAAAGCTGAAGGTCTCGGTCATGCGTGTTCGTCTATTGCCCCTTTTGGCGTGCTTGGATAGACCGTGGCGCGGCGTGATTGTAGGCTAAAGTGTTGGCTGGGGGCGTAAATGGCAGTGACGAAGGATCCGGTGAGCGGGCTTGAGTTCTATGAGCTCAGCCACCCGTGGGGCATGTATACGCCGATCTTCCCCGGCTACGAGGAGATCAAGCTCGAGCGGCTGACCTATCACGCCAAGCACGGCGTGATGACGCACAAGATCTCGACCATTTTCCACACCTCGACCCATGTCAACGCGCCGATCCACCTGCTGCCCGGCAAGGAAGCGGTCGGCGATCTCGCGCTCGAGCGCTTCTTCGGCACCGGCGTCGTGCTGGCGATCCCGAAAAAGAAATGGGAGCTGATCGAGCCCGCCGACCTGGAAAAGGCCAAGCCCGCGATCCGTGCCGACGACATCGTGCTCATCAACACCGGCTGGCACCGGCGCTATTCCGACAGCCAGGAATATTTCGGCCACGCCCCGGGCTTGAGCAAGGCGGCGGCCGAGTGGCTGGTGAAGAAGAAGGTCAAGCTCGTCGGCGTCGATACCGCCTGCGTCGACCATCCGCTGGCGACCTCGCTCGGGCCGCATCGCAACGGCCCGCAGATCAAATACCTGCTGCCGGAATACAAGAAGAAGACCGGCCGCGACGCGATCAAGGATTTCCCGGAGTGGAACGCGGCGCACAGGGTGCTGCTCGCCGCCGGCATCCCGACCATCGAGAACGTCGGCGCCGATCTCGACGAGCTGTCCGGCAAGCGCTGCACGTTCCAGGGCTTTCCGTGGAAGTGGCACGAGGGCGACGCCTGCGTCATCCGCCTGGTCGCGATCCTCGATCCCAAGGGCAGCAACCGGCTTGAGCCCGGCGACATCGAAGAAGCCGGCGGTGAAGCCGGCGAAGTCGCCGGACGGGGTGAGGTTCTACGATCTCACGCACGTTGGGGCCACGGCATGCCGCAATGGCCGTCGCGCGCCAACCTCAACGTGCGCGTCGTCGAATTCCACGCCAAGGACGGCCTCTTGGTGCAGCAGTTCGAAGGCATCATGCACCGCGGCACCCACATGGACGCGCCGATCCATGTGCAGGAGAACCAGCCGACGCTGACCGGCTATCCGCTCTGGCGCTTCTTCGGCACCGGCGTCGTGGTGTCGATCCCGAAGGGGAAGTGGGGCGTCATCACGCCGAAGGATCTGGAGAACGCCGAGCCGAAGATCCGCAAGAACGACATCCTGATGATCAACACCGGCAGCCACAAGAAGTACGGCGACAACCCGGACTACTACGCCTATTCGCCCGGGCTCTACAAAGAGGCGGCGGAATGGATCGTCGAGCGCGGCGTCAAGCTGGTCGGCATCGACGTGCAGGCGCTCGACCATCCGCTCGGCACCTTCCTCGGGCCGCACGGGCCGGGGCCGGCGCAGCCGCATCTCGACGACGAATATTTCGCCGAGACCGGCCGCGACATCATCGACGACTTCCCGCACTGGGAGCCGGCGCACAAGATCATGATGACCAACGGCATCCCCGGCATCGAGAACATCGGCGGCGACATCGACAAGATCACCGGCAAGCGCTGCACCTTCTTCGCCTTCCCGTGGCGCTGGCCGGACGGGGAGGGCTGCGCGCTGCGCGTCGTCGCCGTGCTCGATCCGACGCAGGCGTTCCGCTTCGAGACCGGTCAGACGCTGACACCGTGATGATGACTGCGAGGCGACTGATTCCACCATGAGTGAAATCTCCGAACCGCTCCGTCATCCGCTGTCGCTGTTCGACAACAAGGGCAAGGTTGCGATCGTCACCGGCGCGTCCGGCGCGTTCGGCCGCGGCTGCGCGATCACGCTGGGCGCGCTCGGCGGCAAGCTCGTGCTCGCCTCCGGCAGCAAGAGCGAGCTCGATGAGGTGGCGTCCGAGGTGAAGGAGGTCGGCGGCGAGGTCGAGACCATCGTGCGGCGGCCGGATTCGCTCGACGACGCCAAGGCGATGCTCGACGCCGCGCTCAAGCGTTTCGGCCGCGTCGATCAGCTCGTGGTCGCCTCCGGCATGAACAAGCCCGGCTTCATCCACGAGCTCGAATACGAGGACTGGCAGGCGGTGATGGATGCCAATGTGCGCGGCATCTGGTTCATGGCCAAGGCGGTCGGAGCGCATTGGATCGCCAACAAGCAGCGCGGCAAGGTGCTGCTGATGTCGTCGGTGCGCGGCCGCCACGGCAACTATTCCGGCTACACCGGCTATTGCACCTCGAAGGGCGCGACCGACTCGCTCACCCGCGTGCTCGCGACCGAATGGGCCAAGCACGGCATCACCGTGAACGCGATCGCGCCGACCGTGTTCCGCTCCAAGCTCACCGCCTGGATGTATGGCGACGACGAGCTCGGCCAGCAGACGCGGGCGCGCTCGCTGTCGCGCATCCCGCTTGGGCGCTTGGGCGAAGTCGAGGATCTGATGGGCATGGCGGTCTATCTGCTCACGCCGGCGTCGGATTTCTGCACCGGGCAGATCATGTATGTGGACGGCGGGTACACGGCCGGCTAACGCCGAACCCGTCATGCCCGGCTTCATGCCGGCGCATCCACGTCTTTCTTCTCAGGAAGCTAAGCAAGACGTGGATGGCCGGGACAATCCCGGCCATGACGCTGACGGAGATGGTCTGAATATGAACAATCTCAACATCGGCGTCGTCGGCGCGGGCCTGATGGGCCACGGCATCGCCTATCTGCTGGCGGCGGCCGGCCATACCGTGCGCGTCTACGATCCGTCGGCGGAGTGGCGCAACTCGCTGCCGCAGCGGCTGCGAGGCGGCGCGCGAGCTGCTCGACGGCGATCCGGCGCTGCTCGACGCGCGTCTCGGCGCACGATCAGATGGCCGCGGCGATGAAGGGCGCCGCCTTCGTGTTCGAGGCGGCGCCGGAGAAGCTGCCGCTCAAGCAGCAGATCTTCGCCGAGCTCGAAAGCGTCACCGCGCCGACCACGATCCTCGCCAGCAACAGCTCGGCGATTCCCTCGACCGACATCGGCGCCAAGCTGAAGCATCGCGACCGCGTGGTCGGCACGCATTTCTGGAATCCGCCGCATCTTGTGCCGCTGGTCGAGGTGATCCAGAACGAGGCCACCAGCGACGAGACCGTGCGCAAGACCATCGATCTCCTGCGCGACGCCGGCCGCGAGCCGGTGCACGTCAAGAAGGACATCCCCGGCTTCGTCGGCAACCGGCTGCAGCACGCCTTGAAGCGCGAGGCGATCGCGCTGGTCGCCGCCGGCGTCTGCGATGCCGAGACCATCGACACCGTGGTCAAGTCGGGCTTCGGCGCGCGCATGGCGGTGCTCGGGCCGATGGAGCAGTCCGACCTGGTCGGCCTCGACCTCACGCTCGACATCCAGAACGTGCTGATCGCCGACCTCGACAACTCGACCGAGCCGACCCAATTCCTCAAGGACAAGGTCGCCGCCGGCAAGCTCGGCATGCGCACCGGCGAGGGCTTCCGGCGCTGGACCAAGGAAGTCGCCGACGCCGTGCGCGAGCGGCTGCGCAATTATCTCGCCGAGCAGGCGAAGGCCGCGAAGAAGAAGTAGCTCTCGTGTCCCGGCCGATGCGACGGCGAAGCCGGAGCACGAGCCGGACCCGTTCTTGCGCTGGATCCCGGGTCTCGCTTTGCTCGCCCGGGACACGCGAAATCACTCCGCGGCGGCCGCCTGTCGCTGCCCCGCAGCGGCGCGATGATCTCGTCGCGGATTTCGTGGACCGCATCGACGGTCGGCACGAATTCAGCAGGAACAGCTCGATCCCCATGTCGGCGTATTTCATGAACTGGTCGCGCACCTTCTGCGGCCGCCCGATGCAGCCCGACTTCATCGCCGGGCCGACCCGCGACATCATCTTGCGCATGTCGGCGTCGGGCTCGTCGGGCGTGAGCAGCTTCTTCGCGCGTTCGAGCGCGGCTTCGTCGGTGTCGCCGAAGGCGACGAACGGATTGAACGCGAAGCGCACCTTGCGTCCGTATTTCGCGGCGCGGCGGTTCATGCCGTCCATGGCGCGGCGCAGGCTGTCCTCGACGCCGGCGAGGTCGGCCGCGTTCTTGTCGTAGTCGAGGAACCACCAGTCGGCGTATTTCGCCACCATCTCCAGGCCGCGCTCGCTGCGGCTGGCGGTGAAAATCTCCGGCACGGTCGCGGGCTTCAGCAGGAGCTGCGACTCCTTCACCTGGTAGAACTGCCCGTCGAAGGAGAACGGCGTCTCGCTCCACATGCCGCGCAGCACGGTGACGAATTCCTCCGCCCGCACATAGCGGTCGTCCTCGTGCAGCAGGATGTCGCCGCCATACATCCGCGCTTCGACCTCGTTCCAGCCGGTGACGAGATTGATGGCGCTGCGGCCGGTGGTGAGCCGGTCGAGGCAGGCCGCCATCTTGGCGATCAGCGTCGGATGCCACAGCCCCGGATGCACCGCCGGCATGGCGCGGATGTTCTTGGTCCAGGAGCTGATGGCGGCGGCGAGGATCCAGGCCTCGAAGTCGGCGCCGAGATGCCGCTCGGCATAGAGGCAGAGGTCGAAGCCCGCCGTCGTCGGCCGCGCAAAGCACATCCTTGGCGAGTGTAAACGCCGGATCGATCTCGCCGGCCGGCAGGGGCGCGAGCGCGCCCTTCACCGAGCGGGTGATCTCCTTCGATCCCACCGTGACGTGGGGCACGGGCGCATACAGGCCGAACAGCATAGGATCGCTCCTGATTCCGGCACGGTGTAGCTGCCGTTGACGCACCGGCGCCGCGGACTAATGTAGCGCCAAATTCCGGTCGAAGGGACCTGTCGATGGCCAAAAATCCCACCGTTTCCGACGAACTCGCCAAGAAATTCGCGACCGAGAAGGACACGCCCTATCTGCGCTGGGTGCGCGCGGAAGGGCTCGACATCATCGGCGCGCAATACGTGCCGAACCTGCGCACGGTGGAACTCAAGCCCTGGCCGCGCCGCGGCGGCAGCGGCGTCTACATCAACCACGACGCGTCGCGCACCTCGAACGACTGCTATGTCTGCGCCATCCCGCCCGGCAAGAAGCTCGCGCCGCAGCGCCAGCTTTACGAGGAGATGATCCTGATCCTCGACGGCCGCGGCGCCACCACGCGTCTGGAACGATGCCGGCAAGCGCATCACCTTCGAGTGGAAGGCGGGCGCGATGTTCGCGATCCCGCTCAACTGCTGGCACCAGCATTTCAACGGCTCCGGCCAGGAGCCGGCGCGCTATGTCGGCGTCACCAACGCGCCGTCGGTGATGAACCTCTATGACGACGCCAATTTCATCTTCAACACGTCCTACGACTTCAAGGACCGCTTCAACGGCGAGCCGGACTACTTCACGCCGAAGGCGGAGAAGAAGGGCTTCCTGCTCGCCACCAATTTCGTCGCCGACGCGGTCAACCTGCCGCTGATCAGCGCCAAGGAGCGCGGCGCCGGCGGCGGCCATATCCGCTTCAACATGTCGGGCGGCATGCCGAGCCACATCTCGCAGTTCCCGGTCGGCACCTACAAGAAGGCGCACTGCCATGGGCCGAGCGCGCACGTCATCATCCTCTCCGGCGAGGGCTTCTCGCTGATGTGGCACGAGGGCCAGGAGCCGCAGCGCTTCGACTGGCAGGTCGGCACCTTGATCGTGCCGCCCAACCGGATGTTCCACCAGCATTTCAACACCGGGCCGACGCCGGCGCGCTATCTCGCCTTCAAGCACGAGGTCGCGCTCGCTTGCGCAATTCGCAGGGGGTGCCGGTCGCCTGGATCAGCCAGCGCATCGGCGGCGACCAGATCGACTATGCCGACGAAAAGCCGGAAATCCGCGCGATGTTCGCCGACGCGCTGGCCAGGCACGGCATGACGCCGAAGATGGACGACGCCTACGCGGCGGAGCTTGCGGACCTGCCGCCAAAGCTTGCGCAGAGCGAGGCGGCGGAATAACGAGCGGCATGTGAGGAGATGAGAATGAGCGTCATCGATCCGCGCGAGCGCGCGAAAGCCCATGCGCAGACCCAGCAGGTCGATTTCTACGCCGAGGCGCTGAAGGCGTCCGAGCAGTTCCGCAAGGAATACCAGGGCCGCATGAACGTGGTGAAGGGCTCGGAGATGCCGTTCGAGCGCTCGCCCGACGGCCTGATCAAGCACATCATCAACGAGAAGATGAACACCAAGGAGTGCTGCCTCGACATCTACATGCAGTTCCTGCCGCCCGGGAAGGCGTCGGGCAAGCACCGGCATCTCTCGGAGGAGGTGTTCTACGTGGTCGAGGGCAAGGGCTACGACCTGCACTGGGACGTGAAGTTCGACGTCAAGGAGGTGATGGAGTTCGAGTGGGACGCCGAGCCCAAGCGCTTCGAATGGGAGCAGGGCGATTTCGTCTACATCCCGCCCTACTGCATCCACAAGCACTTCAACGCCGACCCGAACAACGAGGCGCGCATCATCGTGATCAACAGCCGGATCATCAAGCCGATGGGCTTCGACTGGTTCGAGCAGTTGGAGAACGCGGAAGGGTATTGAGCGAGATGTGCGGCGACCTTGAAGAAGACGAAGGCGACAGCAAGCTCGAGGAGATGCTGTATGCGCGCTTTGTCGCCCATGCCCGCGCGCTGCTGGCGCACGCGCCGGCGCCGCAGGAGACGCCCGCCGACAACGCCGGCTACATGGAGAAGCTGTTCACCGATGCGCTCAGCCGCGCGGTGAAGGACTGCGAGCAGGCGGCCGCCGACAATCGCTACGAGCGCATGATCGCGCAGCCGGTGGTGTTCGCGCGGCTCGCCGGCTTCCTCGCCGCGCACATGTCGCTCGGCGAAGACCCGCTGCGCCGGGTGATGGAGGCGCTGATGCTCGGCTATTCGGAAGCCGAGGCGATGGACCGCGAGCAGCGCGACTATGATCACGGCGACGTCGCCGCGCGCAATTCGGTCCGGAGGTCGGCTGAGCGAGCCGAAGAGTCCGCTCAACCCATGATCACAGGCCGCCCAACTGATAGATCGCGCCGACGCGTGCGATGTGGCCGCTGGTCTTGACCGTCACCGGAGTCGGGGCGTCGCCCGGTACGATCAGGGTGACCGTATCCGTGAAGAAGCGCCGGTAGTCGGCGCGCAGCCGCCAGCGGTCGGTGATCGCCGCCTCGATGCCGGTGCTCCATCCGAACGCGTAGACGCGCTCGACCGGAACCGACAATGAGGTCCCATCGCGGGTGACGTTGCCGATGCCTGCGGTGCCCCAGACCAGGCTCCCATAGGCCAGCACGGCCGGCGTAACGAAATAACCCGCGCGCAGCTGAGCGGATCCGGTCCATTCGATCTTGACGTCGCTGGTCGAGATGTTCGGAGCGGCCTCGGCTTCGATGCCCACCATCCAGCGCGGCGCAACAAGCAGATTGTATCCGACCAATCCTGTCGGCAGGACGGCCGACACACCGACGCCATCGGCCTGCAGACCGGTCGACGGCACATTGACCTTGCCGCTGGCCATCAACGGGCCGACCATGCCGCCGACATAGAATCCCGACCAGATGGCGTTGGGCGCGCGATCGGGCCATGCCGCCGGAGCCGACGGGCCGACTTTGTAGATCAGCGCCGAGCGGATCACGCTGACCCAGGGACTGACGTTGATGTCGCCGAAGCCGGAATTGAACGTCGTGCGATCATAGAAGCTATGGAGATATTCGGTGCGGATGATCCAGTTCGGGGCGTACATCGTTTCGACGCCGAAGCCGGCCTGCGGACCGTTGATGGAGTTGGAGAATGTCTCCGGAATAATGTTGTTTGATAACTCGACGCTGCTCCAGGACCAGCCGGCGGTCGCGAACAACATGGTCGTCGGCGTCATCAGGTAGCCGATCCGGCCGCGGACCGACGCCGACCAATCGAGCGTCATGTCAGCAGACGTGCCAGGCCCAAACGGATTTGAGCGGGTCTTGATGTTCTGCCAGCTGCCGTCGACTTCGATGCCGCCGACCCAGCGCGGCGACAGCATGACGTTGTAGCCGGCGAGGCCGCCGGCAGCGAAGCCCTTGCTGCCGATGCCGATGATGCGATCGTCAAGGTTGACGTCCGGCGCGCTCAACGCCGTCACGGCGTAGCCGTAGCCGACATGTGCGCCGACGTAGAATCCGGCCCATGACGTCGTCATGGCGGCACTCGGCGGCGCTTTGAGCGGCATATCGGCGGCCAGCGCCGGCAGTGTGAAAATCGACGCCGCTGCCGCCAGCACAAAGCCTTTTGCCATCGTCCAATCCCCCATCATTGGACCAGCATAGCCTGTAGATAGTCCCGCGGCTGTGTCATTAGCGCCACAACTAACAACTATGTTGTTGCGCCGCCTTCGGTTTGGGGCAGGCTCTTACAGATCGCCGGGCGGCGTGTAGTTGAGCTGCCGTTCGGTGCCGGTCTTGGGCGGCATTTCCGCGATCTTCTGAAACAGCATGTGCATGAACAGGAAGAGCGGCTTCGCCTTCATCACCAGGACGATGGTTTCGTCCTCGTCCTCTTCGCTGAAATGCTGGTGCACGCAGGCGTTCTCGACGATCAGCGCGTCGCCGGCTTCCCAGTCGTAGCGGCGGCCGTCATGGACGTCGTGGCCGCGGCCTTTCAAGCAATAGAACACCGCCGAGTTCATGTGGCCGTGCTTGCTGGTGCGCGCGCCCGGCGTATAGACCTCCATATGGGTCTCGATCGATTGCGCGATCTTCACCGCCTGCGGATTGACGATCTTCTTGCCGTAGCTCTGCGGCCCGCCTTTCCATTGCAGGTCGCGGGTCTTGTACACGCGCGGCTGTTCGAACAGGTCCTTGACCAGGTTGCCGTAGGTGCCTTCGAGCGCACGCACGAAGATGCGGTGCTTGGTCTTGCGCTCCCACACCACGTCGGCGAACCGGTTGTGGCCGGGTTCGGCGTCGGTGGTCGAGGCGATGGCGGTGCGGTCTTCTGACAAGGCGGTGCTCCGGAATGGCGCGGCGACCGATTCCTGCGGATCGACGCGACCATAAAACCTTGGCACATCTGCGGATTTTTATCAACGGACGCGCGGACCGCACGGCGGTGATGGTGAAGGAGTCGTTTGCCGGGCTGCTATTCCGGGGCATAGTCTTTCTCGTCATTCCGAGACACGCCATGTTGGAATGCGCGGGCGAAGGTCGGAGAGAAGAAGGTCAGGAGAGAAGACGAGTGGAATTCGACAATTCCTTTGAAGTGCCGCTGCCGCCGGCGGACGCCTGGGCGGTGCTGATGGACATCCGCCGCATCGCTCCCTGCATGCCGGGGGCCGAGCTCACCGCGGTGGTCGACGACAAGACCTACAAAGGCAAGGTCGCGGTGCGTCTCGGCCCGGTGGCGCTCGCCTTCGCCGGAGTGGTGACGTTTGAGGCGATCGACAACGCCAACCGCACCGCGCGGGTGAAGGCGCAGGGCACCGACTCCAAGGGCCGCGGCGGCGCCAATGCGGTGGCCGCGTTCCATGTCGAAGCGGCGCCGAGCGGAGGCTCGAAGATTCTGGTGCACACCGATCTCACGCTGTCCGGCTCGGTTGCGCAATACGGCCGCGGCGTCGGCATGATCCAGACCACCGCCGCGCAGATCATCGGCCAGTTCGCCAACAATCTGAAGGCGCAGATCGCGCGCGACGGCGCGTCGCGCCGCGCGCAGGTTCAGCCGACGGGCGTTGCGCCAGCGCCCGCCGCGCCTGCGCCAGCCGCCAAGCCGATCTCCGGCTTCTCGCTGATGGCGAAGGTGCTGTGGGCGTCGATCATGAAGCTGTTCGGCCGCCGCGCGTCCTGACGCGATGACAACCGGCGACGTTGAGATCAGCCTCGCGACCCCGGACGACATCACCGGCATTCTCGCGCTGCAGGAGCGCAACCTCCGCAAGAACGGCGGCGTATTGTCGGTTCCGTTGTCCGCGGAATGGCTGCAGGCCGCCGTGACGGGCATGCCGATCGTCGTCGCCCGCCGCGACCGGCAGGTCGTCGGCTACGTCGTGTCATCGCCGCTCGATCAACAGGCCAGCGATCCGATCCTCGATGCGATGCTGCGCGCCCATCCGGGTGCGCCGGGCGCGTATGTCTACGGACCGATCTGCGTCGCCGAAAGCGAGCGGGGCAGGGGCCTCGCGCGCGCGATGTTCGAGACGCTGCGCTTGCAGCTCCCCGGCCGCGAGGGCTTCACCTTCATCCGCGCCGACAATGCGCTATCGCGCAAGGTCCATGCCGGCCATGGGCATGCGCGAGGCGGCCACGCTTCACCGTCGCCGGGGTCGACTACGTCGTCGTCGCCTATATCGGGTGAGCGGTTCTTCGCTCACGGATCCTTCGAGTTGATCAGGATGAAGGCGACGCGGCAGATGTCCTTGCCGCGATTGACCCAGGCATGATTGGTGCCCTGCTGGACCAGCACGTCGCCGGCCTTGAGATGGATCTCTGAATCGTCGAGCAGCATGTCGATCTCGCCGTCCATGACGATGGCGTAGTCGATGGTGCGGGTGCGGTGCATGAAGGGATGGCTTGGCGGCAGTCCGCGCTTGGGCGCTTCGCCGCCGAGCTGGTGATGCAGGTGGTCGTTCGACGAGCTTGTCGACCTCGGGTCCGAGCGGCGGGAAATCGACGATGCGGAACACCGATCCGCCGGGCGGCGGCGAGATGCCGATCTTGCCCATGGCGAGCGCGGCGCGGTCGGCGGGGCCCGAGATGTCGGCCGGCGCGCCGCTCGTCACCCACAGAAGCTGCGAGACCGTCGGGCGGTCCGGACGTTTGACGACATGCGGACAGTCGCCGTCGAACAGGACCACGGCCTTGTCGCTGGCGTCGACGGTGGTGACCACGCGGCGAATACTTTTACCTAGGGACATTACGTTCCTCCCGGATATTCGTGATGGTTGTGACTAGACAGGATCGGCGTCGATCAGAACAAAGGCGACGTAGCACGGCGCGTCGGTGCGGTTGCTCCAGGCGTGGTTGGTGCCGCGCTGGATCAGCACGTCGCCGGTCTTGAGCAGGACCTCGCCTTCATCCATCAGCGCGTGGATTTCGCCCGACAGCACGATGGCGTAGTCGACCGAACTGGTCTTGTGGAAGCCAAGGTGGCGCGCGCCGCTTTTGTCGGCGGCCTGCAGCCAGCCGGAGCCGTCGTCGGGGCCGGCGCGTTCGGCGGCGAGCGCCTTGTTGCGCTCCTTGTCCGGCGGATATTCGATGATCCGGAACACGCTGCCGTTCTTGGGCGGCGGCAGGCGGAAACCGCGGGCGATGGCGTCGTCGTTGCCGCGGTTGCTGGCGGGCGTCGATGCCGTCTCCCACAGCTCCATGACGATGGCGCTGCCGGGACTGCGCTGGAATACGTGCGGCGTCGGGGCATCGGTGATGAAGATCGATTTGCCCTCGGCATTGTGGCCGGTGACAACCCGGCGGGGAACTCGGTGAGGGAACTCCTGGCATACTGGCTCCCGGCGTGCGTGCGAAGCGAGGCGGCTCCGCAGCATAGGGGCGGAGGCGCATCACGATCAATCCGGTGCCAGGAAATCAGAAAGTCGATTTCAGCTTGAGGTGATCGAGCCGGTTCATCGAGCGCACCTCGATGCGTTGCACGCTGTTGGTCTGTAACAGGTCGAGCGGCACCGCCGCGCCGGCGCGGCCGAGCGCCCACACCTTGCGATAGAAATCGGCGAGCGAACGCGGCGTCTCGCCATTGACGGCGAGGATGATGTCGCCGGTATTGATACCCGCGCGTTCGGCCGGGCCTTCGCCGGTGACGCGGCTGACAAACAGGCGGCCGCGCACCTCCTCGAGATTGAGGCCGAGCCAGGGCCGGCCCGGGCCGGCCACGCGGCCGTTGGTCAGCAGGTCGGCCATGATCGGCGGCAGCAGGTCGATCGGCACGTACATGTTGCCCGGCAGATTTTTTCCCTGGCCGGTGGCGTCGCCGACCACCAGCGCTCCGACGCCGACGAGCTTGCCGTCGCGTGACACCAACGCCGCGCCGCTCCATTCCGAATGGGCGGGAGCGGTGAAGATCGCGCTCGGGATCAGGTATTCCCAGCCGGCGGCGAATTCGCGCAGCGACACCACATAGGCGGGCGCAATTCCGGCCCGGCCACCGAAGCTTGCGGCCAAGACCTGATCGCGTTCCTTGAGGTCGGCCGACTTGCCCAGCGCCAGCGGCTTGACCTTGAGCGGCTCCGCCGCACGCAACAAGCCGAATCCGGTTTCAGGGTCGTATCCCACGACCTCGGCCGCGGATTTTTGTCCGGAATTGGTGGTGACTTCGGCGGTGTGCGCCTCGACCATCAGATAGCCGATGGTGAGGATCAGCCCCTTGTTGTCGATCACGATGCCGGAGCCGGCGCGCTGCTGGCCGAGGCCTTTGACGGTTCGTCCCTCGGGATTGATATGGGTCTTGAGTTGCACCACCGCCGACAAAAGCTCGTCGCCCCCGCTCGATTGCGCAACGGCCGGAGCGGCGCCCGTCAGAGCCGCAGAACTCCCAGAACTCCCAGGAATCCGATCGACGGCAGCAACCATGATCCGCGGCCCCCGCAATGCGGGGCCACGACGGTGAGGACGGCGGGTGAACCGCATCGGGGGAGGCCTCGAGTTTTTGGCGAATCCCAGCGCGGGCGATTTTAGCGCCGCCCGCCCGGTCGCCGCCAGCGGCCTTCCGGCATATCGCGGGTCAATCCCCCGTGAGGGGCAGGGGGCCGGCGGCCGGAAAGATGGGCGCTCCGGTGGGGCTCACCGAAGCGCCAGACGCCCGTATTGCTAGGGCTCGAGCGAGGCGGAGTAGGCGGAGAGCGCGATCATGTCGTCGACCGATAGCTTCTCGACCACCGCGATCATGAGCGCCATGGCGTCGCCTTTGCGGCGGCCCTGCTGCATGTCGTAGAGCTGCCGGAACAGGTAGGTCGGATCGCGGCCGGCGATGCCCGGCACATCGCCGAGCCCTTTCAAGGCCGGCCCGTGGCAGATCCCGCAGGCAATGGTGCTGCCTTCGGTTGCCTGCCGCGAGCTTCTGGCCGCGCGCGACGCTGCCCACCGGCACATAGGCGACGAAATTGGATTTGGGATTGCGCCGTTGCGCGCCCTCGGCGCTGTCCGGAATGATGATGATGCGGCTGCCGATCGGTTCGGTGCCGCCTTCCGGGCTGGCGTAGCGCATGCCGCCGCCGCCGACGAAGCTTTTCGGCGCGGTGGCGCTCTCGACCACCTTCTGTCGCGAATGCGGCTTCAGCGCCGCGTAGTACTCACTGGCGGTGCGGATCTCCTCGTCGGTGATCGCCTTGCCGATGTCGACCATCGTGCCGGCGCGCAACCCGGTGCGGTTGCCGCTTCGGTATTCCTCCATCGAGCGGATGAGATAGCGCACCGGCAGGCCGGCCATGTTGGCGGATTCCGGATGGCCGCCGCCGCTCGGCAGATGACAGAGCGCGCAGGCGCGAACGCCCGGCTGCCGGCCGGTCGCGACCGCCGCCGGCATCGGCGGATGCTCGCTCGGGAACCAGTCCGGCGGATTGAAGCCGTCGCCGATCTGAGCCGCGGTGTATTGCTTTTGGCTGCCCGGCACCGTCAGCATCTTTTCCTTGTCGGGCGCGCCTTTGCCTTTCGGAGTGGGCGGATAGGCCCAGTCCATGCCGTCCACCGCCCAGGCCGCTGCAGCGACACAGATTACCGCCGCCAAGGTGGTCAGAATTCGCACCGCCTTGATCATCGTATCCTCCCATCATCTCGTTTTTTATCTTGCGATTGTGCGGCCCAAGCTTGCCAACACGCAAGTGGGGTGGCGCCGGTATTTGCCGCCTTGTCGGGCATCGACGACTTCCCTACGATTGCAGCCGTATTCGCAGACGGCCAGCAACGGAGGAACGTGATGTCCAATTCGCCCAAGATCCGCCACTTGGCGATCAAGACCAAGGACCCGGCGCGCCTCGCCAAATTCTACGTCGAGGTCTTTGGCATGAAGGTGATCCACACCTCGCAGACCGGTGGGACCTACATGAGCGACGGCTATCTCACGCTGGCGATCCTGCCGAACCGCGGCGACTCGTCGCCGAGCGGCATCAATCATTTCGGTTTCCAGGTCGATGACCTTCACGGCGTCGAGGCCAATCTCGCAAAGTGGGAGGAACCGATGACCGAGCGGCCGTCGACGCGTCCGTTTGCCGAGCACCGCGCCATGGACCCGGACGGGAACCTGTTCGACATCTCGGTGCATGGCTACGACGACGTCGAATACGCGGCCGACCGCCAGCTGAAGAAGGCGCGGGAGAAGCAGCCGGCTTAGAGCACGTTGCGCTGAAATGGGGTTGAAATGCGAAGCCGCTCATCCCCGCGAAAGCTCGTAGGGTGGGTTAGGCGCGAAGCGCCGTAACCCACCATCGGACTCGCGGAACACTAGCCGGTGGGTTACGCGCCTTCGGCGCTAACCCACCCTGCGCTTGATGGTGAACTTCAGCGCTTGATGGTGATCTTCTTGCCGTCTTCGAGCGCGGTGCGGGCGCGCGCGATCACCGCCGGCGGGCTCTCATAGATGCGCTGAATGAGCTTGGCGATGTTCTCGCCGCGCATCGGGTCGGTGTCCAATTGCTGCTTCCTGGCGTCGGCGAGGTAGTCGGGGTCCTTGAGCACCGCGTCGAACGCGCGTCGCAGCTCGGCCACGCGCGCCGCCGGAACGCCGGGCGGTGCGACGATCGGATAGGCCATGTCCTGACGGGAAAAGATCAGCTCCAGCACGCCGCGATCGGAATCGGTCTTGGCATACTCCATCACCAGCGGCGCGCTGCCCATGTCGGGATGCTTTTTCATCCCGAGCTGCACCAGCACGTTGATCTTCTTGCCGGTGATCCAATCGGCTTTGCCCGCGCTGATGCTGCTCCAGGATACGCCCGCCGTGCCGTCGGCCTCGCCGCGCTCGACCGCCAGCAGAAAGTCGGTGGCGCCAGGGTAGCCGGTGATGACTTTGAACTTGGTGCGAAGCACGCCGTTCAGGATATAGGGGAAGATGACGCTGTCGGCTCCCGACCCGGTGCCGGCAACGACCATCTCGCGCTGCCGGGCGTCGTCCAACGTTTTGAACGGGCGGTTGAACCAGGACAGCACCAGGCTGACGTCGGAGGTGAGGCTGCCGATCCAATTGAACTGGCGGGCGTCGTATTGCACGCCGGTCGGGTCAAGCAGCGGCTGCATCGCCAGGCCGCGCGCGAACATGCCGATGGTGGTCCCGTCCTTGGGCGCGACATTGAACAGGAAGTTGGCGGCGCGCAGGCTGCCGGCGCCGGCCATGTTCTGTGCCACCACGGACGGATTGCCCGGCAGATGCTTGCCGAGATGGCGCGCGAAGGTGCGCATGTAGATGTCGTAGCTGGCGCCCGGCGGATAGCCGACCACGATGGTGGTGGTCTGGGCGGCAGCCGGCGTTGCGGCGAGGGCGGCGGAGACGAACAGAACGAGCAGCGCAGGCTTGATCGATGTCGTCATGACAATCCTCGTTCGATGAATTCAATCTAGCGCAGGGCAGGCACCTTTCATGAGAACGACTGTCTTCATGAGAACGATTGTCGCAAGGACGGCATCACCTCGCGCACAAACAGGTCGATCGAACCCAGTGCTTCCGCAAGGCTCATGTCGCCGAACACAAACTGTCCGACCGAATAGTTGGCTCCCGACTCGGCCAGTTGCGATCGTAGCATTCGAATGCACGTTGCGGGTGTGCCCGCGACACCGCGTCCACCGTCCATGATCTCGTCGAACTCGCGCGCCCGCTCGCCCTGGGTCGGCACCGTGCCGTGCAGGCGCCAGAGATGATGGAAGCTGTCGTGCCATTTGCGGTAGGCGCGGCGTGCCAGCGCGAGCGCCGCGGTGTCGCTTTCGCCGACGACGACGAAGCGCCCCAGCCCGAGTTTCCCCAGCGGCCGGTCGCCATGCGCTTCCGCCCAGGCGGCGCGATAGCTGTCGGAGAGCTCGCGCGTTTCCGCGGCGGTCGAGAGCGAAACGAAATTGTGGCCGTTGCGCGCCGCACGTGCCGCGCTGTCGGCGCTCGCCGCGCCGATCCAGATCGGCGGATGCGGTTTCTGGAAGGGCTCGAGCTCCATCGGCACGGCGTCGAAGCTGAAGAACTGGCCGCGGAAGCTGACGGTCTTCTGGGTCAGTGCCTGCATCATCACCTGCCGGGTGTCCTCGTAGCGCGCCACCCGCTCGGCCGGATCGATACCGTAGCCCTTGGTCTCGATCGGCGAGATGCCGCGTCCGATCCCGACCTGCATGCGGCCACGGCTCATCTGGTCCAGCATGCAGATTTCTTCGGCGAGTCGCAGCGGATGATAGAGCGGCAAGGTGTAGACCAGCGGTCCAAACCTCAAGGTCTTGGTCCGTTGCGCGACGCCCGAGAGATAGACGGCCGGGGAAGCGGCGAGCCCGAGCGGCGTCGAATGGTGTTCGGCCACGTGGTAGCAGTAGAATCCGCCGCGATCGTAAGCTTCCACAATCTTCAGACGTTCGTCGTAGAAATCCTGCAACGGCGAGCCGTTGGCGTCGACGTGGTCGAAGATCCCGAATTCCATTGGCCGCCCCCGGTGGTGGCCGACTGTCTCAGGACGGCGAGGGCGGCGTCAACTGTCGCGAACTGATCGGCGAGATTTCGACCCCGCTCCGGCGCGGTGCAGCGAGCTGCGAAAAGACAGATTACCGATGCGGTTCCCGCGGCGCCGACGCCGACACCGCCGCGTTGAGGGTGGCCGAATAGGCCGACGCGCTCGCCGGGTCCATGCGGCCGCCGAACTTCAGGAACTCTTTGATGCCCTGCAACGAGGTCGCGGCGCGGCTCAACAAGCTTTGCGACAACGCCACCGCTTCGATTTCGAGTTCGCTCGCCGGCACCACCTTGGTGACGACGCCTAAGAATTCCGCCCGCGCCGCGTTGATGCGCTCGCGCGAATAAACCAGGTAGGCGGCGGTCTTGTACGGCACGCGGTTGAGCAGCGCCCACATCACCAGCGTCGGCGCGATGTTGTGGTTGAGCTCCGGCACCTGGAAGATGGCGTCGTCGGCGGCAAGCGTCATGTCGCAGATCGCCGCCAGCGCGCAGCCGACGCCGATCGCCTCGCCTTGCACGATCGCCAGCGTCGGCGCGCGCGCCTCTTTGATCGCGGCGTAGAGCGTCAGCGGCACCTCGGCGATCGGTTGGCGCATTTGCAGCGGAGTCATCGTGTCGCGGTCGACTTTCGGCGCCTGCCGCCCCTTGCAGAAATTCGCGCCGCTACCGCGCACGCGGATCAGCTTGGTGTCCGGACCGACGTCGCGCAACACGCGCGCGATCTCGAGGCCCATCTCGTTGGTGATGAGATTGCCCTCGTCCGGACGATTGAGAATGATATCGAGACAATCGTTCTTGGTGTCGAACAAAACCGGTGATGTCACGCCGTCCCCCTGATTGTCTTCGCTGACGGTGCCGTTGGTTACTTGCCCTGCGCCGTGATGCGCGCTTTTTGAATGACGGTCTTCCATTTCGGGACCTCGTCGACGATCCGTCGACGGAAGTCCTCGGGCCCGCGGCCGGTGGCGTGGAAGCCAGCCTTGAGCAGGCGGTCGCGCACGTCCGGCCGCCGCACCACGTCGATGGTCGCCTTGGCGAGCCGATCGACAATGTCACGCGGCGTGCCGGCCGGCACCATCAAGCCCTGCCAGGTGTCCGCCAATGCTGCGGGCACGCCCGCTTCGGCGATGGTCGGCACGTTCGGCAGTTCCGGCCAGCGCTCGCCGCCGCTCACCGCCAATCCGATGAAATTGCCGCTCTCGATCTGCGGTTTGGCGACCGAAATCGAGATCGCCGCCACATCGACGGTCTTGCTCAGCAGCGCCTGCGCGGCCGGTGCCGCGCCGGGGTAGGGGATGTGGACCATCTCAATGCCGGTATGGAGCTTGAGCAACTCGGCGGCGAGATGGGGCAGGGTGCCGGCGCCGGGGGTCGAATAGTTCAAGCCGCCGGCGCGCTTCTTCGCATAGGCGATCAATTCCTGGATCGTCTTCACGCCGAGGTCCGGGCGCACGGCATAGATGACCGGAAAGGTCGTGACCTCGGCGATCGGGTCGAAGTCCTTGATCGGGTCGTATTGCACTTTGTCATAGAGGCTCGGGTTCACCGCATAGCCGGTCGCCGCCATCAAGATGGTGTAGCCGTCGGGCTTCTGCCGCGCCGCGTAGCCGGTGCCGACGCTGCCGCCGGCGCCGCCGCGGTTCTCGACCACGATCGGTTGGCCGAGCGCCTCCGCCAGCGGCTGCTGGATCGCGCGCACCACCACATCATTGGCGCCGCCCGGCGCGAACGGGACGACGATGGTCACCGGCCGTTCCGGAAACGCGGCCATCACCGCACCGATGGACCAGACGCCGAGGCCGACTGCGGCAACCGACAACAGGAAGCGACGGGTCTGAACGCGAAACAGGCTTGATGTCATCCGGGGATCTCTTGTCAAAAGGTCTCCGCCGCCCGAGCAAGGCAAACGGACGAGCGATAGTAGCGGACCCGCTCGCTCCTGAACGGCGCTGCGTCAATCCGTCAGGCTGTAGCGGCCTTCCGCCGGATCGCGCTTGAGCCGGCCCTTGTTTCGCAGTGCTTCGAGTTCGAGCACGATCTCACGGCCGTCGTGTGTGCCGAGCGCGGCCATCAGGTCCTGGTAGAACTTGGGACCATCGCGTAGCGCCGCCTCCACCGAGGCGAAGCGGGCGCCCTGATAGCGGGGCGGTTCCGGAATCTCGGCTTCGAGCTTGTTGCGGGTGCCGACCGGCATGGTGAGGTCGTAGCCGGCCTTGGCGCCGAGGCTGCCGTGGCTATCGAGCGAAGGGTCGAGCGGGATGGTGCGGAAGGAACTCGCCACCACGAAGTCGCGGTCCGGCTGGAAGCGGGTCGCGAGCGCCCATTCCATCTGCTCATCGGAGAAGATGTCGATGTCGGGATCGACCACGAACACGTTCTTGACGTTGGCGAGCGATCCGAATGCCGCGGCGATGGCGTTGCGCGCCTCGCCCGGCACGCGTTGGCGGATCGCGATCCGCACATTGTAGACGCCGCCGGTCGCCGGCGGAGCGTAGACCGCCACCGGCTCGCGAACCGCGCATTCGAGCGCGCGCCACACCAACACCTCGGTGCGCAGCGTGCAGAGCTGCGCGGTGTCGGTGCGACTCATGGTCGGGCCGCCGATGCTGAGCGTTTGGAACAGCGCATCCTTGCGGCGCGTGATGGCGGTGACGTGGAATACCGGATTGGTCTTCACGCCGCCGTAGTAGCCGAGGAATTCGCCATAGGGACCTTCCGGCTCCTTGTAGCCTTCCTCCCCGAGATAGCCTTCGAGCACCCATTCGGCATCGGCCGGCACGAACAGGTCGTTGGTGACGCTTTTCACCAGCGGCATCGGCGCGGCGCGCAGCGACGCCAGCAGTTCCATCTCGTCGCCCGGCATCCGCATGGTGGCGCCGAAATAGTCGATCGGATGGCCGCCGACCACGACGCTCATCGGCAGGCGTTCGCCGCGCGCGAGCGCCGCGAGGTAGATGTTGCGCAAGTCGCTCGGCGCGACCAGGTCGATTCCGGTGGTGTCGCGGCCGCGCACCATGAAGCGGCGAAGCCCCACATTCACCAGGCCGGTGGCGGGGTCGCGGGCGAAATCCATGCCGGCGGAGATATAAGGTCCGCCGTCCTTGCCGTGTTGCAGATGCACCGGCAGCTTGGTGAGGTCGATATCGGCGCCGGTGACGACCACCTGCTGCACCGGCGCTTCGCTGCGGCCGACCTCGACGAATTCCGGCTTGCTGCGCAGCCGCCGGAGCAATTCGGCGAGAAGTGTTTGCGGGGTCGCGCCGCACGCCTTGGCGAAACGCGACCGGCTTGCGAGCGCATTGCCGACCAGGGCATGACCGCCGGCATCGTCGAACAGAACGGCCTTCGGGTTGCCTTCGAGCGTGGCGGCGACCTCGGAGAGCCGGCTTTGCCCGCTGCGACGCTCGATCTCGGTGCCGTCGAGGCTATCGACAAAGCGCTTGAGCCGATAACGGTCGTAATCGACCGCGGCCGCCGCGGTAGTCCCTGACTGTTGCAGTCCAATGTACACCCCAACGATCTGCTGCCGGACACTAGCACCTGACATTTCCCGGACGAGCAGCGTGTACGCGAGCGAAGCGCCGGGACCCAGACGGCGCAGATTCATGTCTGGATACCGTATTGCCCTGGGTCCGGGTCAAGCCCGGGACACGGGCGTTGCGTGCGCCTCTCACCTCGGGTCCACGGGCACGAAAACGTCCTCGAACGGGATGCGCTCGCGAAATGAAGTTCTGCTCGACCATGTACTGCATCAGCGCTTCGAGGCTCGGCCGGTTGGCCTCGATGCCGCAGGGGTAGGGGTCGCCGCCGAACACCTCGTCGAGTTCCTGCAGGTCGTGGTGGAGCCAGGGCAGCATCAGCGGGTGGCCGCGCTTGAGCCGCGCCAGCGCGAGGTTCTTGGCGTCGACCAGGCCTTTGTACAGCCGGTCGGCGATCGACGTGTCGCGCTCGTAGACGTCACGGCGGATCACCACCAGGTGCATCATCGGGAAGATGCGTGTCGTCTTGGCGAATTCGCGCTCGACCGCGCGCGCGTCGGCAAACAGCGGCGCGATGTCGGGATGCGGGATCGGATGCTGCGTGCCCATGATCACGTCGATCTCGCCTTTGGCGAGCAATTCGCTCAGCGAGCGGCCCTGCGGATCGCGCTCGACCTTGATCGGCTTCAAGAGCGGCGGCGCGCTCGGCTCGCCGTGCGAGCCGGCATGATTGATCGCGCCCTCGAGCCAGCGGCAGCCCGACAGATCGACCCCGTATTGGTGCATGAGGTGGCCGCGGATCCAGACCGCGGCGGTCATGGTGTAGACCGGCACGCCGATGCGTTTGCCGGCGATGTCCTTGGGCTCGCGAATGCCGGCCTTGCGGTTGACGTAGATGTAGCCGTGCCGGAACACCCGCGAGGGAAACACCGGCAATGCCACGAATGGTATTGTCGCCGCGGCCGAGCCGGCTGATGAATTCCGAACTGGAGAATTCCGAAACGTCGAACTCCTGCTTGCCGCCCATGCGGTCGAAGATTTCCCGCGGATTCGAGATGGCGATGAAATCGATGTCGAGGCCGTCGACCTTGACGTCACCGGTGCGCAATGCGTCGGTGCGGTCGTAAAGGCCGCAGGCGAAGGAAAGCTTCGGGCGGGACACGTGAACCTCGCGGATGGGTGAGGCGGCGGGAGTTCAAGCCTTAGCACAGGCGTGCCGGCGTAAACCATCGCGGCGCCTCCTGACGCAGGCCGGTCTTGGGGCTACGCTTGGAGGCTCACGAGGAATCGCGACAGGATTTCAGCCCCGCGTGCATCGCAAGTGGGCCGACCAGAGAGGCAGTCATGAACGAAGACGTATTCAACACCAGCATCCGCAAGTTCCTCAAGACGCTCGGCGTGACCGGCCAACGCGAAATCGAGAAGGCGGTTCGGCAGGCGCTGGCCGACGGTAAGCTCAAGGGCGACGAAAAGCTTTCCGCCCAAGCGGTCATCACCATCGGGCCGTTGCAGTTCCGGCACGAGATCAACGAGACGATTGAACTCGCCTAGTGGTCCGATTCTAACATTCGCATCCCGTTTCCGCGGGCGATTTAGCGAATGTTAGAAATCAAAGGACCACTAGCAAGTATTGAGTACTAGTGGAGTTTTGGATTTGACATTCGCTTCGCGCGCGTGCTGCGAGGTGGGTAGCGAATGTCAAATCCACTCCACTAGCGCATGTCCCGGAAAAGTGGACGCCGGTTTTCCGAAAAGGGCATGCGCCAACGCAAGAAACGAGGGCGTATCTCGGTTCAACCGAACCGGGATACGCTCTGGCGCTCCTTGAAAAATGGCCGGGAAACAATCCCGGCCATTTTGCACGCGGTTGATTTGTGCGCGATCAGTCGATGATGACGCCGGACGCCTTGATGGGCACCGCCCATTTGGCGATCTCGCTTTTCACCAGATCGGCGAGGTATTGCGGCGTCATCTGGTCGGGGGTGGATATCTTGGCGCCGAGGCCGGCGAGTTTGCCGGCAACCGCGGGTGACTTCATTGCCTCGATCGCCGCGGCGTTCAGCCTTTTCACGACATCGGCCGGCGCATTGCGCGGCAGGAAGATGGCGTTCCACGTATAGGCGATCAGGTCCTTGGTGCCTTGCTCCAAGGCGGTCGGCAGGTCGGGCAATGCGGGCGAGCGTTGCCTTGTCGAAGATCGCCAGCGCCCGGACGGTGCCGTTGTCGACATGCGGCTTGGCGGTGGTGATGATCTCGCACAGGAAGTCGATGCGGCCGGCGGCCAGATCGATCATGGCCGGGCCGGTACCCTTGTACGGGATGTGGTTGATGTTGGTCTTGAGGATGTAGTTCAGCAGCACGCAGCCGAGATGGGTCGCCGAGCCGGCGCCGGCCGAGCCGAACTGCATCTTGTTCTGGTTTTTCTGCGCGTAGGCGACGAATTCGGCGAAGTTCTTGACCGGCAGGTCCTTGCGCACGGTCAGGATGATCGGGACTTCCGCCAACACCGCCACCGGCGTGAAGTCGGTCATCGCGTTGTAGAGCGGCTTCTTATAGAGCGTCTGGCCCTGCGCGTGGGTTCCAACCGTGCCGAGAACGAAGGTGTAGCCGTCGGGCTTGGAGTCGGCCACGCGGC
The DNA here is from genome assembly GCA_963741595.1 of uncultured Alphaproteobacteria bacterium. Classification (GTDB taxonomy): domain Bacteria; phylum Pseudomonadota; class Alphaproteobacteria; order Rhizobiales; family Xanthobacteraceae; genus VAZQ01. The sequence goes on from CAVUIV010000006.1 coordinate 230,492, forward strand.
GCGAACCGGTCTGGCCGCCGCCGCCGCCGACGTTTTCGATCACGACCTGCTGGCCGAGGATGTCGCTCATGCGCGCCCCGACGACGCGGCCGAGCACGTCGGTCGGGCCGCCGGCCGCGAATGGGATGACCATGGTCATCGACCGGGTCGGGAAGTCCTGCGCCTGTGCGCCGAAAGCTGGCGGCGATCAGTGCGCTGACGGTTGCGGCGAATAGCCTGGTGAACATGGTTTCCTCCCTGGAAGGTTGTGATTTGCGCTGATTATCGCTCGCCGGTCAACGCGCTGCCGAGCCGCATGGGAACTTGCAGCCGGCCCCGCTTGTCGGCGCTGGCGGCCACGCGTATGACCGACCATAGGATCGGAGGATGCGTCATTATCGAGTCGCGTTGCGATCGCCGGCCTTGGCGCCATCGGGCGGGTGCTGGCGCGCCGGCTGCATGACGGTATTCCCGGCCTGACGCTCGCATGTGCGTCGGCCGGCGACCGAGCCAAGGCGCAAGCCTGGCTCGACCGTGAGCGCATCCCGTGTCCGCTGGTCGACCTGGATGCATTTCCGGACCATGCCGATCTCGCCGTGGAATGTGCCCCCGCCGCCGTGATCGAGGATATCTGCCGGCCGATGTTGGAGGCCGGCAAGACGGTGATGGTGCTCAGCGCCGGGGCGCTGCTGGCGCGGCCGTATTTGATGGATCTTGCGCGTGAAAAGGGCGGCCAGATCATTGTTCCGACCGGGGCGCTGCTGGGACTCGACGCCGTGACGGCGGCGGCGGAGGGCCAGATCGCCTCCGTCCGGATGACCACCCGCAAGCCGCCGAATGGGCTCGCCGGCGCACCTTATCTGACGGCCAACGGCATCTCGGTGGATCGGCTCAATGCCCCCAAGCGGGTGTTCGCCGGCACTGCGCGCGAAGCGGCGGCGGGATTCCCGGCCAACGTGAATGTGGCCGCGGCCCTCGCGCTCGCCGGCATCGGCCCGGATCGGACCGCCATCGAAATCTGGGCGGACCCGACCGTCGATCGGAATTGCCATACCATCGAGGTCGAAGCAGATTCGGCGCGCTTTTCGTTAACCATCGAAAACGTTCCCTCGGAAAACCCCAAAACCGGAAAGATCACGGCCCTGTCGGTCTTGGCGGCGCTGCGGAAATTGCACGCCCCAGTCCGGGTCGGAACCTGAAGGACAAGCGGTAGGCCAATGAATTTACAGGTTTTTTTGAAGTCCGGGGGCATCAACCGCGTTTTTGCGCTATTATGCGACCTTGCCCTGGCAACCAGGCCCGGGTTCCATAGGACGGGTGCCTCGGGGTGGGGGCCACCGATATCAGCCGGTTCTTTCAGGACCTTTGAACCAGGTCGCGCTCCCCTGCGACTAACCTAACGAGTTGGCCGTCAGGCATGCAATCGACCTCGGATGAAGTCCTCATCGGACGCATTGCAACCGGCGATCGGCTTGCCATGCAGGTGCTGTTCGCGCGGCATCATGTACGGGTCTACCGGTTCGTGTTGCGTCTGGTTCGTGATGAGTCGGTTGCGGAAGATCTGATCAGCGAAGTGTTTCTTGACGTGTGGCGTCAGGCTGGTCGGTTCGAGGGGCGGTCCCAGGTCTCGACTTGGTTGCTGGCGATCGCCCGGTTCAAGTCCCTGTCTGCGCTGCGGCGCCGCCCGGACGAAGAACTGGATGACGAGGCTGCCGAGGCAATCGAGGATACGTCAGACAATCCCGAGGTTGCCCTCGACAAGAAGGACAAGAGTGCGTCGATCCGAAAGTGTCTTGAGAAGCTTTCGGCAGAACATCGGGAGATCATCGATCTGGTCTACTACCACGAGAAGTCTGTGGAAGAAGTCGCCAAGATCGTTGGAATTCCCGAAAACACCGTGAAGACGCGCATGTTCTACGCGCGCAAGAGGCTAGCAGAGCTGCTGAAGGCAGCCGGAATTGAAAGAGGTTGGCCATGATGAGCGTGAACAAAGAAGCGCCCGAGCGCCAGGAGATCGAAGCGCTCCTGCCGTGGCACGCTGCTGGCACCTTGAGCCGCCGCGACGCCGATCGGGTCGAGCAGGCGCTCGCCACCGACCGTGAGCTTGCACGCCGCTACGATCTGGTTCGTGAAGAACTCAACGAGACCATCCATCTCAACGAGACGCTCGGCGCCCCATCGGCGCGGGCGATGGAAAAGCTGTTTGCCGCGATCGAAGCCGAGGCGCCGGTCGCCAAGAAAGCGTCCTTCAATGTCGTCGGCCGCATCGTCGAATTCATGTCGAGCTTCAGCCCGCGCACCATGGCCTATGCCGCTTCCGCCGCCGTGATGCTGCTGGTGGTGCAGGCTGCCGTGCTGACCACCGTGGCCGTCCGCAATCCGGCGGGCACGAACCCGCCCGAACTGGCGTCGCACGAAAATGGGACGCAGCTCGCGGTGGTGCGTTTCACCGCCAATGCCACTCTGGCCGACGTGACCCGTTTCCTCGATGCCAACCGGGCGACCGTGGTTTCCGGTCCGCGCCGTGGCGGTCTCTTCGACATCCAGCTCACCGCCTCGCCGATGCCGGAGCCCGACTTTACCCGCGCCATCCAGCGCATGAAGTCCGAATCCCGGATCGTCGAGTTCATCGCGACCAAGAACTGACCAAGAACTGACAGTGAGCCGCGTTGGTTGACGCAGGCGTCGTGTGGCCGTCGCGGGGCCGGTTGTTTTGGGAGCAGACATCATGGGCTTCCGCGCCGCATTCCAAACCATCCGTCATCCCGTTGCGCGCGGCGGTCTGATCGCGTTGACCGCGCTCGCTGCTGCGTTTGCGTTGCTGGCGCCGCCGGCCATCGACGACGCGTCCGCGCAGGGATTCCGCCTGCAAGGTCCGCGTGGCGGCGTTGCGCAGCCGTCGATGTCGCGCGGGCTGCCGAAGAAGTCCGGTTTCGTGAATAATTCCGGGCGGCTGCGCGGCCATGTGGCTGGCGGTCCCTCCAAGCCGAAGGGTGGCATGAGGGGCGGGGGGCACAATCCAAACGGCAACACCGCCGACATCCGCCATCCGAAGGGCGATCGCCATCCGCCGCGCTGGCCGCGGCCGCGGATCCGCATCCCCGGCGACGTCGTCGTGGCGATCCCGGGCGGCCCGCCCTCCGGGCCACCGTCCAATATCAGCGGCGGCCAGCCGCCGTCGAACCCGCCCGCGCAGTCAGGCCGCGGCGCCAGCACGCCTTCGGTGCTCGGACGCCGCTACGTTCCGAATGAAGTCGTGGTCGAAGTCGCCGCCAACGTGACGCCGCAGACGATGACGGCGTTGGCGCGCCGGCATCGCCTGACGCAACTTGAGGCGGTCAATCTCCAAGTGACCGGAACCTCGATCCGCCGCCTGCGGATCAACGACCGCCGCTCGGTGCCTGTCGTGGTGCGCGCGCTCGAGGCGGAAGGCGCCGTCATGACGGTGCAGCCGAACTACATCGCGACGCTGCAGGAGCGGGCGGCGCGGATGGGGCTCCCGGCCGATATCGAGCCCTACGCGGCGAACCGTCTGCGGTTGCAGGAAGCGCATGCACTGGCGACCGGAGAGCAGGTGCTGGTGGCGATCATCGATTCCGGCGTTGACAGCGCGCATCCCGAACTGGCCGGCATGATTGTTGACACCTTCGATGCGATCGGCTCCGGCGATCGCGTGCACGCGCACGGAACCGCGATCGTCGGCGCGATCGCTTCGCGTGCCAGGCTGCGCGGCACTGCGCCGGCAGCGCACTTCCTTCTTGCGCGCGCGTTCGGAACCCAGCGCAGCAGCAACGACGGCACGTCGGTCAACATCGTCAAGGCGATTGACTGGGCGATCGCGCGCGGCGCGCGCGTCATCAATATGAGCTTTGCCGGCGACCGCGACCCCGCGATCGAACGACGGCTGGCGGTGGCGAGCGGACAGGGTATCGTCCTGGTCGCCGCTGCGGGCAACGCCGGCCCGAATTCTCGGCCGCTTTACCCGGCGGCCAACCCGGCAGTGATTGCGGTGACCGCGACCGACGAGGACGACCGGCTGTTCCGCTCGGCCGTGCGCGGCAGCCATGTCGCTGTGGCGGCTCCCGGCGTGGATCTCTGGCTGCCGGCGGTCGGCGGCGACTACCGCATGACGTCCGGCACCTCGTTTTCGGCCGCTGAGGTCACCGGGGTGATCGCTTTGATGTTGCAACGCAATCCAGAGCTCACCCCCGATGCGGTCCGTCGTGCCCTGATGGCGACCGCACGGGATCTCGGCCCGCGGGGCGTGGACGCCCAGTTCGGGGCCGGATTGATCGATGCCTATCAGGCCGTTCTGTCCGTCCTGCCGGCTCCGCCGGCCGCCTCGGTCCCTGTTACGGCCGGGGCCGCCAACTAAAATATATAGCCATATCAAATGGTTATATGGCGCTGGAAAGATTTTTTAACTTTTTTCTAACCGCCTTGAACCTTCGGCGGGGTGCCAACGACCAACGTATGTTAGGTCGTGCCCGACCTTCCAAGTTGAAAGAACCCCCGATCGGCGCTTCCCGCCCCCCCGATCCCCCGCGCCGATCAAATGAGCCCGCCCGGACCACCCCTCCGGGCGGGTTTTTTCTTGCCAGCGGACGACCTCTCTTTGCGCCAGCCGGTCACCCGGGGCCCTTGCGTTTGCGCCATTCCGCGGCCAGCAGCCCCATCGCAATCAGGTGCTGGAATTGTTTGAAAAATAGCGCGATTTCGACGGCCAGCCTCAAAACAAGGGATGATCGACGAGGGCTATCGCTGGCCGCCGATCCGCCGAAGCTTGGGCAGATCGAGAATGCGCAAGATTCCGTTCTGCGTTTCGATGAGACCGGAATTGCGCAACAGGCTCATGACCCGACTGACGTGAACGGGGGTGAGGCCGACCGCGTCGGCGATTTGAAGCTGGCGCAGCGGAAATTCGAAGGACAGATCGTGCACCAAGCCGCGCGCTTCGAGCCGCTTCATGAGCTGAAGGATGAGGAGCGCGATACGTTCCTCGGCCAGCCGTTGCCCGAGATCGATGATGCTTTGATAGGCATCGTTGGTCTCGGCCGCGCATAGTTCCATGAAGCCGTCGAGCAAGATGGGATCTTCGGACAGTTTTGCGCGCAGTTCGCTGTTCTTGATCGCCCCGTAGCGCACTTCGGTGATCGCTTCGACGTAGAAGTCCAGACTCGGCTGGAACGGCGACGTCGCCGAAAACAAATCGCCGGGCAGCAGCAACGACAGGATTTGCCTCCGCCCGTCGAAGAGTCGTGCGACGCGGCACGCCCAGCCTTCGCATACGACGTAGGTGTGCTCGGATGTCTCGCCGCGGACGTAGATATTGCGACGCGGGCGGATCGTCTGGTGAACCGGCGTGAACGACAACTGATGGTGCCGCAGTTGCTTGCCAAACCGGCCCAAGGACAATTCGTACAGCGGCACGCTGCCGCCATTGCTCTCCGCAGGCGCTGGCGCGTTTCGACCGTCGAGGTACTGCTCGCTCAAGTCGCCTGTTGGGCGCAGCGGAAGGTTGGGGTCTTGCGCTTCTGCGGGGCCCATGCGTGCCATGTGGGACTCCTATCCTACATCAAGGACCGGCATTGATGGACGACATTGATACATCAGGTTGTCCGATTTCTTGAATCCCGCGAGGCAGGTCAGGATGTTCCTGACCTGTCAGGAACATTTGATGTTGTGAGTTTGCTTATTGCAGATTGTCTCGACATCATTGATCTACATCATTTGTTTGCGAGAACATTTGCTGCGCCCGGCCGTGATCGCGTCGTTACATCGTGTACTGGCATCGCCGTCTTCGAAGCACGCCAGCGCGCGCTCGCTGCGAGTGAAACCGAATTGCACAACACCGCCGCGACCGCGGCCGAACAGATCAATCGCGTGTTTGATGCTGCGCGCAACAGCCCAGAAGACTGTCCCACGCAGGCAACCAACGCGGCGCTCGAACGGGTTGCGAGTTCAATATCCTCTGCGTCGTCGAAGAGATCGACCAATAGCAGGCGTCCGTCGACGTTCGGCTGTCGGCGCCGGGCCGCGCGAGCGCTACGCAGGGGCCGCCTTGCCAGGGCGCCCCGGGCCGCTCGGCGAATCGCGGGCCTTGCCGTTTTCGCTAGCCGAATCATGGCGATCTGTGGAATATGCACAGGTCGAGTGGATAAGTTTCGGTTGGTAGAGCGATGCGTTCGTTGATGTTGATTGCATACAACCATCATGATCCGGCGCCGCCGCGCCGCGATGGGCTGTCAATTCTGCTCCCGCATGACCGATCGGAACACATTCCAGGACTTCGGCAAGACTGCCGAAAAATGGCGAGACCTCGCTGAGCAGCGCCGCGCGTATTTTGCCGAGCTCTATCGCAGCGGACGCTGGCGCCTTTATTACGAAGAAGACAAATTCCTCGCCCGCGCTCGCGTGGTGGCGGAGGTTTGCGAGCGTTGGACAAAGATTGTAGAAGAGCACCGGCAAATCGTTGCGGATTTTCAGACGGACTTTGACTTTCCGCGTGTCCGGCGCAACGTTGCCTGAGCATCGCGGGCACCCGCGTCGACCACGAGCCTTGTTCCATGACCAGCGTATTGTTCTCGCCGATCCGGCTTGCCGATCTCGAACTCGCAAATCGCATCGTGGTGTCGCCGATGTGCCAGTACAGCGCCAATGACGGCGTGGCGTCCGATTGGCACCTGACGCATCTCGGCATCGCTGGCGAATTCCGGCGCCGGCCTGGTGGTCGCGGAGATGACCGACGTGGAGCGGCGCGGCCGCATCAGCCACGGCTGCCTCGGCCTTTATTCCGATGCATGCGAGGCGGCGCTCACGCGCGTGGTCGATCATTGCCATCGCATCGGCACCGCCAAGATCGGCGTCCAGCTCGCGCATGCCGGCCGCAAGGGCTCGGCGCGGATGCCGTGGGAGGCGCGCGGGCAGGGCGGCACGGCGGCGCCCGATCCGTGGCAGACCATCGCGCCGTCCGCGGTTCCGTTCGGCGCCGACTGGGCGGCGCCGCGCGCGATGACGCAGGCCGACATCGACGCGCGTGCGCGACGCCTTCGTCAGCCGCCGCGCGCGCGCGCGGTGCGCTGCGGGTTCGATGCCGTCGAGCTGCACATGGCGCACGGCTATCTGCTGCACAGCTTCATCTCGCCGTTGTCGAACCGGCGCAACGACGAATACGGCGGCGCGCTGGAAGGGCGGATGCGGTTTCCGCTCGAGGTCGCGCAGGTGGTGCGGGCGGAGGTGCCCAAGGGGATTCCGCTCGGCGCGCGCATCACCGGCACCGACTGGGTCGATGGCGGATTGACCGCGGACGATGCGGTCGTGTTCGCGCGCGCGCTCAAGGCCGCGGGCTTCGACTATGTCGACGTGTCGTCGGGCGGCGATCACCGCCGAGGCGCAGCGCGCGCCGACGCCCGGATTCAATGTGCCGTTCGCCGAGAAGGTGAAGCAGTGAAGTCGGCATCGCGACCCGCACCGTCGGGCTGATCGCGACGCCCAAGCAGGCCGAGGCGGTCGTGGCGGAGGGCAAGGCCGACATGGTGGCGCTCGGGCGCGCGCTTCCTCGACGACCCGCATTGGGGCTGGCATGCGGCGCGGCGCTGGGCGCCGACGTGGCCCGTCCGAAGCAATATCGGCGCGCCGATCCGAAGACCTGGCCGGGCGCGCGAGCTACCGGGACTAGATGGATTCATTCGTCTTCGCTCGCCGTGCTGTTTGCCGCGCTGTGCCATGCCGGCTGGAACGCCGCCGTCAAGCGCGGGCTCGATCCGCTGGCGACCACGATCCTGATCTCGATCGGCGCCGGCGTGATCGCGCGCTGGCGCTACCGTTCACCGGCTGGCCGGCGCTGGCCGCCTGGCCGTGGGTCATCGCCTCGGTGCTGATCCATCTGGTCTATTTCGCGGCGCTGATCGAAAGCTACGCGGCCGGCGACATGGGGCTGGTCTATCCGCTGGCGCGCGGCTCGGCGCCGCTGATGACCGCCATCGCGGCGGCCGCGTTGATCGGCGAGCAGTTCGGCCTGCTCGGATGGTGCGGCATCGTCATGCTGGCCGCCGGCGTGCTCCTGCTCTCGCTGCGCGGCAGCCGCGAGCTGGCCAAGCTCGACCGCCGCGCCATCGGTTTTGCACTGCTGACGGCGGTCACGATCTGCGCCTACACGCGTGGTCGACGGCATCGGCGCGCGGGTCGCCGGCAGCGCGCATGCCTATACCGCCGCCATGTTCGCCGGCATCGGGATCGTCATGCTGGCCTATGGGCTGGTGCGGCGCGGCCCCGACTGTCGTTGCGTTGATGCGGCAGCATTGCGCGCTCGGCATCGGCGGCGGCGCGATGCAGGTCACGTCCTACGGCATCGCGATCTGGGCGATGACGGTCGCGCCGATTGCGCTGGTCGGCAGCGTTGCGCGAAACCAGCGTGCTGTTCGGCGCGATTTTAGCAGTGCTGTTTCTGAAAGAGCCGATCGTGCCGTCGCGCATCGTCGCGGCGTCGATGATCGTGTGCGGGTTGGTGATGATCCGGCTCAGCTAGCTCACGGCCGCGAAAATCGTCCAGCCCATCGAGGCCGCGCAGCCGGGGCAGATCCTCCGGCACGTCGACATCCCACAAGGTCACGGGTTCGTGCCAGGTGAGCTTGTGATCGCGCAAGCGTCGGCGGGTTTCCGCCATCACATCGTTGGTGCTCCAGGTCATGCCATCAAACAATGCGGGCAACGGCGCGCGCATGCCGATCAGCACATAGCCGCCGTCCTCGGCCGGACAGACCACGACATCGGCGTCGTGCAGCCGCTCGGCCGCGATCCGGAGATGGTCCGATGTCATCGCCGGACAATCGGTGCCGATCACCAGGGTCGGACCGCCGGTTGCCGCCAGCGCGGCCAGCATGCGCGCACCGAGGTCGCCATCGCCCTGGCGGGCAAGGGTGACATCGCGATGTGCGCCAAGTGTCTGGAACGCGGGATCGGTCGCGTCGGGCGTCGCCCACACCGTCACCGGCCCGATGCCGGCCGCACACGCGGTGCTGACCGCGCGTGCGATCAGCTGCGCCTGCAATTGCGCTGCACGTGCGGCGCCAAGGGTCGGGATCAGCCGGGTCTTGGCGAAGCCCGCGACCGGCGCCTTGGCCAGCACCGCGATGGCGACCGGTTCAACCGCCGCCATAGCCGTATTGCCTTGCCAGCCGCGCCGGATCGGCGCCGAGGAAATAGGCGAGCCGCAGCCGCCACATCAGCAGGATGGTGCGCACCACGCCGTGCGCTGTCCCAGCGCCGGCCGGACGTGGTCACGCGCGCGCGCAGGCAGAGCGGCCGGCCGCGTGCGCTTGAGGCGCTTCGACAGCGCGACGTCCTCCATCAGCGGGATGGCGGGAAAGCCGCCGGCGGCGCGGAACGCGTCGCGCGTGACGAAGATCGCCTGGTCGCCGGTGGCGATGCCGGTGAGGCGCGAGCGCAGGTTCATCATGGTCGCGACCAAGGCGAGCATCGGCGAGCGCCCGCGATGCGTCACGTCGAACCGGCCCCAGCTCCGCGACGTCCGGGCAAGGCCGTCGAGCACCAGTTGGTCAGCGTCGTGCGGCAGCCGGGTATCGGCATGCAGGAACAGCAGCACGTCGCCGGATGGCTGCTGCGGCGCCGGCGTTCATCTGCAGCGCGCGGCCGCGCGGCGTCGAGAGCACCTGGTCGGCGAGCGGATCGCGCGCGCTCGACCGTGGCGTCGCGGCTGCCGCCGTCGACCACGATGATCTCGGCGCCGCGCCGGCGCACAGTCGGCCAGCGCATCGAGCGCCGCGGCGATGCCCGACGGCCTCGTTGAGCACGGGCATGATGATCGAGAGAGCAGCCATGGTGCCTCCGGCGGCTATTCCGCCGCGGCGAGCGCGCCGCCGCAGCTCGAGCCCTGGCCGGCGGTGCAGCCGTAGCAATGGCCGGCGACGCGGATCGGGTTGCCGTCGAGATCGGCGTCGAGCAGATCGGACAGATGCACGCGCGCGCTGTCCGCCAAGCGTGAGCGGCAGGTCGAGCATCTGGTTGAAGTCGCAGTCGTAGACGTAGCCCTGCCAGTCGACCGAGATCAGGTTGCGGCACATCACGCCGTCGAGATTGGCGTCGAGAGTGCGCGTCGCTGCAGCAGGCCGAGATAGCCGTCGAACTCGCCCTTGATCGATCAGCATCGAGCCGAAGCGCTGGATCGGCATGTTGGCGAGCGTGTAGAGCTGGTTGAACACGATGCCGTAGTTGCTCGCCGAGCACGCGCTTGTAGTCGGCTTCGAGCGCGGCCTGCGGCGGCGGCAGCGACGGGCCCCTGCGGGTTGTAGACGAGGTTGAGCACGAGGCCCGAGCCGTCGCGCCCATAGCCCAGCGCGTTGAGCCGTTGCAGGCCGCGGATCGAGCCGTCGAACACGCCCTTGCCGCGCTGGCGGTCGACATTGTCTTCGAGATAGCAGGGCATCGAGGCGACGATCTCGACCTGCTGGTCGCGCGAGGAATTCGGCCAGATCCTCCTGACCCGGCTCTTCCAGGATGGTGAGGTTGCAGCGGTCCATGACGCGGACGCCGAGCGTCGCGCGCGGCGGTCACCAGCCGGCGGAAATGCGGATTGAGCTCCGGCGCGCCGCCGGTGATGTCGAGCGTGGCGATGCGCCGGCGCGCCAGGAAGGCCAGCACGAGGTCGGCGACGTCGGCCGCCATCTCCTCGGTGCGGTTGGGGCTCGGCATTGACGTGGCAGTGCACGCAGGACTGGTTGCAGCGATAGCCGACGTTGACCTGCAGCGTGTCGAGCCGCCCGCGCCGGATCGGCGGGAACGGGATCTGCTTCGAGCAGCGGCAGGTGTCGCGCATGAGCGGCAGTCCGTCAGTGCGAGCCGGCAAGCTTGCACACGCGCATCGGTCGCGGTCACGCCGCGCCGATGCGCCGTCGGACAATTCGTGTGAGTAATGTGAACAGCCGTTATCGGGCGGCGGCAGGCGCGGCGATCGCGGTGCCGTTGTCGAGCCGACGCGGCCGAAGCCCGGCAGCTTGACCGCCGGATGGCGCAGATCGAGGCCGGCGACCAGGCCGAGCAAATTGAGCTCGACGCCCTCGACCCAGCCGAGCTTGAAGCCGAGCAGGCCCCACAGCGACAGCTCGACGCCGGTGCCGCTGTCGGTCAGGCCGGCATAGGGCCATCGCGGAAGTCGCGGCCGACGGCGTTCGGCGGCAGCGTGGCGCCAGCTCCGGCACGGCGCGCAGCACGGCGGCGATGAAGGTGTTGCTGTTCGGGCCCGGCCAGATGCGGTAGTCGCCGTGGTTGCGGTAGCGGTAGTCTTCGATCGCGCGCCTGCACCTGCGGGATCAGCGGCCTGCGCGGCCGCGCCGCGAACGTCGATCAGCACACGCGGGACGTCGCCGAACCAGCGCCCGTCCGGCGCCCAGCCGTTGATGCGCACCGGATTGCCCCAGCCGACCACGTCGTAGCGCGTCCAGCTGTCGCGGCGTTCTCGGCTTGAGCACGACCCAGCTATGAACCGCGAAAATGCCCTTCCAGCGGCCGGTGCGGCCGGTGATCACGAGCAGCCGCGCCTCGCGGTCGGCAGTTGCCTGCGGCAGCATGCCGACGCTCGACCAGTCGGCGTCGCGGAAGCTCGCCGGGCGGTCGTTGCTGGCGAATGAAGACGGCGTGGGCCGCGAGCGGGAACAGGAACAGCGCGTGAAGACGATCAGAAGGCCGCGAAGCGTGATGATGCGCATGGATGGCGATATTGAGTGGCGTTCGGACGGAAATATGGCGTGAATTCGCTGCCGCAAGTGCGGCCAAACGGCAAATCGTTATCGGACGGCGAGGGCGGCTACCGCACCCGGTTTCCGCTGAGCGTCAGATGCGCGTAGCGCTCGGCGCCGTCACGCATCAGGTCGCCGGCGATGATTTGCCTGCGATCCGTCCCGACAATGGCGCCACGCTTCACATCGGCGATCAGGTTGTTGGCGATCAGCGCCGCGCCGGCGCCGGCGCGCGACCGACACGCCGATACCGATGTCGGCCTTGCCGCACCACATTGCCGGTGGCGGCGACATCGCGCAGGTACTGACCGAAGCCGAGGATGAGCCGGCCGTCGGCGCGTTTTCGATGACGTTGCCGGTGACGGCGGTGTCGGCTTCGACGGCAATGCCAATGCCGCCGACATCGCCCGGGTCGGTGCCTGCCGGCCGCTTCGGCAGGAGGTTGCGGATGATATTGCCGTGCACGACGGCGAGCCGTCCGCCCTCGTTGAAGTTGGTGATCGAGATGCCGATCGCCGCGCCATCGATGCGTGTTGTTCGCGATCACCGCGCCCTCGAAACCGAACTCCGCATAGAGCGCGACCTCGCGCACGTCGCTGATGTTGTTGCCATCGATCTGGAGATTGGAGGCGGCATTGCCGCGCACCGCCGAGAACGCGCAGTTGCGGATGCGGTTGCCGCGCACGATCACGTTGCCGGCGCGAAACACGTTGATCGCATTGCCGTACTGGCCCGAGCCGCCGGAGCGGTTGTCGATCGCCTCGATGCGGTTGTCGGTGACGATGGTGCTGTCGTCGCCGGCTTTCGCAGCGCCAGACCCGGATGCCGTTGTTGCCGGCGCCGGAAATGGTGTTGCGCGCGATCAGCAGCCCGCGGGCATCAACGAGTGGATGGCGACGTCGATGCTGTTGTTGACGAGCGTATCGACGATCTCGCCGTCGACCGCCGTGCAGGCGATGGCGGTGCCGCCGGCGTCGAGGATTTCGCAGTCGGCATATCCGCAGCCGACGGGCATCGTCGACATGCAAGAGCCCGCGCCGATCGGGCAACCGCCGGCGCTGCCGCCGTCGAGCACCAGGCCCGAGAGCGTCGACGTGCTGGCGCCCGCCGCGTGAAGCAGCGATGCGTCATCGTCCAGAACCAGCGTGGTCGCGCCACGCACGCCGATGAGATGCGCGCCGGCCGGCAGCCGCAGATTGCCGACGCGATAGCGCCCGGGCGCGAGCGCGAGCGGCGTGCCGTACGCGCCGTTTCGTCGAGCGCGCGTTGCAGCGCGCGGCTTTGATTGTCGTTGCTGCCCGGGCGCAGTCCGAACTGCGATCCCTCGACACCGCGCGCACCCAGCGCAGCGGACGCCGCCACGGTCGATGACATGGCGCCCGAAGAGATGGCGCTCGCGGCAGCCGTGCTCAGAACCAGAAATCGGCGACGATCCATGCTCATGCGCAGCCTCCGGTATTGACGGAGATATAGCGGGGTTGGCCGCAAGCCCTAGGCTCAACCATCGCTACGGCGGCGTGAAACCGGGGTAACCTAAACCGGTTAACGGGCGGTGCGGGCGGCGGCGACCGCCTCGCGCACGATCGCCTCAGCGGCGCGCATGAGATGTTCGAAGCTCAGCGCCGCCGTCCGCGGGCCGCCGATCATGCGGACTTTCGGCACATGCACGAACGCCACCAGGCTCGGACCATCCGGGCGGGTGGTCGCTTCGGCGGCGCGCCAGCACAGATAATTGCACAGATATCGCCCGGCATTGTGTGACGCGGCTGCCGCCACGCCAGTCGTGCGCGCGGCTCTGACCAGCCGTTGCGCCGGCATGCGCAACGCGAGCGTCGCGGCGCCGCCTTGTGCGATCCGCGCCGATAGCGGCTTGTGGCCTGCGGCATCGGGAAGCGTCCCGCTGATCGTATTGCGTGCGCGTGTTTCGATGCGCACGTGACGCGTGCGGCCGGCAAGTCCAAACATCAGCACCACGTCCGGCTTCAAGCGCGCCAGCAATTCCGGCAGGTCGCGGTCGATCGCGACGTAGCTGGTGCGGAAAACATGCGCGCTGTAGCGCACGCCGGCGGTCGCCAGCCGGCGACTATGCGCGAGTTTTTCAGCCAACCGTCCGGTCGGATTGAACGGCGCGCCGGGGAAGGGGCCAAATCCCGTGATCAGGATGTTCATCGGCGTCTCGGCATCGATGTCGCACAAGCCATTTGCGTAAACCGTCGTAAAGGTTCTGTCGGCATCTTAGTCAAGGAACCGCCAACGCTCGGCCGATATACCGCGCGGGATTTCGGAAGCGGTTGCACGCGATTGAGTGCATCGCGTCGGATATTTCGCAAGCGTACCTCATTCATTTGTCCGGTCCGGTCATAGGGCGGATGACGGAACCGGAGGCTGCCCTGATGTTGCCGTTGGATTCGCAGCGCGAGGCGATAGGGCGAAGCATTGCCGCTTTGCTCATGGCCCAGCAGATCAAGCAAACCGGCCAGGTTCATCCTGAAACGCTGTTGACCGAGATCGGCGCGCTGGCCGGATTCAGCACGCAAATATCAATTCGAAAATCGTTCATCGAGCGGCAGCAGTTGGCGCCGGAGTCGATCCTGGTCGAAGTCGCAACCAAGAACGGCGAGATCTACTATTTCAGCGATCTGCTGAACTGGATGCTGTTCGACAACATGGACCAGCCGCCTTACAGCGTCTGGGCCTATGTCTCGGCTGCCGTGCCGGCGGAGAGTCAGGCATTGCTGCCGGACATCACGGAGATCGTCAGCCACGCCGCACGTTCGATCGGCACCAGGCTGTTCGGCGTGCCGCGGCTGCCGCGCGAGCATATGCCTCACAAGATGCCGCGCGCCGCGCTCGACGAGCATTGGCAGATGGTCCGCAACGAGTTCGAAACCTCCGGACGCGCTCCGTCCGACTGGCCCCTCGACCTCGCCGCCGCCGCGCAATGGCAAATCGCCAACAGCCCCGGCCAACTCGATTTGGCGCTTGCCGCACGGATCGTGATGGAAGCGGCCATTCCGATGTCGAAAGTCGATCCGAGCACCGTGCCCGGTGCGTGACAGAACGTCAGCGCTTCCCGGTCCGCACCAGCACGGCCAGTTTCCCGCGGTCGCTTTCCTTCGCGGCGGTCGCGCGCGCGAACACGAACAACTGCTCCGGTGTTTCGATCCGGCACGGCGCATCCCGCGTCTTGATGCAGAACCGGTTCCGGGTTGCTTCGTCCGCGTCATTGGCATCGATCGCGGTGAGCACGTAGACGCCGTCGGTCAGCCTGCGGGCGAGCGCATAGAAATACGGGCGGAGCGGCCGCTGCGCGCGCGCCTGCACAATCAGATCGCGGCCTTCATAAGCGTGAATCGTGAAGTCGCTGACCTCGACCGGCCGGCCGCGAGCGGCGTAGCGCCCGCCGGACCATTCGAGGCGGTAGAGCCGGGGATTGCGGGCCCCGCCTTCCTCGATATCGAACAGATGCAGTTGTCCCCGGTCTCCGAGCAGCCCCCGGCTGTCGCCCAGGATCGGCTCGGTGGAGCTGACGCACCCGCTGGTTGCAATTCCGAGGCAAAGGACGATGGCTGCCAAGGTGGTGCGGTGTATAAGAAGGCGGGTCAGAGTCATTTTTCCCAGTCGGTTCAGCAACATGGTCGGATAAGCGAAATTTTCTGGCGTTATCATGTCCGGATTTTGAACTTTCCGGGTGTCTCGCCCGTCTAATTATGTATCATTGCCCGGTGGGGGCGGCGGAGGGACTCATGGGTCGGCATTCGCTGGCGGCGGCCGTTTCGGCCGTCTCCATCATCCTATTCGTCACCATCTTCAATAGCATCCCCGCACAAGCCCAGGACCTGCAGTGGCAGGTCGAAAACCCGTTCCGGTTCTTCAAAAGCACACGCTCGTTCGCGCTGCACGAAGCTGCCTTCACTGCGGCGCGCGGCAACGGCGAGTTGCCCCGGGACGTGGTGTGGCGCACCGAGCGCCGCCTGAATGACCCGGACTGTCGGGACTCATCGACGCCCGATCGCTGCGCGGCCACGGCCGGCAAGCGCTATCAGCAAAGCCGGCTTGGCTGGGCCGCGCAGACGCTGGCGGACACCTGCTACGACCGCAACGCGCGGCCGCGCCGCTACAACGCCAGTTGCGAGCGCGTTTATTCCTGGGGCCGGGCGCGCGAAGACTACGTCCTGCCGGAAGCGCACACCGTCACGGTCTGGATTGGCGCCGACAAGCTTCAAGGCGTGACCGGCGAATGCACCTGGGCGTGGCGACCGCGCCGCGCCGACGGCAAGGTCGAAACCCGCAAGCAGGCTTGCAACAACCGTCTCACCATCGCCCGCGTTCCGTATTCGCGCGATGCGGCGACCTCCGGCGTATCGGTGGCGGTCACGCTGCCGGATGGCCGGCAGTTCTCGGAGCGCGACGTGGTGGTGGAGGATCTCTTCATCGTCGCGCTTGGCGATTCCTTTGCGTCCGGCGAAAGCAATCCGGACCGGCCGGTCCAGTTCAGCGCGTCGCGGGAAATGGTCTATGACCCGACCCTGCTGCAGGACGAAGTCTCGATGGGGCCGCAGCCCGAAATCCCACAGGTGAAGGGCTTCGGGCTGTCCTCGAGCGATCCGCAGACCAATCCGAAGGTGTTGCCGCGCCGGCTGATGGAAGATGAACTCGCCGAGCGCTTCCTGCGGCTGTCGTCGCCGGAATTCCGCACGGCGTTTGATCGTGCCACCGCGCAATGGCTCAGCAGCGACTGCCACCGCTCGCAATACGGCTATCCGGTCCGCGTCGGCCTGCAACTCGCGCTGGAGAACCGTCACCGCTCGATCACGTTTGCGACGTTCACCTGTTCGGGGGCTGAGGTTGCGCACGGCCTGTTCCTGGAAATGGACCCACGCCAAGGCTTCAGCGAACCGAACGGCAAGAAGGTCCGCGCCCAGCTCGACCAGTTGACCGATCTGTTGTGCCGCGGTCCGGCCCGGCAGCAGGCGGCCTATACGCTGCCGATGTACGCCACCGGCAGCACCGCGATCGCGCCGCAGCGCATCACCATGAACTGGTGTCCGCCCAACCAGCGCAAGCGGCCGATCGACATGGTGCTGATGTCAATCGGCGGCAATGACGTCGGCTTCGGCGGTCTCGTTGCTTATGCGATGACCGAGAGTGCGGCCGACTTCGCCCCGATCGCGACGTGGGTCGGCTCGTCGATCCGCTTCAGCCCGCAGGTGTCGCGCGTGTATCTCAATGTGCTCGACGAGCGGATGAAAGCGCTCAAGGATGCGTTGGGGCAAGGCTTCGGCATCGAGCCGTCGCGTGTGCTGCAAACCACCTATGAGCCGATCCAGTATGACGAGACCGGCGGGTTGTGTGGCTCGCAGCCGACGCTCGGCCTCGACGTGCATCCAGGCCTGAAACTGCATCGTGGACGCCTGAAGGAGACCGCGGATTTCCTCGACGAATTCCTCGGGCGGCTGGAGTGCATCGCCGGCAAGGGCCGCAATTGCCCGGGCAATCTCGCGACCGGCGCCGGCACCGGCTTCCGGCTGATCACCGACCATGTCCCCGAGTTCACGCGGCGCGGCATGTGCGCCCGCGATCCCAAGCGCTCGCTTGTGGATGGCGTCAACATGCGCGTCCCGCGCCGACCGCCGGGGGCCGATGCGTTCCGGCCGTATTCGCCGGCGGCGACGCTGCCCTATGCACGTCACTGGCGCTTGTTCCGCACACCGAACGATGCCTTCCTGACGGCGCATACCCATCGCGAAGGCGTCTCGGTGTTCGACATCCTGCAGCCGGCTTATGCCGGCCTCTACAGCGGCGCGATCCACCCGACTGCGGAAGCGCACGCGATCGTCGCGGACTATGTCATTCGCCACGCCCGCGGCATCATCGACAAACAGCGCCCGGCGCAGGCCGCCGCCGCGCAGTAGGCGGCTTCCCTCGCTTGTCTGTGCACAAGCGAGAGCAACACTGACCTGCTTCATGCCCCGCGCGAGCGGGGCATGATCATTTTGGCAGGCTTTTGGATCTAGTGGAGTGGATTTGACATTCGCTACCCACCTGGCAGCAAGCACGCGATGCGAATGTCAAATCCAAACTCCACTAGCAGCCGATACTTGCTAGTGGTCCTTGATTCTAACATTCGCAAAATCGTCCGCGGAAATGGGATGCGAATGTTAGAATCAGACCACTAGCTTGTCGGCCCGAGCCGGTCGGCTCACGGGTTGATGTCGCTTGCGGGCCGTTGTCCGCCGAAGATCGCCGCGCCTTGCGCCGACAAATGCGTTCGAAAGTCCGTCCATGGCACGAACACGATGTAGGGGCCTTCGGCATAGGCGCCGACCGCATACGGCGAAAAATGGAACGTCAGTCCCGCGCTCTTGCCGGGCTCGGTCGATGGCGCGAGCGAGATCGGGCCGATCTTGAGCAGCGAGGGCTGCACCCCGTCGGCGATGAAGCGGTCGAGCTCGGCGAGCCGCTGCGGCGTCAGTTGCTCCTTCGGGACATCGACGTTGATCGTGTCGCGGGACAGTTTCTCGGTGGCGACCGCGATTTTGGCGAGTTGCGCCAGGGCGGTCATGGTCGGCCCGTTGTCGGCGGTCTCGCGGAAGAACGGGCGGATGTTCATGCGCCGCCGCGCTTCGCGATCCCACAGGATGGTGTCCAACAAGGTGTTGGGATGCGCGCCGCCGGTATAGGTGCCGTCGTCGCGCACCACGCTGACGTAGCGGCCGACCACCGATCGCAGCCTGTAGTCGCGCTCGAACGTCCAGCGGCGGCCCTTCAGGAAGAACTCCGGCTCCTCGCGCGCGGTCTTCGCCGCCTCGGCGCGGTAGCGCTCCGCCCAGCGGCGGCCTTCGGCAAGGCTGTCTTCGAACAGGCCGGGATGCTGTCGCAGCGCCGGGTCGACCGTCACGGTGATCTCAACCGTCTTGGTGTTGATCGCAATCTGCGGCTTGGTTTTGGTTGCGGCGTGGGCGAGGCCGATCGATGCCAAAAGGATCGCAGCGACAAGCCCCGACCGCATCCGCATCGCCATGCTGCGTTACTCCGCCGCCTGGGCGTGCCCGAGTCGTTTGTTGAGCGCGTTCAGCAAGCCGTCGGCCGCCTCCGCGACCACGGTGCCGGGCGGGAAGATCGCCGCGACGCCGGCCTCTTTGAGCGCGTCGTAGTCTTGCGGCGGCACCACGCCGCCGACCACGATCATGATGTCATCGCGGCCGAGCCGTTCGAGCTCGGCCTTCAGCTCCGGAACATGGGTGAGGTGGGAGGCGGCGAGCGTCGAGATGCCGACGATGTGGACGTCGCGCTCGACCGCCTGCCGCGCGGCTTCCTCGGGCGTCGCGAAGAGGGGGCCCATGACGACCTCGAAGCCGAGGTCCTCGAACGCCGAGGCGATCACCCGCTGGCCGCGGTCGTGGCCGTCCTGGCCGGTCTTGGCGACCAGGATGCGCGGGCGGCGGCCTTCGGCCTCTGCGAAGGCGGCGGTGCGCTTGCGCATGCGTTCGACCGCGTCCGACACCGCGGGCTCGCGGCGATAGATGCCGGCGGTCACGGTCGCCTCCGCCTGATGCCGGCCGTACACCTGTTCGAGCGCGGCGGAGATTTCTCCGACGGTGGCGCGGGCGCGCGCGGCGTCGATCGCCAGCGCCAACAGGTTCTCGTTGCCGCCGCCGGCGGTGCGCGTCAGCGCGGCGAGCGTCTGCGCCACCGCTTCGGGATCGCGCTCGCGCCGAAGTTTTGCGAGCTTGTCGATCTGCGCTTGGCGGACCGCGGCGTTATCGACCCGCAGCAGGTCGACCGCGGCGTCATGCTCCGGGCGATGGCGGTTGACGCCGACCACCGCCTGCACGCCGGCGTCGATGTGCGCTTGCGTGCGCGCCGCGGCTTCTTCGATGCGGCGCTTCGGCAGGCCGGCTTCGATCGCCTTGGCCATGCCGCCGAGCTCTTCGACCTCCTGGATGTGGCTCCAGGCGCGCTTCGCCAGGTCGGCGGTGAGCCGTTCGACGAAATACGAGCCGCCCCAGGGGTCGACGATGCGGGTGGTGCCGGATTCGCGCTGCAGCACCAGCTGCGTATTGCGTGCAATGCGCGCCGAGAAATCGCTCGGCAGCGCCAGCGCCTCGTCGAGCGCGTTGGTGTGCAGCGATTGCGTGCCGCCCTGCGTCGCCGCCATCGCCTCGATCATGGTGCGCACGACGTTGTTGAACACGTCCTGCGAGGCGAGCGACCAGCCCGAGGTCTGGGTGTGCGCGCGCAGCATCAACGAGCGGTCGGATTTCGGCTCGAACGGCTTCATCAGCTTCGCCCACAGCATGCGGGCGGCGCGCTGCTTCGCCACCTCCATGAAGAAATTCATGCCGGCGTTCCAGAAGAACGACAGCCGCGGCGCGAAGCGATCGATGTCGAGTCCGGCGGCAAGCCCGGCGCGCACATATTCGACGCCGTCGGCCAGCGTGTAGGCGAGCTCGAGGTCGCAGGTCGCGCCGGCCTCCTGCATGTGATAGCCGGAGATCGAGATCGAATTGAACTTCGGCATGTGCTCCGCCGTATAGGCGAAGATGTCGGAGACGATGCGCAACGACGCCTTCGGCGGATAGATGTAGGTGTTGCGCACCATGAACTCTTTGAGGATGTCGTTCTGGATGGTGCCGGCGAGCTTGTCCTGCGGCACGCCCTGTTCCTCGGCGGCGACCACGTAGCTCGCCAGCACCGGCAGCACCGCGCCGTTCATGGTCATCGACACGCTCATGTCGTCGAGCGGGATGCCGTCGAACAGCGTTTTCATGTCGTTGATGGAATCGATCGCGACGCCGGCCATGCCGACGTCGCCGGCGACGCGCGGATTGTCGCTGTCGTAGCCGCGGTGGGTCGGCAGGTCGAACGCGACCGACAGGCCCTTCTGCCCGGCGGCGAGGTTGCGCCGGTAGAAGGCGTTGGAGTCTTCCGCCGTGGAGAAGCCGGCATATTGCCGGATGGTCCAGGGCTGGGTGACGTACATGGTGGGGTAGGGGCCGCGCAGGAACGGCGCGATGCCAGGATAGGTGTCGAGGAAGTCGAGGCCGTCGAGATCGGCCGGGCCATAGGCCGGCTTCACCGCGATGCCTTCGGGCGTGAGCCAGGGCGCGAGGCTGGACGCGCGGGCAGCGGGCGTCGCCACGGTGGCGAACTCGATCGCTGCAAAATTCGGGATACCGCTTGCCATGGGTTCAAACGTTCGCCGCGCCACATTGCCGATTTGTCATCATAGCAGATGCTTTTAATGCAATTGCTACGTCGGCATTGCCCCCGCAATGCCGTTTTTGCCCGCCAGGGATTCGGTCCGTTGACCTGATCCCTTTCCGCAGCCGTCGTCACCCGCTTGCAGCATCCGCCCCCCGACCCGCATCAGCGCAGCGCGGCCGCCCTCTGGGCGCCGCTCGCCCGCTTCGTCGTCGTCGAGGCGCGGATCGGGCGGTGGGCGGAGCGCCGCCACGCGACCGCGTTTGCCTATGAGTTCGTGCGCTTCGGGATCAAGCAGGCCTGGGCCTGCCTGTTCGGCGGATTGATGGTGGCGCTGATCGTCGGGACCTATCTCTGGTATCCGCGCGGCGCGGCGCTCGGCCGTTACGACTTCATGTTTTTGGCCGCGCTCGCGATCCAGGTCGCGATGTTGACGTTCAAGCTTGAGACTTGGGAAGAGGCCAAAGTCATTCTCGTCTACCACGTCGTCGGCACGATCATGGAGGTGTTCAAGACCGAAGTCGGCTCCTGGATCTATCCCGAGCAGAGTTTTTTCCGCATCGGCGGCGTGCCGCTGTTTTCGGGCTTCATGTATGCGGCGGTCGGCAGCTACATCGCGCGGTGCTGGCGGCTGTTCGATTTCCGCTTCCTGCACCATCCGCCGCTGTGGGCGGTCTATCTGCTCGGGTTTGCGATCTACGTGAACTTCTACACCCACCACTACACGTTCGATATCCGCTATCTGCTGTTCGCTGCATCGGCGCTGATTTTCGGCCGCGCTTGGATCTACTACAAGGTTTGGCATGTGCATCGCCGCATGCCGCTGTTGCTGGGACTTGGTTTGGTCGCTGTCTTTGTCTGGATCGCCGAGAACCTCGGCACCATCACCAAGACCTGGCTCTATCCGCACCAGGCCGCAGGCTGGTCGGCGGTGTCGTTCGGCAAACTGGGCTCCTGGTTCTTGCTGCTGATCATCAGCTATGCGTTGGTAGCGGCCATCAACCGCCCGGTCGCGATGACCGTCGTTAAGGAATAAATCGATCCGATGGGCCTCGCAAGAATCGGCGCCGCGACCTATCTCATGTTAGATTGCGGTTCCACGATTTACGGTTTTGTCCAACCGCTGAAACGGCAGCCATGAACCAGACCCTGCCCAAGCAATTCGCCGGCGCCAATGCGGAGGCGGACGAATTCGTCAGCCTGCCGGGCTGGCTCTATCATGATGCGGAATTCTTCGCGCATGAGGCCGAGCGGGTGTTCCGGCCGTCATGGCAGGTGGTCTGTCACATCAACGACATCCCGAAGCCGGGCGACTGGCACACCTTCGATTTCCTCAACGAGTCGATCATCGTCATCCGCGGCGACGACGGCGTGGTGCGGGCGTTCCACAATGTCTGCCGGCATCGCGCGTCGCGACTGGTCGATGGCCCGTCCGGGCATTGCAATCTGCGGCTGACCTGCCGCTATCATGCTTGGAGCTACGACCTGCGCGGCAATCTGGCCGGCATCCCGTTCCGCGACACCTTCGTCGGCCTCGATCCGGCGGCGCACGGGCTCGCTCCGGTGGAGCACGAGATCTATCACGGCTTCATCTTCGTGCGCCTCGCCGGCGATGGGCCGTCGGTCGCCGAGATGATGGCGCCCTATGACGACGAGGTCGCGCTCTATCGCATGGAGGAGCTGGTGCCGCTCGGCCGCGTCACGTTGCGGCCGCGCGCGGTCAACTGGAAGAACATCGCTGACAATTATTCGGATTCGCTGCACATCAGCGTCGCGCATCCCGGGCTGACGCGGCTGTTCGGCAAGAGCTACGGCATCGAGGCGCGCGACTTCGTCGACAAGATGTGGGGCACGCTGCGCGACCAGCCATCGTCGAACCGTTCCGAGCGCATGTATCAGCAGGTCCTGCCGGAGGTCGCGCATCTGCCGGCGGACCGGCAGCGGCTGTGGGTCTATTTCAAGCTCTGGCCCAATGTCGCCTTCGACATCTATCCCGACCAGGTCGACTTCATGCAGTTCCTGCCGCTGACCGCGACCACCACGATGATCCGCGAGATCGCCTATGTGCACCCCGATGCGCGGCGAGAAATGAAGGCGGCGCGCTATCTCAACTGGCGCATCAACCGGCAGGTCAACAAGGAAGACACCGCGCTGATCGAGAGCGTGCAGCAGGGCATGACGTCATCGAGCTATGAGGCCGGGCCGCTCGGATCGACCGAAGTCTGCCTGCGCAGCTTCGCGCGCAAGTACCGCGCGCTGATGCCGATAACCCGCGAGCGCAAGGCGCCGCCGCCGGGCTGGAGCAGGCGGTCGGCTTAGTTCACGCCGCCTGCAATCGTGGGAACAGCCGTAGCGCGTTGTCACGCGTCACCGCGCGCAGGTCGGCCTCGCTCATGCCGAGCTTGAGCAGGGCGTCGACCGTGTCCGACACCTGGATGAACGGATAGTCGCTGCCGAGCAGGAGCTGCGTCATCGGCATGTAAGAGCGAGCGGCGCCGAAATTCCACGGGTCGGAGGCCTGCGCGGTGTCGAAATGGAGCTTCTTGATCTCGGCCCAGGCGCCGTTCGGCAGGCGCGCCGCGATCGTCTTGCTTTCGGTCGCGTGACGGACCACGCGTCCGATCTGCGGGATCAGCGCGCCGCCGGAATGGCAGAAGATGTAGTTGATGTCGGGGAAGCGCGTCAGCGTGCCGGTGTAGAGCAGGTTCGTCACCGCGCGCGCGGTATTGAATTGGTATTCGATGGTCGGCCCCGGCACATCGGGGAGGATGCCGACGCAGCAGGCCGGCATGTTGGGATGGAAGAACACCGTCGCCTTGCGCCGGTTTAGCTCCGCGAACACCGGATCGAAATGCGGGTTGCCGGGATAGCGATTGCCGTAGCTGGTCAGCAGGTTGATGCCGTCGGCCTTGAGGGTGTCGAGGGCGTATTCCATCTCGCGCAGGCTGCCGTCGATGTCGGCAAGCGGCAGCGTCGCCATCAGACCGAAGCGGCCCTTGTGGTCGCGCACCAAGCCGGCGCCGTATTCGTTGGTGTAGCGCAGCATGCTGCGCGTGCCTTCGATGTCGTCGAACTTCAGGCCGGGCTGCGAGATCGACAGCATCGCGGTCTGGATGCCGTTCTTGTCGAGTTGCTCGAGCGAGCGTTGCGGCGTCCACTGGCCGATGCCGGCCGAGCCCGCCGTGACACCGGCGGCGAGCCGCTCGCCGACATATTTCGGCGGCAGCATGTGGTGATGCACGTCGATGCGCTGCGGCTTCGCTTGCGCCCAGGCGGTTCCGCTGGTGAGGGCCGCCGCACCGATGGCGCTCGCGCCGGACAGGAATTTGCGTCGCGATATCGCGCACAGACAGCCGGCAGCATGATCGGCGGGTGAGGTGGCGGCGTTCACCGGCTCGGCGGTGAATGGATTGTTCTGCATCGTTTCCTCCCGACGATTGCCGGCGATGCTAGCACAAGGCTGCGCCGGCAGACGCTCACCGCTTGGCGGTCTCGAACGCCGCCGCCAGCCGCACCGGCATGAGCGGTTCGCACGTTACCGCGGCCGGGAGACGATGGCGCAGAGCGACCTGGGGCACGTCCAGCACCGGCACGTCCACCAGGCCGGGATACTCGCTGGCGCCGATCAGCGCTTCTTTCTTGTCAGCCAGCGCGCGCTCGCGCGCGGCGCGGGCCAGCGCCACTTTCGCCTGGATCAATCCCTGTTCGAGCGCTGTCGCCGCGCCGCCCGCCGCCTCGATCTCCTGGAACAGGGCCCAGGCCGCGCGGCAGAGCTTGCCGGTGAGGTCTTCGCTCCAGCCCGTGCCGGCGGTGGGATCGGCGACGCGCCCGATGCCCGCTTCTTCAAGCAGGACAAGCTGCGTATTGCGGGCCACGCGCCGTGCGAAGCGGTCGGGCAGCCCGCGCGCGGCAGTGAACGGTCTCACCGTGATCGCGTCGGCGCCGGCGACTTCGGCGGAGAACACCGCGATCGTCGCACGCAGGATATTCGCGTAAGGATCGTCGTGGGTCATCGTCCGCCAGGCGGTCTCCGCCTCGACGAGAGCAGGCACGGGCGTCAACCCGCAACTGTCCTCGACGCGCCGCCATAGCGCGCGCAGCGCGCGGAATTTCGCGATCGTGAGGAATTGGTCGGCATCGGCCGTCAGCCGGAAGTCGATCATACGACGCGCGGCGTCGAGCGCGATACCGCCGGCCTCGAAGGCACGTAGATAGGCGACCGCGGACGCAAGCGCGAACGCAAGCTCCTGCGCTTCGCTGCCGCCGGCATCGTGCACGACCCGCCCGTCGGCGGTGGCGAACGGCCCCTTGAAGCCTTGCTTGGCGAGATCGCGCGCCATCGAGGCGATGCGTTGCGCGAGCTCGGGCCACGGCGCGGCCAGGCGGCCGTAGCGGGCGAGGGCGCCGAGCGGATCAAGCCCGAAACGGACGTCGACCGCGGCCGGCGACAGCCTCCGCCGTTCGATCAGACGCGCAAGCGCCAACGGCAGGTCCGGGGCCTGTGGGCAGAATTCGAGCGCGATGGTGATGCCGGCGTCGAGATGCACGCCAGCGAGCGCGCGCTCCAGGGCGTCGGCTTGGGGCGCAAATCCATAGCCATGCGCGCCGATGGCGCCGGCGGGGATCAGCATCAGCGCATTGGCGCCGTTGTCCAACTCGTGCAGGACTTCGGCATTGCAGGCATCGGGGTCGGGGTGGTCGATGCGGGCCATCACCTGCCAAAGGCTGCCCGGTGCGTGTCCCGCGATCGACGCGGCGGCGGGCGCGCGCGCATACAGCGGCTCGATGGTGAGGCCGTCGGCGGTCTTGCTCGTGAGCCGATCCTCGAAACGCGCGCCCTTCAGCACGCCGTCGACCAGCTTGCGCCAGTGCTCATAGGTCGCCGGCGGAAACTCGGCGGCCAGCGGCAGATGGTCGGACGTGTCAGCCATGGATCGAAAATGCCACGCCCGACGGCATCGGCCAACGGCTAACGAGCGGGCAACCGCTTGATTCCCGCGGCATCGACTTTGGCCAACGCGTCCTTGAGGCGGATGCCGCCGATGACACGGTCCGGCGCGACCTCGATCAGCGGGATCAAGACGAACGCGCGCTCGAACAGCCGCGGGTGCGGCAAGGTCAGATCCGGCTCGTCCATTGTGATGTCATCATAGGTGATGAGGTCGATATCGAGCGCGCGCGGGCCCCAGCGTCGCTCGCTGGCACGGTCGCGGCCGAAGGCGCGTTCGACATCCTGCGCGCGGGCCAGCAGTGCCTGCGGCGTCAACGCGGGTTTCGACCGAGATACAGCAATTGACGAAGGCCGGCTGGTCTTCGACGCCCCATGGCGGGGTCGCATAGTCGGAGGACCGGGCCACCAGCCGGACGGCATCGCCGTCGCAAAGCATCGCCAGCGCGCGATCGAACGTTGTGCGCACGTCGCCGACATTGCCGCCAAGCGCGATCAGCGCTTCAGCCATGGCCCTGCCGCTTGCGGACGATGGTTACGCCAACGTCGGAGAAGGTGGCGGCGATCGGGGCGTGCGGCTTGTGCACGGTCACGCGCACCGCCGCGACTGCCGAAAACGTTGCGAGCACGGCGTCGGCCATCGCGCCTGCGGCTGCCTCGACCAGGCGGTAGCGTTGCGCGCAGAACGTCCGGCTTGCGACCTCGACCACCTGGTCGTAGCCGACGGTGTCGGCAATCTTGTCGGAGCGCGAGGCTGGCCCGAGGTCGATATCGAGAACCAGGTCGACAAAGAACGTCTGCCCGACCTTGGCCTCATGCTCCATCACGCCATGAAAGGCATGGAGCGCCAAGCCGGTGACATGAACGGAATCGCTCATCGCGCCCTCTCGATAGCGGCGGCCACTTGCAGCGCCTGCACGGTTTCGGCCACGTCGTGAACGCGGACGATCGCCGCGCCGCTCGCCGCCGCGATCAGATGACTGGCGATCGAGCCGCCGAGGCGGCGATCGGGTGGGGCCGGGGACACGGAGTTGATGAAGCGCTTGCGCGACGCGCCGACCAGCATCGGCAATCCGAACGATCGCAATGCATCAAGCCGTGCCAGCGCAATGATGCTTTGTTCCGGCGTCTTGCCGAAGCCGATGCCGGGGTCGATCACGATCTTGTCGCGCGCGATGCCGGCATGGTCGGCGATGGCGAGCGAACGGGCGAAGAACGCCGCGATATCCGCCATGATGTCGAGCGCCGGATCGGCGGCTTCGCGATTGTGCATCACAATGATCGGCACGCCGCGCTCGGCGACCACGCGCGCCATGTCGGGATCGTGCTGCAAGCCCCACACGTCATTGGCGATGGCGGCGCCGGCATCGATTGCCCAGGCGGCGACGGTGGCCTTCATCGTGTCGATCGACACCGGCACGCCGAGGCCGAGCACGGCCGGCAGCACCGGTTCGAGACGCCGGCGTTCGTCATCGGCGGACACCGCGACCGCGCCGCCGTAAGGTCGCGTGGATTCCGCGCCGATGTCGAGAATGTCGGCGCCCTCCGCCACCAGGCGGCGGGCGTGGTCGATGGCGCGCTCAGGATCGAGAAATTGACCGCCGTCGGAGAACGAGTTCGGGGTGACGTTGATCACGCCCATGACCAGCGGTCTGCGCAGGTCCATCAGGCGGGCCAGCGGGTTCGGCGCGCTGCCCTCGGAGGGCGCACGCAGGGAACTTTGGGATGGGTGGGTCGCGCTCACGGGCTTGGCTTTGCGCCGTGGTGGGCGGGGGTGTCAAGCGCGGCGCGGACGGTCGCCCGCATCGCGCTGTCCCGGCAATAAGATAAGCCTTATCAGTGACTTACTTCTTATAGGTGATCTTCAGGGACAGCTTGTTGGCCTGCTCGACCCAGCGCACGACGAGCTTGGGCGAGGGCAGGAGGCGGACCAGCTTCTTTCTGCGGTTGGCTTCGGTCATGGCGCTGACCAGATTTTCTGGCTTGCGATAGCGCAACTCGCGGACGGTATCGACGCCGACCTCGCGCAGCAGCACGACATAACCCGGCCCCATGCCTTTGATGCGCAGGTGATCGCACGCATTGGCGAACATCAGCAGCCGTTTCTCGTCGATCGCGGTCTTGGTGGCCAGGAGCTTGCGGCCCCTCGGACTTTTTGCGCTTTCCAGCAATCGCTCGGTGCTGCGGATGCCGAGCGCTTTAAGCGACTTCATCTCGTCCACATCGAGCCCCTCGATGTGGGTGAGCGGATATGACATCGAATTCTCCTCGAACTCCCCCAACCGTTCGTCCGCTGCCCCCCAGGGCTCAGACGAACTGGCCGAGTCCAGGGATCGCGCCGACGATTTCGCCGACTGCGTCCTCCCCAAGTTTTTCTCTTGCGTAGTTGATGGTCTCCCGTGTGACGGCTTGGACCTGTCCCATGCTGAGTCCTGCCGCCATCATGCGCGTTCCAGCGGCCATCACGCCGCCGCCGAACATTCCACCTGATGAGGAATCCTGCGGCGCACTTTGAATCGCTTCCGCAGCGCCGGGGAGTCCATCGATCAATTGCTGGACCTTGTCCGCCGGACCTTCTTTGGCAAGAAATTGCAGAATGATGCCGACGGCGGTTGCCGCGACTGCTTTATCGACACCGACATTGGCGACCAAGCGCCCTATCAGTTCGTCCATCTGCCCCTCACCAGCCCCACGCTTCGGCAGGTTAATCATATATTGTCTTGCGTAAGCTGTTAAAACAAGCGTGGTCCATGCGTGAAATCAAAATGCGTTGCATCTTTGCATCACCTCGTGAAGTTTGCTTGCAATTACAACGCTCACCGCGTTGCTGTTGCGTCGCGATCGTGTTGTTGCATGCGTTCGAGACATGCATGCAGATGCAATTGACCGAGTCCGCATGACGAAGAGAATGAACGCGTGTGTGTGATCGGTTGGAAGGAGACATGATCCATGGCGAAATCAACCGCGAAAGCAAAATCGAAACCGGCTGCTACGCCGCCGGCTGCCGTAACAGAAATGCCGGAGGACGGCACCACGATTTTTGTCGGTAAAAGTCACAAGCCTGAGGTCGTGACCTTATCACTCGCGAATCGTCATGGATTGGTTACCGGCGCGACCGGCACCGGCAAAGACCGTGACCTTGCAGGTTCTGGCGGAAGGCTTCTCGCGCGCCGGCGTTCCTGTGTTCGCTGCCGATATCAAGGGCGACCTCTCCGGAATTGCCGAGGTGGGAGAAGCCAAAGAGGCGTTCGTCAAGCGCGCCCAGGGCATGGGCATTGCCTATCAGCCGGACGAGTTTCCGGTCGTGTTCTGGGATTTGTTCGGCGAACAAGGTCACCCGATCCGCACGACGATCGCGGAGATGGGGCCATTGCTGCTGAGCCGGCTGCTTGGGCTCAATGACACGCAGGAGGGCGTGCTCAATATCGCTTTCCGCGCCGCGGACGATAATGCGCTCGCATTGCTCGACCTCAAGGATTTGCGTGCCATTCTGGGATTTGTGGCCGACAATGCTGCGGAGTTGCAGAAGCTCTACGGCAACGTCGCCACGGCTTCCATCGGTGCGATCCAGCGGCAGCTCTTGGTGCTCGAAAATCAGGGCGCCGCCAAATTCTTTGGTGAGCCGGCGCTCGACATTGCGGAGTTGATGCGTACCGATCGCGACGGCAGGGGTATCGTCAATCTGCTGGCGGCAGACAAGTTGATGGAGAACCCGCGGCTTTACGCGACCTTCCTGCTGTGGCTGCTGTCGGAGCTGTTCGAGGAATTGCCCGAAGTCGGCGATCCCGAGAAGCCGAAGCTGGTGTTCTTCTTCGACGAGGCGCATCTCCTGTTCACCGACGCGCCCAAGGCCTTGCTCGATAAGATCGAGCAGGTGGTGCGGTTGATCCGCTCCAAGGGCGTCGGCGTCTATTTCGTCACCCAGAATCCGCTCGACGTGCCCGACAAGGTGTTGGCGCAGCTCGGCAACCGCGTGCAGCACGCATTGCGCGCCTTCACGCCGCGCGACCAGAAAGCGGTGCGAGCCGCGGCCGAAACATTCCGGCCGAATCCCAAGCTCGATACCGCTCAAATCATCACTGAACTGGAGAAGGGCGAGGCGTTGTGCTCGTTCCTGGAAGGCAAGGGCACGCCGTCAATGGTCGAGCGCACGATGATCGCGCCGCCGACGGCGCGGCTCGGCGTCATCACGGCGCAGGAGCGGCAGGCGGTGCTCGCCAAAAGCCCGATCAGGGGCAAATACGACACCGCAATCGATCGCGAGTCGGCCTTCGAGGTCCTGCAACAGCGGATGCAAGATGCCGAGACCCCTGGCGGGACCGCTCAAGGTGAGCCGGCCGGTGGCGTGGGCGGGGTGCTTGGCAGCATCGGCGGGATGCTCGGCGGCCTGTTCGGCACCAGCCGCGCCCGCGGCGAGCGGCTCTCGACCACGCAGCGGGTGACGCGGGAAGTCACGCGCTCGATCACCAACCGCGTCGTCGGCCAGGTCGCCGGCAGCATCGGCAAATCGATGGGCGGGTCGATGGGCAACACGATCGCCCGGGCCATCGTGCGCGGAACGCTCGGCGGCATCTTGCGCGCAGATAGGGTTTGCCGTCTCTATTGATGCGCCCCGCCATCCCCTGGCGGGGCTATCCATCCCGATCTGCGCGCGCGCAGTATTTCACGGAAATCACCATGTCCCTGAACGTCATCGCCATTGAAGAGCATTTCTGGACCCCGGAGCTGCGGTCGCTGCGGCCGGCAGCACTGATCCGCGATCCAGAACATGCCAAGCGGCTTGATGATATCGGCGACTTGCGCATCCGCGAGATGGATGAGGCCGGCATCGACATGCAGGTGCTGTCGGAAACGGCGCCGGCCGTGCATGAGCTCGATCCCGACAGGGCAATCCCGCTCGCCCGCCGCTCGAACGACTACCTGTACGAGCAGATCAGCAAAAATCCCACCCGGTTCGCGGGCTTCGCGGCACTGCCGGTGTCGGACCCCAAGGCCGCCGCCGACGAATTGGAACGGGCCGTCACCAAGCTCGGCTTCAAGGGCGCGATGTTCATGGGGCTGTGCAAGGGCCGCTTCCTCGACGAGAAATTCTTCTGGCCGATTTTCGAACGCGCCGAGAAGCTCGACGTGCCGGTCTACCTCCATCCTTCCAAGCCGCACCAGGCCGTGATCGACGCCTATTTCAAGGATCACCCGAGCCTGATCGGGCCCTCGCTTGGCTTCGGCAACGAGGTGCTGACCATGGCGGCGCGGTTGGTGGTCGGCGGCGTGCTCGATGCCTACCCGAAGCTCAAGGTCATTATCGGCCATCTCGGCGAGGGGCTGCCGTTCCTGCAATGGCGAATGGACCGATCGCTCGCGCGTGACGCCAAGCTGCCGCAAAGCTTTACCGACTATGTGAAGCAGCACTTCTGGATTACCACCAGCGGCAATTTCTCCGACTCCGCGCTGATCTGCTCGATCGCTGAGCTCGGCATCGACAAGGTCATCTTCTCGGTCGATTACCCGTACGTGATGAACGCGCCGGGACGGCAGTGGCTCGACGCGCTGCCGGTGACCGAGCAGCAGCGCACGCAGATCGCGTCAGGCAACGTCAAGACACTCTTGAAGCTGTGACGGTCCGGCGCGGTTGGAAGTCATGTTGTTTGCCTCTCAGCGCGAAGCCTTGAATGTCGCCCGCAACGACGCGCGCGAAATTTTCGACAAGATCGGCACGAAGCCAAAGGTCCTTTCCGCCCAGAACTTTTCAACCTTCTGGGGGGAGCTCGGTTATTCGCTCAAGCTGATCCTTGCTGAAAAGGAGATCGTCTTTTTCGCCGCCCTGCAGTGGCTGGTCATCGGTCTGGCTTATTTGATCTGGACGCAGATCCTGGACTGGATTCCGGATCATGTGTGGGATGAGCTCAGAAGATCCAGCGACGACAGGGTCACCTTCACCCTGACCAACTTGGTTTTCTTGGGATGGAGCTTCTTTGTTGTCGCCGTCGCGAGCTATCCCATTTCGCTGCTTAATGCGGCCATGACCGCCGCCCACTATCTCAGAAGCGCCGGCCAGACCTCTACCATCGCCAAGTGCCTCAACCTGGCGTTCAAGAATCTGGGACGGTTGTGGGTCTTCACCACCATCGACGCCTGGATCACGGTCGATGCGATCTTGGACCGGCTGCCCCGAAAGCGCGGACGCCGGACTGCCTTCGATGAACTTCTCTACTACGCCTGGAAAATCGGCACGATCGGAAGTCGTGCCGGCATTGGTTGCCGGCAAAGGCTATATCGAGGCGGCCAAGGATTCGGTGTCGTTGCTCAAAAGCCAGCCGCTGCGCGCCATCGGCATGCGGATGGGATATAGCCTGGTGTGCTGGGTCATCGGTATTGCGGCCTATGCCGGTGGCGTCGCGTACTTGGCGACATCGCAGGTTCGCGCCGACGCGCCGAATGCGATGTACAATTTCTACGTCCTGATAGCCTTGCCGATCGTCATCGCGGCCGGCGTGACGGCTGTGGTGGTCAGGCCGTTCTATCTGGTGATGGTCTCCAAGCTCTACACCGACGTCGTGCCAATCGATGCCAGTGCGACTGAACTCGCCGTCGGCAAGAAAGTCGACGCACTTGCCTTGTTTTTCGCTATTTTGCTGGGCGTCCTGCTGGCGCTGTATTTCTTCGGCGATGAACTAGGCGTTCGTGCCTGGATTGAATCGCTCGCCGCCAAAGACGTCCAAGAGTATAAGCGAAGCCGATAGCGTGTACGGGAGTTCCAATGTCATCGCCATCCGCCGCCTTGCCTGCCGTGCTCGATCGCATCGACGCCGACATCGACAACAGCGTGGGCCGGCTGTTTGATTTCCTGAAAATCCAGTCGATCTCGACCGATCCCGCCTATGCGCAGCATTGCAAAGCGGCAGCGGAGTTCGTGGCCAAGGATCTGGCGAGCCTGGGATTCGACGCCTCGCTGCGGACGACCGGCGGGCATCCGGCGGTGGTCGGCAAAGGCGGCATAGGGGCCGGCAACGGCGGCAACGGCAAGGCGCCGCGGGTTTTATTCTACGGCCACTACGACGTGCAACCGGTCGATCCGTTGTCGCTCTGGGAGACGCCGCCGTTCGAGCCGCGGATCGCGACGGCAGCCGATGGCCGCAAGATCATCGTGGCGCGCGGCGCCTGCGACGACAAAGGCCAGGTGATGACGTTCGTGGAGGCGTTGCGCGCCTTCAAGGCGGTCACCGGCAGCTTGCCGTTGCCGGTGACGATGCTGATCGAGGGCGAGGAGGAGTGCGGATCGGCGCATCTGTTCGATTTCGTGAAGGCGAACGCCGCCGAGCTGAAACAGGATTTTGCGCTGGTGTGCGACACCAGCATGTGGGACGCCAAGACCCCGGCGATCACCACCTCGTTGCGTGGCCTGGTTTATGAGGAGGTCCGCATCACCTGCGCCGACCGCGACCTGCATTCCGGACTGTTCGGCGGCGCGGCGCAGAACCCGCTGCGGGTGCTGTCGCAAATCCTCGGCGCCATGCACGACAAGAACGGCCGCGTCACCATTCCCGGCTTCTACGATGGGGTGAAGGACCTGCCGCGAAACATCAAGGCGGAGCTGAAGAAGCTCAAGCTCACGCCCAAGGAATTTCTCGGCGGTGTCGGCTTGAAAATTCCTGCCGGCGAAAAGAACCGCATGCTGATCGAGCAGATCTCGACCCGGCCGACCGCCGAGATCAACGGCATGATCGGCGGCTATACCGGCGAGGGCGCAAAGACGGTGCTGCCGGCGCAGGCGACCGCCAAGGTGTCGTTCCGGCTGGTCGGCGACCAGAACCCGAAGAAAATCCAGGATGGCTTCCGCAAGTTCGTGCGCGCGCGGTTGCCCAAGGATGCCAAGGTCGAGTTCTCGAACTTCGGCCTCGCGCCGGCGATCCAGCTTCCGTTCGACAATCCCGCGCTGGTCAAGGCGCGCGCGGCGCTGAAGGCGGAGTGGGGCAAGACCGCGGTGACGGTCGGCGAGGGCGGCTCGATCCCGATTGTCGGCGACTTCAAGCGCGTGCTCGGCATGGACACCATCATGGTTGGCTTCGCGCTCGACGACGATCGCGTCCATTCGCCGAACGAGAAATACGACCTGACGTCATTCCACAAGGGCACGCGCAGCTGGGCGCGGATTCTCGCGGCGTTGGCGGGGTGATCACGCCGCGGGCCCTCTTGCGGAGCAGCAAGCTACCGCCACGAAAATACCGCTGTGCTAATTTGACTCGGTCAATTTTCGGCTGTGGGGACGGTGATGTTGCGCAGAGCGCTTCTGCTGGCATGCGGATTGAATTGTGTCGCGATCTCCGGTGCGCTGGCGCAGGACACGATCCTGTGGCGGGCGGTTGGTCAGTGGCAGATCCGGGTCGACAAGAGCCTCGGCTACGGCTGCTTCCTGCTGGGCAGTTACACGCGCGGCACGGTGCTGCGGATCGGCATCGATCAGCAGAACGGCAACGGCTATATCATGGTCGGCAACGAGGCTTGGCGCTCGCTGCAGATCGGCAATCAATATGACCTTGCGTTGCGTTTCGACAACACGGCGCCGTGGCGTGGTCGTGCGACGGCGCGGACGATCGGCTCCGGCGACATGCGGTTTCTCTATCTCTCGTTCGACCGCGCGCGCTTCCTGGTGGAACTCGCCCGGCGCTTGAATCTGACCATCCTCTACAACGGCCAAGTCGTGACGCAGCTGCCGCTGCACGGCACCAATGCGGCGGTGCAGGAGATGATCCGCTGCCAGCGCGTAGCGGACGCGGCCCGCGGCAGCAACCGCCCGCAGGGCAGCGACCCGTTTGCTGGCGGCTCGCCGAAGCGCCCCGCCGCAAGTCCAGGTTCCGGCGGTCCCTCTTTCGGTCCGGGCGGTCCGTCGTCCTCGCCTGGGAACCCACCGTCCGCTCCCAACGCGCCGGCTTCGGCGCCGCCGTCTGCGCCCGGCGGGCCGTCGTTCCGTCCGAGCGGCGCGCAGTAGTGCGCTGAGCGCATTGATTGAGGAATCGCAATGAACCGGGCGGTTTTTTTATTTTGCGGCCAGTCCGGGTTGCGTCAGCAGCGTGTCAAACGAGCGGCCGCGAACGTCGTAGACCCGCGCGTACACGACACCATCCCGGATCACCTCCGCGAGCAGGGGCGCGTCGAGCCTCCTGCAGTAGAATTCGCCGAGCATGATCGCGAAATCGGCACCCTTCGGGTTCCAGGTGGTTTCGAAATCGCCGCCGAGCTCGACCTGTGGCGAGCGATGATGGCCGCACACCGCGAGCGTCCAGCGCCGGTCGGTCGGTTTCTGCAGGCCGAGCTCGGCGATTTTTTCCGCGAGCGCGCGTGACGCCTGCTTCAGCGACAAGCCCCAGTAGTCGAGCATGTAGCGATCGCGCGCGCCGCGCACGCCGCCGGCGATGCGGTTGAATGACGTGTATTCGAAAGGATGCAGCCGCACCATATCGACGACCGGCCACGCTAGCCCGGCGATCAAGACGATGGTCGCGGCCATGGTCGCCAAGTGGCCGCGTTGGCGCAGCCATTCGATCAACCATGCGCCGGCGCAGCCGCCCGCCACCGCAAGCGGGGGAATCACGAACAGGAAATGTCGGACGCCATTGTACATCGCCGGCCGCATCGCGACCGCGACCGCAATCGGCAGGGCGGCGGCGAGCGCGATCAGCAACAGCACCGCGCGCCGGTTTGGCGTGTTGTCACCGCGGCCGGCGCCGATGAACGCGCCGACGACACCGGTCGTCGCCAGCACGACGAACAGCTCCGGCAGCTTGAGCGCCAACAGCGTCGGCAGATAGCTGCGCGGCATCTCGGTCACTTTGATCAGCGCGCCGCCGAACAATTCCTCCCACGGCTCCTCGAAGAAGCGCGAGAAATACTGCAAGGCGCGCAACGGATTGAGCGGCTCCGCCGCGCTCCAGGGCCAGACCAGCGCCATCACCAGATAGCCGATGACCAGCGCCGGCATCAGCCGCAGCAGGAAGCGCCCGCACGTGGCCGTGGCGATGCGAAAGCCGTCGCGGCGCGTCTCAAGCGTCACCACCAAGGCCAGCGCGGCCAATGCGTAGAGCGCGCCGAAGCCGCCGAGGATGCGGGTGCCGATGGCAAGGCCGGCGCCGACGCCGAGCAGCGCCACGGTCCAGGCGCTCGGGCGCGGGTATTCCTGAAACGTCCGCACCAGCGCCAGCACCAGCAGCGCCATGGCCACGGCGAATGGCGCGTCCTTGGCATTGATGAAGGCGTGGCCGACGAACAGCGGGCAGGTCGCGAGCAATGCCAGCGCGATCAAGCCGGCAAGCGGTCCGCCGACGCGCCGGCCGGTTCGCCAGACGATCAGCAGTCCGAGGATCCCCACGATTGCGCCGGTGAGCCGGCGGGTCTCGAACACGCTGAACGGAAGAATCTTGGCCAGCATGGTGGCGGCAAGGTCGAAGCCGCCGCCGTATTCGTAGAGGTTGACGAACGACAGCGCGCGGCGGTCGGCGAAGCCGGAGGCGTAAAGCGCCCACAGCAAATCGCCGTATTCGGCATGGGTGAAGTCATCCCAGCCAAGCCCGTAGTCGCGAAAGCGCGCGAGCGCGACGGCGGCCGCGAGCGCCAGGATCGCGACCGCGAGCCGATCGGTCATGCGGGCAGTGAGGTCGTGCGGGGCCATCGGCGGAGTATGCCTGCCACGGCCACGAAAACAAACGCGCGTGCCGTCTTACGCCGCGCGCTCGACGTCAAAGCCGGCCAACCATCGCAGCAGCGAGAGGCCCTGGCTGATGGACAGCACCGCGATGTCGGCGGGCGGGTTCGGCGTCGCGGCCGCGCCCGGGTGGTGGCGATAGCGTTGCGATGCCTCGACCCATTCCTTGAAGCCGGCCAACAGTCGTTGCGCCGCCCGTTGCGCGGTTGCGTCGCCTTCATAGGTGCGCTCGATCACCGGGTGCAGACGGCGCTCGATTTCATCGCCGGTCAGTCGGCCATAGGGAAACATCAGTCCGAACAGGACCTCGACCGCCGACAGCGTTGCGCGCCAGGCCTGCTTGTAGTTTGGCGCCGTCGCGCAAAGATGGGCCGAACTGAGCTCGACCAGCTCGCGAACGGTCTTGTAGCGCTCGGATTCGAGGCCGGCGACGATGGAAGCCGCGTTTCTCTGAAACGCCTGGTCAATTCTCGGATGCACGCCGCCGGCGTCGTCGATCTCGTAACCGAGGCTTTCCTCGTCGAAGATTTTCCGGATCGCATCACGCCAGCTGTTCGCCACGCCATCGTTGAGATGCCAGAACAGGTAGCGATGGATGACGGTGATGGCGTCGAGAGCATCGCTGATGCGGCAATCGTGGAAGAACTGGTGCCAATGGGACGGGTGCCGGCCGTCGCCCGGCACCGACAGGCCGAGCCGTTGCGCGAGCGCGGCGGCAAGGCCTGCGCCCTGGCCGTCGAGGGGCGCTTCGCTCAGCAATGCGCCGATGCGATGGCGCGCCCGCGTGCTGTCCGGAACGATGGCGCCAGCCTGCATGTACAACAGGCTGAACCGCTCGCCGAGCCGGCGTTCGGTTCGTTGCGCCTGCGGGCCGATCAATGCCGCATAGCGAGCAGCGGCGACTGCATGATGTGAGACAAACATGGATTTGGCCGTTTCGTAGCAGACGGGTGTTGCGGCGCCAGCCGGATGCGGCGCTGCCTGGATACTCTGCCCAGCGATCATCGAACCGATCCTTTCTGTCAGTTAGGCTCGGACGCCCGAGACATGCGGGACCTCAACATTGATCTCCAGCTTCGAGACAATGTCGCCGCGGTCCATGGTGACGTAGACCTGATCGCGCTCGACATTGACGTGCTTGGCCACCACCGCGAGGATCTCGTCGCGCAGGCTGGACAGCAGATCGGACTGACCGCGACAGGTCCGTTCGTGCGACAGCAGGATTTGAAGCCGCTCACGCGCAACCGGCGCGCTGGTGCGGCGTCGGAACAGAGTGGCCAGGGTCATGCGGCTCTCCGCCCGAGCAGCTTGTCGAAAAATCCCTTGCGCTCGGTTGGGATCATCATCGGCACGTCTTGGCCTTGAAGCCGCCGCGCGGCGTCGCAATAGGCGCGGGCGGGCGCGCTCGTCGGATCATTGAGGGTCACCGGCGAGCCGAGATTGGAAGCGCGCAAGACTTCCTCGCTTTCCGGAATGATCCCGAGCAGCGGAAGCGACAGGATGTCGAGCACGTCCTTGATGCTGAGCATTTCGCCGCGTGCCGCCCGAGCGGCATCGTAACGCGCGATCAAGATGTGCTTCTCGACGCGATCGCCCTTTTCCGCCCGGACCGTCTTGGAATCGAGCAGGCCGATGATCCGGTCGGAATCGCGGACCGACGACACCTCCGGGTTGGTGACGATGATGGCGGCGTCGGCAAATCGCATGGCGAGCGTGGCGCCGCGCTCGATACCGGCAGGGCTATCGCAGATCACCCAATCGAATTTGGCGCGCAGCTCCCGCGATCACGCGCGCGACGCCGTCTTCGGTGAGCGCGTCCTTGTCGCGCGTCTGCGAGGCGGGAAGCAGCGACAGCGTATCGATCCGTTTGTCGCGGATCAGCGCCTGCGGCAGTTTGGCGATCGCCTTGGACGACGTTGATCAGGTCGTAGACCACCCGCCGCTCGGCGCCCATGATCAGATCGAGATTGCGCAGGCCGACATCGAAATCGACCACCACCACCGTCTGGCCGCTCTGCGCCAGCGCGGCGCCGAGTGCGGCGGTCGACGTGGTTTTGCCGACGCCTCCCTTGCCGGACGTCACGACGAGAACTTTGCTCATGCTCATTGCCTCCTGTACCTATTCCAACGGGCGACCATCAAGACGCCGTCCTCCGAGCCATGACCTGGATCGGCTTGGCACCGCAGTGTCGGCATCCCATTCTTCGGCGGTTCGGTAGTAGCCGTTGATCGCAAGCAGCTCGGCTTCGTTTTGCTGGCAGAAGATGCGCGCGCGATCGTTGCCTGTGCGCGCCGGCCATGGCGCGCCCGCGCAGCGTGCCGTAGACGTGGATCGATCCCCCGGCGACGATCTCCGATCCCGAAGCCACCGAGCCCAGCACGGTCACGTCGCCGTTCGGGAAGAACACGGATTGGCCCGAGCGGATTGGCGCCTGGATCAGCAGCGACGATGGCTCCTGAGCGACCGGCTGCGCGGCGCTAGCGGTCACGTCGCCTGGCGCTTCTCCGGGGTCTTGCCGTGCGCTCGGACGGCCGCCGGTCAGGAGCGGCGGCACTGATGGGCCGAGCTCGGATGCGTCGGCGCCTTCCAGGCCGATGATACGGATCTTGCGCTCCGCGAGTTGGTTGAGCAGGTGGCTCAGTCCGGCCGGGCCGAGCTTGAGCGCGCTGAGGTCGAGGACGGCCGGCCGGCTCACAAAGAAATCGGACGAGTTTTTCGTCCAGCGATCAAGCTTCGCAAGCCATTCGATCAGTGGTGCCTCGGGCGACAACACAAACGCGATGTACGAGCGGATGCAAAATCGGATCGAGTTGTTCGCCTCAATGGCGCTGTGACTGGTCACCGGAGCCCACCGTGTTCCTACTGGGGAGGGGTGGACGCAGGGTGAGCGTCGATGGTTAACGAGCGGTTAACTCAAAGAACTTTTGATACGTGTGGTCTGATCCTGAGGCCCTAGCGGTAGAATACTGCTGCCTGGGCAAACGCGAATGGTAGAATACGGCCGGGGCCGGCCGGTGCGTGCGCAAGAATTCCGACCACAATGACTCGTTGTGGTGCGTCGAGCCTGCGGTATTACGATCCGCAAGCCGTAATGATTCTCTGTGCCTGCAAAAATTACTTGTTGACAACTTCGCGTGCGCCATCAAACGGGCGCAGCGTCGGGCTCATGCGGTCGTCAGACGCGATCGACCCTTTGCGGCCCGGGCTCTGCCGGTGTGGCTGACCGGCGGCAGTTTGGGCGGTCGCGTCGGGATCGGCGCCTGCTTTCGACGCTCGCCGGCGTCGTCATTTCCAAGGCAAAGCCGTATCCACGACGAAACACTGGTCGTCGTTTGGCGCGATCGCCGGGCCGGGCGTGTGAGCTTTTTCGAGGTGACCAAGGCGCATCTCCTAACTTTTGGCAGCAAATCATTCTTTTTTGTCACCTTGAAGGCGATCGGCAGGTATTTCGCAGACCGGCCGCGTCCAATCGATCGGTCTCTGGCGAATGCGCGGTGCGACGCAGCATGGCCGCAAGGCGCAATCATCGTCGCTTCGAACGTCAGCCGCGATGCGCGACGCGATTGTCAGCTTTGGCGCGTTCGCCTTGCCGACAAAGCCGCCGCTTCGCTGATCCCGCTCACGCGTCGCGTCGGGTGGCGCCGGTTGAGCGACGATGCGCCTGTGCTATCGTACCCGCGGGTTTAGAACTGGACTGGTTCGAAGGGGGGCTCATCATGGTTGCATTCTTCCAATCGCTGCACAAAACGCTCGCGGCCGGCGTCGGTCCTGCTGATCGTGATCATTATTCTGGTCGGGCTGATCAGCGGCCAATTCGTCAAGCTCGATGGGGCGTGGTGGCTGTTCTTCTGGCGCTGGCTGCACATCATGGCCGGCATCATGTGGATGGGCCTGCTCTGGTACCTGAACTTCGTGCAGACGCCGACCGTGCCGAAGATCGAGCCGGCCGAGCATCGCGCGGCGATCACCAAGTACATCGCGCCCAACGTGCTGTTCTGGTTCCGCTACGCCGCGCTGGCGACGGTGATATTCGGTCTCATCCTGGCGCTGCATAAGGGCTATCTGATCCAGGCACTGACCTTCCAGACGCCGCGTCGCTGCGATCGGCATCGGCATGTGGCTGGCGCTGATCATGGCGTTCAACGTCTGGTTCATCATCTGGCCGAACCAGAAAAAGGTGCTGGGCCTGGTGACGGCGTCCGCCGATGAGAAGGCCGCCGCGGCGCGCCTGGCCGGCATGACCTCGCGGATCAACACCATGCTCTCGATTCCGATGCTCTATTGCATGGTGGCGCAGAACAACGCCGGGCTTTGATGGGCTGAAACCGCGACGCGCGAGCGCCGGGCCCCGGCCGTGACCGGGGCCGGTCCGCGTCTCCAAGCGATTGACCCGCCGCCGGCATGGATTCGTCCTTGCCGGCGGATGCGTCTCCGAACCTGTTGAAAACTGTCCCCGGCGGCAGGCGCCGTTAATCAACATTAAGACTTGTGCCGGGGTCGAACAGAATAGCCATTGCGTGTTTTCAAGAAGAGGATCAAAATTCTTTGGTAACCATAGCAGTCGGGCTACGAGTTATGGTGGCGTGGGTGGGGCCGTAGGCGGATGTTCTTGATCTTGCTGGTATTGGGGTTCCTGCTATCCGTTGCAGGCGGTGCGTTGATCGCATTTGTAATCCTGATCAACGAACTGCCCGCCGCTTCGACGCATATTTTTGCCGGGACTGTAGCGATCGTTGGCGGGCTCATCTTGGTCGGTCTATCGGCCGTCGTCGGTGAACTCGCGCGCATCACCGCTGCATTGAAGGCGGCGCAGGCGGTTCCGCAGCAGGTACGTCCCGCCGACAGAGCCACAGCCGAAGTGATTGTCCGTGACGCGGCCAAGGAGCCGGCCCAGGCCAGCGACAGCCCGGCGGTCGCAATGCCACTTCCTGCGGCTGCGACGGCGGCTCCGTCCGTTCCAGCTGCGAGTGCGCCGGACGTATCGGCCTCGGCCATCGAGCGGTTGCGTGCGAGCATTCCGCGCGCGGACAGGCTGACGGCGGAGGCCGAGGAGACCGTTCCGTTGTCGCCCAACGGACAGCACGCTCCCGCGCATGTCGACGCCATGCCCGCCCGGTCGGCGGGGGCGGCCGCGGCTGCTGCGGCGATCGAAACCCGCGAGCCCAAGCTCGACTTCCTGTTCCGGCCACGGCCAGCGCGATCGACCGCGCAACCGGAAGCCTTCGAGTCGCTTTGGCCGAAACGACCGGCACGTGAGGGGCAGCCCGCCGATGCCCGCCAGGAGGTGGCGCGCGTTCAGGCCGTGTCGGCTGGGCCGCATGCGGCGGAGGCGGCGGTCGCGCAGGAGCCAGGTACGCCGCGGTCGGCGACCATTCTCAAATCCGGGGTCGTCGACGGGATGGCCTACACGCTGTACGCCGACGGCTCGATTGAGGCGCAGCTTCCGCAAGGCACCATTCGCTTTGGATCGATTGCGGAACTGCGGGCGCACATCGAAAGCAACGTCTAACGTCTAGAGTGAAAGCGCGACCGAGCGTCGCGCCATTCCATGACACCATTGCGGTTTGAGGACGGCCAGCCGGTTCTCGTGGCAATTTCCATACTGGCGCTGCGTCATAGATAGCATTATCCTGTATCCGCCGAACAATTCCCGACAGTTACAGGGCCGTGGGCCCATTCTGATCTTGCAGCAGACCAAGAAGTTGCTAAGAAGGACAGAACTCGAGCCATCCAATTCTTGCTGATTATGACGTGGAATGGGCTTTTTCCGACCCCTGCTGGTCGAAATAAGCTATAAGTGCCATCAATCGACAGGCACAATTGACCAACCGGGCAACAGGGCCAGTATTCAATGAGCGACAACGGTTCAGGCGGATCCTACATCGGGCTGACGGCGACAATCGTCTCGGCCTATGTCAGCAACAATTCGGTGCCTGCTCAGGAATTGTCGAGCCTGATCAGCCAAGTCCACTCCGCCTTGACGCGGGTCTCGACCGGCCAGGGCGATCTGCCGAGCGAGCCGCTGCGTCCGGCCATTTCCGTCAAGAAATCGATTACGCCGGAATTCATTGTCTGTCTCGAAGACGGTAAGAAGTTCAAGTCGCTGAAGCGGCACTTGCGCACGCAATACGGGATGACGCCCGAGCAATATCGCGAGAAGTGGGCGCTGCCGGCGGACTACCCGATGGTCGCGCCGAACTACGCGGAAGCGCGGTCCCAATTGGCCAAGCAGATGGGCCTCGGGCAGCAGCGCCGGCGCCGCAAGTAGCGCCTCTGGTGGTCCGATTCTAGCCTTCGCATCGCCTCGCGCCACTCCACGAGGCTGAGGCAGACGGCGTGACGTTACTGCGCCAGCGCGGCGCGGGCGTCGCGCTTGATCCGCTCGACCATGGAGCGGAATCCATTCGATCGTTGCGGCGTGAGATGCTCGCGCAAGCCGAGCCGCTCGAACAGCGCCACCGCGTCGGTGGTGACGATGTCCTCGGCATGCCGAC
The DNA here is from genome assembly GCA_963741595.1 of uncultured Alphaproteobacteria bacterium. GTDB lineage: Bacteria > Pseudomonadota > Alphaproteobacteria > Rhizobiales > Xanthobacteraceae > VAZQ01. Next base: position 273,570 of record CAVUIV010000006.1, read on the forward strand.
CCGAGTAGACCGCGAGCAGAATCGCGATCAGTCCCTTCACGATGTGCGCATCGCTGTCGCCGACAAACGTGAGGATCGGTCCGTTTGCACCATTGGGCCCAACGGTGGTGGCGAGCCAAACTTGGCTGGCGCAGCCCTGCACCTTGTTGCGGTCATTGCGGTCGCCGTCGGCGATCGGCGCGAGTTTGCGGCCGAGCTCGATCACATAGCGATAGCGGTCATCCCAATCGTCGAGCAGGGAGAAGTCGTCGACGATGGCATCGATCGCGGAGGCGATTTGGGCATCACTCATGGCACTTATATAAGGGAGCAAGCCGGCCGAGACCACCGGCGAGGGCGCTCAATACGAGGGATGACGTTGACGGCGGCTTCGCCGAGAGGGCCGCGGCAAGTGGAGTGGATTTGACATTCGCGACCCACTTGGCAGCAGGACCCGCGGCAACGGGATGCGAATGTTAGAATTGAACGACTAGCTCGGTCGCGCGGGCCGCGCCGTCTCGCGCGTGGGGCTGTGCCAGGGCGGAGAGAGATCGGCCGGGCGCAGCGTATGCTGCGACGGCTTGCCCGCCGTCGACGACAGCGATCCGGTGGCACGCTCGCCCTCGTTGCTGCCGAGCCATTCCTGAAGGTATTCGTAGAGCATCTTCGCGCCGACTTGTGCGCGTTGCCCGAGCGTCACCGCCGTTTGCGAGCCGACCTCGCACACGCTCCGCTGCCGCTCGCAGAATTGCTGCATGTCAGAGACAGCGGCCTTCGCCGCCGTGAATGCTTCGCCCGCACTGACCTGCGACTGCGGCACGGGTTGTGACCCGCCGGTCGGCAGCAAGATCAGAACGATGCTCAGCCAGAACGCCACCCGCAACAGGAACCACATGGCCTTTGCCCTGTCCTGCGGCTTTTATGATTGCCGCTTTATGGATCACGCTAGCAGCAAATCTTAAAGGCGGCGTTTGCCCGCGGCGGCGGATTTGATGCAAATTTTCAGACAATATGAACCATCTGCCGTCATGTCTTTGGAATCAGACGCATTACGCTGGTAGCGTCGCGAGGTTGGGCGGTTCAGCGTCTGCATAGCAGGGCCCGATCTGGCGATCGCGGAAACCGATGATTCACCATGCGGGCAAAATCGCCGGATCAGCGCGGCCGATCCACGCTGCGCGCAAGTCGCGCGGCCGCCGGCGCGGCCATTCCTTAGCGTTCGCTTAAGCGGGTTCTGACACGATTAACCTCTCAAATGTGGGGAGTGCGTCTGCAACGCCGGACGTACCGAGAACGTGAATTTCTTCGCACCTGTTCATGCCTATATCGACTCGTTGATCCATCCGTCCGCGCGACAGGATGAACTGACGATGGCGCGTCATCGCGCCTTCATTGCTCCGCGGCTGCTCGGCAGCCTGACGGCGATCGCTATCTTGCCGGTGTATGTCGGCATGCAGAGGCGTTCCGGGAGCGCTCGAAGCGGTCGTGTTCGGCTGGCTGATAACTCCGATCCTGGTCGTCTATTTCCTCTCGCGCACCGGCCGATATGAAAGCGGCGCATGTGCTGTCGTCGTTGGCGCTCACCGTCCTCGTGACCGCGGTTGCGCTCGGCACCGGCGGCATCGGTTCGTTCGCGGCGATCTGGTTGGTCGTCATCCCGCTCGAGGCCGCGCTATCGGCGTCGCGACGGACGGTTGCGCTGGCGTCATCGTTTGCATTGTGCGGCGCGGGCTTCCTGCTGCTATGGGGCATTTCGGCGACCTGCCACCCATCATTGTGGGCGAACAGGGCCGCGCTGCGCTGGCGGCGCTCGGGATCATCTCCGCCGCGCTCTACGCGGCCGGCCTGGCTCTCGGCGCCGAGTCGCTCGCGCGCACGAGTTCCCGGCTGCGCCACGCGGAAGAGGATCGTTATCGCCTTCTCGCCCTTAACATGAGCGACGTCATCGCCCGCCACGCCCGAAATGGCGCGGTGCAGTTCATCTCGCCGGCGGCCGAGCCATTGTTCGGGGCGCAGGCGCGCGACCTTCTGGAGCACGGCCTGTTCGATCGCGTCCATGTCGCTGATCGCCCAAGCTATCTTACCGCGCTGTCGGACGCCGCGACGCGTCGCGACAGTCGTTCCGTCGAATTCCGCGTTCGGCAGGACGGCAAGGACGGCGACGCATCGAAATTCGTCTGGGTTGAAATGCGCTGCCGTGCGCTCGAGCCGGAGCCAGGCGAGGGAGCCAACGAACCCGGCGTGGTGGCGGTGATGCGCGACATCACCGAGCGCAAGGAACAGGAGGCCGCGCTTGAAGGAGCGCGCACCGAGGCCGAGCGGGCCAACGCCGCCAAAGGCCAGTTCCTCGCGACCGTGAGTCACGAATTGCGCACGCCGCTCAATGCCATCATCGGCTTCTCCGAGATGCTGACCAAGGAAGAGTCGCTGATGATCGACGCCGATCGTCGCCTCGACTATGCGCGCTTGATCAACGAGTCGGGCCGTCATTTGCTGTCGGTGGTCAACGGCATCCTCGACATGTCGAAGATCGAGTCCGGCAATTTCGAAATCACGCCGGAGCTGTTCGCGCCGCGCCAGGTGATCGCCGAGTGCTGCCAGCTGCTCGGCTACAAGGCGCGCGAGATCCGGCATCGAACTGGTCGTCGATCTTCCCGAAAGCCTGCCGGAATTGGTGGCCGACAAGCGCGCGCTTGAATCAGATCATGCTCAATCTGATCTCGAATGCCATCAAGTTCACCAAACGCGGCGGCAGGGTCACGGTCGGAGCGCGCGTCCGACGCGCGCCAATCTGATCGGTCATCGTCGAGGACAATGGCGTCGGCATCGGCGCCGAGGACCTGTCCCGCATCGGCCGTCCGTTCTTCCAGGCGCGTTCGTCCTACGACCGTCGCCATGATGGCACCGGGCTCGGACTGTCGATCGTCAAAGGGCTGCTGGCCTGCACGGCGGCGCGATGGATGTCGTGAGCAGATTGGGCGAGGGCACCCGCATCACCGTTCGACTGCCGTTGAACTGCGAGACGGCGCGCAAGCACGGCGAGGTCATCACCATTGGCCGGCAGCCGCAGGCGCCGCAGGACGATCAATTCGACAATCGCGTGAGGATCAGTGCGTAGCAAAGGTCGCGTGGAGCGTAATGCCGCCGTCGAACAGGCCGCGCATCCTTGATCGGCTCGGTTGGAGCGCTCGCGATGCTGTGGGTTTCACGGTCGCGGCCTCCGCGACGCTCATGGTGCTGACCAATACGCTGTTTCTGCAGCCCGGCCCGCATCCGGCGCCGATGGTGAAAAGCAGCATCGCCGCCATCACGCCGCCAACGCGCCGGCGTCAGGTCGGCCCGCATCAAGTCCGGCGCAGCGGTCACGACCATCAGTCTGCCGCGCCCGCGTCCGGAAGAACCGGCCGCGCCGAAGGCCGACCAGGGCAAGGGCACGGTGGCCACCGCAGCGCCCGCCGGTGCCGCGCGCGTCCTCAATCAAGCGGTGATTGCCGACATTCAGCGCGAGCTTCACCGCCGGGGCTTCTATGACGGCGTCGTCGACGGCCGCTATGGCCCGCGAACCGACGCGGCGATCCGCGATTTCGAGCAGGCCGCGGGCCTGCGCCCGAGCACCGAACCCAACGAGGCGCTGTTGCGCTCGATCCAGCGATCGCCGGTGCGGCCGAGAACGTCTGGACAGCGGCCGCCGGCCGCCAATTCCCGAGGCCAAACCGGACGCAATCGCCGAATTGATCGCGCCGTCGAAACAGGTCATTGCGGTGCAACGCGCCCTGTCGGAATTCGGCTACGGCCAGATCAAGCCGACCGGAATCGTCGATCCGGAAACCCAGTCGGCGATCCAGAAGTTCGAGCGCGAGCGCAAGCTTCCCGTCACCGGTCAGCTGTCGCATCGGGTCGTCCGCGAACTCGCGGCCATCACCGGCCGTCCGCTGGAATAGGCATGATCCCGAAAAAGCCTGCCCCGGACTTGATCCGGGGTGGGCACCGGTTTCGGACAAGATCATGCCCAGACAAAAAGCGAGACCGTGACCCGACAAGGTCATGGTCGAACCGAGACCGACGCTGTATCCCTCATCGGGCGCGAGGGAGCGATCGATGCGCCTGAAATCTGCGATCTGGGTGGCGGCCTATATCCGCCGCTGCAATGTCGAGGGTGCGTTCGCGGCGGTCCGCCGTCGCGGCGCCGAGGATGCCGGCGCAATCTTCATCAAGCTCAACCGCCTCGACGGGACCGCCGACCTGTTCAGTCCAGCGCCGCAAACCGCATTCGACGACGCGCGGCCCGCCGACCGAGCATTCAGCCGATCGTTCGGTCAGGAGCCGGTGCCGGAACAGAAGGTGGAGGACGAGCTGGCGAACGAGGCTCGCTTCGATCCCGATGTCTGGATCGTGGAGGTCGAGGATCGCGCCGGGCGCCACTTCATCGACAATCTGGTCGGGTAGGGCGGAGGTCAGAGCATGATCCCGAAAAAGCCTGCCCCGGACTTGATCCGGGGTGGGAACCGGTTTTCGGAAAAGCATGCCCTCGGGCTTGACCCGAGGGATCATGCTCAATCAAGAAGCTAAAGCGTGATTGTGATTTAACTTAAAGCAATCACGCTTTAGCCCCTGCCGCCGCCGAGCGCTCGGCGCATGAGCGCGGTGCCTGGTCTGCGTGCCACCGTGCTGGCGAGATCCGACGGCGTCCGCCGCGCGGTTTCGATGCTCCTGGCGATCGGTTGCGGCTCGCGGGGCTTGCGTTCGGCGGGCTCGGCCTCGACCGCGCGCATGATCGCAACCAGCCGGCGAGCGGCATCGACGCTGATTTCATTGTAGAGCATGGACAGCTCGTAGACGCGGTCGACCGACTGGCCGACGCGCGGGTTCATGAACAACACGATGCGCTGCAGAACGTCCGCCGGCAGGGCCATTGCTTTGGCGGCGGCAACGATGGGCTCGCCCAATTCATCGTCCACGATACGACGTGATTGCTGGAGCGAGATGCCAAGCGAGCGTTCGAGTTCGCGCATCACGGTCGAGGTGTGGTGGCGCAACGCCGCGGTCTCGATCCGCCAGATGTCGGAGCGCTGCATCGGCGCCGGCGGCGCTCCCGCGTGGCCAGATCGCGTAGTCGAGGTTGAGCAGGATGAGCCGGCGCTCGGGGCTGCCGGCTGCGAAGAACAGCTCGCACAATTCGTGGGCATGTTCGTGCGGGCTTCGCGGCTGGGCTCGGGCGCTGGTCGTTGCGTTGTCGTCGTCCGTCGACCGCTGCTGCCGTCGCGATGACCGTGAGCGGCGGCCGCGAACGGCGCCGGCTTGCCGCGCCGGGCGAGGATCGCGGCGTGAGCGCTGCCGCGCTCCTGCGATGATGGCCTGGCAATCCGCCTGCGTCAGGCGCGGCGAATGCAGCAGCACCGGCTCGGCGACCTCGAGCATCGTCGCCTGCGAGCCGCAGCATGATCGAGCGCGGGGCGAGGCCGTGCGGCGCGAGCCGGGCCGAGACCGCCGCGCGGGTGGCGATATCGGTCTCATTGAGCAGCCGCATGGCCAGCTCGGTGTAGTGCCGCTCCTCGTCCGGCGAGTGCGCCGGACTGCGCAGGTATTGGTCGGTCAGGACTCGCAGCAGCGTCGGCCTGATATCGACGCCCTTGCGATCGAGGTCGAACAGGCCTTCGAGCCCCGGTGGTGTCAAGAAATTTACCATCGCGCGACGCCCGGCATTGCCGCTCCTGGTTTTCTCGAAACCTAGGGCGGTCGCGTTAGCAGACCGTTAACCTTGCAGGTTTCTATATCGGAGGGTCGGCGGATTGGGCGGGCCAGGAGGGCCCGGTGGGGGAAGTGACATGGGGACAGTGATCGGGTTTCCCGAGCACGGGCGTAGTCGACGCGTAGACGGCAGGCTGATGGGAATGCGTCGCGAGCCGGCAACCGTGATCATCCTTCCGGTCATTCGCATCGAGCGCTATAGCCGAAGAGCCGGCCGAAGGCACCGCCAGCCGCAGCCAGCGCCGCCGCCGCCGCCGCCGCGCCTCGCGCAGCAAAGCCAACGCCTGAAGGCTCACCGATGAACCTGCGCCCGCGCTCGCTCCTCTCGTGTGCGCGGCCGCTTCCGGCCAGCCGTTCGCTCCTGCTGCTTGGCGCCGCCTTGCTGTCCGGCGGCTGCGTGCTCAACGGCGATTTCGGCCGCGTGCGGCCCGAACTGGTCGCCGACAACATGCATGACTGGGTCGGCCGCGACGCCGTCGCCCGCATCGGCGGGCCGGTCTCGCGAATTCCGCACCACCGATCAGGAACGCGAGCTGCGCGACCGCGCCTATCCGCTGATCGTGCCGCCCTACGACCGCAACCGCTGGGACAGCGTGCTGGCGCGAATACGGGCTTGGCGCGCCAAGAGCCGGCGCCGCAAGGTCAAAAGCCGGCCTTCGACCGCACCGCCTATCTGCTGATGCTCCACGAGGTCTATCGCCGCTCGGAGGCGTCGGCCTATGCGCAGATCGTCACCGATGCCCGCAACGACGTCGAGCGGCTGCACCGTTCTTCGCGGTCGCCGGTCGTGTCACCGACATGGACCGGCGGCGCGATGCAGAGCCTCGCGCATGTCGTCGAACCTCAAGCCGCGCGAGCGCGCCAATGCGGTCGCCCGCAATCGTGAGAACGCCGAGATCGTCGCCTGGGTGTGCCAGCGCGCTGAAGGAGCGGCGGCTTCCTATCGCTATGCGCTGGAACGCCTGGTGATCGCGGTGCCGTCGCCGACCGCGGCCGAAGTCCGACCGCGCCATCGAACTCTTGGAGACGCGGATCGCGCCACTATTGCCACGGCGTGCAAGGCGGCGCGGTGGCCGTGCGCGGGTGAGGGCGCATCGGTTCGCACCGGCCTGCGCCTCCTGCAGGCGCGCATTTCGCGGCGGCGAGCGCGGCCTGCGCGCGCCGGCATCAGGCCGGGCTCCGGCGCCAGCGCCTTGATCACGATCAGCCCGGTCGACGTCGGCAATTCCACGATCAGCCGGTCGGCGGCGGTGACTTCCTCGTCGTCCGGCAGTTCGCCGCGCTGCGCGCTGGTCATCAGGTCGAGCTCGATCACGCGCCGGCCGGCGGCGCGATCGTTGATGGCGTAATAGGCGACGTCGTTGCGGGTGTAGAACGACACCGAGGTATAGGCCGGGCTGACCGGAACGGAGAGCTTGAGCGGACCGTCGCTGAGATCGTAGCGGCAGACCGCCATCGCGAAGGCCGGATCCATGAACGGCATCAGCGCGTTCTCCGGCGTCGGCGGCGGCACCGGCGCGACGGCGTTGACCGGCGCGATCGGCGCGAGCCGCGAATAGGCGTCCTGCGTCGCGAGCTCGGCAGCATCAGCACCGTCGCCAGATGGACGATGCCGCCGAGCAGCGCGCCGCCGAGCAGCCAGAGCGCCAGCGGATCATGGGCAGACCTTCCGCGTGATCGCGGGCATCGGCGCTTCGCGGCCGCGCGCGTGGCGACGCCGACCGGCGTGTCGTAGAGCCGCAGCACCAGCACATAGCGCTCGATGCCGCCGGTCGGCAGCCAATTGCCCGGCCGCGCGCGCGGGCCGACGGTGATCTCGAACGTGCCGTCGGCGCGGCGCACGATCTCCTGGCTGGTGAAGCCGTGCCGCTGGACCGAATTGCGCGACCAGCCGCGCCTTCGCGATCGTAAGCGTGATGGTCCAGAAGCGCGCCTGCGGCGTGATGCCGCTGATCACCACGTCGCAGCGGCCGTCGAGCGGCTGCGCCGTTATCGTCGGCGCGGGCATGGAAGGCGACGCCGTCGCCGGAGCCGACCGGCAATTCGCCGCTGCGCGCGATCATGGCGCGCGCATAGGGGTCGATGCCGGCGGTGCCGGTGCGCGGCCACGCGGTCCAGGCGCCGACGCGACAGGCCGCCGAACGCCTGTCCCTGCGTCAGCGCCAGCCAGGTCGTGCCGAGCCCGACCAGGCCGCGACGCCGAGCGCGAACAATGTTCCGAGCAGCAGTCGCACGGTGCGATCCGGTCGTAATTGTGCCCTCTCCCGCAAGCGGGGAGAGGGCATGATGTTCAAGGATCGAGGTTGGGTGAGGGGCCTGTCACGGATCGTCGGCGAAGCCCCTCACCCAATTCGCACGTTGCGAGGCGTCATGCCTCTCCCCGCAAGTGCGGCGAGGGCGCAATCAGCGCTGCGACTGCGCCATCGTGCGTGAGCGAGATCAGTTACCGGTCACGGTGCCGGTCGGCTGCCGGTCGGATGCGGAAGCGACGGTTCCCGACGGCATCGCCGCGGCATGCTGTTGGCGTCGGCGCGGTTCTCCGGCGTGTCGCGCGCGGCCAGCGCGCGGGTGGCGTCGTCCATCAGCTGCTCGATGCGCACCAGGATGTCGGCGCCGCGGCGGGTCAGCACGATTGGCGTGCCGGCCGGATTGATCGTGACCGCGGCGCAGGTCGGCGACCTGCGGCTGCGCGGCGGCCGGGCCGCTGCGGGCTCAGGCCCGGCAAGGTCTGCAGCTCGATGCCCTGGTGCGCGTGCCATGATCTGCTGCCAGGTCATCGCCGGCAGCGAGCCGCCGGTCATGCGGTTGGTCGACTGTAGTCGTCGTTGCCGAACCAGACGCCGGCGATGTAGTTGCCGGTGTAGCCGACGAACCAGGCGTCGCGATAGGCGTTGGTGGTGCCGGTCTTGCCGGCGATCGGGATGCCGTGGAGGATGGCGCGGCGTCCGGTGCCCTGTTCGGCGGCCTTGTTCAGCATCATGTTCATGTCGGAGCGCGACCTGCGGGGAGATCACCTGCACCGGCTTGCGGCCGTCGCGGTCGAACCGCCAGACCAGGTCGCCGCGCGCCGCTGCGCACTTCGAGCACCGCATGCGGCGTGACCGACTTGCCGCCGTTGGCGAAGATGCCGAACGCCGCCGGTGTGATCGAGCACGGTGACTTCGTCGGCGCCGATCGGCAGCGACGGCGTGTCGATCAGCGGCGTGCGCAGCCCGGCCTTGCGGGCGAGATCGACGATCTTGGCGCGGCCGGCTTTGGCGTTGCCGTTGCCGAGCGCGATCGAGAGCTTGACCGGGATGATGTTGATCGAGCGCGTGCAGCGCGGCGGTCAGCGTCATCGAGCCGGAATAGCCGCCGGAGTAGTTCTGCGGGCACCAGTTGCCGATGCAGACCGGCCCGTCGACCACGATCGAGGTCGGCTTGAAGCCGCCGCTCATCAGCGCGGTGGCATAGACGTAGGGCTTGAACGAGGAGCCGGGCTGGCGCAGCGCGTCGGTGGCGCGGTTGAACTGGCTCTCGCCGTAGTCGCGGCCGCCGACCATGGCGCGCACCGCGCCGTCGTGCTCCATCAGCACCGCGGCCGCCTGCTTGGCGTTATAGTCGCGGCCGTACTGGCGCAGCGAGTTCTCGACCGCCTGTTCGGCCTGGCGCTGCAGGTTCAGGTCGAGCGCGGGGCGCGCCACGAACACGCGCTCGTGCATCGACTCGCGGCAGCGTCGTCGACGAGCTTCTTCATCTCGTCGAACGCCCAGTCGAGATAATAGTTGGGCGAGCGCTCGTCGCGGCGGTCGACGCCGTCGGCGGGATTGCGCCGGGCGCCGAACACCTGGCCCTCGGTCATGAAGCCGGCCTCGACCAGGTTGTCGAGCACGACGTTGGCGCGCGCGCGCGCGGCCGGCAGGTTGATGTGCGGCGCGAACTTCGCCGGCGCCTTGAACAGGCCGGCGAGCATCGCGGCCTCCGACAGCGTTCACGTCGCGCGCCGACTTGTTGAAATAGTACTGCGCCGCGGCGTCGACGCCGAACGCGCCGCCGCCGAGATAGGCGCGGTCGAGATAGAGCTTGAGGATCTCGTTCTTGGTCAGCCGCGTCTCCAGCCAGATGCGCGAGGAACGCTTCCTTGACCTTGCGCTCGATCGTGCGCTCGTTGGAGAGGAACAGGTTCTTGGCGAGCTGCTGGGTGATCGAGGAGCCGCCCTGCACCACGCCGCCGGCGCGCGCGTTGGTCAGCGAGCGCGCGGAAGGTGCCGGGGACGTCGATGCCGAAATGCTCGTAGAAGCGCCGGTCCTCGGTGGCGAGCATCGCCTTGATCAGGTGATCGGGGAACTCGTCGAGCGGGATCGAGTCGTTGTGGCGGATGCCGCGCGAGCCGACCTCGTTGCCGTAGCGGTCGAGGAAGGTGACGGCGAGCTCGGGCTTCTTCAGCCAGTCCTCGTCGGAGGTCTCGCGGAACGCCGGGATCGCGAGCGCGAGCATCAGCACCAGCCCGCCGGCGCCGAGCGTCAGCGCCCTCCGACATCGGCTCGACCAGGACCCAGCGCCGCCAGCCGGCGACGTGGAAGCGGTCCATGAACACGGTGAAGCGCTCGTAGAGCTCGCGCCCCCAGCGGCGCGGCCTGGAACAGCCCGAAGTCGATGCGCGCGTCGAGGTCGAGGAAGAAGCGGCTGAGCTTCGGCTTCCATCCATTCCCGGTCGATTGGCTGAACAGGTCGCGCAAGGTCGTTTGGTTCCGGTCGTCGTGCCGTGTCGTCGTGTCTTAGGTCTGGTGACCCAGATGTGGTAACTCAGGTGTCGTTGCGCGGTGCGGAGACCGTCGCGTCCATCTCCGATATCGCGCCCCGTCTGTGTTCCGTCCCGGGTCCGTGTTCCGTGTCTCTCGTTCCCCAACGCATGACTACTGCGAAGGGGTATCAGTTCCGTGAACGGCCGTTCAGCAATGCCCGACTTTGTCGGCACAATTGCGGCCGCCACGGCAATTTCACCCTGAATAGCCCCCGGATGCGGCCAAATCTTAGCCGATCCGGGGCAGCGCGGCTATGGCGCGCGGGTGACAGGGAACCGAGAAACGTCAGGGGCTTGTGGACGATTGCGGTATTGGAGTGCCCTCTGCCGGAAGCTGGGCACGCAACCGAGCATTGATGACAAGAATTATTCCAATAAATCAATGACATGATCCTTGATCGCTCAAGCATGATTTACGCAGCCAATTGGACTAACTCCTAGCGGCTAGGCGCGTCTCGTGACCCTGATATGTGAGCGCCCGGCCAAGGTCTTCCGGCATGCGCTGCATTGCGTGGCGCGTCTCGAACCATGCGGGTCGCGCTGGGGCCTCGGCTTCGAGACGCGCGGCGCCGCGCTCCTCAGCATGAGGATGGAAAGGGCTTGCGTGCGGAAGCATCGGCACAGAATTCATCCTTCTCGCGAGGCGAAGCGGCCTCCGAGGCTTGCGGGTTCCCCCTGATGCTGTCCCCCGCGAGCGAGGGGGCGGAGCGCCGACAGGCGCTGGGGTGCAACGGCACCCGTTCGCGGGCCAATGACGCTGGTCCGCAGGCGCTTTACGCATCGAAGACGCGCGTGAACGCGCTTTCGACCAAACGCCTCGCGTCCACGCCGCACATGCGACATGCCCGCGTCGAACGCTCGCCTCTCGGCGCTCCACCGCGGGGTTTATGGCGTCCGGTCCCGCGCGAAGGTTTGACGGCTTGCGACGTCAAACATCCTGCGAGCTCCTCGCGTCCGCTCCTAGTGGCGGAGGGCGGGGTTCCGGAGCCTCCCGGGACTTGCGTGCAAGGCAAGGCGCGGGACGCCGCTCCCGTCCTGCATCTGCGATGCCTCGCGAAGCACCCTCGGCGGACGGGATGAGGCGAGGGTAGTGATGGCGAGTCCGCTGTCAAATCAGCGGGCTGGGTTATGCGGCGGATTTTGTGCATCCGCTGTTGATACGCGGGAAGGGCAGGTGGGAGTTGGTGCGGTGGAATCGGGGGTTGTCGGGCGCGTCTGCTATCCGCAGAAATTTTGCAACGCGAGCACTGTCAAAACGCCTTCGGCAATCCCGCCTGACGTAGAATGGCGTTGGCGGCCATCATGCCACGGCAGGCTCCGCTTCGCGGAGCGCGGTGATCTGGACGAAGACCGAAGCCGGATCGACGCCGGGATGATTGTCCGGCAGAAGATCGAGCGCCATTGCGGAGATTTTCGCCAGCAGTTCGTCGAGCGTCGGCGCGTCTGCGGCGGCGGGGATGTCGTCGCAGTGGCCGGTCCACACCGACGCTTCGTCGTCCCACGAGGCCGAAACCGTGAAGATCACCGGCTTGGACATATCCGCTCCGTTGGCTTGTCTCGCCCGTCAGAGGCGGCGAACGCACAAGAGTTTATCACATACCCGGCGCGTGGGGAGCCGCGGGTTGCACTGATTGGCCCGCCGGTGCATTTGCCCGCCAGGGGTTGCGGCGATGGACGCCGGTCCACAGGGACAAGCGCGGCTTTGATGCCTATATAGGGCGTCGGTGCCGATGGCCAATTCCTTGCAAGCCGAATTTGTGATGTCCGACGACGACGCCCCGTTCTGGAAACGCAAAGCCCTCTCGGAGATGACCGATCGGGAATGGGAATCGCTGTGCGACGGCTGCGGCAAGTGCTGCCTGGTCAAGCTCGAGGACGCCGACAATTCATCGAAAACCTATTTCACCGATGTCGGCTGCACGCTGCTCGATGGCGAGAGCTGCCGCTGCACCGACTACAAGCACCGCACCGACAAGGTGGCGGACTGCGTGCGGCTGACGCCGCGCAACATCCGCCGCATCGTCTGGCTGCCGCCGTCCTGCGGCTATCGGCTGGTCGCCGACGGCAAGGATCTCTACTGGTGGCATCCGCTGATCTCCGGCGATCCGGAGACCGTGCATCAGGCTGGCGTCTCGGTGCGCGGGCGCGTCGGCGCGTCGGAGGAGGCGGTGCGCGACGAGGAGCTCGAAGACCGCATCGTCGATTGGCCGCTGCGGCTGACGCGTGCGGCATCGCGACGGCAAAGCGCGGGTAGAGGCGGCGCGTTTTGATGGCGGCGCGGTTTCTGCATCCTCCGTCATCGCTGAGGAGGCGCGAGCACCGTCTCGAAGCGAGGGGGTGGTCCCAGGGTTCGAGCGCGCCTTCGGCGCTCCTCACCATGTGGCCGAGTAGGCTCACCGCCTGAAGGGGAGAGTGCCTCGGCGAGCGTTTGCCGTCTTTGGTGTTGTGTGCTTTAAAGCGCGCGCTACGCCACGCGATGGCCGAGCATGAACACCGGCGGGCCGAGCGGCGGACGCAGCGCCACCACGGTGAACAGCGCGGACGGATCGTTCTCGGCGGCGAAGATGTGAATGAGCTTGACGTTGATCTTCGCGTTCTCTCGCCATCCAAACCGGTGGCGATTAGGCGCCGGTCTCGCGCGGACATCCCAGTCGCCCCAGGAAATCTGCTGCTCGCGGCCGGCGCGTCGGGAAACGGGTCAATCGCGGCGGGTTCGATTGCAGCAGGCGGAATGGCGACGGACTCGATTGTCGCAGGCTGGATGGCGACGGACTCAGCCGCGACCGGTGCAGCGACGATCGCTTCAGCGACGAAGGGTTCGGCTGTCGGCGTGGCAATGCGGCGACCGATCGGCATCGCGCGCCGTGACCAGATGCGGAATCGGATAGGGTCGTTGGGGTGATGCTTGATGCGGTTGTGATGCTTGTGGCTGCGATGCTTGATCGGCCGGCTGATCCGGCGCGTTCGGCTGTGAAGCGACCAGCACCAACGCAGCCTTCCGCTGCGCCTTCAACGCACGCCGCGCCCACATCGGCCGCTCTCCCAACTCGCACGCAACACAATCACTCGATGCACAATAGAACACGCGGAAACTATGGCCGAATCAAGTTGCGTGACAGTGCGGTCCGGCACCGCTGCGAGCGCTGACGTTGCTATCGAAAGTGGGCAAGATGCATTCAATATCGCTGCGGTTGGTATAAGTTGCGGCGCGGCATGACTACCGAAACACCTCCACCTCGCATCCTGCGCCATCGCATCCTGCGCCGTTCGATCCCGCCGCCGTCCGCCCGGTCATCGCCGGGCTGATGCTGGCGATGTTCCTCTCCGCGCTGGAGCAGACCATCGTCGCGCCGGCGCTCGCCGCGATCGGGCGCAGCCTCAACGACATCGAGAACCTGTCGTGGGTGGTGACCGCTTACCTGCTGGCGGCGACGGTGGCGACGCCGTTGTTCGGCAAGCTCTCCGACATCTACGGCCGGCGCGCGATGATGCTGATCGCGGTCGCGATTTTTCTCGTCGGCTCGCTCGCCTGCGCGCTGGCGCCGAGCATGGGCGTGCTGGTCGCGGCGCGCGCGCTGCAAGGCTTCGGCGGCGGCGGTATTTTGCCGCTGGCGCAGACCGTGATCGCCGACATCCTGACGCCGCGCGAGCGGCCGATCTTCCAGAGCTATTCGTCGGTGATGTTCATGGCGGCGTCGATCCTCGGCCCGCTCGCCGGCGGCTTCCTCACCGACTACCTGCACTGGTCGTTCATCTTCTGGATCAATCTGCCGCTCGGCGTGGTGGCGCTGGCGATGACCGACCGCGCGCTCAAGCGCATCCCGCGCAACGACCGCCCGCACAAGCTCGACGGCGCCGGCGCGGCGCTGATGGTGGCGGCGGCGGTGGCGCTGCTGCTGGCGCTGTCGTGGGGCGGCGTGCGCTATCCGTGGGGCTCGGCGACGATCGTGTCGCTGCTCGTCGGCTCGCTCGCGCTGTGGCTGGCCTTCGGCTTCTGGCTCACGCACGCGGCCGAGCCGTTCATCCCGCTGACGCTGGTGCGCGAGCCGCTGATCGGCATGATGATCGTCGCCGCGTTCTTCTCGATCGGCACCGTCATCGGGCTCTCGATCGTGGTGCCGCTCTATCTCGAATTGGTGCTCGGCTTCTCGGCGTCGGGCGGCGGCATCGCATTGATTGCGTACGTCGTCGGCACCTCGTTCGGCTCGCTGTCGTCGGGGCGGCTGATGTCGCGCATCACGCACTACAAGCGCGTGCCGCTGGTGGCGCTGCCGTTCTCGATCGCGACCTTCCTGCTGCTCGCGTGGCAGCCGGCGCGGCTGGTCGCTGGCGAGCATCTGCGCCGTGCTCGCGGTCAACGGCTTCGGCGTCGGCATCATGTATCCGTTGAGCACGGTGGTGATCCAGAACGCGGTCAAGCCGCACCAGTTCGGCATCGCGACCGGCACGCTCAATTTCTTCCGCCAGCTCGGCGGCGCGATCATTGTCGCGGTGTTCGTGGCGATCGTGCTCGGCGGCTTCGAAGGCGGCGAGGGCGCGCGGCTGATCGAAACGCTGACTGCGCATGGCGCCAGTGGTGGCGGCCGCGTGGCGCGCGCCGCGGAGTTCGCGCCGCTGTTCCGCCTCGTGTTCCTGTCGGCGGCGGTGTTCATTGCGCTGGCGCTGATCGCGGTGATGCTGGTCGAGGAGCGGCCGCTGCGCGGCCCGGCCACGCGCGCCGCCGACGCCGCCACCAAGCCGAAGGAGTAGGGCGCTAGTCGCGCCGCTCCTCCGGCGGCTTGACGTGGCGGAACGAGATGAGCAGCGCCACGTCGTAGGTGATCTTGAGCACGCCGCACAGGATCAACGGCAGGCCGGAGAACGGCGTCGCCAACAGCACGCCGGCGAGCGCGGGGCCGAGCGAGGAGGCGAGGCTGCGCGGCACCGCGGTGACGCTCGCCGCCGCGGTGCGCTCGGCCGGCGTCACCACCGCCATCACGTAGGAGGAGCGTGCCGGCACGTCCATCTGCGCCAGCGCGGCGCGCGCCAGCAGCAGTCCAAGCGTGAGCATCAGGTCGCTCGAAAACGCCGCCAGGATCATGAACACGCTCGACGGGATGTGCGTGAACACCATGGTGTTGATGAGGCCGATGCGGCCGGCGAGCCGCGCGGCGATCGGATAGGAAAACGCGGTCAGCACGCCGCTCCAGAAGAAGAACAGGCTCGCCGCCGAGAGCGACAGGTCGAAGCGCTCGAACAGCCACAGCGCCAAGAGCGACTGCACGACGAGGCCGCCGGCAAACAAATCCAGGCTGAACAGCGCCGCGAGCTTGTAGACGGTCCAGCGTGACGGGCCGAGCGGCGTGCTGGTGCCCGTCTGCGCGGCTTCCGCGCGCGGCAGCCGCCGGTAGAGCGCGGCGCCGACCGCGCCGATCGCGGCGTAGCCGTAGAACATCGCCTGGAACGAGGCGATCTGTCCGAACCCCGTTGCCACCAGGAGGTCAGGTGTCGCGGCGGCGAGCGAACCGGCGGCGGTGGCGAGCGCGCCGGTCAGGCTGTAGCGGGCGAACGCCCGGGTGCGGTCGGCATCGGCGACGCCGCGCGCCAGCATGGCGTGCTCCAGCGGCACCAGCACGCCGGCGTCGCCGGATTGCGGATTGATGGTGCCGAAGAACGCCACCAGCGCCACGAAGGCGATGTGCTCGACCTGGGGAAACACAACGCCGGTCGCCACCATCAGCGCCGCACCGGCGATCAGCATGGTGCGCAGGTCGTGTCGCGGTGCAAGGAAGCCCACGGCCAGCGTGAGCAGCGACGAGCCGAGCAGCGCCGCGGTCGCCACCAGCCCGATCTCGATCGGCGTGAAGCCGATCGCCGACAGGTAGGCCGGCAGGATGATGACGGCAAAGCCGTCGCCGAAGCCGCGCACGCCGCGCGCGGCATAGAGCAACAGCATCGGAGAGCGAAAGGTCTCGGCGAACGTCCCAATAAACATCGGCCTCCTCCGGAACGAAGGAGACGGTGCTTGGGCGCGAGCTTTGGGCGCGAGCCTTCGGACAACGGGGCGACCGCCGCAGGCCCCGTGCCGGATGCTTAGCGCGGCGCAGCCGATCGTGCAAACCATGCGTGCATAGCAGCTTCCCGCAGTGCAGCATTGTGTTCGGGTGCGAGGCCGACGCAAATTGTGATCATGCATCGAGTTCATCCGCTCGCCCCGCCGCGTCAGCGGCTATCAGCCATTGTGCCGCCGGCATGTGTGCCGCCGGCATGTGTGCCGCCGGCACGTGTGCCGTCAGCCAGGCAGCGGCCGGGCATGAGTTCCCTGCAGAAACGTGCCGAGCTCGCCTCCGGGGCAGCGCCAGCCGCGCCGCCGGCGCTGACCCATGTCGAGATCCGGCGCGTGTTCTACGGGCTGATGCTCGGCGGCTTCCTGCAGGCGGTGAACCAGACCATCGTGGCGAGCGCGCTGCCGACTATCGGGCGCGCGCTCAACGACTTCCAGAACCTGTCCTGGGTGATCATCGCGTTCCTCTTGTCGTCGACCATCGTGGCGCCGCTCTACGGCAAGCTCGCCGACATCCACGGCCGCCGCGGCATGATGCTGACCGCGATCGGCTTGTTCATCGCGGGTTCCGCGCTCTGTGGCGTGGCGCAGGACATGACGACGCTGATCGCCGGCCGCACCCTGCAGGGCATCGGCGGCGGCGGCATCGTGCCGATGGTGCAGATCACCGTCGCCGACATGGTGACGCCGCGCGAGCGCGGCCGCTATCAAGCCTATATGGGCACCGCGTGGATCACCGCGGGCACCGTCGGGCCGGCGCTCGGCGGCGTGATCGCCGACTATTGGCATTGGTCGATGATCTTCTGGCTGAACGTGCCGCTCGGTCTGCTCACCGCCGCGCTGCTCAGCAAGTCGATGAAACGGCTGCCGGCGGCGGGTCGGCGACACAAGCTCGATCTGTTCGGCGCGGCGCTGGTGATGGCGGCGGCGACGCTGCTGTTGCTGGCGCTGACCACCGGCGGCACGCGGGTGCCGTGGGTCTCGCCGACGATCTTTGCCTTGTTCGGCAGCGCGATTCTGCTCACGGTCGTGGTCGGCTGGTGGCTGCGCCACACCGCGGAGCCGTTCCTGCCGCTCAACGTGCTCGCCAATCCGGTGATGAAACTCGGCACCGCGGCGACCAGTTTCGCGATGGCGGTGATGACCGGCTTCATGATCTACATGCCGCTCTATTTCCAGACCGTGCACAATCTGACCGCGACGCAAGCCGGCCTCGCGCTCATCCCGGTGATCGTGATGACCACGCCGGGCTCGATGGCCTCGGGCCGCGCGATGATGCACCTCAACCGCTACAAGCTCTCGCCCTATATCGGCTTGACGCTGGCGACCTCGGCGGTGGCGGCGCTGGTGATCTGGCCGGACATGCCGGTGCTGTGGGCCGTGCTGGCGACCGGCACGGTCGGCTACGGGGTCGGCACCGTGTTTCCGATCGCCACCGTCTGCGTCCAGAACGCGGTGTGGCGGCACGAAGTCGGCATCGCCACCGGCGCCTTGAATTTCTTCCGCGCGCTGACGTCGGCGCTCGCGGTCGCGATCATGGGCGCGATCCTGCTGGCGGGGCTCGGTTTCGCGCCGGAGCGCGGCGGGCTCGGCGTCGAGGCGCTGGCGACCAATGCCGGCGCGTCGAGTCTCGACGTGGCGGGCGTGTTCCAATGGGTGTTCTTCGCGGCGCTGGTGTTTTCTGTGATCGCGCTGGTCGCGGTGATCCTGATGGAGGAACGGCCGCTGCACGGGGCGAAGGAAATGCCGCCCGCGGATCCGGCGGAGTAGGTGGCGATCTCAGCCGATCTCAGCCGTCTTGGGTGTCGAGCAGCGTCGTCCCCGGCGGAACCGCCAGCCAGTGGTGACGGCGCGACGCCCAATACAGCCGCTCGGGCGGCGCGAAGTCCGCCTCGGCAAAGCCGCCGACCGGGATGCCGGTCAGGTTGGGCAAGCCCTCGCATAGGAACGCGACGGTGACGCCGCAGGTCGGGCAAAATACGTTGTCGATCCAGCGGCCGGACTCGCCGTTATGTCGCCAGGTCTTGCGGTCGCCCGTCATTGTCACGGTGGCGGAGGGAAACAGCGCGGCATAGGTGAAGGCGCTGCCGCTTTTGCGCTGGCAGTCATGGCAGCTGCAGGCATAGACCGTCACCGGCTCGCCGGTCACCGCGGCGGTGAGAGCGCCGCAGCCGCATGTCGCGAGGCGTTTGCCGTCCTGTGCCGCCATCCGCTGCGTCCGATCGTTCTACTTCTTGAGCCGATAGCCGGTCTGGAAGATCCAGCGCACCGTCACGAGGCACAGCGCCAGGAATGCGAGCGTCATGCCCAAGCTGACCGCGACGTTCACGTCAGACACGCCGTAGAAGCTCCAGCGGAAACCGGAAACCAGATAGACGATCGGGTTGAACAACGCGACCGTCTGCCAGACCGGCGGCAGCACGTCGATGGAATAGAAGGTGCCGCCGAGGAAGGTCAGCGGCGTGATCACCAGCAGCGGGATCAACTGCAACTGCTCGAAGCCCTGTGCCCAAATGCCGATGATGAAGCCGAGCAGGCTGAAGGTCACCGCCGTCAGCACCAGGAACACCACCATCAGTGCGGGATGGTCGATGCGCAGCGGCACGAACAGTCCTGCCGTCACCAGGATGATCAATCCCAGGATGATCGATTTGGTTGCGGCGGCTCCGACATAGCCCACCACGATTTCAACGAACGACACCGGCGCGGACAAGAGCTCGTAGATCGTGCCGGTGAACTTCGGGAAATAGATGCCGAAGGACGCGTTGGCGGTGCTCTGGGTGAGGACCGTCAACATGATCAGCCCCGGCACGATGAACGCGCCATAGTCCACGCCGTTGATTTCCTGAATGCGTGAGCCGATCGCGGCGCCGAAGACGATGAAATACAATGACGTCGCGACGACCGGCGACACGATGCTTTGAAACAGCGTGCGGCCGGTGCGCGCCATTTCGAAGACATAGATCGAGCGGATGGCGCGGACGTTCATGGCTCTTTCCTCACCAGGTCGACGAAAATGTCTTCCAGCGAACTCTGGGTCGTCTGCAGGTCGCGGAACCGGATGTTGGCGCGCGCAAGCTCGTCGAGGAGTGCGGTGATGCCAGTGCGGTCGCCCTGGGTGTCATAGGTGTAGATGATTTCCTTGCCGCCCGGCGCGAGCGTCAGATTGTGGTGAGCGAGGTCGGTGGGTATTGCAACGAGCGGGCTATGCAATTGCAGCATGAGCTGTTTCTTGCCGAGCTTGCGCATCAGGTCGGCCTTGCGCTCGACCAGGACGATTTCACCCTTGTTGATCACGCCGATGCGGTCGGCCATTTCTTCGGCTTCTTCGATGTAGTGTGTGGTCAGAATGATGGTGACGCCGGAATCGCGCAATCCGCGCACCACGTTCCACATGTCCTTGCGCAGCTCGACATCGACCCCTGCGGTCGGCTCGTCGAGAAACAGCACCTGTGGCTCATGCGACAGCGCCTTGGCGATGAGGACGCGCCGCTTCATGCCGCCCGACAGCGTGATGATCTTCGAATCCTTCTTGTCCCACAGCGACAGCGCTCGCAGCACTTTCTCGATATGTGCAGGATCGGGAGGCAAGCCGAACAATCCGCGGCTGAAGCTCACGGTGGCCCATACCGATTCGAACGCGTCGGCATGAAGTTCCTGCGGCACCAGGCCGATCAGGCTGCGCGCAGCGCGATAGTCGATGAGAATGTCGTGCCCGCCGACTGTGACGGTGCCGGAGCTCGGCGTGACGATGCCGCAGATGATGCTGATCAACGTCGTCTTGCCGGCACCGTTCGGTCCGAGCAGCGCGAAAATCTCGCCTTTGTCGATGGCCAGATCGATGCGCTTGAGCGCCTGGAAACCGGACGCGTAGGTCTTAGAAAGGTTCAAAATTGAGATAATCGAAACCATGATACGCCAACAGGAGACAAAAGGGTGCGGGTCTTGGGGTGCGGGTCTTGTTGCATCTTGGGCAACTCTAAATAGAGAGCGCGAGAATTAAGTCCAGACACGCATATCCGCCAAACATGACAGGTCATGGCGGCAACGGTTGAGCGCGCGGCGACTTGCTCGGTTTGGTCGCGGATGGCGCGATCGGGATGCCGCTGAATGGGGTGTGCGCGCGCCGCCGCGACAATCTTGCGTGGCGCAATCCAGCGCGGTCGAATGATGCAGAGTGATTAAGGCGCGAGCGGCAAGACCGCATCGCGCATGTCACCGGCTCGCCGCTAGGCGGCGCTCCGCGGTGCTGTAAACTTGACGGCTCCGAGCCAGGAGATCCACA
This sequence comes from uncultured Alphaproteobacteria bacterium, assembly GCA_963741595.1. GTDB lineage: Bacteria > Pseudomonadota > Alphaproteobacteria > Rhizobiales > Xanthobacteraceae > VAZQ01. Next base: position 294,409 of record CAVUIV010000006.1, read on the forward strand.
GCACCAAAAAGAACATCACCAGATAGAGCGGCAGGCTGGCCACCGGCCACATCTTCTCGATCCCAAGCCCGATCAAATAGATCACGGCATTGCCGATGACCGCCAACACGATATAGGCCACAATCAACCACATCGTCCGCCCCCTAGAGGTTCCAACGTATTTCTACAGTAGCAGCAGCGGCCGGGACGGACAACCGCACGGATAACCGCATTTGGGGCGCTGCCGTCAGGGATGGGGCGCTTGCCGTCAGGGAAGCCGGCACCTGGTCGCAACGCGGTTGATTTCACAAAAAAAGCGCCGCCCGCGCGTTCGCGCCGGCAGCGCCCGAGACACTTGCGTAGGGCGTCCCGTCAGTCCAAAGCGCCGAACTCGCAGCCCGGCTGTGAGTAGCGATAGCGTTGCATGCCGAAGCCGTCGCGCTGGCTCACCGGGCGACAACGTTCGACCCAGCGGCGGTCACGGGCGTCGGCGGCAGCACGCTCTTCCGGCGTCTGCGCTGCCGGTACCGCGATCACATGCGGGTTGCGCCATCCGCCGCGGAAGGTGGAAATGCAGGACCGCGTTCCAAGCAGGTATCCGAAGCAGTCGGAGGTGCGGACACCATCGATCGGCTGGGACCGTGCCGGTGCGCTCAACATGCTTAACGCCAGCAACGCGAGCGCCGCGAGCCAGGCAGTTGGTGAAAATCGGCGTGACATTGGTTACCTCAACTGGTTCCAGAACGAGGCGTCGCCGCCGCGGCGGCACGCTTGCGCCAACCATTGCAATCCTGGGACCAGCGGACATGTGCCGTGCCGGTACGCAGCTGTACCGATCAGGGATGGAACCGTTAACGCCGGCAATGGTCGGCGGCGCGTCTCGTCGCGATATGGGCTTTCGTTGCCATAGGGGTTGGGAACGGGGTTGCGAACGTTAACGTCGCCGAGAACGTTCCAGAACGTTAAGGCGCGAGCCGCGATCCCATGCGCGCCGCTTGTTCAACCACCCAGGCGCGATAGCGCGCGAGCGGCGTTACGCCGGTCAGGCCGCCGCAGCCTTCGGCGTTGCGCGGTCCGGTCGACCAGCTCACCACACCGATCACGGCGAGTGCGCCGTCGGCGTTCATGAATACCGGACCGCCGGAGTCGCCGACGCAGGCGCCGAGCCCTGCGCGCTCATTTCGGGTGGCGGGATCCATCAGTCGAATCTGCAACGTGCCGGGCTGCCCGGTCGCGACCAGCGTCGCCGTGCGCACCGTACCACCGCTGCGCCCATCGCCGGGCGTCGCCAGGCCGTAGCCGGCCACGAGAAAGGGATCGCCGGCCGCGACCTTGACGGCGGCGGGCCCGAGCGGCACCGGCGCGCCCGATATGGCATCCGCGAATTTGAGCAGCGCGACATCGGCGGTGGTGCGATGTCGACGCACCGCCTCGGCATCAAATTGCGGGTGACGTGCGATTGTCGCGATCGGCTTGAGCGACGGTTGGCCGCCGGTTCCCATGACGACAAGCCGGTAATCGGTGCCGGTCGGGACGCAATGCGCGGCGGTCAGCACGAGGTCGCCGGCGATCGCGACGCCGCTGCAAAAGCCCTGTTGGCCCGCGAGCATGACCACCGCGTTTGCGAATTTCGGCGCGGGCTGTGCGCTGCCGACCATTGCAGCCGCCGAGCCATACCAACAAAGGATCATCAATGTGCAGAGTATGCGTTCCATCGCGATGTGATGAGCCTATTTTTAATTCGGGCTGTCAATATCCGGGGCGCAAGCGCTCAACGGATGCTGTCGTCATCGCGGGGTGTATGCGCGGTTCGCGATGAGGTAGGATTCAATGAGGAGCCGATCAATCATGTCTGCAAGATCTGCGAGAATTGTCGCTGCCCTGACCATGCTGCTGTCGCCATCATGGGTTTCTCCGACGCAAGCAGAGACGATCGTGACGCGGCCGCCCCCTCCGGTCACGGTCCAGGTCCGGCGTGGGGTGACGATCAAGTATCTTGCGCTGAAAAAGCCCAACATCACGCCGACCGTCGCCGTCATGTTGTTTGCAGGCGGAAACGGCTTGTTAAATCTCCAGCCCAACGGAGCGATCGGCTCGAATCTGAAGGGCAACTTCCTGGTTCGTTCGCGCGATCGGTTCGTGCAAAGCGACCTGTTCGTCGCCGTGGTCGATACCCCCAATCAGGTGGTGATCGACGGCAATGTCCGGTTGTCGGCCCAATACGCTCAGGATATCGGCCAGGTGATCGCGGATGTTCGCGGACAAATCGGCAAGGGCGGCAAGGTCTGGCTGGTCGGCACCAGCTCGGGCACCATGTCGGCGGCAGGGGTCGCAGCGCGTCTGCCGCACTCGTTGCCGCGCCCATTGCCGATCCCGAATCGCGGCGACAGCCTCCGACATCCAGACGGGATCGTCCTGACCGCCACCCAGACGACGCTGGTCAAGGGCTATTGCGGGCGCACCGTGTTCAACGCTCAGCTATCGGCCATCAATGTTCCGGCGTTCGTCGTCTCCCATGCGAACGACGCCTGCCAGTGCAGTCCGGCCAAAACGGCCGCCAAGGTGATCGCCGCCCTGACCGGTGCTCCGGACAAGGACAGCCTCCTGGTCTCCGGCGGGGACCCTCCGATCTCGACGGATGCCTGTCAGGCGCTGACGCCGCACGGATTTCTGGGGATTGAAGGGACTGTGGTCGACGCCATCGCCAAGTGGATCAAGACGCATTGAGCGCCCGGAAAAAAGGACCGCGCCAGCAACTTGCGATTGCAGCCATTCATCATCGGTTCAGCGCGCCAGGGTATTATGCCCTTCATGGTTATTCAGAAAATGGCGCTACTTGCGCTTGCGCTTCTGGTGCTTGGCCCGTTGACGATCCGGCAAGGCGAAGCCGAATCGCGAACACGTTGTCTTACGGGTGAGCAGCAGCGCGCTGCGATTGCCGAGCGCCGCGCGGTACCCTTGGCGGCGGTCCGGCGCTCGGTTCGCGCCCGGGTGCCCGGAGAGTTGGTGCGGGCGCGGCTTTGCCAGGAACCGGAGCGCCTGATCTATCTGCTGACAGTGCTGCCGCGTGATGGCAAAGTGCGCCGCGTGATAGTCGACGCAAAGAATGGCACCGTCGTAAGCGTGCGCTAAAGCGTGATTGCTTTAAGTTGAATCACAATCACGCTTTACCTTGTTGATTGAGCATGATCTTTTCCGAAAACCGGTTCCCACCCCGGATCAAGTCCGGGGCAGGCTTTTTCGGGATCATGCTCTAGCGGAGAAAAACTGGTGCGGCTCCTCGTCATCGAGGACGATCCCGATCTCAACCGGCAACTGGCGACGGCGCTGACCGACGCCGGCTACGTCGTCGACCGCGCCTTCGACGGCGAGGAGGGGCATTTCCTCGGCGAGAGCGAGCCCTACGACGCGGTGATCCTCGATATCGGCCTGCCCAAGATGGACGGCATTTCGGTGCTGGAGGCGTGGCGCCGCGCCGGCCGCACCATGCCGGTGCTGATCCTCACCGCGCGCGATCGTTGGAGCGACAAGGTCCAGGGCTTCGACGCCGGCGCCGACGACTACGTCGCCAAGCCCTTCCATCTCGAGGAGGTGCTTGCGCGCATCCGCGCGCTGTTGCGCCGCTCGGCCGGCCACGCCAAGAGCGAACTCAATTGCGGCCCGGTGCGGCTCGATACCCGAACCGGACGCGTGACTGTCGAAGGCAATCCGGTCAAGCTGACGTCGCACGAATACCGGCTCTTATCCTACCTCATGCACCACACCGGCCGGGTCGTTTCGCGCACCGAACTGGTCGAGCATCTTTACGACCAGGACTTCGACCGCGATTCCAACACCATCGAAGTGTTCGTCGGCCGCATCCGCAAGAAGCTCGGCGATCGACGTGATCCAGACCGTGCGCGGTCTCGGCTATCTGCTTTCCCCGCCCGATGCGCGCTAATTCACTCGCGCTGCGGCTGTTCTTCTCGGCGACCACGTGGATCGTCATTATCCTGGTCCTGGCCGGCATCGTCCTGTCCGGGGTCTATCGTGCGGCGGTGGAGCGCGCTTTCGACCGGCGGCTGCAGGTTTATCTGCGCACGCTGGTTGCGGACGTGGCGACGCCGGACGAGGTCTCGGAACGCTTTCCGCAGGCGCTGAGCGAACCCTTGTTCGAATTGCCGCTGTCCGGCTGGTACTGGCAGGTGACGCGGCTCGACACGGCGCGACCGGAACTGCGGTCCTCACGTTCGCTGTGGGATTCCACGCTCGCTCATCTCGACGACCGCGGCGCCGCGACCTCCGCGAGCGGTGCGCGCCAGGGCTATGTCGACGGTCCCGAAGATCAACGCTTGCGCGTCATCGAGCGCACCATCGATCTCGGCGACGAGGGCCGCTTCGTCGTGACTGTCGCCGGCGACGCTGCCGAGATCGACGAGGAGATGCGCACCTTCGATCGCGCGCTGGTCGCCACCTTCGCGGTGCTGGCGGTGGTGCTGCTGCTGACCACGACCTTCCAGGTCCGCTTTGGCCTGGCGCCGCTCAAACGCATCTCCGAAGGTCTTGCCGCGATCCGATCGGGCGCGTCCGAGCGGCTCGAAGGCGGCTTTCCGGTCGAGGTCGCGCCGCTGGTGCGCGAGACCAATGCGCTGATCGACGCCAACCGCGAGATCGTCGAATCGCGCCCGCACGCATGCCGGCAATCTGGCGCATGCGCTGAAGACGCCGATCTCGGTGATGATGAACGAGGCGGCGGCGCATGCAGCACGATCCGCTGGCCGACAAGGTGCGCCAGCAGACCGAGATCATGCGCGATCAGGTCGACCCGCCACCTCGAGCGCGCCCGGCTTGCCGCCCGCGCCGCCACCATCGGGACGGTGTCGGAGGTGCGGCCGGTCATCACCGCGCTCGCCCGCACCATGGAGAAAATCCATCACGGCCGCGGCCTCGCGATCGACATCGACGCGCCGCAGGAGGTGCGCTTTCGCGGCGAACAGCAGGATCTCGAGGAGATGGTCGGAAATCTCGTCGACAACGCCTGCAAATGGGCGCAGTCGCGGGTGTCGATCGAGACCTTTGCGGAGCAGCCCGACGCCAGCGGCGAGCGCCGTTTCGTGCGCATCATGGTCGATGACGACGGGCCGGGATTGACGCCTTCGCAACGCGAGCAGGTGGCGCGCCGCGGCCGACGGCTCGACGAGACCAAGCCCGGCTCGGGACTGGGACTGTCGATCGTCATGGAACTGGCGACGCTCTATGGCGGGCGACTGACGCTCGGCACCGCCCCGATCGGGGGCCTGCGCGTTGAATTGGTGTTGCCAGGCGCCTAGTGGTTCGATTCTAACATTCGCATCCCATTTCCGCGGACCGTTTGCGAATGTTAGAATCAAAGAACCACTAGCAAGTATAGGCTGCTAGTGGAGTTTGGATTTGACATTCGCATCGCGTGCTTGCTGCCAGGTGGGTAGCGAATGTCAAATCCACTCCACTAGGCCTTCCGGATGTCGGTTCCCTGGCGCCGCGGGCGGGAGAGCGGTCCCTGCTTAACTGGTCACGAACAGAGTTTTGCCCCATTCTGTGCATCTAGGTGCACCGCTTTTGTCGGTCCGGGGAAGGTCCATGAGTTTGTTGAAGGTCAGGCTGGTTGCTGTTCTGCTCGCGGGGGCCACGATGGCGTCCTGCGCCAGCGACCCGTATTCGCCGACGCCGAAGCAGGACTCCGGCGCGCTCACCGGCGCGTTGATGGGCGGCATTCTCGGCGCCGCGGTCGGCGGGCGGGGCGCCGGCAACCGGATCGCCGGCGCTGCGGTGGGCGCCGTCGCGGGCGGCCTGATCGGCAGCGCGATCGGCGCTTCGCTCGACGAGGAAGATCGCCAGATGGCTTATGCCGCCGAGATGCAAGCGCTTGAGAGCGGCGCTCCGGGCGTGGCGGTCGGGTGGCGTAGCGAGCGCACCGCGTATTACGGCAATATTGTTCCCGGCCCTTATTATGAGAACGCGGGCCGGCGATGCCGCAGTTATACGCACACGATCTTTATCAACGGCCGGCCGGAAACGGCGCGCGGCACGGCATGCCGCGCTCCGGATGGCCGCTGGGTTGCAGTAAGCTGACCGTGGCTTTTGTCACGCGGCTGAATTCATGGAGGAAGTCATGACACGAATGTTTGCTGGAACCTTGCACGCGGCGCCATCTGTGCCGTCGCGGTGTTGGCGGTGATCGGCGGAATTGGCCAATGCGTCGCCCGCGCCGCGTCGCGCACGAACACCAATCTGCGTCAAGGGCCGGGCACCGATTTCGGCGTCATCACGACCGTCCCCGGCGGCAGCGTGGTCGATGTCATCCGTTGCGGCGGCGAATGGTGCAACGTGATGGCGGAAGGGCAGTCCCGGCTACATGATCGCCCGCAATCTCGGGATGGGCGGGGCGCCGGTCCGCGTCGTGACCGGGGCGCCGCCGGTGGTCGTGGTCGACCCGGCCGATTTACGGCTACGGCCCTACTATTACGGCCCGCGGTATTATTACGGCCCGCGATACTTCTATGGGCCGCGCCGCCCTGGCGCCGTTGGTGACGGCTCCAACACCTTGATACCGTAGGGTTATCGCTGCGCATTTGACTTAACGCGTTCTTAAGCCCGCGCTCGCTATCATTTCGGCGCGGATGCTGACGATCTGTAACGTGAGGTGTGCGGCATGGCCGCAGGTGCCTTGCCCCTCGATCGACTGCGGCAAATTCTTCGCGAGCTTCCGTCCCGGAGCGCGCGCGCTGCTGATGACGGAACTGGAGCGCGCGGTGTTGCGCGGCGACGAGGTTCCCGGGCGGCGATCATGCTGCTGCAGGAAGTGCGCGCCGCCGTGCGCAATTCGGCCGACACGGAGTCCGCGCGTCGGCATTCCGGCGCGCGCGTTTTTCCGGCCGCTCGAACCGTTCCTCACCGACGCCAAGAGCGACCGCAAGATGCCCGGCCGGATCGCGCGCACCACGATCGAGCCGATCTGGACGTGGATTTCACGCGACCTCGATCCCGGCGAAGCCAAGACCTATTGCGACGACGGTGAACCAGCGCGCTGGCCGGTGGCGAGACCGAGCGCCGCAGGCGCTGGTGCGTTCGTTTCAGGACCTTGCCGCCGAGCGCATGCGCACCGCGCTGGATGCCGCCAAGGCCGATGACCGGACGCGGCGAAAAATATCGTCGCAGATCGCGACGCCGAATGCGCTCGACGACATCAAGGACGTTCTGACCGATCTTGTCCTCGCGCGACCCGCTCGATCTGATCGCCAGCCGGCTGCCCGGTCATATCCGCAATCTCAGCGACGGCGTGCTCGACGACGTGAAGAGCCTGCTCGACTCGCCGCTCTGTGCGCACGCCAGGGCTTGCAGCCCTACGCGTTGATCATGGTGGCCGAGCCGCCTGCGGTGCCGTGGCAATTGATCCGGCTGGCGGTGAAGGCGGCCGACAGCGACGACGCCGCGCGCATTGCCGCCACGCCATATGCGCTCGCGGTCACCATCACGCTCGCCGACATCGAGCGCATGGTCGAGGAGCTCAAGGCGGACCTCGAGCCACGGCGCCGACCGTTGCGGTGACGTCGCTGCTGAAATGCATCCACGACGCGGTGCGCGGCGTGCGCACCGAGCTCGATCTGTCCGCGGATTCGCACTGGGCGCGCCAGCTCGCCGCGATCCGCAGCGAGATCTCGACCCTGCTGACGGCCGAGATCGAATCGGTGCCCGGCCGGGTGCGGCGCCTGCTGCGGCCGCGTGCGGCGCAGCGAAATCGCGCGCGGTTCGGTGCTCGACGCCGACGAGGTGAACGAGACCGAGGCGATGATCGAATTCGTCGGCGCCTGCCGCAACTATGCGGGCGAACTCGCCGTCAGCGAAGTGACGCTGCGCGACGTTCCAGGAGATCCAGCAATATCTCGACAGCGGCACGCGCGCGCTGCTCGATGCGCTGCGCGTCGCCGGCGAGCACGATCGCCCGTTCCGGAAGTCGCAGATGGACGCCGCGATCAAATTCTGCGGCAAGGCGTTCGGCCAGGACTATGCCGCGCTGCTGGTGAAGGCGGCGGAGACCGGCCGACGAATGCCGAGCGCAAGGCTGGCCTGGCGAAGGCCTGAATCCTGCGCGTCGTAGGCGCCCCGGTTGCGGCGCTGCGGCGGCCGTGATGTAACTCCGCGGCCGATGATCGCATCGGGCCAAATGGCACGTCGCCTCCGGAATGCCCGATTCGGCCTGATGAAATGACGCCATGACACTCTGGTTCGTGCTCGCGCTGATGACGGCGGCGGCGATTTTCGCCGTGCTCTGGCCGCTGTCGCGGCGCGATCGGCGCTGCGCTCGGGCAGCGACGTCGACGTCTACCGCGATCAGCTGGACGAGATTCGGCGCGACCACGCCGCCGGCCTGATCGGCGAGAGCGAGGCCGCGGCGGCGCAGGTCGAGGTGTCGCGCCGGCTGCATTGCGGCGGCCGACGCCGAGGCGGCGGTGTCGCAAGCGGCGCCCGGCTGCGGCATGACGCGGCGGCGGCGCGCGGTTGCCGTGGTGGCGCTGATCGCTGCTGCCGGTCGGTGCGCTCGCGCTCTACCTTGCGGTCGGTTCGCCGCTCGCTGCCCGGCCAGCCGCTGGCGTCGCGCGGCGCCAGCGGAACGGCAGATCGATCGCGCAATGGTGGCGCAGGTCGAAGCGCATCTGGCGAAGAATCCGAACGAAGGCCGCGGCTGGGAGGTGGTCGCGCCGATCTATCTGCGGATGGGCCGCTTCGACGACGCGGTGAAGGCGCGCCGCCAAGCGCTCGCGCTCAACGGCGCGACCGCCGAGCGCCAAGCCGGCCTCGGCGAGGCGCTGACGGCGGCGGCGAACGGCATCGTGACGGCGGAGGCGCTCGCCGCGTTCAAGGCGGCGCTCGCGCTCGATGCCGATCACGTCAAGGCGCGCTTTTTCCTCGGCCTTGCCGCCGAGCAGGACGGGCGCGTCGAACGAAGCGGCGCGATCTGGCGCGCGCTTGCTCGAGCAATGCGCCGCCGGACGCGCCGTGGGCCGAGTTCATCCGCGCCGAGCTGACGCGTCGCTGGCGCGGCGGCCGAGTGGCGCCAGGCGCGGCCCGAGCGAGGAGCAGATCGCCGCCGCCGCCGAACCTGCCGCCGGAGCAGCGGCTCGCCATGATCAAGGGCATGGTCGAGCGGCTGGCCGAGCGCCTCGGCAAGGACGGTTCCGATATCGAAGGATGGCTCCGGCTGGTGCGCTCCTATATGGTGCTGGGTGAGCGCGAGCGGGCGCTCGCGGCCGCCGGCGAGGCGCGCCGCGCGCTCGCCGCCGAGCCGGACAAGCTGCGGCGGATCGACGAATTGGTCAAAGGTCTCGGCCTCGACGGCTGATCGCGACGCGGCAACAAGGCTCTGGTCGGAAACGCGATGGATCGAACGCGATGACGCGCAAGCAACGACGCCTCGTCCTGATCGGTTCCGCACTCGCCGTGCTGGCGCTCGCGGTCGGGCTGGTGCTGACCGCGCTCAAGGACTCGATCGTGTTCTTCAATTCGCCGACCGACGTGGTCGAGAAGCAGATCGCGCCCGGCGCGCGCATTCGCCTCGGCGGCCTGGTGCAAGGAAGGCAGCGTCGCGCGCGGCGACAATCTCCAGGTCCGCTTCGAGGTGACCGACGGCAGCAACACCATCCCGGTCGCGTATCAGGGCCTGCTGCCCGACCTGTTCCGGGAAGGGCAGGGCGTGGTGACCGAAGGCGCGCTCGACCAGGCCGGCACGTTCAGGGCCGACAGCGTGCTGGCCAAGCACGACGAGAACTACATGCCGCGCGAGGTCGCCGAGCGCTGAAGCAGCAGGGGCATTGGAAGGACGACGCCGGCAAGAAGACGCAGGCGACGGCGCGGGAAGGGAAGCGACCAGTGATCCCCGAGATCGGCCATTACGCGCTGGTGCTCGCCCTGGCGCTCGGCGATCGTGCAGGGCTGCGTGCCGCTGTACGGCGCGCGGCGCAACGATCCGGTGCTGATGGCGACCGCCGGTCCGACCGCGGTGGCGCAGTTTGTGTTCGTCGGCGATGTCCTTCGCGGCGCTGACGTCGCCTACGTCGGCTCGGATTTCTCCGTCGTCAACGTGTTCGAGAATTCCCATTCGCCGAAGCCGCTGATCTACAAGATCAGCGGCGTGTGGGGGAACCACGAAGGCTCGATGCTGCTGTGGGTCCTGATCCTGGCGCTGTTCGGCGCGCTGGTGGCGGTGTTCGGCGGCAATCTGCCGATCACGCTGAAGGCCAACGTGCTGGCGGTGCAGTCGTGGATCGCGGTCGCCTTCATCCTGTTCATCCTCGGCGACCTCGAATCCGTTCCTGCGGCTGGTGCCGGCGCCCGCCGAGGGCCGCGACCTCAATCCGCTGCTGCAGGATCCCGGCCTCGCGATCCATCCGCCGCTGCTCTATGTCGGCTATGTCGGGCTCTCGATTTCGTTCTCGTTCGCGATCGCCGCGCTGATCGAGGGCCGCATCGACGCCGCCTGGGCGCGCTGGGTGCGGCCGTGGACGCTGCTGGCCTGGATCTTCCTCACGCTCGGCATCTCGATGGGCTCGTACTGGGCCTATTACACGCTCGGCTGGGGCGGCTGGTGGTTCTGGGATCCGGTCGAGAACGCCTCCTTCATGCCGTGGCTGATCGCGACCGCGCTGCTGCATTCCGCGGTGGTGATGGAGAAGCGCGACGCGCTGAAGGTCTGGACCATCCTGCTCGCCATCCTGGCGTTCTCGCTGTCGCTGATCGGCACCTTCCTGGTGCGCTCCGGCGTGCTCACCTCGGTGCACGCCTTCGCCACCGATCCGACCCGCGGCGTGTTCATCCTCGGCCTTGCTGGTGCTTTTCATCGGCGGCGCGCTCGCATTGTTCGCCTGGCGCGCGCCGCTGCTGAAGCAGGGCGGGCTGTTCGCGCCGGTGTCGCGCGAAGGCGCGCTCGTGCTCAACAACCTGTTCCTGGTGACGGCCTGCACGACGGTGTTCGTCGGCACGCTCTATCCGCTGGCGCTGGAAGCGCTGACCGGCGAGAAGATCTCGGTCGGCGCGCCGTTCTTCAACGCGACGTTCGGTCCGCTGTTCCTCCCGTTGCTGCTGGCGGTGCCGTTCGGGCCGCTGCTGGCCTGGAAGCGCGGCGACCTCTCCGGCGTGGCGCAGCGGCTGATGGTCGCCGCCGGCGTCGCGCTGGTGGCGATGGTCGCGCATGTTCGCGATTCGTGCGCGGCGGACCGGTGCTGGCGCCGTTCGCGATCGGCATCGCGGTGTTCGTGATCGTCGGCGCGCTCACCGATTTCGCGGAGCGCACGCGGCTGTTCAGGGCGCCGCTCAAGACCGCCATCGGCGCGCGGCCGCCGGCTTGCCGCGATCGGCCTGGGGCACGACGCTCGCGCATCTCGGGCTCGGCATCACGCTGCTCGGCATCGTCGGCGAGACCCAATTCGGCGCCGAGCGCATCGCCGAGATGAAGCCCGGGCAGACGATCTCGATCAGCGGCTACGACTTTCACTTCGACGGGCATCGACCAGCGCAGCAGGGGCCGAACTATCGCGACCAGGTCGCGCGCTTCACGGTGCGCAGCGGCGGCGACGTCGATCGGCGATGATGGAGCCGTCGAAGCGCACCTTCCCCTCGCGCTCGACCACCCGGACCGAGGCGGCGCTGATGGCGCGCGGCTTCAGCCAGCTCTATCTCTCGCTCGGCGAGCCGTCGCCCGGCGGCACGATGGCGGTGCGGCGTCTATCACAAGCCGCTGGTGCTGCTGATCTGGCTCGGCACCATCGTGATGGTGATCGGCGGTGCGCTGTCGCTGACCGACCGGCGGCTGCGCGTCGGCGCGCCGAAACCGGCGAAGAGCAAAGCCGCGCCATGCAGCCGGCGGAGTAGGCTCGCATGCGCTGGCTGCGCGCCTGATCGCTTGTCCGCGATGCTGCTGGCGCCGCTCGCCGGTCTGCGCCGTGCAGCCCGACGAGATCCTGTCGGATCCGGCGCAGGAAGCGCGCGCGCGCGAGCTGTCGCGAGCAATTGCGCTGCATGGTCTGCCAGAACCAGTCGATCGACGATTCCGACGCGCCGCTGGCGCGCGACCTGCGCATGCTGGTGCGCGAGCGGCTGCAGGCGGGCGACAGCAACAGCAGGTGCTCGATTTCCTGGTCGCAGCGTTACGGCGAGTTCGTGCTGCTGCGGCCGCGCTTGCACTGGCGCACCGCGCTGCTCTGGCTCGCGCCGCCGGTGCTGCTGCTCGGCGGCGGTGCTGATCTCTGTTGCTGATGGCCCGCCGCCGGCGCGCGCAGCGGCGCCGTCGATCTCGCCGGCGCCGCAGGGCGGCGCGCTGACGGCGGACGAAGAGCGGCGACTGGCGCGGCTGATGCGACCAAGCCCGAGGATCGCTGACAGCCGGATCTGATCTGGCGCTCAAGTCATTGATATTTCAGTGTGAATCGAGAAAGTCTGCGTCCTTACCAAGTTTTAATCTCGCCGACAGGAGCCCGTAAGGCGGCAGCCCCCATGTTGGCTTCCGGGAACGACACAACGATGTCGCTCGCCCCGGGCGGGACGAGCTTCCGACAGATGGAGACTGACTTCATGACTGAGAACGTGCCAACCCGACGTCACAGACGCGCAGGCGTGCTTTCCCGCGCCGTCTGGCTCTTCTCGCCACCAACGATTGCGAGCCTGGGTGCCGCGGCCTTGTTCTTCGCGCCCGACGTCTCGGCCTGCGCAATCTTCCCGGCGCCCACGCACAGAACCTGTCGCAGCAGGCGCAGACCGCGCAGCGTCCGGTCGGCTTTGCCGACATCGTGGAGCGGGTGAAGCCCGCGGTGATCTCGGTGCGCGTGCGGGTCGACGCGCCGCGCGTGAGCATGCAGAGCGACGCCGTTCCCGCAGGGTTCGCCGATGGACCGTTTCTTCCGCCGCTGGGGCGTGCCTGAGGGTGAAGAGTTCGGCCAGGCGCCGGACAGCCAGCAGCGCGGCCAGCGCGCCGTTCCGCACGCCGGCTCCCGGCGGTCGCAACGTCACCGGCCAGGGCTCCGGCTTCTTCATCTCGGCTGACGGCTATGCCGTGACCAACAATCACGTCGTCGACCGCGCCAACAACGTTCAAGTGACCGCCGACGACGGCAGGACCTATACCGCCCGCGTGATCGGCACCGATCCGCGCACCGACCTCGCGCTGATCAAGGTCGACGGCCGCAGCGACTTCCCGTTCGTCACGCTCGCCGAAGCGCCGCCGCGCATCGGCGACTGGGTGCTGGCGGTCGGCAATCCGTTCGGCCTCGGCGGAACGGTGACGGCCGGCATCGTCTCGGCCAACCGGCCGCGACATCGGCGCGGGCCCCTATGACGACTTCATCCAGATCGACGCGCCGGTCAACCGCGGCAATTCCGGCGGCCCGACCTTCGACGTCAACGGTCATGTCATCGGCGTGAACACCGCGATCTTCTCGCCGTCCGGCGGCAATGTCGGCATCGCCTTCGCCATTCCGGCGAGCACGGTCCGCTCGGTCGTCGCGCAGCTGCGCGAGCGCGGCTCGGTGACCCGCGGATGGATCGGCGTGCAGATCCAGCCGGTCACCGCCGAGATCGCCGACAGCCTCAACCTGAAGTCGACGCAAGGCGCGCTGGTCGCCGAGCCGCAAGCCGGTAGCCCGGCGGTGACGGCAGGCATCCGCGCCGGCGACATCATCACCCAGGTCAACGGCAACGCCGGTGCGCGACGCGCGCGAGCTCGCCCGCACCATCGGCGCCATGCCGCCGAACACCAGCGTGCGAGCTGACCGTGCTGCGCAACGGCGCCGAGCAGGCCATCACGCTCACGCTCGGCGAACTGCCGAACCAGCGCGAAGCCCGCGCGACGCCGGAGCGGCGCCGAGCAGAGCCGCGCGAACCGAAGTTCCGCGTCTCGGCCTCACGCTGGCGCCTGCGGCCGACGTCGCCGGCAGCGGCAGCGAAGGTGTCGTCATCACCAATGTCGAGCCGGGCAGCATCGCCGCCGAGCACGGCTTCCGCACCGGCGACGTGATCCTGAACATCGCCAACAAGCCGGTCACAACGCCGGCGGAAGTCCGCGACATGATTGCCGACGCGCAGAAAGGCGGCGCGCGTAACGTTTTGGTGCGGGTGAAGAGCGGCGACAGCATCCGGTTCGTCGCCGTGCGTCTCGGTCGCGCCTAACTCGAATGGGGCGTTCCGCCGGCATCCGTCGCCCCCGCCGGTGGCACGAACCAGGGGGACGGGCGCGTAAGTTGCCCGTCCCCAGCTCTTCGCCAATTCCGGTCAGGTTTCCGTCGCCCCCACCGGGCCGGAATTGGTCGAGGGGCGGCGGGTTCGTCCCCGCCGCCCCTCGCTTACATACACTGCGGCCAAATGTTTCGGCCGGACGCAGGAACTTGCAACGGGGCACGTTTTAGGTACGGTCGCCATGACGATCGCAGCGCAAAGCGTTCCCTCGCCGAGGGCACGAACAAGGACGCGGGCAGCGAGCGAGGATCTACCATGCGCCTCCTGATCATCGAAGACGACCGCGACGCGGCCGACTACCTGGTCAAGGCCTTTCGCGAGGTCGGCCATGTCGCCGAGCTTGCGAGCGACGGCGAGGAGGGCCTCGCGCACGCGCTCGACGGCCAATACGACGTCCTCATCGTCGACCGCATGCTGCCGAAGCTCGACGGCTTGACCGTCATCGGCACGCTGCGCAGCAAGGGCAACGACACGCCGGCGCTGATCCTGTCGGCGCTCGCGCAGGTCGACGACCGGGTCAAGGGCCTGCGCGCCGGCGGCGACGACTACCTGCCCAAGCCCTATTCGTTCTCGGAACTGCTGGCGCGCATCGAGGTGCTGGCGCGCCGCCGCGGCGGCCGCGAGGAGATGGCCTATCGCGTCGCCGACCTCGAACTCGACCGGCTGTCGCATCAGGTCAAGCGCGCGAACGACGAGATCATCCTGCAGCCGCGCGAATTCCGCCTGCTCGAATACCTGATGAAGCATGCCGGCCAGGTGGTGACCCGCACGATGCTGCTGGAGAACGTGTGGGACTATCACTTCGATCCGCAGACCAACGTGATCGACGTGCACATCTCGCGGCTGCGCTCGAAGATCGACAAGGGCTTTTCCCAGCAGTTGCTGCACACCGTGCGCGGCGCGGGCTATATGATCCGGGACGGCCGGTGAGGCGCGAGGCGCTGGTCGCGGACGCCCCCGCGAATCTCTGGCATGCTGTCGCCTGATCCCGCCTGTCGGGATCACGCTGCAAGGTTGACGCATGACGGCGCTCGGTAAGCTCTTCCGGACCACCACCTTCAAGTTGACGCTGGTCTACTTGACGGTGTTCGCGCTGTTTGCGGCGTTCCTGCTCGCCTATTTCGCCTGGAACACGCGCCGCCTGGTCACCGCAGCAGATCGTCGCGACGGTCGATGCCGAGATCGCCGGCCTCTCCGATCTCTACCAGCAGGGCGGCATCCGGCGGCTGATCTTCGCCATCGACGACCGCGGCAGCCGGCCCGGGCTCGAGCCTCTATCTCCTCACCACCGCGGCGGGCGAGGGCGTCACCGGCAATATCGGCTCGCTGACCACCGGCATCCTCGACAAGTCCGGCTGGACCGAGACCGCCTATCGCCGCATCGACGACAGCGACACCGCGGCCGAGCACCAGGCGCTGGTGCGTGTGCTGCAGCTTCCGGGCGGATTCCGCCTGCTGGTCGGCCGCGACCTCGCAGGAGCGCGAGCGGCTGCACGACATCATCATCAGCGCCGGCCGCTGGTCGATCGCGATCGTGGTCGTGCTCGGCATCGCCGGCGGGTTCTTCGTCACGCGCCGCGTGCTCAAGCGCGTCGACGCCATGACCGGGACCACCCAGCGGATCATGAGCGGCGACCTGTCGGGGCGGCTGCCGATCGCCGGCAGCAACGACGAGCTCGATCGGCTGGCCGGCAACCTCAACGTCATGCTCGAGCGGATCGAGGCGCTGATGCACGGCCTCAAGGAGGTCACCGACAACATCGCGCACGACCTCAAGACGCCGCTGACGCGGCTGCGCAACCGCGCCGAGGAGGCGTTGCGCACCGCGGAGGACGAAGTCGCAATACCGCGCCGCGCTGGAACGGACGATCGAGGAATCCGACGCGCTGATCCGGACCTTCAACGCGCTGTTGATGATCGCGCGCGCGGAATCCGGCCAGGCGCGCGACGGCATGACGAACTTCGACGCCGCCGAGATCGCGCAGCGGCATCGGCGAGCTCTACGAGCCGCTGGCCGACGACAAGGGCTTGACGTTGCGGGTCGAAGCGCCCGAGGCCGCGCCGATGCACGGCAACCGCGAACTGATCAGCCAGGCGCTCGCCAATCTGGTCGACAACGCCATCAAATATGCGGCGCCGGACAACGCGCACGCTGGCGCCGGACCGGCCGCCGCTCAACGGCGTGCAGCCCGAGATCGTGGTCAAGGCGGCGGGCGAGGGCGACCGCATCCTGCTGACCGTCGCCGATACCGGGCCCGGCATCCCCGCGGACGACCGCATCCGGGCGGTCGAGCGCTTCGTCCGGCTGGAGCAGAGCCGGTCGCTGCCGGGCTCGGGATTGGGCCTGAGCCTCGCCAATGCGGTCGCCCGCCTGCATGGCGGCGAGTTGCGGCTGGAGGACAACGCGCCCGGTTTGCGGTCGGTGCTGGCGCTGCCGCGCGGCGCGTCCGCTGCCCTGCTATCCAGCCCGACGCCTCCGCGTGAGGGCGATTGCAGCTCTCACAAGTGTGAGCCTTGCGGTTTCAGCGTCGGCGGTGACCAAATCGCCGGGATCGGCCGCGCGAGATTCTGCGCGACGGAGGCGGAGCGACGACATGGCGGCCATCGCCACAGCCGGCGACGACGTCAGTGGGGCCACGCTGGTCGCAGCGCGATCGCGACGCGCCGCGGCTCTCCGCGCCTGACGCCGCGCAGAAGCGCCTCGACGACTGGCTGGCGCGAGCTCGACGGCCAGCCCGCCGGCGCGGCGCTGCGGCGGCTGTTCGCCGCGCATCCGCAGGCCCGCGCGCTCGTGCTCGGCCTCGCCGACGGCTCGCCGCATCTCTGGGAGCTGGCGTCGCCGATCCGGCGCGGCTCGCCGCGCTGCTCGAATCCGATCCCGAGGCGCGCTTCGACGCGATCATGGCCGACACGGTGCGCGGCGATCTCCGCGACGTCAGACGAAGCCGAGGTGATGCGGCTGCTGCGCCGGATGAAGGCGGAGGCGTCGCTGCTGATCGCGCTCGCCGACATCGGCGGCGTCTGGCCGGTGATGCGCGTCACCGCCGCGCTCACCGAGCTTGCCGATGCCGCCGTCGGCGCGGCGGTGCGGCATCTGCTCGACCAGGCCGCGCGCGAGGGCAAGCTTCGCCCGGCCGACGCGTCGGAGCCCGAGGTCGGCAGCGGCTACATCGTGCTGGCGATGGGCAAGATGGGGGCGGGCGAGCTCAACTATTCGAGCGACATCGACCTCATCGTCTTCTACGACGCGAGCGCGCCGACCCTGGTCGGCCGGCACCGAGCCGGCGCCGTTCTACGTCCGCGATCACGCGCGGCCTGGTGAAGCTGCTGCAGGAGCGCACCGCCGACGGCTACGTGTTCCGCACCGATCTGCGGCTGCGGCCCGACCCGGGATCGACCCAGATCGCGGTGTCGACGGCGGCGGCGCTCGATTACTACGAGAGCAGTCGGACGCAACTGGGAGCGCGCCGCCATGATCAAGGCGCGCGCCTGCGCCGGCGACATCGCGGCCGGCGAGAAGCTGCTGCGCGACCTGTCGCCGTTCATCTGGCGCAAGTATCTCGACTTCGCCGCGGTCGGCGACATCCACAGCATGAAGCGCCAGATCCACGCCTATCGCGGCCATGGCGAGATCGCGGTCGAGGGCCACAACGTCAAGCTCGGGCGCGGCGGCATCCGCGAGATCGAGTTCTTCGTGCAGACCCAGCAGCTCATCGCCGGCGGCCGCCATCCGGAGCTGCGCGGCCGCGAGACGCTGGCGATGCTCGACATGCTCGACCGAGCGCGAATGGATCGGCGCCGCGGCGCGCGACGAGCTGGCCGCGGCCTATCAAGTTCCTGCGCATGCTCGAGCACCGGCTGCAGATGGTCGCCGACGAGCAGACCCACACGCTGCCGGGCGATCGCGAGGGGCTCGAGCGTTTCGCCCGCTTCTTCGGGTTTGCCGACCGCGACAGCTTTGCCGAGACGCTGCTCGGCCACCTGCGCAACGTGCAGCGCCAATACGCGACCTTGTTCGAGAGCGCGCCGGCGGCCGAGGCGCGCGCCCGCGCGCTGTCGTTCCCGGCCGATGCCGACGACCGCGAGACCCTCGACAATCTCACCGCCATGGGCTTCAAGCAGCCGCTCGAAGTCTCGGCGCGGGTGCGGCAGTGGCTCTCGGGCGGCTATCGCTCGTTGCGCGGCGAGCATGCCGCGACCCAGCTTGCGGAGCTGGTGCCGCTGCTGCTGACGCAATTCGCACGGTCCGTCGAATCCGGACGCGGCGCTGCATGGCCTTCGACCGCTTTCTGTCGGGCCTGCACGGCGCCGGCCGGCTGTTCTCGCTGCTGCGGCAGAACCCCGACCTGATCGCGTTGATCGCGCATGGTGCTCGGCACCGCGCCGCGGCTGGCCGACAGCCTGGCGCAGTTCCCCGACGTCATGGATGCGGTGATCGATCCGAGCTTCTTCGGCGCGCTGCCGGAGGAGGACGAGCTGCGCGCGGTGCTCGATCGTTCGCTCGTGCAGTCAGGCGGTTACGAAGACTTCCTCGACCGCATCCGCATCTTCGCGCAGGAGCAGATGTTCCTGATCGGCACCCGGATCCTCTCCGGCACCGTGTCGGCGGAGCAGGCCGGCGAGGCGTTCGCGCGGCTCGCCGACATGCTGGTCCGCTCGCTGCATCGCGCGGTCGAGGACGAGTTCGCCAAGCTGCACGGCACGCATCGCCGGCCAGGAGATCGCGGTCCTTGCGCTCGGCAAGCTCGGCGGCCGCGAGATGACGGCGACCTCCGATCTCGACCTGATCGTGATCTACGATTTCGATTCCGAGCATCCGGAATCGGACGGCAAGCGTCCGCTCTACGGCGCGCAATATTTCACCCGGCTGGTGCAGCGGCTGATCAGCGCGCTGACGGCGCAAACCAACTACGGCGTGCTCTACCAGGTCGACATGCGGCTGCGGCCGTCCGGCCGCTCCGGGCCGGTCGCCACGCGGATCGACAGCTTCGCGAGCTACCAGGAGACCGAAGCCTGGACCTGGGAGCATATGGCGCTGACGCGCGCCCGCGTGGTGTCGGCATCGCCGGCGTTCCGGGCGCGGATCGAGGCGGTGATCGCGTCGGTGCTGGGCACGCGCGCGCAATCCCGAGCTGATCGCCGGCGACGTCACCGAGATGCGCCAGGCGATCGCGCGGGAGAAGGGCGAGCAGGACCGCTGGAATCTCAAATACGCCGCCGGCGGGCTGGTCGACATCGAGTTCATCGCGCAGTATCTGCAACTCGTGCACGGCGCGACCACGCCGGAGATCCTCGACACCTCGACCGTCCGCGTGCTCGACAAGGCGTGGCGGCTCGGCCTGCTGCCGACCGAGCATGCCGAGGTGCTGCGCCCGGCGGTGCGGCTCTATCACAATCTGACGCAGATCCTGCGGCTGTGCCTGCCGGGCGAATTCGATCCAAGACCGCGGCGCCGGGGCTGTGCAGCCTGCTGGCGCGCGCCGCCGACGTCCCCGACTTCGCGACGCTCGACGCCTTCATCGCGGAGACCGAAGCCAAGGTGCGCAGGAGCTTTGAGCGCATCCTTGAGGCGTCGGATTAGAGCTCGATAGCCTGCCGACGCAGGCTCATTTCAGCTCGAACTCGACCAGGTTGATGGCGGTGGTGCCGGTGTTGCGGATCGTGCGCGTCGTGCCGGGCTCCTGCCAGTAGAAGTCGCCGGACCGCAGCGCCAGCGGGCGGTCCATCTCGCCCTTGATGATTTCGTCAATCTCGTCGCCGTCGATGATGACGCGCAGCCCCGGCGCGGTCTGCGTGATCGGCCCGGCGCTTTGACCGGGCTCAAGCTGGAGCCGCCAGCCGCGCGCCCGCTCGTTGTCGAACAGCTGCCGGTAGCCCGGAACGTCGCGCGCTTGCGGCGTGAACGTGCCGGGGCCCGGCTTGAGCAGCGCGATGACGATATTGTTGAACGGGGTCGTCGGCGGTGTTGGTCGAGCGGTGCGTGAACGGCTTCTTGGAATAGGCGGTGAAGCCGACATTGCCGCGCGTTCCGGCCTTGGGGCATCTTGTCCTCCTTGCCGAACACCTGGCCTGCGTTGGCGCCGGCCTCGATCAGGATGCTGATCTGGTCGAGCGAGTGGGTGTGGAAATTCGAACCTTTGCCGGGCCGCATGTAGACCCGCAGCAGCATGACGTATTCGTTGCTGAAGATCGGCCAGTGATAGGCCGCCTTCTCGACCGGCACCGGCGGGCCTTCGTCCTGCGCCAGTCGCCGGATGCGCGGCGCGAAGCAGGCAGGCAACGAGCAATGCCTTGAGCAGGGATCGCATGGATATCCTCCCTGTGTTTGTGCCGCCTTGTGGCGGTCGCATTGGCGAGGAGAGTGCGCTCGGCTCCGAACGATGCGCAAGCGGTGCGGCACGTCAGAACGCGGCGGCTGCGCCCGCGTGCAGCTCGTGCAAATCCCGAGCAAGCCGTCATAATGCGCCGGGCTCAGATTGCAATCGAAGGAATGATCATGTCGCTTGTCCGCCGCCAGTTCCTGCAAGCCGCCGCCGGCGCGGCTCTTGTCCATGCCGTTCGCCGGCGACGGCGAGGGCGCAGGCCTATCCGAGCCGGTCGGTGCGCGTGATCGTTCCGGTCGGCGCCGGCGGCGCCAACGACACCTCGACGCGGCTGATCGCCCAGAAGCTTTCGGAGAGCCTCAAGCAGC
This sequence comes from uncultured Alphaproteobacteria bacterium, assembly GCA_963741595.1. Taxonomy (GTDB): domain Bacteria; phylum Pseudomonadota; class Alphaproteobacteria; order Rhizobiales; family Xanthobacteraceae; genus VAZQ01. The sequence continues at coordinate 315,317 of CAVUIV010000006.1, forward strand.
AGTTCTATGTCGAGAACATCGTCGGCGCCGGCGGCAATATCGGCATGGCGCAGGCCATGAAGGCCGCGGCCGACGGCTATACGATGCTTTCGGTCGCGCCGAGCTTCGTGATCAATCCGACGCTCAATCCGAAGACGCCGTTCGACCCGGTGCGCGATTTCGCGCCGGTGACGCTGATGTGCGCGACCCCGACGGTCGATCGTCGCCCATGACTCGCTGGGCGCGCGCAACGTCAAGGAGCTGATCGCGCTGCTCAAGGCCAATCCCGGCAAGTTCAGCTATTCCTCGGCCGGCACCGGCACGCCGGCGCATCTTGCCGGCGAATTGTTCAAGGCCGCCTACGGCGTCGACATCATCCACGTGCCGTTCACCGGCGGCGGTCCGGCGATGAACTCGACCATCGGCGGCCACACGCCGATCAGCTTCCCGGCGCTGTCCACCGCCGCGCCGAGCATTCTCGGCGGCAAGGTCCGCGGGCTCGCGGTGATGAGCCCGAAGCGCTCGTCGACGCTGCCCGACGTGCCGACCATGGTCGAGTCCGGGCTCGGCGATCAGCAGGCCGACGTGTTCGTCGGCATTCTGTTGCCGGCGGGCGCGCCGCGGCCGGTGGTCGACCTGCTGCACCGCGAGATCGTCAAGGCGCTGGCGCTGGCGGAGGTCAAGGAGAAGCTCGCGACGCTCGGCTTCGATCCGATCGGGAATTCCCCGGACGAGTTCGGCGCCTGGATCAAGGCCGAGGTCGCCAAGTGGGCGAAGGTCATCCGCGACGCCAATATCAAGCTGCCGTAGCGACGATCCGGTCGAGTCACCGCGGTGTCGCGTCGCTACGCGGGCCACATCAAGTGCGCGCGTCGCGCCCCCGACCGGGGAGAGCGGGATCGCGCTGGCGTCCTTGGCATCGAGCGCGATCTCCGCGCTGTCGTGCTCGTCGCGTGTCCAGCCGTCGGCCGGCAGCCGCAGCAGCACCAGCGTGCCGCTGGCCGGGCGTCGAGCGGATGCGCAGCGTGCCGCCATGCAGCTCGGTCAGCGACCGGGCGATGGCGAGGCCCAGCCCCGAGCCCTGATGGCTCTTGGTGAACTGGCTTTCGACCTGCTCGAACGGCCGGCCGAGCTTGGCGAGCGCGGTCGCGCGGAATGCCGATGCCGGTATCGACGATGGCGATGCGCACCCAATCCGCGGACGGCGCGCGCGCGGACGGTGATGCGGCCGCCTTCGGGCGTGAACTTGACCGCGTTGGACAGAAGATTGAGCACGATCTGCTTGAGCAGCCGCTGGTCCGCGCGCACGCGGATGCCCTTGGCGATGTCGGCGGTCAGCTCGATCTGCTTGTCGTCGGCGCGCGCGGACACGACGCGCATGGTGTCGTTGAGGAAGCGGCCGAGCCGGACCTGCTCGAAATCGAGGCGGATGCGGCCGGCCTCGATCTTCGACATGTCGAGGATGTCGTTGATGACGTCGAGCAGGTATTGGCCGCTCTGGTGGATGTCCTTGCAGTAGTCGCGATACTTGTCGCCGCCGATCGGGCCGAACATTTCCGACTTCATGATCTCGGAGAAGCCGATGATGGCGTTGAGCGGCGTGCGCAGCTCGTGGCTCATATTGGCGAGGAAGCTCGATTTCGCCTGGTTGGCCTCTTCGGCGCGGGTCTTCTCCTCGGAGTATTTCTCGGCGAGATCGGCGAGCTCCTCGGCCTGATGCTCGAGCGTGCGCTGCGAGGCGCGCAGGTCGGCGACGGTCTTCATCAGCCGCTGCTCGGAATTGCATCAGCTTCTCTTCGTGCCGCTTGACGGTGGTGATGTCGGTGCCGACCGACACATAGCCGCCGTCCTTGGTGCGGCGCTCGCTGATGTGCAGCCAGCGGCCGTCCTCGAGCTGGGCCTCGAAGGTGCGCGCGCCGGGCACCTGGCCCTCGCTGATCACCTGGGTGCGCACCACCGGCTTGCGCCCGGCGGCGACCACGACGTCGTAGGGCGTTCCGGCCTTGACGGCCTCGTCGGGCAGGTTGTGCAGCGCCAGGAAATTGGAGTTGCACAGCACCAGGCGGTTGTTGGCGTCCCACAGCACGAACGCTTCCGGGATGGTCTCGATCGCGTCGCGCAGGCGCAGGTCGGCTTCGACGGTCTGTTCGACCAGCGTCTTCTGCTCGGTGATGTCGACGGCGATGCCGATCAGGTGCGGCGAGGCTTCGCCCGGGCTGCTGGACCAGCTCGCAGCGCGCGCGCAGCCAAACCCAGTGGCCGTCGGCGTGGCGCATGCGGAAGGCATGGTCGATCGACGAGGCCTTGGCTTCGGCGAGTTGGGCGGCAAGCTCGTAGAGATGCAGGTCTTCCGGATGGACCAGCGCGTTGACTTCGCCGAAGCTCAGGAGGTCGTCCTTCGGTTTGAGGCCGAGGATCGCGAACATCGAATGCGACCAGAAGATGCGGCCGCGGCCGAGATCCCAATCCCACAGCCCGCAGCGTCCGCGGTTGAGCGCGGTGTCGATGCGGGTGCGTACGGTCTCGTAGATGCCGTCGGCTTCGCGCGCGCGCGTCGCCTGCCAGTGGAAGGCAAAGCCGAGGATCAGCACGACAAAGCCGGTGGTGGCCGACAGCGTCACGGTGAGCGCCGTGTCGGAGCGCCAGGCCGCCAGCGCTTCCGCGCGCCGGTGCACGACCGTGAGCTGGCCTTGTCCGGAGCTGAGCCAATGCACCGTCGCGTAGGCCGGCGTGCTGTCGGCGAGGGCGATCTCCAGCACGCCGGCGACGGCCCCCAAAGTGTCGAGCGGCTGCGACGCGTCCGAGAATGTCGGTGAGCCGGCGGCCGAGCGCGCTTGATCCGGCTGCGGGACCGCGGTCGTCATGCCGTCGCCGGTCAGGACGCCGACCCGCACCGCCGCGACGATCACGCCATCCGCATTGGTGATGAAGAATTGGCGGCCCGGCACCAGCGCCCAGGCCGGGATGATTTGCTCCAGCTCGGATTGCTTGCGCCGGTCGTCCGACGCGACGCGCGGCCGACGCGGTCGGCGAGAAATTCCGCGCTGCCGGTCATGCCGCGCACGATCTCGCCGATCGCCTGGCGGCGATGGTCGAAGACCTGCACGAACGCGCCGATGCAGATCGTCACCAGGAATGCGATGATGAGTGCTGGTACCGCTCGCCGCAGCGCCGGCTCCGCCGTCAGAAGGCGGCGATATGCCGGCTTGGCGATCGATTGCGCCAGACCTTTGATGGAATCACTACTGACAGACGCGCTCGCCGCCTCGACGCGCGCCATGCGTGGCCCCCGTTCGGATCATCCAGACCAGACTTCAATCGGAAGGATGTGCCGCATCTCCCCGAATCACTTTGCATTGGAGTTGAGATGCGGGAATTTGTCGAGAGTCATTAATGAATTTTTAAGAACCCACCGCTTTTTCGCAAGCACCTGAGACTCAAAATACCGATTTTGCGAATCACCGCGCCGCCTGCGCGCGTTTGCTGGCAGGCTGAGGCCGCCGCTGACTCAGTTTTCGGCGAGCGCGCGCGACACGATGTCGCTGACGTCGCGCGACAGCGACGGCTGCGCCGCGACCTTGCGCAGCGCCGCTTCCGCGTGCGCGCGTCGGCCGGGCTCGAGCACGCGCCAGCTCTTGAGCGCGGTGAGCAGGCGCGCGGCGACCTGCGGATTCTTCGGATCGAGCGCGAGCACGGTGTCGACCAGGAGATCGTAGCCGGCGCCATCGGCGCGATTGAGCTGCGTCTGGTTCGCCATCGCGAAGGCGCCGAACAGCGCGCGCACGCGATTGGGATTGGCCATCGAGAATGCCGGATGCGACGTCAGCGCCTTGACGCGCGCCAGCGTCGCCGGACTCCGGGATCGAGGCCTGCAGCGCCAGCCACTTGTCGACCACCAGCGCGTTGTCCTTGTAGCGCTCGTAGAAATCGTCGAGCGCGGCGGCGCGTTCGGGCACGTCCTAGCAGCGACAGCGCGATGAGCGCGGCCATGCGATCGGTCATGTTGTCGGCGTCGCGATATTGCTGCGCGGCCAGTGCGATCGCGCCCGGTGTCGCGCGCCGCGACCATGAGATCGAGGCAGGTGTTGCGCAGCGCGCGGCGGCCGGCGCCGGCGGCATCCGGCCGGTAGGGCGCCGCCCTCGGTGAGCGCGCGGTAGCGGTCCTGCAGCGCGGCGGCGAGATGCTGCCCGAGCCGCTTCGCGCAGCGCCGATGCGCGCCGCGAAAATCGCGTCGGGATCGACGTCGCGGGCGATCTCGCGCGCGATGTCGGCATCGCTCGGCAAGGTCAGGGCCAGCGACACGAAAGCGGGCTCGAGCGACGCGTCGCGCAGGATCGCGGCCGAGCGCATCGAGCAGGCCATGCGTCGCGGCGCTGCGCGCCGCCGGAGCGGATCGCCGCCACGTTGTCGACCAGCAGGCGCGTCGCCAGCGATTGCAACGCCTGCCAGCGATTGAACGGATCGCGATCGTGCGCCGCCAGGAAGCGCAGGTCGTCGCCGGACAGGTTGGCGACCACGCGCACCGGCGCCGAGAAATTGCGGTTGAGCGACATCACCGGCGGCTCGGCAATGTCTTCGAAAACAAAGGCTCTTCGGTCGATTTGCGCAGAGCCAGGATACCGCGCTCCACGGCGTCGCCGCCGGCAAGCTTGAGCGGAAGGTCGTTGCCGTCGCGGCCGACCAGGCCGACGGCAAGCGGAATCAGCATCGGCTCCTTGGTGGGCTGGCCCGGCGTCGGCGGCACCGTCTGCGCGACCTCCATCCGGAAGGTTTTGGTGCGCGCGTCGTGGCTGCCGGAGACCACGACTTCGCGGCGTGCCGGCCTGCGAATACCAGAGCATGAACTGCGAGAGGTCGGCGCCGCTGGCGTCCGCGAAGCATTGCACGAACTGCTCGACGGTCGCCGCCTCGCCGTCATGGCGGGCGAAGTAGAGGTCCATGCCTTTGCGGAAATCCTGCGCGCCCAAGCAGCGTTTGCAGCATGCGCACGACTTCGGCGCCCTTCTCGTAGACCGTCGCCGTGTAGAAATTGTTGATCTCGCGATAGACGTTCGGTCGCACCGGATGGGCGAGGGGGCCGGCGTCCTCGACGAACTGCATCGCGCGCAGGCCGCGCACATCTGCGGATGCGTTCGACCGCGCGCGAATTCTGGTCGGCGCGGAATTCCTGGTCGCGGAAGACGGTGAGCCCTTCCTTGAGGCAAAGCTGGAACCAGTCGCGGCAGGTGATGCGGTTGCCGGTCCAGTTGTGGAAATATTCGTGGGCGATCACCGCCTCGATCGCCCATGTAGTCGGAATCGGTCGCGGTCTCGGTGCTGGCCAGCACGTATTTGTCGTTGAAGACGTTGAGGCCCTTGTTCTCCATCGCGCCCATGTTGAAGGTCGACACCGCGACGATCATGAAGATGTCGAGATCGTATTCGCGGCCGAACCGCTCCTCGTCCCAGCGCATCGAGCGCTTGAGCGCGTCCATGGCGTAGGCGCTGCGATCCTCGTTGCCGGGCTCGACGAAGATCCGCAGCGTCACGTCGCGTCCCGACATGGTGCGGAAGCTGTCCTCGACGCAGGCGAGATCGCCGCCCACCAGCGCGAACAGATAGGACGGCTTCGGGAACGGATCGTGCCAGACCGCGAAATGCCGCTCGGTGCCGGGCACGTCGCCGGACGCCACCGAGATTGCCGTTGGCGAGCAGCACCGGGCACTCGGCCTTGTCGGCCTCGATGCGGGTGGTGAACACCGCCATCACGTCGGGCGGTCGGGGTAATAGGTGATGCGGCGAAAGCCTTCGGCCTCGCACTGCGTGCAGTAGGTGGCGCCGGAACGGTAGAGGCCCATGAGCTGGGTGTTGGCGGACGGATCGACGATGGTCTCGATCTCGAGCGTGAACGGCCGCTGCGGCGGCTGCGCGATGGTGAGGCTGTCGGGCGGCGGCGACAAAGCGGTCGGGGGCGAGCGCTTCGCCGTCGAGCGTCGAGCGAGACCAGCTTGAGGCCGTCGCCGTCGAGGACCAGCGGGGCGGGGGCGGCGGCCTTCGGATTGGGCTTCAGCCGAAGCGTCGCGCGCACCCGCGTCGCGGTCGGATCGAGCGACACGTCGAGATCGACGGTCTCGACCAGCCAGTCGGGCGGGCGGTAATCCTGAAGGCGGATCGGCACGGGCTGTTCGGTACGCATGATCGGCTCGATTAACCGTGGGTGCGGGGCGATCTTTCTCTTAGCACACAAGTCGCCGAAAGCAGGGCCGGAGCAACGATCTGTACGCGGAACACGCGGATGCCTGATTGGCCGCGGATCGCAAGCGATGCGGCAATTCGCTGTGTTCCCTCCCGTGGCGGCATGTTCTAGTGTGCCCGCCATTCGAGCCCGTTCAGCCTGACCGGAGGAATACGATGATTGACCTCGCGCACTTTCGCGCATTGCTTGCCTTGCGGCCCTGTTGGCCGCCAGCGGCGGCGCGTTCGCGCAAAGCTATCCGAGCCAGACGGTGCGGATCGTGGTTCCGTTCTCCGCCGGCAGCATCACCGATGGGCTGGCGCGCATTCTGGCCGACAAGCTGTCCGGCATGTGGAAGCAGCAGGTCATCGTCGAGAACCGGCCCGGTCTGCCGGGCACCGCCAGCGTCGCCACCGCAGCAGGACGGCTACACGCTGATGCTGACCTCGAACGGCCACACCATCGCGCGCGCGATCAACAAGACCGTTCCGTTCGATCCGGTGAAGGATTTCGCCGGCATCAGCGTGGTGGCGTCGGCGCCGCTGGCGGCGATCGTGCCGCCGGATTGCCCGGCCAAGACGCTCAAGGAATTCATCGCGCTGGCGCAGAAGAATCCGGGCAAGCTCAATTTCTCCTCGGCCGGCGTTGCCAGCACGACGTTCCTGTCCGCCGAAATCTTGCGGCAGGAGGCCGAAGATCAACATGGTGCACGTGCCGTTCAAGGGCGCGCCGGAGGCGGTGACCGCCGTGGTGCGCGGCGACGTGCAGTTCTATTTCGCGCCGATCCCGTCGGCGCAGTCGCTCGGCACCGCCGGCAAGGTGAGGGTGCTCGCGGTCAATTCTGCCAAGCGCGTTCCGCAGCTTCCGGACGTGCCGACCGTCGCGGAGGCGGCGCTGCCGAACTATCAAGTACGAGTCCTGGTTCGGCGTCATGGCGCCGGCCGGCACGCCGGCGGCCATCCTCAACAAGGTCAGCCAGGACATCGCGGCGGTGCTGAAGATGCAGGACGTGATCGACCAGATGCGAAAGTCGGCAACATTCCGGCGCCGACCACGCCGGCGCAGTTTGACAAGATCATCGCGAGCGACACCGCGCGCTACACCAAGGTGATGGCGGCCGCCGGCATCGCGCCACAATAGCGCGCTGGTCGCATGCCGCGCATGACCGGCCGTGACAAGGCCGGCATGTGCGGCATCGATTGATCAGAGAAGATCGGGAGGTTGCGTCATGATGATCCGCATCATGTGTGCTGCCGCCGCGCTGGCTGCGTGGGTACAGCCGTCGGCCGCGCAGCAATATCCGTCACCAGCTGGTGCGCATCGTCGTGCCGTTCTCCGCCGGCAGCAACACCGATGCGCAGGCGCGGGTCATCGCCGACAAGCTGTCGCAGATGTGGAAGCAGCAGGTGATCGTCGAGAACCGGCCCGGCATCGCAGGGACCGCGAGCGTCGCCAAATCGGCCGCCGACGGCTACACCCTGATGCTCACCTCGAGCGGCCACCCGGTCGCCAATGTGATCAGTCCGGCGGCGCCGTTCGATCCGGTCAAGGATTTTGCCGGAGTGACGCAGGTGTCGGCGGTGTCGGCGGCGCTGGTGGCGCCGCCCGATCTGCCGGCGAACAATCTCAAGGAGTTCATCGCGCTGGCGCAGAAGTCGCCGGGCAAGATGAACTTCGCTTCGGCGGGGACCGCCAGCACGTCTTATCTCGCGGGCGAGATCTTCAAGCAGGTCGCCAAGGTCAACCTCGTGCACGTTCCCTACAAGGGCGCGCCCGAGGCGATGAACAGCATCCTGCGCAACGACGCGCAGCTCTATTTTGGCAGCGCAACCTTCTCGCCCGACCTGATCGCGTCCAAGAAGATCAAGGTGCTGGCGGTCAGCGGCTCAAAGCGCGCGCCGCGGCTGCCCGACGTGCCGACCGCAGGCGAATCCGGGTTGCCTGGCTACGTCTATGACTCCTGGTTCGGCGTCATGGCGCCGGCCGGCGTGCCCGCCGCGATCCTCAACAAGGTCAGCGCCGACATCGCGAGCGTGTTGCGCATGCCGGACGTCGTGAAGGCGGTCGCCAACCAGGGGCTCGTGGTGGTGACGCAATCGCCGGCCGAATTCGACAAGCTGATCGCGTCGGAGGCGAGCCCGCTACGGCAAGATCCTGCGCGACGCCGGCGTCGGCACCAAAAATAAATTCCGAGTTGTACCGCCACCCAGGTCTCGGTATTGGGCGTCCCTGCGGCGGCTGGTGGTCCAATTCTAACATTCGCATCCCATTTCCGTGGGCGATTTTGCGAATGTTAGAATTAAAGGACCACTAGCCAGTATAGGCTGCAGAGCGCCCCGCGTGAGGACTGGTATGGATGCTTCTGAGGCTCGGGTACTGGAGATCGGCGATCTCCCGCTATCATCAAGGAAGCCTTTCCCGATCGCACCACGCTGCTATGGACCGAACGCAGGCCGCCTGTGTTCTGGATCCAGCAGCCGTCGCCGCGCCCTGACCAGCGTCGGACTATCTCGATGGGACGCCCGCGAATTTTTGGCGATGCATGCGTGACGTCCGCGCCGGTCGCTATGACCTCGTCGTGGCCTATATGCCGCTGTATTCGCCATGGCATCCGCGGCACGGTCGTGCGTTCGCTGATCGGTGATCCGTTGCATCCCTGGCGCGCGTTGACGCGCGCCTTCGGCGTGTCCTGGCTACGGTTTGTCGAATGCCCGGTTCCGCTCGTTGCCGCCGATTTCAGCGACTATTTCGGCATCCGGCGGCCAAGCTTCTTCCTGCTGGACAAGGCGGACGTGGTGTTCAAGCGCGAGCTGCCGGCGGACCGCTGGCAGGTGATTGCCGGTTCGGCCCACCCGGCGTTGCCGACGCTGCGCATCCGGTCCAACCGGCGATGGCAGGAGCGGCTCGAGAAGCTGCGCCCGATCGCGCTGCCGCCGCCGCAGGTCGATGCAGTCGTCGCTTTGGAGCGGCGAGTTTCCCGAGAAGACGAGCCGACATCTTCTTCAGCGGCAGTACCGAACTGAATTCGTGGGTGCGGCGGGCCGGCATCGGCGAGTTGAGGCAGTTCTCCGCACGCGGCATCCGGGTCGACATTCCGGACACCACGCTGCCGCGCACCGAATTCTATCGCCGGATGTCGCAAGCCTGGTTGGCGTGGTCGCCGTCCGGCTTCGGCTGGGATTGCTACCGCACCAACGAGGCGGCGCAGTGTCTCACCGTGCCCGTGGTCAACCATCCCACCATCGAACGTCACCGTCCGATGCTGCAGGGGCAGCACCTGATCCAGTACGACATTGGAAGAAGGCGGGCTTACGCGTGCCGTCGAAGCCGCGCTGGCGGACAAAGGAGCGGCTGAAGCAAATGGCGCTGGCGGCGCGCGAGCACGTCAAGACCCATCTCACGCTGCGGGCGCTGGCCAGCCACATCATCGAAACCGGACTGTCGTTCAAGAGATCGGGCGCCTGATCGCCTGCGGCTCGGCGTGGCCGATGACGCGCTTGATGGCCGGGAAGCGCGCCCGCAGCGCGCGCTCCAGGTCGTCGACCTTGTCATGCACCTCGGCGACGGTCAGCGCCGGATCGACGTGGCAGTGGAAATTGACGATCTCGCCGTCGCGGGTCTCGCGCACCCGCACGTCGTGCACGTCGCGCACGGGAGCCGCGTCTGGCGGCGATTTCCGCGAGCGCCGCCTGGACCTGCGCGACCCGCTCGGCCGGCGCATCGCGGCCGGCCAGTCCCGTCCATCTGCAGCGGCTCGATATGGGTCTCGACCTCGACCTCCGGGCCCGAGCTCCTCGCGCAGCGCCGCTTCGAGCCCGTCGGCGATTTCGTGCGCGCGCGCGAGCGACAGGCTGCCGTCGACTTCGAGATCGAGCGAGACCGACAGCCGGCCGCCGATGGAATGCACGGTGACGTGGTGGACGGCGAGCGCGCGGTTGCGCGCGATCACCATCACGCGCTCCATGCACGGTCTCGTCGTCGAGCGCGCGCGGCACGATGTTGACCGTGGTCTCGGCGTTGCCGAAGCTCGTCGCGCACCGCGGCCTCGATGCGTTCCTTGATGGCTGGCGACGCGGTCGAGCGGGAGCGTGCGGCTCACCGCGAGGTCGAGATCGACGAACAGCACGTCGCCGGCCGGCCGCACCCGCACGCGATCGATCGCGACCACGCCCGGAAACGCGCGTCGGCGATGGCGCGGACCTTCTCGGCGACGCCGGTCGGCGCGGTATCGGTCAGCGTTTCGATGGTGCGGCGGCCGAGCCGCCAGCCGGCGATGCAGATGAACACCGCGACGACGACGGCGGCGGCCGAATCCGCCCACGGATAGCCGAGCGCGACGGCGCCGAGGCCGATCAGCACCGCGATCGACGACCACATGTCGGAGCCGAAATGCAGCGCATCGGCTTCCAGCGCCTCGCTCGACGGTTTCGGTGGCGACGCGGTAGAGCAGGCGGGCGCGGAAGAAATCGACCACGATCGAGACCGCGATCACGCCGAACGCCCAGATCGTCGCCTCGACCGCGTGATGCGCGCCGCCGAACAGGCGGTGGCCGGCCTCCCAGATCACGACGCCGGAGAGCAGGAACAGCAGCGCCGTCTCCGCCAGCGCGGTGACGCTCTCGACCTTGCCGTGGCCGTAGTGGTGCTCCTCGTCGGCCGGCTTGCCGGACACGCGCACCGCGAAATAGGTCATGATGGTCGCGGCGAGATCGAGCAGCGAATGCGCGGCTTCCGAGAGCACCGCCAGCGAGCCGGTGGCGAGCCCGACCACGCCTTTGGCGATCGTCAATCCGCCGGACGCGAGGATCGAGGTGAGGGCGACGCGCTGCTTGATGTTTTGCTTTTGCTTGCATCGGCTGCCGTCATGGCGAATCTCCTCGCCGGAGCGGTAGCGCCCGGCGCATCGCGGGCGTCAATGCGACGCGCGGATCGGTTTCACTTGTTTGCAACCATATTCTGGGCCATGAGAACGCCAATGAACTCTGCATCGTCCGCCAGCATGCCGCGCGCCGTTTCTCGGTCGCGCCGATGATGGATTGGACCGACCGCCACTGCCGGTTCTTCCACCGGCTGCTGACGCGGCGCGCGCTGATCTACACCGAGATGATCACCACCGGCGCGGTGATCCACGGCGATCGCGCGCGGCTGCTCGGCTACGATCCGGCGGAGCATCCGGTCGCGCTCCAGCTCGGCGGCTGCGAGCCGCGCGCGCTCGCCGACTGCGCGCGCATCGGCGCCGACTTCGGCTATGACGAGATCAATCTCAATGTCGGCTGCCCGTCGGATCGCGTGCAGGAGGGCCGCTTCGGCGCCTGCCTGATGGCGGAGCCGGCGCTGGTCGGCGACTGCGTCGCGGCGATGAAGGCGGCGGTCGCGATTCCGGTCACGGTGAAGTGCCGCATCGGCATCGACGAGCAGGATCCCGGAGCAATCGCTCGATGCGATCGCGGGCGCGGTCGAAGCAGGCCGGCGTCGACGCGCTGATCGTGCATGCGCGCAAGGCCTGGCTGAAGGGACTGTCGCCGCGCGAGAACCGCGACGTGCCGCCGCTCGACTACGATCGCGTGTTCCGCCTCAAGGCCGCGCATCCGGCGCTGCCGGTCGTGCTCAATGGCGGCGTCGCGAGCGTCGAGCAGGCGGCATCGTTCCTCGATCGCGTCGACGGCGTGATGATGGGCCGCGCCGCCTATCAGGAGCCGTGGCGGCTGCTGGCGGTCGATCCGCTGATCTTCGGCGAAGCGGCGCCGTTCACGCAGCGCCAAGGCGGTGGTCGAGGCGCATGATGCCCTATATCGAACGCGAGCTTGCGCACGGCACGCGGCTGTCGAGCATCACGCGCCACATGCTCGGCCTGTTCCGCGGCGTGCCCGGCGCGCGCGCGTTCCGCCGCATCTGGCGACCGAAGCGGTGAAGCCCGGCGCCGGCGTGGCGGTGCTTGCCGAGGCGCTGGCGCAGGTGGTGGACACGGACGCCGAATCTGGCGCACATCGCGGCCTGACGTGCGTCGGCGGCATCCGCTCCGGCCTGGTCGGGGCACTGCATGATCGGCGGCATTTCCATCGGCGAGTTGCTGTTTCTCGCCGCGGTGATCATCGCGGGCGGCATCGTCACCGGCATTCTCGCCGGCCTGTTCGGCATCGGCGGCGGCGCCATCATCGTGCCGGTGCTCTACGAGGTGTTCCGTGTGCTCGGCGTGCCGGAAGACGTCCGCATGCAGCTTTGCGTCGGCACCTCGATGGCGATCATCGTGCCCACCAATGTGCGGTCCTATCTGGTGCATCGGCGCACGGCGCGGTGCTGACGGACGTGGTGCGCGCCTGGGCGATCCCGGCGGTCGTCGGCGTCGCGCGTCGGCGCGCTTGATCGCTGGTATCGCGCGCGGCGCGGTCCTGAAGGTGGCATTCGTCGTCATCACCGGCATCATCGGCACCAAGCTCCTGATCGGCCGCGACGACTGGCGGATTGCCGCAGAGCTGCCGGGCCGCGCGGCGATGGCCGGCTACGGCTTCATCCTCGGCCTTGCCGCCTCGTTGATCGGCGTCAGCGGCGGCTCGATCTCCGCCATGATCCTGACGCTGCACGGGCGCTCGATCCACAACGTGGTCGCGACCTCGGCCGCGGTCGGCGTGCCGATCACGCTCGCCGGCGTTGTCGGCTATGTGCTCGCCGGCCTGCCGCAGCAGGCGATGATGCCGCCATTGTCGCTCGGTTTCGTGTCGCTCATCGGCTTTGCGCTGATGGCGCCGGTGCTCGCTGGTAGCGCGCCGTTCGGCGCCCGGTTCGCGCACGCGCTGCCCAAGCGCCGGCTCGAAATTGCGTTCGCGGTGTTCCTGCTGGCGGTGTCGTTGCGGTTTCTCGTGAGCCTCGTCTGGTAAGCTCCGGCGACTGGAGATTCGCAATGCTCGGGATCCCACCGGGAGAACTCGTGCTGCTCGCCGCCGCCATCCTCGCGGGCGGCGTGATCGCCGGCTTGCTCGCCGGATTGTTCGGGGTCGGCGGCGGCGTGATCGCCGTGCCGGTGCTGTACGAGGTGTTTCGGCATGCTCGGCGTGCCGGATGCCGTGCACATGCAGCTCTGCATCGGCACCTCGCTCGCGATCATGGCGCCGACCAATATCCGCTCCTATCTCACGCACCGCGCCACCGGCGCGGTGCTCACCGACGTGGTGCGGCAATGGACGCCGGCCGTCATCGTCGGCATCGCGATCGGCTCGCTGATCGCCACCGTCGCGCCGAGCCCGGTGTTCAAGATCGCGTTCATCGTCATCGCCGGCGATCATCGCCGGCAAGCTCCTGTTCGCGCAGGAGCGCTGGCAACTCGGCGACGATCTGCCCAAGCATCCGCTGGCGCGCCTCTATGGCCTGGCGGTGGGCCTGATGGCGTCGCTCACCGGCGTGAGCGGCGGCTCGCTCTGCACGATGGTGCTGACGCTCTACGGCAAGCCGATCCATCAGGCGGTGGCGACCTCGGCCGGCATCGTGGTGCCGATCACGCTCGCCGGCACCGTGGGCTATGCTTCGCCGGGCTGCCGCATCAGGCGCAGCTGCCGCCGTTGTCGATCGGCTTCGTGTCGCTGATCGGCTTCGCGCTGATGGCGCCGGTGTCGTGCCTGGCCGCGCCCTATGGCGCGCGGCTCGCGCATGCGCTGTCGAAGCGGGTGCTGGAAGTCGCCTTCGGGCTGTTCCTGTTGGCGGCGTCGCTGCGGTTTCTCGTGAGTTTGGTGTGGTGAACTAAGGATACGCCCGCAGCACCAGGCGGTCGCCGCGGACCTCCCAGCTTTGCAGGCGGTTGAGGAAGCTCATGCCGAGCAGGCTTTGGCGCAATTGTCCCGGCTGCGCGATCAGCGCGGCGACCTCGCGCTCCACCATGCCGCCGACGGCGATGCTTTGGAGCGTGACCGGCGCGGCGCGGGTGCGGCCGTTGGCGGTCTCGACCGCCACCGAATAGGACAGCACTTCAAGCGGCAGTCCCGCCGCCTTGGCCGCCTCATGGGTCAGCACCACCGAGCTGGCGCCGCTATCGAGGATCATCGGCAGGCGGGCGCCGTTGACCTGGGTCAGCACAACGAAATTGCCGCCTTGGCCGCGGGCGACTTCCACGGTGCGGCCGCGGGTCGCGGCATGGCCGGGAATGAATTCGGCCATCACGCGATCGGCGACCTCGCGCAGTTCGAAGCGATAGGTGTAGCCGACCGCGAGCGCGGCAGCGAGCACCAGCCAGACCAGCACCGCTTTGATCGCCTGCGAGAAGCGTCTGCGAAACAGCGCCAACGCGACCACGACCAACAGCACGAAGACGATGACATTCTTGGTCAGCGGCGACGGATCGAATGTCCCGAGATCCATCACGGTGATCCCGTTTTGCTCGAGCGAAACGAACAGCAGGACAATCAAGCCGATCGCCAGAAGAAACCAGAGCAGGCTGCGCACGGGCGTCCCTCAGGCTTTTGCGGCGGGAGGAGCGTTGCGGTGACGCAAGGCAGCGAGCCGTTGCGGCAGTTCGGCCATGATGCGACTTCGCTCGCGATCGTCGTAGGCGATCCAGGACGAGATCTCGGCAAGGGTGCGCCCGCAGCCGAGGCACAGTCCGGACGGCGGATCGAGCGCGCAAATCTTGTTGCACGGACTTTCAGGCACCGGAGGTCTGACGACTGCGGTCATGATTGGGCATGCACGACGATCGGGAAGGCGAAGATAAGCATCGCGGCCGGGAACGCAATCGGTGTGCCGCCGGCGCGGGTGGCGACCGCCGCTTTTGCCTTGGAGCAGCCGGCGAGCATCGAATCGATCATGGTCTAGATTTTTTGCGTTTGGAGCATGATCGTCATCTTTCCGAAAACCGGTTCCCACTTTTCGGGATCATGCTCTAAACGCGAAAGAACGGCAGCTTGCGCATGGCGGAAGGCGGCGCCGGCTGCGGATTGACGGTCTCCCCCTGGGGCTGGGTTGGCGGCGCCGGCTCGGCCAGCGGCGGGAGCGCGGCCATCACTCGCTCGGGCGGGAAGGTGACGATCACTTCGGTGCCGATGCGCAGCTTCGATTTCAAATCAAACGTGCCGCCGTGAAGGTCGACCAGGCTCTTCGCGATCGGCAGGCCAAGACCCGCGCCCTGTTCGGCGGACTTGATCGAATTCGAACCCTGACCGAACGATGCGAGCACGATCGGGATTTCTTCCTCCGGAATGCCCGGGCCGGTATCCTTGACGCTCAGATACTGGCCGCCGGAGGCGGTCCAGCCGGCCTTGATCCAGATCTCTCCGCCCTGCGGCGTGAACTTGATCGCGTTCGACAGGAAGTTCAGGCAGATCTGCCGGATCGCGCGCTCGTCGGCCCACAGTTTCGGCATCTCGGGTTCGAACACCTCATGCAGCGTGAGCCCGCGGTTACGGGCGCGCATCTGCAGCAAGTGGCAACATTCGCCGACGACGCCGACCAAGTTGACGGCTTCCTCGTTGAACTCGTAGCGGCCGGCCTCGATGCGGGAGAGGTCGAGGATCTCGTTGATCAGGCCGAGCAGGTGAACGCCGGAATTGTGGATGTCGCTGGCGTAGTCCTTGTAGGCCGGCACGCTGTGCGGCCCGAAGATCTCCGTCTTCATCACTTCGGAGAATCCGAGAATGGCGTTGAGCGGCGTGCGCAGCTCGTGACTCATCTGCGCAAGAAAGTGTGACTTGGCGATATTGGCGGCTTCGGCGCGGCGCCGCGCCTCGTCGGAAATCGACTTGGCGGTTTCAAGCTCTCCGATCAGGGCATCCTTCTCGGCGCGCGCTTCCAGCGTCGCCAGCTGGGTGGTGTAGAGGCGATGCGTCAGCAGCATGAAATAGCATTGCGCGGTGATCGCGAGCATCGCGAGGATGGCGTCCTGGATCGTGCCGCGGATCGCGAAGTTGAACGTGACCGCGGCGGTGACCGGCATGGATGCCGCGATCATGGCCATCGGCACGCTCGCCGACAGCATGCTCGAGAGCGCCACCACCAGCAGCATGATGAACAGCATGAAGGTGCCGGTGCCTTCGACGCCGAGCGGATTCAGCAGGATGAACATCCAGGCCAACCCGAACAACAGGTCGAGGACGATGAAACGGATCCGCCAGGCGCGGCTGTCGGTCGCGCTGGCCGGCGAGGCGAGGAATTGCCGGCACTTGGTGATGATGATGGCGTGGATGACCAGGACGGCGCTGGTCCAGGTGCCGGCGGTGATGGCGCCGACCCAGATGCTCGATGAGGAATCCGACGGCGCCAACCAGCAGCAGGATGACGAGCGACGCCGAGAGCCGGTTCTGCGCGAATAGCCGCAGCAGCTCGTTGTCGAACGCCGGCCGCGTCCCGGTGGTCGAGGTCAGGCGGTCGCGCGCCTCGCGCACGTGCTGCGCGGCCGCGCGCCGGCGTTTGGCCGCCGCGGCGTCGGAGGCGGCCGGAACGTCACGTTGGTCGGTGCTCGCCGTCATGGTTTTGGTGCTACGCCCCCACAATCCGTGCAAAAGTCTCGCAAAATCCTTAAGGGCACGCTTAGAGCGTTGTCGCTAAAGCGGAATTCGGTTTTCGCGAAAGATCGTGCGCAAACAAGGCGCTAGACCGCGATCCATCCAGTTCGCATGATATACGGGGTCCCCGGAGGGGGCGTTAACGACAGGTTTGGCGGTGCCGAGGCTGCGAGAGACCGTGCCGACAAGGGAATCCGATGAAGCTTTATGACGGAGGCCGGGCGCCAAATCCCCGCCGGGTGCGGGTGTTTCTGGCGGAAAAGGGCATCACCGTGCCGCTGGAGCAGGTCGACCTCGGGGCGCTGGCGCACCAGTCGCCCGCCTTCGCCGCGATCAATCCGCTGCAGCGGGTGCCGGCGCTGGTCTTGGACGACGGCACCGTCATCACCGAATCCATCGCCATCTGCCGCTATTTCGAGGCGCTGCACCCGGAGCCGCCACTGTTCGGGCGCGGCGCGCTGGAAATGGCCGCTGATCGAGATGTGGAACCGGCGGCTCGAGCTGCATCTGCTGGCCCCGGTCTCCCACGTCTTCCGCAATAGCCATCCGGCGATGGCGAAGATGGAGATCCCGCAGGTCCCAGCCTGGGCGGAGGCCAACAAGCCGCGCATCGAATGGATTTCTTCGAATTTTCGATCGCGAGCTTGCCAACCGGCCGTTCGCCGCCGGCGATCGCTTCAGCGTCGCCGATATCACCGGCATGATCGCCATCGACTTCATGAAGCCGGCCAAGCTTGCGGTGCCGGAGACGTGCGCCAATGTGCGGCGCTGGCACGCCGCGGTGTCGGCACGACCGAGCGCGAGCGCATGAGCATGCAGCTCACCATCGTCGGCTCCGGCGACGCCTTCGGCTCCGGCGGCCGCTTCAACACCTGCTTCTGGCTGAAGACGGCGAAAGCGACCCTGCTGGTCGATTGCGGCGCGTCCTCGCTGGTCGCGCTCAAGGGGCGCGGCCTCGACCATGGCGATGTCGACGGCATCATCCTGTCGCATCTCCACGGCGACCATTTCGGCGCGCTGCCGTTCCTGCTGCTCGACGCGCAACTGGTGATGCGGCGCGAGCGTCCGCTCACCATCGCCGGGCCGCCCGGATCGCGCGCGCGGATCGAGGCAGCGATCGAGGTGTTCTTTCCGCTCGCGCTGACCAATACTTGGCGCTTCCCGTTCGAGATCGTGGAGATCGAGCCGGGCCGGCCGACGGAGATTCTCGGTCATGCGGTCGTCGACGACCGAGGTCGTGCATCAATCGGGCGCGCCGTCGACCGCGCTGCGGATTTCCGACGGCGAGCGGCTGTTCGCCTATTCCGGCGACACCGAATGGACCGACGCGCTGATCGGCGTCGCGGACGGCGCCGATCTCTTCATCACGGAATGCTTCGGCTATGCCGGCGCGCTCAAAGGCCATCTGAGCTGGGAAATTCTGAAGCCCAAATTGCCGAGCCTGCGCGCCAAGCGGATCATGCTGACCCACATGAATCCGTCGATGCTGGCGAAGGTCGCGGAGGCGAGGGCGGCGGGGCTGGAGATCGCCGAGGACGGGATGGTGGTGGAGATTTAGCGTCTCCGCCGCCGAGGCGCTATCGCTCCAGCCGCGCGATCAGGCTCGACGTGTCCCAGCGCCGGCCGCCCATCTTCTGCACCTCGGCATAGAACTGGTCGACCAGCGCGGTGACCGGCAGGTTGGCGCCGTTCTTGCGCGCCTCGCCGAGGCAGATCGACAGGTCCTTGCGCATCCAGTCGACGGCGAAGCCGAAGTCGAACTTGCCGTCGTTCATGGTCTTGTAGCGGTTCTCCATCTGCCAGGACTGCGCCGCGCCCTTGGAGATGGTCTGGATCACCGCCTCGACGTCGAGCCCGGCCTTCTTGGCGAAGTGGATGCCTTCGGCCAGGCCCTGCACCAGCCCGGCGATGCAGATCTGGTTGACCATCTTGGTGAGCTGGCCCGCGCCGGCGGGCCGAGCAGCTTGCACATCCGCGCATAGGCGGCGATCACCGGCTCGGCGCGCCCATACGGCTGCGGCATCGCCGCCGCACATCACCGTGAGCATGCCGTTCTCGGCGCCGGCCTGGCCGCCCGACACCGGCGCGTCGATCGAAGTCGAAGCCGCGCTGCTTGGCCTGCGCATGCAGTTCGCGCGCGATCTCGGCGGATGCCGTGGTGTGATCGACGAACACCGCGCCCTTGGCCATGCCGGCGAAGGCGCCGTTGCTCGCCCAGCGTCACCTCGCGCAGATCGTTGTCGTTGCCGACGCAGGCCATGACGAAGTCCTGGCCCTGCGCCGCCTCTCGCGGCGTCGCGGCGCGCTTGCCGCCAAACTTGGCCACCCACGATTCGGCCTTGGCGGCGGTGCGATTGTAGACCGTGACCTCATGTCCGCCCTTGGCCTTGAGATGACCGGCCATGGGGTAGCCCATCACGCCAAGCCCGATAAACGCCACCTTCGCCATGGTTTCCTCCTGCCTGCCGGCTGGTTCTTGGCCTCGCTGCAACGTGATTGCGACGGCAGGCATGTGGCGTCAACTGGGCGTTGACCCGTTTCGTGCCGCCCGTATGGTGGCGGCCTTCCAGGCACAGACAGGCGGAGCGCGATGGCGCCGACCAAACAAGACATTCTCGACAGCCTTGCCAAGGTTCCGGCCCCGGACGGGACGCCGCTCACCGACACCAGCGCCCTGTCCGACGTGGTGGTGACCGACGGCAAGGTGTTCTTCTCGATTGCGGTCGATGCCGCCGTGGTGAAGGCTTGGGAGTCGGTGCGCGAGCGCGCCGAGAAAGCCGTGCGCGCGGTGCCGGGCGTGACGTCGGCGCTGGTCGCGCTCACCGCCGAGCGCAAGGCGGGGGCGGCTGCGGCGCCGCAGCCCGCCGGCGGTCCTGCGCCGCGGGCCGGGCAGGGCGGCGGCGGATCGCAGACCGGCGTGCCCGGCGTCGCGTCGATCATCGCGGTCGCCTCCGGCAAAGGCGGGGTCGGCAAATCGACCACTGCGGTCAATCTCGCGCTCGGTCTTGCGTCGCTTGGCCTCAAGGTCGGCATCCTCGACGCCGACATCTACGGGCCGTCACTGCCGAAGCTGCTCGCGATCAAGGAGCGGCCGCAGACGCTCGGCGGCACCCGGCTGAAGCCGATCTCGCGCTACGGCCTCACCGTCATGTCGATCGGCTTCCTGATCGACGAAGAGACGCCGATGATCTGGCGCGGGCCGATGGTGATCTCGGCGCTGACGCAAATGCTGCGCGAGGTCGAGTGGGGCACGCTCGACGTGATGGTGGTCGACATGCCGCCCGGCACCGGCGACGCGCAGCTCACCATGGCGCAGCAGGTGCCGCTCAAGGGTGCGGTCATCGTCTCGACGCCGCAGGATTTGGCGCTGATCGACGCGCGGCGCGGCATCGCCATGTTCCGCCGCGTCAATGTGCCGGTGCTCGGCATCGTCGAGAACATGAGCTACTTCCTGTGCCCGAAATGCGGGGAGCGCTCGGAGATTTTCGGCCATGGCGGCGCGCGGGCGGAAGCCGAACGACTCGGCGTGCCGTTCCTCGGCGAGGTGCCGCTGCACGCGACCATCCGCGAGAAATCCGACGCCGGCCTGCCGGTGGTGGCGACCGAGCCGGACGGGCCGCACGCTAAGATCTATCGCGACATCGCGGCGCGCGTGCGCGACCAGCTCATGGATCAGCCGGCGCGCGTGGCGCCCAAGATCGTGATCGAGAGCTGAGCGGTGCCGCGCGACGCGGCGCCGCGCTACGCATCAGCCAGGCCGCTCTTGCCGTTTTCAACGACAAAGCGCTTGCGGGTCGTCATCCGGCTGTCGGGCACGCTCACTTTGTCGAGCACCTGGAAGTCGGCCTGCCAGCGGCTCGGCGTGACCAGATGGCGGACGTAGCCACGCTGGCTGTTGAAGAATTTGACGTAAGGCTGCTGTTGGAGCAGGGCCTTGTAGTTGTTGTTGATGTCGAAGCCGTCGCCGGCGGACGAAATCGACGTTGCAACAAATTCCACCCCCAGCGTGGCCGACGTTTCGTTGGCAAAGTCCTTCTTGAGCTCGCCAGCCCAGTTCTGGTGGATGTCGCCGGTGAGCGTCACCACATTGCCGAGCTTTGCTGCTTCGATTGCGGCAAACAGGCGATTGCGAGCCGCCACCGCGCCATCCCATTTGTCCAAGCTCGGCGCGAACACGTTGTGGTCGGGATCGCGGTCGTTGCGCATCATGGTGACTTGCTGGGCAAGAACGTTCCAGCGCGCCTTGGCGGTCTTGAAGCCGTCGTAGAGCCAGCGCTCCTGGGTTGCGCCGAGCATGGTGCGTTGCGGCTCGTCGGCTTCAGCGCAGCCGGACACCACCCGCGGGCCGTTGGCGCAAGCTTGGGGTGAGCGGAAGCTGCGCGTGTCGAGCACGTTCATGGTGATGAGATCGCCGACGCCGAAGCGCCGGTACGCCAGGATGTCGGGGCCGCGCGGCAGTTGCGCTTTCCGTACCGGCAGGTGCTCGTACCACGCCTGGAATGCGGCCGCGCGTCGCAGCAGGAACAGCTCAGGCGGTGCTTTCTCTTCGGTGGTGTCGCCGGCCCAATCGTTGTCGACCTCGTGGTCGTCAAAGCTCATGATGAACGGCGTCGAAGCGTGCGCCGCCTGCAGATCAGGATCGGTCTTGTAGACGGCGTAGCGGTGCCGGTAGTCGTCGAGGGTGTAGATCTCGTCCGGTTCGCCGGGCATCACGCGGACCACGGGCAGCGGTCTCTCGCCGGGTCGGACCAGACGGTACTCGTAGATGTAGTCGCCGTAGTGGAAAACGAAGTCGAACTGCTCGGCGGCGATTTCCTTGATACGCCGTGAAGTAGCCGTCCTCGTAGCGTTGGCAGCCGGCAAGTCCAAAACGGATCTGCGCGACCGAGGCGCCAACCGGGGGCAGCGTGCGGGCGCGGCCGGCGCGGCTACGCTCGGCGCCGATCGTGAACTGATAGAAATAGTCGCGCGCGGGTTCGAGCCCGGCGACTTCAACGTGGACCGAATGACCGAGTTCGGGGTGCGCCACCGCCGTGCCCTTCTGCACCACTTGGCGCATGCGTGGGTCGGTCGCGACCGACCAGGCGACCTCGACCGGCCGCTTCGGCATGCCGCCGCCGCGCTCCAGCGGTTGCGGCGCGATTTTGGTCCAGATCACGAAGCCGTCGGGCGCCGGATCGCCGGAGGCCACGCCCAACGAGAACGGATAGGCCTTGAAGGTTGGGGCAGCCCAGGCGCCGCGGGAGAATAACGCGCCGGTGGTGGTGAGCACGGCGGACGCGCCAAGCCCCGTCAGCAGTGACCTCCGGTTGACGGTGGCAAAATCATCGACATTGAAAATGCCGCGGAATGGATCGGGCATGGCTGGGTTTCCTCGTGAGATCGCCAATCCCCATAGCAATGGCGCATGTCAGACAATTGACATCCTGGGGGAGCCGTCACGACCGACGACCGAACGTTACGTTTGGCGCTGGACCGCGGCGATGCGCTCCCCAACAAGCCTTGACCGGCGCTATCGGATTTGTGCACCTATCTCACACACCTGATCCCACGATACCCGATCTGAGGAGGCCGACGTGAAACGCCGCCAATTCATCCAGGGGGCCGGACTCGCCGCCGCCAGCACCGCCATCGCCAGCCCGGCGATCGCGCAGGCGATGCCAGAGCTGAAATGGCGCCTGACCTCGAGCTTTCCCAAGAACCTCGACACCATCTACGGGGCCGCCGAGGAATTCGCCAAGGTCGTCTCGGAAATGACCGATCGGCGCTTCCAGATCCAGGTCTTCGCCGCGAACGAGATCGTTCCGCCGCTTGCCGCCGCCGACGCGGTGCAGAAGGGCACCGTCGAGATGGCGCAGACCGCGTCCTATTATTATTTCGGCAAGGATCCGACCTTTGCCTTCGGCACCGCGGTTCCGTTCGGTCTCAATGCGCGCATGCAGAACGCCTGGATGTATCAGGGCGGCGGCATGGAGCTGATGAACGAGTTCTACAAGAAGTTCAACATCCACGCGCTGCCGTGCGGCAACACCGGCTGCCAGATGGGCGGCTGGTTCCGCCGCGAGATCAAGACGCCGGCCGACCTGCGGGGTCTCAAGATGCGCATCGGCGGTTTCGCCGGCACGGTGATGGCCAAGCTCGGCGTATCGCCGCAGCAAATTCCGGGTGGTGAGGTCTATTCGGCGCTGGAGAAGGGCACGATCGACGCCGCCGAATGGGTCGGGCCTTATGACGACGAGAAGCTCGGCTTCGCCAAGATCGCGCCGTACTACTACTACCCCGGATGGTGGGAAGGCGGCGCGATGCTCCACCACTTCTTCAATCTCGACAAATGGAACGCGCTGCCGGCCAACTACAAGACCATTCTCACGACGGCATCGGCGTGGTCGAACCAGTGGATGCTGGCCAAATATGATGCGCTCAATCCGATCGCGCTGAAGACGCTGCTGGGCGGCGGACAGGCGCGATTGCAGGCCTTCTCGCCGGCGATCCTGGAGGCGAGCTTGAAGGCGTCGCTCGAGGTCTACAACGAAGTATCGGCCAAGAACGCCGACTTCAAGAAAATCTGGGACGCGATGCTGGCGTTCCGCAACGATCAGTATTTATGGTGGCGGGTTGCCGAATACACCTACGACGATTTCCTGATCCGCAACCGCACGCGGACTTAAAGCGCAGCCGAACACGTATTGAACCGTCGCCTCGGAGCAAGTCATGGCCGAGATACCGCTCATCACCATTGTGACAAGTTTCGACAATTTTGACGACTACGACTACGACGACCGAGACAAACTCGGGTTTGACCGCCCGATGTTGTCCTTGATTTTGGAGTCGCTGGCCAATCAAACGGCGGCGCCGGCGGTGTATGAGCTGATTGTGATCAATCCCGGCACACGCATCGACTGGCGGCCGGTGTTCGAAAAGTGCATGGAGCAGCTTGGCCGGAACAAGGGCTTGAATTTCCGCTTCTACGACGTCGCGCGCGGCGGGCGCGGTTTCGCCAACAACTGCGGCATCGAGCGCGCACAGGCGCCGCTCGTGACGTTCCTGGCTGGCGACTACATTCCCGAAGCGAACTTCGTCGAAGCCCACCTCGACTTTCATCGTCGTCATCCGCAGCGCGAGGCCATCGGCATTGGACCCGGCCGGTTTCCAGCGCTCCAGCGCGAGAATGACTTTTGCCGTTGGCTCGAGGATAGCGGCACGCTGTTCGGTACCTCTTTCACGGGTCCGAACGTGACCGTGCCGGAGAACTTTTTCTGCGTGGCGAATGTCTCGGCCAAGAAGCAATTCTTGATCGACGCCGGGCTGTTCGACAACGACTTTCCCTATCCGGCCTGGGACGACTACGAAATGGGTTTACGCCTGAGCGCCCGCGGCATGAAAGCTGCGTTGGTGCCCGGCGCAACAGCTATTCACCGCCATGACGTGACGATGGAGGCGCGGCAAGCATCGATGCGCCGCGCCGGTGAATCGGCGTGCATCTTCGAGCGCAAATATCCTGGCCGGCAGCCGTGGGACAAGACATGCCGTCGGTCGCCGAGCATGCATCGCCGGCGCGCATCGCTGTGGAAGGCAGGTTACGCGCTGACCGGCCGCCAGCGATGGCGCGAGAAGTACTATCAGAGCACGCTCGATGCCGAGTTCTGCGCCGGCTATCGCGACGCTAAGGACGGGCGCAGCTCCGAAAACTGGGTCGCGACACCGGCGCCGCAGCACTGACGATGGGCGGCGCGCGGAGCGTTACCGCGCCGGGTCGAGTTGCACCGGCGGCGGGGGCGGCAGATCCGGCATCGGCAGCTCGATCTGGACCTTCGACGGATCGATCTTGGGACCGCGGTCGATCCAGTAGGTCACCGATTGCGGCCAGTAGATCAGGATCGCGACCAGGATCACCTGCAGCACGACCCACGGGACCGCGCCCCAGTAGATGTCGGCGGTGCGCACCGTGGGCGGCGCCACCCCGCGCAAATAGAACAGCGCGAATCCGAACGGCGGATGCATGAAGCTCGTCTGCATGTTGGCGCAGATCATCAGGCCGAACCAGACGGGATCGATACCAAGCTTGGCGGCGACCGGCGCCAGCAAGGGAACGATGATGAACGCGATCTCGAAGAAATCGAGGAAGAACGCCAGCACGAAAATGAAGATGTTGACGAAGATCAGGAAGCCGACCACGCCGCCGGGCAGCGACGTCAGCCAGCCTTCGATCCACTCCTTGCCGCCGACGCCCTGAAACACCAGGCTGAACACACGCGCGCCGATCAGAATGAACACCACCATGGCGGTGATGCGCATGGTCGATGTCATCGCTTGATAGGTGAGCGGCCAGGTCAGCCGGCGATTGGCCATGGCCAGCAGCAGCGATCCGGTGGCACCCATGGCGCCGGCTTCGGTCGGCGTCGCGAGCCCGAAATAGATCGTGCCCAGCACCAGGAACATCAGCCCCAGCGACGGGACGATGCCGCGCAGGCACTTGGCCCATAGCGCCCAGCCGTGCAGCGTGCGCGCCTCGCGCGGCAGGGCCGGCACCGCCTTGGGCCAGATCAGGCTGACGATCAGGACCCAGCCGCAAAACAATCCGACCTGGATCAGGCTCGGGCCGATCGCGCCGGCATACATGGCGCCGACCGGTTGGCCGAGCTGGGCGGCGAGCACGATCAGCACCAGCGAGGGCGGAATGAGTTGGGTGATGGTGCCGGACGCCGCGATCACGCCGGTGGCGTGGCGCGTCGAGTAGCCGTAACGCATCATCAGCGGCAGCGCGATCACCGCCATGGCGATGACCGAGGCCGCGACCGTGCCGGTGATGGCGCCCAAAATGGCGCCGACAAAGATCACCGCATAAGACAGTCCGCCGCGGACGCCGCCGAACATCTGTCCGATCGAATCCAAGAGATCCTCGGCCAGCCCGCTGCGCTCGAGGATCGCGCCCATGAACGTGAAGAACGGGATCGACAGCAGCAGCGCGCCGTGCTCGTCCGAGACGATCGCGAACACCTGGTAGACCAGGTTGCCCAGGAAGTTCGGCTCGATCAGCCCGAGCTCGACACCGATCAATCCGAACAGCAGCCCGACCGCGGCGACCGAGAACGCGGCGGGGTAGCCCAGCAGCATGAACGCGATCAGCCCCGCGAACATCAGGGGCGCCATGTTGCTGCGGACGAATTCGATCATTGCAGCGGGGTCTCGTAGTGGTGTTCGAGCCGATAGCTGTCGGCCAGCGCGGCCGCGCGCTTGATCAGTTCGGACACGGCTTGCAGCGCAAGCAGCGCGAATCCCAGCACCAGCACCAGTTTGACCGGCCAGCGGATCAAGCCGCCGGCATTGGACGAGGATTCGCCGATTTGCCAGAAGTCCAAGAACCAGGGCCAGGTGAAGTAGAGCAGCACCGCGCAGAACGGCAGCAGGAAGAACACGCCGCCGAAGATGTCGATCCACAGGCGGGCGCGTTCCGATAGCGCCGAATAGATCACGTCCACCCGAACGTGCTCATTGCGTTTGAAGGTGTGCGGCGCGCCGAAGAACACGATTCCCGCCAGCATGTACCATTGGACTTCGAGCCAGGCGTTGGAGCTGACGCTGAACGCGTAACGGCTGATGGCATTGCCGGTGGAGATCAGGCAGGCCAGCAAGACCAGCCAGGTGGCAAGCGTGCCAAACCGGTCGTTGACCGCGTCGATGACGCGGCTTGCCTTCAACAGCCCGCCCACGTTCTCCCCCTCGGTTGTCCTTTGGCCTTGCGGCACACTGGCCGAAAGCCGTTATCGCCGAACCGCCGACGATCACCAAGGGCCGCAGCGGATCATGCTCTAAGGATTGCCCTCGGTATCAGCACCGCGGCCGGCGCGAAAGGAGCGCGACATCCGGGTCACGATCGCATCGTAGCTCGTCCGCAGGCCGGCCGGGTACTGCATCACGAAGCCGTTGACGATCTTGCCGCCGTGGGAGAGCAGGTGGCGCTCGTAGAAGATCGCGTTTCCGCGATTGCCGGCAAGGACGAACCAGTTGGCGCCGCGCGCCTCGTAGGTGATCTGCTCGCCGGCATCGCGATTGTCGCGAATGAAAGCCTCGAGGCCCTTGATGTCGTGATCGAGCGCGTTGTGGCTGCCGTAGACGGAAAATGTCGCGCCATCGGAGTTCGTGAAGGCAAGCCCGGCGCCGTTCTGCGGCGGCCGGCCCGGCCGGAAGCGATCCGGATGCTCAATGATGGTGCCGAAGCGGGGATTGACGTAAGTGCGCCAGCCCTGGGCGAATGCGGGCATCCAAGGCAACGCACCAAAGCCGACAAGCGTGAGGCAGGCGGTGCGCCGGGAGACGCTCATCAGCCACCAGTCACGCTCATGTGGCGGCCGACCGCCGGCCGCTGGTGGCGGCGGTCGATGATGAAATCGTGGCCCTTGGGCTTGCGCGCGATCGCGTCTTCGATCGCGGCATCCAGCAGATCGTCGGACTCGGAGGCGCGCAGCGGCGTGCGCAGATCGGCCGCGTCCTCTTGGCCGAGGCACATATACAGCGTGCCGGTGCAGGTGATCCGCACGCGGTTGCAGGACTCGCAGAAGTTATGAGTCAGCGGGGTAATGAAGCCGAGCGTGCCGCCGGTCTCTGCGACGCGCACATAGCGCGCCGGTCCGCCGGTGCGATAGGCGATATCCTCGAGCGTGTAGCGCTCCGCCAGCCGGGCGCGAACGATCGACAACGGCAGATATTGATCGATCCGACCTTCGCCGACGTCGCCGAGCGGCATCACTTCGATCAACGTCATTTCCATGTCGCGCGCATGCGCCCAAGCGATCATGCTCGCGATCTCATCCTCGTTGACGCCCTTGAGCGCCACGACGTTCAGCTTGACGCGCAGCCCCGCGTCCTGGGCGGCATCGATGCCGGCCAGCACCTTGTCGAGGTCGCCCCAACGGGTGATGGCGCGGAATTTGTCCGGGTCGAGTGTGTCGAGTGAGACGTTGATGCGCCGGATACCGTGCGCGGCCAACTCGCCGGCGTATTTGGAAAGCTGCGAGCCGTTGGTGGTGAGCGTCAGCTCGTCGAGGTCGCCGGCCGTCAGGTGGCGCGCCAGCGAGCTGACCAGCGTCATGATCCCGCGCCGGACCAGCGGTTCGCCGCCGGTCAGCCGCAGTTTGCGCACGCCGCGCGCCACGAATGCGCCGCAGAGCCGGTCGAGTTCCTCAAGCGTCAGCAGGTCCGACTTCGGCAGGAAGTTCATGTTCTCGGACATGCAGTAGACGCAGCGGAAGTCGCACCGGTCCGTCACCGACACGCGCAAATAGGTGATCGCGCGGGCGAACGGATCGACCAGAGGGGGGCGCTTCAGAAGGGTTGCTTGGGTCATGCCACTTTCGCCCCGGCGGGCGGTACTTTCCACATGCCCGTCGCGCTCACGGGCGTTCGGTCCTCATCATATAGGAATTGTGACGGATAACGGCCAGAGCGTCCAGCCGCGTGGGCGGCCAGGGCCGTGCACCGAGGCGGAACGCCGGCGGTTCGCCCTATTGCGCCGGCGGGGCCGGGGGCCAGGGGTAATTCGAGGGATAAGCGCTGGCCGGCTCCTGGGTGGGCTGGATCGTTGGCCGCGGGGTCGCCCCGGTCGGCTCGTCCAAGGGCGCGGACTTCTTGGTCGCGACCTTTTTCCTGGGGCCGGCTTTCTTTTGCCGTGGCGGGGTCGAGGGGATCAGTTCCGCATAGACCGGGTTCGGCTGCAACCGGGTCACCGGTGCCGCCTCGGCATAGCTCGCGGCCGGCGGCGCTTCGGCACGAACATTGATGGTTTGCGGGTTATAGCCGGGCAACGCGAAGGAAATCGCGACCTCGCCGGTCGATGGCACCGTCAGTTCGCAGGGGGTCCGGCATGATTGCCCCTCTGCGGTGCGGGCATCCGCACCCGGAGGCTCGGATTCAATGCGCAAGACCTCCGTGGGAGGTGCCGACCGGAACATGTCCAGGCTCGGCATCGACATCGAACACGCGGCGAGCAGCACGCCACATGCCACAACGGCAATAACTCGGCTCATGGTCGCACCCACCATTAAGAAGGCAATTGGCCGTCTTTTCCCCAGCAACCACTCCCCCGGCGCAACATATGGGCGCACCAACAAGCGCGCAACCGCGGCGTTTCACGCCTCCGGCCGGTGGTCTGTTGCCACAGTCTTACCTCAAGTGTGGCGATGTTAAGGTATTTTGTGGATCGTCCCCTGAAACGATCGCTACCCGGAGGCGCGAGTGTTGCCCATGAGTGACAGGATGGCTTCCGGGAGATCGGCGAACCGGCTGATCACGCGGTCGGGCGACAGCTGCGCGACGGGCGTGTCGGTATAGCCGAAATCCACAGCGATGACCGGGATCTGCGCCGCCCGCGCGGTCGCGATGTCGGTTTGGGAATCTCCACCATCAGCGCGCGATCGATCGTGCCGCCCGACCGCGCGATGGTGCGGTGTAAGACCTCCGGATTGGGTTTGGCGATACCGAAGGTGTCGGCGCCACAGATCACGGCAAATCGGCGCGAAAGCCCGAGGGCATCAAGCAGGCGCACCGACAGCCATTCGAGCTTGTTGGTACAAATCGACAGCGCAAAGCCGCGCTCGGCCAATTCATCCAATGCGTCTTCGACACCGACAAAGGGCGCCGACCTGTCGGCAATGTGTGCCGCATAGTGCGCGATGAAATCGCGCGTCAGGTCGTCGATCGCGACGGCGGCGAGGTCTCGGCCTGCGGCCTGCAATCCGCGCTCCAACATGACGCGGGCGCCGCCGCCGACCATGTTGCGGGCGGCCTCGTAGTCAACCGGCGGCAATCCCTGTTGCGCCAGAATGGTGTTCAGGGTCGCAACCAAGTCGGGTGCGGTATCGACCAGCGTGCCGTCGAGATCGAAGACGATGAGGGGGGAGGCCATGCCCGGCGATCGCTACCCGCCGCCGCCAGCAATGGCAAGTGCCTCGCCCAGCGCCGCAAAGGGCTATCCCTGAGGGGGGATCGACGCTAGATAAGCGATCATTGGACGCGGTCCGAACGAGAGAGCCGGCTGACGATTGCAATGGACGCTGATGCGCAGAAACGTGCCGCGGCCGCTCGTGCACTTGAATTCGTCCGTCCGGGAATGCGTCTCGGTCTGGGCACCGGCTCCACCGCCAAGCACTTCGTCGAATTGCTGGGAGAGCGCGTGCGCGGCGGCCTTCAGGTCATCGGCGTTCCGACCTCGGACGCGACGCGTCGCGACGCGGAGCGTTGCGGCGTACCGTTGACGACATTGGACGGCATGCCCGAACTCGACTTGACGGTCGATGGCGCCGACGAGATCGGGCCCGACTTGAGCCTGATCAAGGGCGGCGGCGGCGCCTTGCTGCGGGAAAAGATCGTGGCCGCGGCATCCCAGCGCATGGTTGTCATCGCGGACGAATCCAAATGGGTGCCGGCGCTTGGACGTTTCCCGCTGCCGGTCGAGGTTGAGCCGTTTGGCCTGGAGTCCACCCGCCGGGCGGTCGAGGCCGCCTTCGCGAACAGCGGCTGTGCGGCCGCAGCGACGCTGCGGCGGGGTCAAGACGGCCACGCTTTCGTCACGGATGGCGGGCACTGGATTCTGGATGGCGCGCTGCAACGTATCGCGGATCCTCAGGCGCTGGCGGCTCGGCTGTCGGCCATTCCCGGCGTCATCGAGCATGGACTATTCATCGGGCTCGCGACCGCAGCCGTCCTCGCAGGACGCGAGGGCGTGCGTGTGATCGAGCGGACTTGAAATCGTCAAAGCGTTTTCCGACGGGCAGAGGGAGTTTCGTCATGTTTGCCATTACCAAGGTCACCGTTGCCGGCGCGGTACGCTGCGCACTGCTTGCGGTCGCGTTGATCGCCTTGGGAGACGTCGCGCGCGCCGAGCCGAAGGCGGCGGCGCAGCCTTCGGAGCCGTCGGCGAATGCCATGAAGATCGCCAGGGAAATCCTGGATTTGAAGAATTCGGGCTATTTGTTTCAGCCGATGGTTCCGGGTGTCATCGAGCGCGTCAAGAGCATGTTGCTGCAGACCAATCCCGCGCTTAAAAAAGACCTCGACGACGTCGCGGCCAACCTCCGCAAGGTCTACGCGCCGCGCTTCGATGAGCTGATGACCGATATCGCGTGGTTGTATGCGTCGCGGTTCACGGAAGCCGAGCTCAAGGAGATCGTCACCTTCTACCGCACCGCCACCGGCAAGAAGGTGATCGAGCTGGAGCCGCGGGTGTTCGATGACGCGATGCTGGGCCTGCCGAAGTGGCAGGAGAAACTGTCGGAAGAAGTCATCCCCCGGTTCCGCGCCGAGATGAAGAAGCGCGGGCATGATCTTTAGATTTGCGTCGTCCTAGACGGTCAGCATCTCGAACGGCCGGCATCGCCGGCCGTTCGCATCAGTGCGACGCGTGCGTTTACTTGGACGCGGCGATCTTCTCCAGGATCGGCTTCCACATCTGCTGCTCAGCATTGATGTAGGCCATCACTTCCTGCGGCGACAGCGCACGCAGGTAGTTGCCGGTCACCGCGACCTTTTTCTGGATCTCGGGATCGCTGACCGATTGCCGCAGCGCATCGCTGATCTTGGCGATCGCCGCCGCCGGCGTGCCGTTCGGCGCGACCAGGGCAACCCAGCCGCGCGCGTTGAAGCCGGGCAAAGTTTCCGCGGCGGCCGGAATTTTCGGAAAGTTCGGCAGCCGTTCCGGCGCCCCCACGGCAATCGGCTTCATCCTTCCGCCTTCGACTGCGCCGGCGAGTGCCGCCACGCCCTCGATCACCATCGACAGGCGTCCGGCCATGGCATCGTTGAGGGCCTGCGTCGCGCCACCGGTATAGGGAATTCCGACGACGTTGATTCCGCCTCTGGCGTTGAGCAACTCGCCAGTCAGATGGGTCATCGTGCCGCGGCCGGTCGCGGCGTACGACAACTTGCCGGGCTCCTTCTTGGCGAGCGCGACGAACTCCGCGAGCGTCGAAATGCCGAGTTTCGGATCGACCGTCAGCAGCATGGGCTGCTCGCCGACGAAACCGATCGGGGTGAAGTCGCGCGGCAATTGCAGCGGCAGGTTCGGCTGGAGGCCGGCCAGCGTGACGAAGGCCGAAGCGGCGGGCATGTAGAGCGTGTAGCCATCCGGGTCGGCGGCTGCGCCCGCGCGCGCGGCGATCGCACCGCCGGCACCGGGTTGATTCAGCACGACGATCTGCTGGCCGAGAATCCCGCTCATGCGGTTGGCGATGACGCGCAGCAGCACGTCGGGGGCGCCGCCTGCGGCGGAGTGGGTGATGATCCGGATCGGGCGATTGGGATAGGTATCGCCTTGCGCGGAGGCATGCGAGACCGTGCATGCCAGCAGCAGCAACGCCATCGACAATCGCACCCAGCGAATTGCGGCTCTTTGCGTCATGATAAGATCTCCCATCGCGCTGCCGTTAACGATCTCACTGCCGTTAACAATGAGGTTTTTTGCCCACCTCGCCGGGCCGTCCCGACCTTGATTTCACAATTGGACATGGCTGTCCATTTGCCTATCTTGAGTGCGGCAGGCGTCATAAGGACGCTCCGCGACAGCGCATAAGGACTGGATTCGGTATGGCTGACTTCGACGTCGATCTGTTCGTCATCGGCGCCGGCTCGGGCGGCGTGCGCGCGGCGCGGATCGCGTCCGGCCATGGCGCGCGGGTGATGATCGCCGAAGAATATCGCGTCGGCGGCACCTGCGTCATTCGCGGCTGCGTGCCGAAGAAGCTGCTGGTCTATGCGTCGCGCTTTGCCGACGAGTTCGAGGACGCGGCCGGTTACGGCTGGACGCTGGGCGAGCCCAAGTTCGATTGGCGCACCTTGATCGCCAACAAGGACCGGGAAATCGATCGGCTCGAGGCGGCCTATACGACCAATCTCGAACGCGCCAAGGTTGCCATCGTCAAAAGCCGGGCGGTGCTCGAGGATCGCCATACGGTCCGTTTGGTCGCGACCGGCAAGACGGTGCGCGCGGCGACGATCCTGATCTCGACCGGCGCGGCGCCGCATCTCGGCGCCGAGATTGCCGGTCTTGAGCACGTGATCTCGTCGAACGAAGCGTTTCATTTGCGCGCGCTGCCGAAGCGCGTGCTGATCCAGGGCGGCGGCTACATTGCCGTTGAGTTCGCCGGCATCTTCAACGGTCTCGGCTCCGAGGTCACGCTGGTCTATCGCGGCGAGCAGATCCTGCGCGGCTTCGACAACGATGTGCGCGATCATCTCGCCGCGGAAATGACCAAGCGCGGCATCACGATCGTCTGCAAGCAAACGGTCGACGCGATCGAGAAGGTCGAACACGGGCTCGACGTCGAATTGTCGGACCGGGAATCGTTCGTGGTCGATTGCGCGATGTTCGCCACCGGCCGCAAGCCGAACGTGCAGGGCCTGGGACTTGAAAAGGCCGGCGTCACGCTGGCGAAGGGTGCGGTCGCGGTCGACGAGTTCTCACGCACCTCGGTGCCGAACATCTACGCGGTCGGCGATGTGACCGACCGGGTCAACCTCACGCCGGTCGCGATCCGGGAGGGCCACGCCTTCGCCGATACCGTGTTCGGCGGCAAGCCGACCAAGGTCGACCACACCGACATCCCGACCGCGGTGTTTTCCGAGCCGGAAGTCGGCGTGATCGGGTTGACCGAGACGCAGGCGAGCCAGCGCTATCCGGCGATCGACGTCTACAAGACATCGTTCCGGCCGATGAAGGCGACATTGTCCGGCCGCGATACGCGGTCGTTCTTCAAGCTGATCGTCGACGCCGCCTCCGACCGGGTGCTGGGCTGCCACATCGTGGGCCCCGATGCCGGGGAGATGGTCCAGTTGGTCGGCATTGCCGTGAAGATGAACGCCACCAAGGCCGATTTCGACGCGGTCATGGCGGTCCACCCGACAGCGGCCGAGGAGCTCGTGACCATGCGCAGCAAGGCCTACACGCGTCGAGCGGCAGGCGGCGGAGTAGGGGCCGCGCGCCGGGATTGGTCTGGCCTTGGGCGCCTCGCGTCGTATATAAGGCGCTGAAAATGATGCCCGCACTGCGGGTTAGAGTGCGATCCCGAACGCCTCCGGCCGGGGCGGATTTGGTGCAGATCATGCTCACATTGACATTGGAGCCGCGTGATGGCCGAGCGTTGGACGCCCGATAGCTGGCGCAAGAAGCCCGCCCTGCAGATGCCCGACTACCCCGACAAGCAAGCGCTTGCCGAGGTCGAGCGGCAGCTCGCGACCTTCCCGCCGCTGGTTTTTGCAGGTGAGGCGCGCAACCTGATGAAGGCGCTCGGCCGCGTCGCCAAGGGCGAGGCTTTCCTGCTGCAGGGCGGCGATTGCGCCGAGAGCTTCGCCGAGCACGGCGCCAACAACATCCGCGATTTCTTCCGCGTCTTCCTGCAGATGGCGGTGGTGCTGACCTATGCCGCGGCGTCGCCGGTGGTGAAGGTCGGCCGCATCGCCGGCCAGTTCGCCAAGCCGCGCACCTCGCCGACCGAAAAGAGAGAACGGCGTCGAGCTGCCGATCTATCGCGGCGACATCGTCAACGGCACCGAGTTCACGCCGGAGTCGCGCACGCCCGATCCGCGCCGCCAGTTGCAGGCCTATCGGCAGTCGGCGGCGACGCTCAACCTGCTGCGCGCCTTCGCCCAGGGCGGCTACGCCAATCTCGCCAGCGTCCAGCAATGGATGCTGAGCGCGATCAAGGACAGCCCGCAGGCGCAGCGCTATCAAGAGCTCGCCGAGCGCATCAACGAGGCGCTGAATTTCATGCAGGCCTGCGGCCTCGATCTCGAGAGCCATCCGGAGCTGCGCACCACCGATTTCTACACCAGCCACGAGGCGCTGCTGCTCGGCTACGAGCAGGCGCTCACGCGCGAGGATTCGACGCGGCCCGGCAGCTGGTACGCGACCTCCGGCCATATGGTCTGGATCGGCGACCGCACCCGCCAGCCCGACCACGCCCATATCGAATTCTGCCGCGGCATCAAGAATCCGCTCGGCCTCAAGACCGGCCCGTCGCAGAAGCCGGACGATCTGCTGCGGCTGATCGACATCCTCAATCCGGAGAACGAGCCGGGCCGCCTCACGCTGATCTGCCGCGTCGGCGCCGACAAGGCCGGCGACCTGCTGCCGCCGCTGATCCGCGCGGTGAAGAAAGAAGGCCGCATCGTGGTGTGGTCGAGCGATCCGATGCACGGCAACACCATCACCTCGACCACGGGCTACAAGACGCGGCCGTTCGACCTGATCCTGAAAGAGACGCGCACCTTCTTCCAGGTCTGCGCCGCCGAGGGCGTCTATGCCGGCGGCGTGCATCTGGAGATGACCGGGCAGAACGTCACCGAATGCACCGGCGGCGTGCGCGAGATCTCGGACGAGGATCTCAACGACCGCTACCACACGGTCTGCGATCCGCGGCTCAATGCCGAGCAGGCGATCGATCTCGCCTTCCTGCTCGCCGACCTGCTCAAGACCGAGCGCGTCGCCAAGGCGCAGCCGCTGCCGGCGGCGGCGGGCCTTGTAAGGACCGGCAAGCGTCAATGGCGCTGCCCGCGCTCTACATCTCGCACGGCTCGCCGCGGCTGATCATCGAGCCGTCGGCGGCGCGCGATTTTCTGCAAGGCCTCGCCAAGAGCCTGCCGAAGCCGCGCGCGATCGTGATCGCGACCGCGCATTTCGCGCACCAGCCGGCCGGCGGTCATCGGCGACGCCAAGCCCGGCATGATCTACGATTTCGGCGGCATGCCGGAGTTGCGCAAGCTGGTCTATCCGGCGCCCGGCGATCCGCAGGTCGCGATCAAGGTCGCGGGCCTGTGGCAGGCCGCAGGCTTCGCGCCGGCGGTGGCCACCGGCTACGGCTATGACCACGGCACCTGGGTGCCGCTGATGTTGCTCTATCCCGATGCCGACGTGCCGGTGGTGCAGATCGCGGTGCAGCCGCAGCTTGGGCCGGCGCACCACATCGCGCTCGGCAAGGCGCTGGCCTCGCTGCGCGAGGAGAATATCCTGGTGATCGGGTCGGGCTCGATGACCCATAACCTGCACGAATTCTATTCCAGCGATCTGCCGCCGGATGCGGCTGCGTTGCCATGGGTCGCGGCGTTCACCGAATGGGTGCACGAGCGGATCGAGGCCGGCGCCAACGACGATCTCGTGAACTACCGCACGCTCGCGCCGCATGCCGCCGACAACCATCCGACCGACGAGCACCTGATGCCGCTGTTCATCGCGATGGGAGCCGGCGAAAACAACAAAGGCCGCCGCATTCATTCATCGAGCCGCAGCGGCGTCATTTCGATGGACACTTACGCGTTCGGGTGAATGCGCCATTCGGGTGAATGCCCGCGAACGGCTGTGATTTTCGCCTTTAGCGCCCGTTAACATTACGAACGCTTGGTTGCCGCGATCGCTACAATTGTAACGATTGCGCAAATCGCTGGTCCCAAGAATGCCTCCGCGAAACCGGGCGGGGGCCTGTGGTGACGACATCAAAATCAATCGTGGGAGCGTTGGCGCGCGGGACGGCTGCGTTTGCGCTCAGCCTGTCGACGGCGGCGCCGGCTGCGGCGGACTGGAGCCGCAGCGTGCTGAGCGTTCCGGCCAGCTATGTCGGCGAGTTCGGGACGCGGTTCTGGTTCGGCCGCGCGCAAAACCAAAA
The DNA here is from genome assembly GCA_963741595.1 of uncultured Alphaproteobacteria bacterium. GTDB lineage: Bacteria > Pseudomonadota > Alphaproteobacteria > Rhizobiales > Xanthobacteraceae > VAZQ01. The sequence goes on from CAVUIV010000006.1 coordinate 351,641, forward strand.
AAGATTTGTTCGACACCAGCGGCACGATCCTGGTGTCGCGGCTCGATTACAACAATCTCGGCATCTTCACCGGCGAGGCGTTTTCGCGGCTCGATTTCAACAACGGCTGGTTCCTGAAGGGCTATGTCGGCGGCGGCGGCCTGTTCGGCGGCAACCTCAAGGACGAGGATTTTCCGCCGGTGACCGTTCCTTATTCCGCAACGCTCAGCAACAACAAGAGCGGCTCGATGTTCTACGGCAGCGTCGACGCCGGCTTCAAACTCGTCCGCGGCCCGGATTTCCACCTCGGCGCGTTCGCCGGCTATCACTTCCTGCGCGACTATGTCGACGCGACGGGCTGCACGCAGATCGGCGAGCAACCCGGGCATCTGCGCCGGCGGCATTCCCGACAGCGTCACGGTGATCTCGCAGACCAACAACTGGCATTCGCTGCGTGCTCGGCCTTGAAGGGGCGGTCGAATTCAACCGGCGCTGGAAGGTCACGGTCGATGCGGCCTGGCTGCCCTACGCCAACCTGTTCGGGCGCGGACACGCACCTGCTGCGCATCGGCGCCAATCCTGGCGACTTCACCGGCCCGATCCCGGAGGACGGCAAAGGCTGGGGCTACCAGTTCGACGCCATCGTCGCCTATCGGGTCAACGACTGGGTCACCGTCGGGGCCGGCGGCCGCTACTGGCACGTCGAGGCCAAGGGCCACACCCATTTCGAGGGCCACGTGGTCGGCGTCAACGCCCAGCCGCAGGTCGTGCATTGGCGGGCCGATCACTTCGGCGGCTTCATCCAGGCCAATATCAAGTTCGGTCCCCGTCCGGTGGTCGGCGGCAACTGACGCCGGCATTGCTTGCCTGCGGCGGGCGAGGGCAGTAGTCATCCGGGCAGCCATGGACCGATTGCTTCGCGCCACCATCAACACTTGGAACGGTCTCAAGTCCGCGATCCGGAGCGAGGCGGCGTTCCGGCAGGAGATCGCGGTCCTGGTGGTCGCGATTCCGCTCGCCTTCGTGATCGGAGAGACCGCGTGGATGCGGCTGGCGCTGATCGGCGTCGTGGTGTTCGTGATGGTGGTCGAATTGCTCAACACCGCGATCGAGAAGCTCGCCGACCGGGTCTCGCGCGAGATCGACGGGCAGATCGGCATGGTTAAGGACATCGGCTCGGCGGCGGTCGGCCTGGCGCTGCTGCTGGCCGCCGCGGTGTGGCTGCTCGCGCTCGGGCAGCGGCTCGGGCTGCTGTAGGATCGCCCTGCATTCCATTGGCCGGCGCTCCGCGCTACATCTAGCCCATGAATTCCCGCCCCACTGACAGCCTCGCGATTGCGGTCGCGCAGCTCAATCCCACCGTCGGCGATATCGACGGCAACGCCGCCAAGGCGCGGGCCGCGCGTGCGCAGGCCGCGCGCGACGGCGCGGATCTCGTCGCCTTTCCCGAGCTGTTCATCTGCGGCTATCCGCCCGAAGATCTGGTGCTCAAGCCGGCCTTGCAGGCGGCCTGCCGCGCCAAGATCGAGGAGCTGGCGCGCGAGACCGCCGACGGCGGCCCGGCCATGCTGGTCGGCACGCCATGGGTCGAGGACGGCAAGCTCTACAACGCCTATTGCCTGCTCGACGGCGGCGTCATCGCCGCGGTGCGGCGCAAGGTCGATCTGCCGAACTATGGGGTGTTCGACGAGAAGCGCGTGTTCGTCCCCGGGCCGATGCCGGGGCCGGTCAGTTTCCGCGGCGTGCGTCTCGGCATTCCGATCTGCGAGGACATCTGGGGCGCCGACGTGGTCGAGACGCCTGGCGGAGACCGGCACCGAGATTATGATCGTGCCGAACGGCTCGCCCTACCATCGCAACAAGGACGACATCCGCCTCAACATCGCGGTCGCGCGGGTCACCGAAAGCGATCTGCCGATGGTCTACGTCAACCAGGTGGGCGGGCAGGACGAGCTGGTGTTCGACGGCGCATCGTTCGGTCTGCATGCCGATCGCTCGCTGGCGTTCCAGCTCCCGGCGTTCACCGAGCAGGTGACGACGGTTCGCTGGCAGCGCAGCGGCAACACTTGGCGTTGCACCGGCGGGCCGGTGGCGACGTTCACCGGCGATGGCGACCGCGAGGACTACACCGCCTGCGTGCTGGGGCTGCGCGACTACGTCGCCAAGAACGGCTTCAAGGGCGTGGTGCTCGGCCTCTCCGGCGGCATCGATTCGGCGCTGGTGGCGGCGATGTCGGTCGACGCGCTGGGCGCCGAGCGCGTGCGTTGCGTGATGCTGCCGTATCGCTTCACCTCGCAGGAGTCGCTCGACGACGCGGCGTCGGTCGCCAAGGCGCTCGGCGTGCAATACGACGTCGTGCCGATCGAAGCCGCGGTGCAGGGCCTGGAGCAGACGCTGTCGCCGCTGTTCAAGGGTTTGCCGCGCGACGTGACCGAGGAGAATCTGCAGGCGCGTGCGCGCGGCACCATCTTGATGGCGATCTCCAACAAGTTCGGCCTGATGGTGGTGACGACCGGCAACAAATCGGAAATGTCGGTCGGTTACGCCACGCTCTACGGCGACATGAACGGCGGCTTCAATCCGGTGAAGGACCTGTACAAGACGCAGGTCTACCGGCTGTCGCGACTGCGCAACGGCTGGAAGCCGGATGGCGCGCTGGGACCGGACGGTCGCGTGATCCCCGAGAATATCATCACGCGCGCGCCGACCGCGGAACTGCGCGAAAATCAAACCGATCAGGATTCGCTGCCGCCGTATGACGCGCTCGATGCGATCCTGGAACGCCTCGTTGAGCGCGAAGAACCGCTGGCGGCCATCGTCGACGCCGGCTTCGACAAGGCGACCGTGGCGCGGGTCGCGCGCATGCTCGATCTTGCCGAATACAAGCGCCGCCAGTCGGCGCCGGGCGTGAAAGTGACGCTGCGGAATTTCGGCCGCGATCGGCGCTATCCGATCGTCAACCAGTTTCGCGATTCCGGCGCGCCATTGCCGCAACCCGACGCGGCGCTGCTCAAGGACGTCAGCGTCGCCGGCAAGGGCGACGCGTTCGATTATTGAGGCGAGTCGTTCCGAAGGTCAGTTCGCGGGGATGAAGGGCGGGCCGACGGTGCGGACCTGACGCTTGCCGCCATTCGATTGGTTGGGCGCGTCGAAGCCGCAGGCGTTGCGGCGGGCGCGCCACTCACGGGTGCGCCACTCGTAGGTGCGGCACCCTTGGGTTGGGCTCCTTTGCCCTTCGGCGCTCCCTTGCCGCGCTGGTCGGCGGGCTGCGACAGCAGCTTCGCCTGTTCTTCGGTCACCACGATGTCGCCGCGCTCGAGGGTGTTGTCCTCGAGGTGCTTGAGCGCTTCGGCCCAGGTCTGGCCGGGGGCGCGGCAACTGCACGCCGCGTTGAACGCCTTGCGGAAGGCGAACGCACTGGGGAGTTCGGAATAGGTGCGACCGCCGGTCGAGATCGCCTGCGCAATGTCCTCGCCCGGATTGCGGTGGCTGTAGAGCACCACTTCCGAGGCGGGGCACATCCGTTGGCAGACTTGTTCGTCCTGCGGGAAGCTCGCCGGCGTGGTGGAATAGGAGATCGGGAAATAGAAGCCGTCGCAGGTGCGCACGCAGACGGTGCGATAGGTGTCGCCACCGATGCCCGGCGGCTGGGCGCCCGGCGGGGTGATGATGGTGCCGCCCCCGAACAGGTTCTCGAGGAAGCCGCCGACGCCGCCCCGATTGGCATACTGGCGGTATTGCGGCCCGCAATCGTTTTGACCGAGCGACGCCAGGATCGCGCGGCGCTCGCCCTCGCGATCGGCGGAATTGCCTTGCAGACGTTGCAGGTCGGCCAACACGCGATCGAGGTTCGCGCGCATCTGCTGGATTTGATTGTTGATCGGGCCGCATTGCTGCGGCTGGCCACCGAACAGCGCGAAGAAGCCGCGGCCTTCGCAGCCCATGCGCCGTCCCTGCGCCGACAGCCGGTCGAGCTCGACCTGCTGGCGCTGGGCGGTCTCTTCATAGCGCCGGATCTGCTCGGCGCGCTGCGGATCGACCGCCTGGCCACGCTCGGTCATCGCGAGCTGGCTTTCCAACCGCACGCACACGGGATTGCGCTGCGACGCTCCGGGCGGAAGCGGCGGCTGCGCGCTGACCGCGGTTGCGCTGGCGGCAACCGCGAGCAGGCTCGGAATCAGCCTGCGCAATAGTGTCCGGATCACTGTCTCATTCATGAAGCAGAGTCGCACCGATACATGACCTTGGGAAAGCACGATGAAGCGCTGGAATGGTGTCCAAAGTGTGAAAAGGGAATAACACAGAATACCTTAACGCGCATCGGTGCCGGCGTTATGCACCGCTGGTGCGGGCTTGGCGGCGGCCGGGCGGCGCGTCTCGCTGCGCAGGTTCCAGAGGATGCCGCTGATGATCAGCCCGGCGCCCATGAACACGAAGACGTCGAGCGATTCCGAATAGAGCCACCAGCCCACCACCGCGATCAGTGGAATCCGCAGGAAGTCGAGCGGCACCACCAGGCTGGCATCGCCGGCGCGGAAGGCATTGGTCATGCAGAAATGCGCGAACAGGCCGGCAGTGCCGAGTGCGGCGATCGCGGGGACGACATCCCATCCGACCTTGCCGACGAACATCACGCCCGCCCCGGCGACGCCGAGCACGAGCTGCATGAGATTCATCCAGAACACGATCGCGAACGTGCTCTCGGTGCTGGTGAGCTTCTTGGTGGCGATGATCTGCACGGCATAGCCGAACGCCGCCGCCAGCACCATCAATGCGGCCGGCTGGAACGTGCCGAGCCCCGGCCGCACGATCACGATCACGCCGGCAATGCCGAGCACGACGGCGCCGATTCGGCTGGGTGTCATGCGCTCGCCGAGAAAGAACGGGGCCAGCAGGATGGTCCAGGCCGGCATGGTGAATTCGAGGGCGAACACGGTCGCCAGCGGCAGCAGCAGCAGGCTCCAGGCCCACAGATATTGCGAGCCGAAGTGGATGCCGTTGCGAAGCGCGTGCAGGCCGAGGCGGCGGCGATTTACGGTGTGCCGCAGTTCCGGCCGCACCGCCATGATCGCGAGAATGATCGCGAGCCCGATGGCGGCGCGCAGCGTGAGGATTTCAAGAATGCTCAGCGATGCCGACAGGCCGCGGATCGCAATCGCCATGACCGAGAACGACAGGAGCGTGCCCGTCATCCAGAGCGTGACCGCCAGAATATTTCGGGGTGACGTCACGAAGGGCTGCTTCACTCCGCGTCGGGTTGATTTTCGGGCCGCGCGCGCTCGAACGCCGGCAGCTTGCCGCAGGCGGCGTCGATCGCGACGATCTTCGGATAGGCGTCGAGCGGCACCTTCAGCCGCCGTGCATTGGCGACCTGCGGCACCAGACAGATGTCGGCGAGCGTGACGGCGCTGCCGCAAGTGTAGGGTCCGTCGCCGAGCATGGCTTCGAGCGCATCGAAGCCGACGATCACCCAGTGATGGTACCAGGCGTCGATCGTGGCTTGGTCCTGCCCGAGCTCGCTCTTGAGATAGCGCAGCGGCGCCACGTTGTTGAGCGGATGGATGTCGCAGGCAATGAGCTGCGCCAGTGCGCGTGCCTTCGCGCGCGCGACCGCGTCGCGCGGCAGCAGCGGCGGCTGCGGATGGGTCTCGTCGAGATACTCGATGATCGCCAGCGATTGGGTGAGCAGGTCGCCCGAATTGAGTTTGAGCGTGGGCACCCGCATCTGCGGATTGATGGCGCGATAGTCCGGCTTGAGCTGCTGCCCGCCGTCCTTTTGCAGATGAATCGGAATGGTCTCGAACGCCAGGCCCTTGAGATTGAGCGCGATGCGCACGCGATAGGCCGCGGACGAGCGGAAATACGAATAGAGCTGCACGGACGTTCCCTTTCGCAACTAGTGTGGCGGTTCAGAAGTCCGCAACATTGGCGCGGCGAGTTCGAATTGCGGACTTCTGAACCCGGGCCACACGAGAATCAATGCGTTGTTGTTAGCGATCGCCCTCGCTCACCAGTTCGGCGGAGCGCTCGGTCAGCAGCGCCACGGCCCGGTCGAACGCCGCCCGGTCGGCTTCCGGCACGACCTCGGACAGCTTCTTGGTGAAGTCGTGGGCGCGGGGCGCCAGTTCCTCGTAGACCGCGCGGCCGGCCGGGGTGAGCGAGAGGAAGGCCTCGCGCAAGTCCTCACGGTTGGCTTTGCGGGCGACGTAGCGGCGCGCCTCGAGCTGCGCCACGGCGCGCGAGACCTTGGTCTTGTGCATGTGGGTGCGCGCGCCGATCGCCTTGCCGGTCATCACCCCGAATTGGCCCAGGCTGAACAGGACCCGCCATTCCGGTATCCCAATACCGTACTTGGAATAGACCTGGGTCAGCGCCTGGGACACCAGGCTGGACAGCACGTTGAGGCGGTGGGGCAGGAATCCTTCCAGCTTGACCACCGGCTTCTCCGCCGGTTCGGCAGCCTTGGCGTTGGCGTCTTGGACCGGACTGGATTGGTTCATTGTCTGCCGCCCCGGGCGCAGCGCCAGAGCGAATGCGCTGGCGGCGGCTGCGCGCGGAGCCGGAAGATGGCGGAAGATACGACCGGACGCAACGGTTGCGCGGCCTGGCCGGGCTTTCGGAGGCCGGTCAGCAGGGCAAGGCGGCGCGCAGTGGCTTAGCGCGCGCACTCGATGGCGACGAATTCGCTGCAGGCGCTGCCCCGGCAGGCGGTCGCGCCGGCCGGGATCGCGCCGGTGATCTCGTCGCGTTCGAGCCGGCGGTAGGACGCCGCCTGTTGGAAGTCGCGGGCGCGGCAATAGGCGGTGGCGGCTGCGGCGCCGCAAGCTGCGCCGGTCGCCAGGCAGTGGTCGATGCCGTAACCGTCGGAGTTGTTGGCCAGAATGAAGATGCGCCGCTCGGCCTGGGCCGAGACGTTGAGGTAGAGCGCGGCAAAAAATACCAGCGCGGCCAGGATGTAACGCATCGGATGGCTCGTTGAACGGTTGGATTTGGCGACGGCCGAACAGGATGCGCGCGACCTGTTAACGGATCGTCAACCGGATGCGCCCCGCGATGCGCTGCGAAGCGTGCGGGCGCGCAGTGCGCCTGAGGCGCGCTGGTGCGATAGCGGGCGTGCAAGCGGCCGCGGCGGATCCGCGGCCTTGGCGATCCGTTCACCGCGACCGCCGGAACGCTCTTGACCTCGGCGGCCGGCTTCCGCATTGTCCCGGCCATGGCCGACCTTAACCAGATCTGCGGCATTTGCCCGGAGATTATCCGCTAGCGAACCTCGCTGGCTGTGGCCGCCTTTTCTCCTGATCGAGACATAGGGACGCCCGGCCGGCAGGTCGGGAATGTCCTATGGAACTGAAGCTCTACGATACGCTCACCCGCGAGAAGCGCGCCTTCCAGCCGCTCGATCCCGCGCGCGTGCGCATGTATGTCTGCGGGCCGACGGTCTACGACTTCGCGCATATCGGCAATGCGCGGCCGGTGATCGTGTTCGACGTGCTGTTCCGGCTGCTGCGGCATCTCTATGGCGCCGAGCACGTCACCTATGTGCGCAACATCACCGACGTCGACGACAAGATCAACGCGCGCGCGGCGGAGGAGTATCCGAAGCTTCCGCTGAACGAAGCGATTCGCATCGTCACCGAAAAGACCGAGACGCAATTCCACGAGGATGTCGACGCGCTCGGCTGCCTGCGGCCGACGGTCGAGCCGCGCGCCACCGAGCATATCGCGGAGATGAAGACGCTGATTGAGCGCCTCGTGGCAGGTGGTCACGCCTATGTCGCGGAAGACCACGTGTTGTTTTCCGTGCCGTCGATGCCCGACTACGGCAAGCTTTCCAAGCGCTCGCTTGACGAAATGGAAGCGGGCGCGCGGGTCGAGGTCGCGCCCTACAAGAAAGACGCCAAGGACTTCGTCTTGTGGAAGCCGTCGAAGCCCGGCGAGCCGGCGTGGCCGTCGCCGTCAGGCATCGCGACGCCGGGCCGGCCCGGCTGGCACATCGAATGCTCGGCGATGTCGTGGAAGCATCTCGGCGAGACCTTCGATATCCACGGCGGCGGCATCGACCTGGTGTTTCCGCACCACGAGAACGAGATCGCGCAGTCGCGCTGCTCATTCCATACGCCGGTGATGGCGAACACCTGGATGCACAACGGCTTCCTGCAGGTCGAAGGCGAGAAGATGTCGAAGAGCCTCGGCAACTTCTTCACGATCCGGGAGCTGCTGGCGGACTGGCCTGGAGAAGTGCTGCGGTTCAATATGCTCAGGACGCACTATCGGCAGCCGATCGACTGGACCGTGAAAGGGCGTCGCCGAGAGTTTCAGCACGCTTGAAACGCTGACCAGCGATCCAACATTTACGTCCGATCACGATACGTCGATAGCGCCTTCGGTCCTTGAGGCGTTGACCGACGATCTGAACACGCCGAAAGCGATTGCCGAACTGCATGCGCTTCACGGCAGGGGGGATATGTCCGCCGTTGGGGCGACATTGCGGGCGCTTGGCTTTTCAAAGCGGCCGCAAAGCCAAAGGCAGGTCGACGAAAACAAAGTCGTTGCGCTGGTTGATGCCCGCAACGCCGCCCGCAAGGCGAAGAACTTCAAGGAGGCCGACCGTATCCGCGACGAGCTCACTGCCATGGGCATCGAGCTCGAAGACAAGAAGGACGGCACCACCGCCTGGAAGGTGAAGCGATGAACGCCACCGCGCATCCGACCATTGCGCTGCGGCCGCTGCTGCCGGCCGATACGCCGCTGCTGGCCGAAATCTTCCGCGCCAGCGTCGAGGAATTGACCGCGGACGACTATTCGGAGGCCCAGCGCGAGGCGTGGGCTGCGGCGATCGACGACGAGGCGGCGTTCGGCGAGCGGCTGGCGACGCAATTGACGCTGGTCGGAACCATGCAAGGCTCGCCGGTCGGCTTCGCATCGCTCAAGGCGCCGGATATCATCGATCTGCTGTACGTTCACCCGGCGGCGGTCGAGAACGGGGTCGCGACCATGCTGATCGATGCGCTGGAGAAACTCGCTGCGGCGCGCGGCGCCGGCAAGCTCACCGCCGATGTCAGCGACAGCGCAGTCGATTTCTTCCGCAAGCGCGGGTTCGTGCCGCAGACCCGCAATACGCGGCCGATCGGCGGCGAATGGCTCGCCAACACCACGATGGAAAAGAAGCTCGCCGCCAAGGAGAAGGCACCATGACCAAGCCCGACACGCCGTTCCCGAAGCATTGGCTCTATTACATCATCCTCAAATACGGCGTGATTGCCGTGGCGGTGCTCATCACGCTCTACACGTTCTATCGGCTGGTCTAGGCCCCGCGAGCGCAACCATGGCGAACCAAACATTTCCGACCCGGACCCACAAGATCGCGATCGCTGTCGTTGCGGTGGTGACGGCTGTTGCGCTGCTGTCGAACTACTATCTCTGGTGACATGGATATGGCCCGCGAACGCCTTTATCTTTTCGACACCACGCTGCGCGACGGCGCGCAGACGAACGGCGTCGACTTCACGCTGCATGACAAGCTCACGCTGGCGGGCATGCTCGACGACCTCGGCATCGACTATGTCGAAGGTGGCTATCCCGGCGCCAATCCGCTCGACACGGAGCTGTTTTCCAAGGACCGCAAGCTCGGCACCACCACGTTCACCGCGTTCGGCATGACGCGCCGTCCCGGCCGCTCGACCTCGAACGATCCCGGGCTGGCGGCGCTGCTCGACGCCAAGGCCGACGCCATCTGCTTTGTCGCGAAGTCGTGGGACTATCACGTGAGGGTCGCGCTGGAGACCACGGGGGAAGAGAATCTCGCCTCGATCCGCGACAGCGTGCAGGCCGCCAAGGCGAAGGGCAGGGAGGTGCTGCTCGATTGCGAGCACTTCTTCGACGGCTACAAGGCCAATCCCAGAATATGCGCTGGCCTGCGCCAAGGCCGCTTACGAGGCCGGCGCGCGCTGGGTGGTGCTGTGCGACACCAATGGCGGCGCGCTGCCGCACGAGGTGGAGGCGATCGTCGGCGAGGTGGTCAAGCACATCCCGGGCGACCATGTCGGCATTCACGCCCACAACGACACCGAGCAGGCGGTGGCGAATTCGCTGGCGGCCGTGCGCGCCGGCGCGCGCCAGATCCAGGGCACGCTCAACGGCCTTGGCGAGCGCTGCGGCAATGCCAACCTGGTTTCGATCATCCCGACGCTGAAGCTCAAGCCGGAGTATGCCGAGAAATTCGAGATCGGCGTGTCGGACGACAAGCTCAAGGGGCTGGTCCACGTCTCGCACGCGCTCGATGAGATCCTCAACCGCGCGCCGAACCGTTACGCGCCCTATGTCGGCGAGAACGCGTTCGCGACCAAGGCCGGCATTCATGCCTCCGCGATCATCAAAGACCCGGCGACCTATGAGCACGTCCGGCCGGAGACGATCGGCAACAAGCGCAAGGTGATGGTGTCCGACCAGGCCGGGCGCGCCAACGTGCTGGCGGAGCTCGATCGCATCGGCCTCAAGGTCGAGAAGGACGATCCGCGCATCGGCACGCTGCTCGACGAGGTCAAGCGCCGCGAGGCGGCGGGCTACGCCTATGAGTCGGCGGACGCGTCGTTCGATCTGTTGGCGCGGCGCATGCTCGGCAAGGTGCCCGACTTCTTCGAGGTGCTGCAGTTCGACGTCAATATCGAGCAGCGCAACAATGCGCTCGGCCAGCGCGTCACGGTGTCGATGGCGGTGGTGAAGGTCAAGGTCGACGATCAGGCCATGATCTCGGCCGCCGAAGGCAACGGCCCGGTCAATGCGCTCGACGTGGCGCTGCGCAAGGACCTCGGCAAGTACCAGAAATATATCGACGGCCTGAAGCTCACCGATTACCGCGTGCGTATCCTCAACGCCGGCACCGAGGCGGTGACGCGCGTGCTGATCGAGAGCGAGGACGAGACCGGCGAGCGCTGGTCGACCATCGGCGTGTCGCCCAACATCATCGACGCCTCGTTCCAGGCGCTGATGGATTCGATCGTCTACAAGCTGGTGCAGATCCGGCGCGCCGGCGTAACGCAGCGATCACGCGCGCACGCAACAGTAAAAAAATATTTTTTCTGTCGCGATCGTGAGCGGTGTCATTGTGCCGCAAACTCACCAGCGCTGTTCCGAATTGAAACATCTGCGTTGTTGCACGCGTTTGCGCTTGGCGAACGCATGCGCAAGACTTTGCGTGGGGGCTACAGGGAGCGTCACGATGAAAAAAACGATCAATCGATCCATTGCGCTGGCAGTTGCGGCGCTGTGGTCACTACCGGCGGCGGCCGGCGACGTACGGCCGCCAACCGTCTATGTTGCACCGGGCGGAGTTTATATCGGATCGGCACAGGTGCATGTCGGTGCCGGCAACGGCGGACATGGCTATAACGGACATGGCTATAACGGACATGGCTATAACGGCGGACAAGGCTATGCGGTGCCCGGCGCAGCTTACGTGCCGGGCTACGGTCCGCCACCGGCTTACGGGCCGGGCTATGGGCCGCCGGTGTATGCGCCGGGCTACGGTGCGCCGGCGCCCGCCTATACGCCGACTTATGTTCCGGCGCCCGGATATCGCGCGCCGCGGCATGCGGGCTACGGCGCAAGACCGACCGGCGGGGTCTACGTATCGCCCTATGCGCCGGAATTTGCGCCACGTCCGCCTGCGGTCGTGCCGTATGATGGCGGCAGCCACTGTGTGATCAGCCACGGCCGCGTCTATTGCGACTGAGCGTTACGGCGGCTTCTCACGGCGCTGGCGCGCTTCGGTGCGCCAGCGAGTCGTAGCCCGGGTGAGCCAACGGGTCCGCGCGAAGCGCGGCCCGATGACAGGCTCCGCGATACCCGGGGCCGACCGTCCCGCATGTCGCTTCGCTCATGCGGGCTACAAAACCTAAATGCGATCCCCAAAAACGCCGCCGCATTGGCCCCGAGCATCGCCTCGCGCGCGGCCTCGGAAATGCGCTTGGCATTCATGATCAGCTCCACCGGCTTCGATTCGCCGAACGGATAGTCGGTGCCGAGCATGATGTGGCTCGGGTTCACCTTCTCGGCGAGCCGCTCCAGCACCTCGGGATCGAACACGACGCTCTCGTAGTGGAACGTGCGCAGATAGCTGCTGAAATCCGCCTTGATGTGCTTGGTGGTGCCGCGCCAGTACATCCAGTCGAAGCGTCCCGAATAATACGGAATGAACCCGCCGCCATGCGCGAAGGCGATCTTGAGGTTCGGGCATTCGTCCATCACGCCGTCATAGATCAGCGAGCACTGCGCATAGGCTTCCTCCAGCGGCTGCCCGAGCGAGATCAGCATCGAGTGCTTGCGCAGCCGCGGATCGGGATTGCCGGCGGGGTGGACGAAGATCGGCACGCCGAGCGCTTCGGCGCGCCGCCAGAACGGCCGCAGGCTCGGGTCGCCGAGGTCGGTCTCGTGCGCGCGCGATGCGATCACCAGGCCCTTGAGGCCGAGCTCGCCGGTCGCGCGCTCCATTTCCTTGATCGCCAGCTCGGTCGATTGCAGCGGCACCGAGCCGAGCCCGGCCAGCCGGTCGGGCTTCTTGGCGACGGTCTCGGCGATGTGGTCGTTGCCGATCCGCTCCAGCCGCTCGGCCTCGTCGGCGGGCAGCGAGTAGGTGCAGTTGTGCAGGATATTCGGGCTGATGACCTGGATGTCGACGCCCATGGCGTCCATGTCGGCGAGCCGGGTCGGCAGGTCGGTCATCCGCTTCCAATGCGCCTCCGGCATCGTGTGGATGGCCGAGCCTTGGCCGCTCGCCCTCAGCCGCCCGAGCACCGACAGGCCGTAGGTCGCCGCGTTGACCTCCTCGTTCGCGGTATGGGCGTGGAAGTCGATGACGACCGGTCGGCGGCGCGGCCCGCGGGTCGATGCTGCGATTTCGGCCATGCTGTGAAAACTCCTGACCACGCTGCGCCGTTCCAAGGGCGTCATCCTGTACCATTGACGAGTGGCGCGCCGGCCGCAAGCATGCGGCCGCTGTCAGTCGGGAATGTGCCAATGAAACTCGCCGGCCTTGTCGCAGCGCTCGTCGTCCTCTCGACGGCGGCTTCCGCCCAGTCCCTGCCCAAGGTCACCGTCGGCGACAATCCCTCGCTGTCGGGGGCGCCGCTCTATATCGCGCTGGAGAAGGGCTACTACCGCGAGGCCGGCATCGACGTGCAGCTCGAGATGAGCGGAACCTCAAGCGACATGGCGGTCATGCTCGCCACCAACCGGCTCAACGTCATCGGCGGCGCGATCTCGGCCGGCTTCTTCAATTCGGTCGCCAAGGACCTGCCGGTCGCGCTGATGTTCTCGCGCGCGGTCTCGCCGTTTGCGCATCACCTCATGATCCGGCCGGACCTGAAGGACACGCTCAAATCGCCGGCCGATCTCAAGGGCCGCACCATCGCCATCGCCGCGCGCGGCGCGATCCTGATCTACGAGCTGGTCAAGGTGCTGGAGGCGGGCGGCCTCACGCTCAACGATGTCGAGATCAAATACATTCCGTTCGGCCAGCAGCCGACCGCGCTGTCGAACAAGGCGGTCGATGCGGCGCTGATGATCTCGCCGTTGCAGGACTCGGTGGCGGCCAAAGGGATCGGCGTCAAGTGGCTCAACGTCGACGACTTCATCAAGGTCCAGCCGGTGGTGGTCTCGGTCTGGATGATGAACACCGACTGGGCCAAGGCCAACGAGGATGCGGCCAGGCGGTTCGTGCGCGCGACGCTGCGCGGCGTGCGCGATTATTGCAACGCCTACCATCGCGGACCGAACCGGGGCGAGGTCACGCAGATCCTCGCGAAATATTCCAACGTGAAGGATGCGGCGCTGATCGACCGGATCGACTGGGGCGCCGCCGATCCGCAGGGCCGCATCGCGCAAGCGAGCGTGATGGACGTGCAGGAGACGTTCCTCAAGGAGAAGCTCACGCGCGACAAGGTGACGTTCGGGCGGATCGCGCCCGCCGCCTGGGTCGGCGAGGTCGCGGCGGAGCCTCGGGCCGTTCACGCCCGCGCGCGACGGCGGCGCGAAGGGATGCCGGTAACGTTAAAGCTTCTCCGGCTCGACCGTCTTCATCTCGTTCTCGCTCTCGGGACGGGCGCGTCGCCTCCCGCAGCGCCGGCAGGATGTCCTCGACGCGATTCACACCAGCGGCGCGACCGCGAGGCCGGCGCGGATGAACTGCATCTCGCGCATATGGTCGAGCAGCGCGCAGAGCGGGTCCCAGAAGCCATCGATGTTGGCGATCAGGATCGGCTTCTTGTGGCGGCCGAGTTGCGCCCAGGTCAGTTGCTCGACCAGTTCTTCCAGCGTGCCCACGCCGCCCGGTAGCGCGACGAAGGCGTCGGCGCGTTCGAACATCAAACGTTTGCGCTCGTGCATGTCGCGCGTGACGATGATTTCCTGGGCGCGCCGGAACATCAACTCGCGAGCCTTCAGGAAGTCCGGGATAATGCCGGTCACCTGGCCGCCATGGTCGATCACCGAATTCGGCGATGGCGCCCATCAGGCCGATCGAGCCGCCGCCATAGACCAGCCGGACATCGTTTTCGGCCAGGATTTGGCCAAGGCTGCGGGCCGTTTCGACGAAATTGGGATTGCTACCGGGGCCGGAGCCGCAATAGACGCAAACTGCTTTGATCTTGCTCATGCGGTGCATGTGGCCCGGGCCTTCCGCAGCGTCAAGGCGTCGATTCCGAGCTTCCGGAGCCGCCTGCTGGCAAATTCGGCTGTGGCGCGTGCCCGGCGGGCAATGCCGTTCTAAGGGCTGGTTGCAATCTGGAAAAATTCTATATGAATAGGGTCTGACGGTGCTCCTCCTGCGGCCCGTCCAGCCGGGTCCCCATGAGCGATGGCACTTTCCGATCTGTCCGCGCCTTGAAGCGCGAGGTTTCCGCCGACAAGGGCGGCTCCCTGCTCAAGATCCTGACCGGACTGTGGCCCTATATCTGGCCGTCCGAGCGCCGCGACCTGAAGAAGCGCGTGCTGGTCGCGATGGTGCTGCTGCTGCTCGCCAAGCTCGCCACCATCGCGGTGCCCTTCACCTTCAAATGGGCGGTCGACGCGCTGACCGGGCAGGAGACCGCGCCGGTGGCCGCGTCGTCTTGGCTGGTCTGGGCGGTGGCGGCGCCGATCCTGATGACCATCGCCTATGGCGGCTCGCGCATCCTGATGGCGGTGCTGACGCAAATGCGCGACGGCGTCTTCGCCAAAGTGTCGATGCATGCGGTGCGCCGGCTCGCCTACATGGTGTTCGAGCACATGCACCAGCTGTCCTTGCGCTACCACCTGGAGCGCAAGACCGGCGGGTCTGACCCGCGTGCTCGAGCGCGGCCGCAACGCGATCGAGACCATCGTGCGCATGGTCATCATGCAGGCGGTGCCGACCATCATCGAGCTCGCGATGATCGTCGGCGTGCTGCTCTACCAGTTCGACTGGCGCTACGTCGCGGTGATCGTGCTGACGGTCATCTGCTACACGGTGTTCACCTATCTCGCGACCGAGTGGCGCATCGGCATCCGCCGGCAGCATGAACGACAGCGACACCGACGCCAACGTGAAGGCGATCAACTCGCTGCTCAACTACGAGACCGTGAAGTATTTCAGCGCCGAAGAGCGCGAGGCGCGGCGCTACGACCGCTCGATGGAGCGCTACGAGGAGGCGAGCGTTCAGTCCTATGTGTCGCTCGCCGTGCTCAATGCCGGGCAGGCGACGATCTTCACCATCGGGCTCGCGATCTGCATGGTGATGTGCGCCTACGGCATCCAGGAAGGCCGCAACACCGTCGGCGATTTCGTGATGATCAACGCGATGATGATCCAGCTCTACCAGCCTCTGAACTTCATGGGCATGGTCTATCGCGAGATCAAGCAGGCGGTGATCGACATCGAGACCATGTTCTCCATTCTCGCGCGCAAGCCCGAGATCGAGGACCGGCCGAATGCGCAGCCGCTCAAGGTGCCGGACGGCGCGATCCGGTTCGACAACGTGCATTTCTCCTATGATCCCGAGCGGCCGATCCTCAAGGGCCTGAGCTTCACCGTGCCGGCCGGCCACACCGTGGCGATCGTCGGTCCGTCCGGCGCCGGCAAGTCGACGGTGTCGCGGCTGCTCTACCGGTTCTACGAGGTCAGCAGCGGGCGCATCGAGATCGACGGGCAGGACATCCGCGACGTCACGCAGACGTCGCTGCGCGCCGCGATCGGCATGGTCCCGCAGGATACCGTGCTGTTCAACGACACCATCCGCTACAACATCCGCTACGGCCGCTGGGACGCGACCGACGCGGAGGTCGAGGAGGCGGCGCGGCTCGCGCAGATCGACGGCTTCATCCGATTGTCGCCCAAGGGCTATGAGACCGAGGTCGGCGAGCGCGGGCTGAAGCTGTCCGGCGGCGAGAAGCAGCGGGTGGCGATCGCGCGCACGATCCTGAAGGCGCCGCCGATCCTGCTGCTCGACGAGGCCACCTCCGCGCTCGACAGCCACACCGAAAAGGAAATCCAGGACGCGCTCGAACGGGTGTCCAAAAACCGGACCACGCTGGTGATCGCGCACCGGCTCTCGACCATCGTCGGCGCCAACGAGATCATCGTTCTTAAGCGATGGCGCGATCGCCGAACGCGGGACGCACCACGAGCTGCTCGCCAAAGGCGGGCTATACGCCAGCATGTGGAACCGGCAGCGCGAGGCCGAGGCCGCCCGTGAAAAGCTCGCCCAGGTCGAGGACGAGCCGGCGACGCCCAACCGCAACCCGCCGGTGGTCGAGGTCGAGGAGGCGGCGGGTGAGCCGCCAGTGGCGCGCGAACACGCCGCGGAATAAGGTGGCGCTCCGCAGTCGCCTGCACCAGCAAGCGCGAACAAGGAAGCGCAATGTCCGTTGTCGCCTCGATCCGCTCCCAGCTTTCGCCGATCAACCGGGAAGGCTACCCGTTCGTCGGCGCGTTCGCGCTGGTGAGCCTGGTGCTGTTCTGGATTTGGCCGCCGCTCGGCTGGATCGGGACGGTCCTGACGGTCTGGTGCGCGTATTTCTTCCGCGATCCGTCGCGGGTGACGCCGGTGCGCGACGGTTTGGTGGTGGCGCCGGCGGACGGTCGTATCAGCAAGGTCATCAACGCGGTGCCGCCGATCGAACTCGGGCTGGGCGAGCGACCGATGCCGCGGGTGTCGATTTTCATGAGCGTGTTCAACTGCCACGTCAATCGCAGCCCGGTAAGCGGCCGTATCGACAAGATCGTCTACAAGAAAGGCGCCTTCGTCAGCGCTGATCTCGACAAGGCCAGTGAAGACAACGAGCGCAACTCCTTCGTCATCACCTCGGGCACAAGCCGGATCGGCGTGGTCCAGATCGCCGGACTGGTGGCGCGACGCATCGTCTGCTTCACGCGGCCGGGCGCCAGCGTCGCCGCCGGCGAGCGCATCGGCATGATCCGCTTCGGCTCGCGCGTGGACGTCTATCTCCCGGAAGGAACCCGGCCCCTGGTGGCGGAGGGGCAGAGCGCCATCGCCGGCGAGACGATTATCGCCGAATTGCGCGGTGTTGCCCGCGAACTGACCTTCCGCGTCGGCTGAGTGGCAAAAGATTAACGCTGGATCATAAAGACGAACGCTGGGTCATGTTGCCGTGGCAGGGCCACGATCAGCGCGCTATATTAGGTCCATGGCATTTTCACCCTTCGAGCCTGATCGCCCCGGCGAACGGCATCCCGGCGAGCGGCGTCGCCGCTTCCGTGCGATCCCGGTGCGCACGCTGCTGCCCAATCTCATCACGCTGCTCGCGCTCTGCGCGGGACTGACCGGCGTGCGCCTCGCCATCGAAGGCCGGCTCGAATGGGCGGTGGCCGCGATCGTGTTCGCGGCCATGCTCGACGGCGTCGACGGCCGGGTCGCGCGGATGCTCAAAGGCACATCGCGCTTCGGCGCCGAACTCGACAGCCTCGCCGACTTCTTCAACTTCGGCGTCGCGCCGGCCCTCATCCTGTATTTCTGGGGCTTGCAGGAACTCGGCAATGCCGGCTGGATCGCGGCGATGGTGTTTGCCATCTGCGCCGGGCTGCGGCTTGCGCGCTTCAACGTGATGATCGACGACCCCAACCGGCCGGCTTGGGCGGCGAATTTCTTTGTCGGCATGCCGGCGCCCGGCGGCGCCATCGCCGTCCTGCTGCCGATCTATCTGACGCTGCTCGGCGTGCCGCGGTTCGGTTCGTTTGTGCCGCTGGTGTTCGTCTACACGCTGGCGATTGCGATCTTGATGGTGTCGCGGCTGCCGGTGTTTTCCGGCAAGCGGGTGGGCAAGCGGGTGGCGCCGGAGATGGTGCTGCCGGTGTTCGTCCTGGTGGTGGCGTTCTTCGCGCTGCTGATCGCTTATCCGTGGCTGGTGCTGACGACCGGCACGCTGCTCTATCTCGCCAGCCTGCCGTTTGGATTCATCGCCTACCGCAACTACCAGCGGGAGGACGCCGCCGCAAAGTTGGCGCCCACGCTAGCGACCTCCCCAGCGCCGTCGGACGCGCTGTCGGCACCGTCCAGCGCGCCAGCCGCGGATACGACGCCAGCGCCGCCCGACGACGCGGATCGTCCGACGCGGCTGAACTAATCAGCGCCAACGCGGAACCGTCACTCGGCGGGCACATGGCTGCGACATGCGATGTCGCGGCGCATGCCATGTCGTGCCGCACTTCCGTCATAGTGTGAGACGGTACTAGTGGAGTGGATCTGACATTCGCGATCCACCTGGCAGCACGCGCGCGACGCGAATGTCAGATTAAAACTCCACTAGCAGCTTAAACTTGCTAGTGGTCCTTTGATTCTAACATTCGCAAAATCGCCCGCGGAAATGGGATGCGAATGTTAGAATCAGACCACTAGCCGGCGGGGCTGCCTTGCCGGGAGATCGTCATGTCACAATCAGCCTTCGCGCGTGGTGATCAGGGCGGGTCGCTCGGTTTGTTTGCCGCCGTGGTGGCGCTCGTGCTGTGGAGCGCGCCGCTGGCGCGAGCGCAGGCGCCCACGCTCGATGCGATCACGCCGGTCGAGGAATTCTCCCGACAGCTCGAGCAGTTCAAGAACAGCATTCCGCAGCTCAACAAGCGGATCGAGGAAAGCACGGCATCAGTCGATCGCTGGACCAATGTCGATCGCGCCCGCAAGGAGATCGAGGAGCTGCGCGCGCTTGTCGGCACGTCGCTCGGCGCGGTGTCGGACAATGGCGCGGTCTCGCAGCTCGGCGCACGAGCGCTCGCCCACGCCCGCGACAAGCTGCGGATGTTGGAACAAGACACGCGCTTTCGTCCCGAGGAACGGCAATACCTGACCGAGCAGTGGCGGCGCCTGCGCGCCGAAACCGAGCGCGCGACCGAGGATCTATCGACGGCGCGCAAGGAATTCGCCGACCTTCTGCGCACGTTGCAGGCGAACGAGGATTTCATCGACGAGCTGATCCAGATCCGCCAGGCGCAGAAGGCGCTGGAGGTGATTCAGCGCCTGACCCAGGATATCCGCGAGGCCTCCGATCAGCTCAAGCGCCTGATCGGCGGGATCAAGCCGCCAGGCGCGTGAGCATGCGGATCGCCGGTATCGCAGCGGGCTTGATCGCCGCGGGTTTGAGCCTCGCCGGATGCAACGTTCCCGGGGATACCGGCTACGTCGAAATCCGGACCGTGCCGCCATCTCCGTCGCGCGCGCCGGCGCTTTATCTCGACGCCGACAAGCTCGCGCCCGTCCAGAAAGGCGTCGCCGTGCTCAAGCAGCGACCGGGGACCGCCAAGCTTTCGGCCGAAGGCATCGGCGGCCAGGTGGCGCTGTGCGATATCGTCGTGCGCAAGAACCGCATCACCACGGTGACGGTCTCGCTGCTGGAGCGGCCGCCGCGGTGCCAGTGCCGGAACAGTGCCGCCAATCGCGCCTGCGTGAGCTAACGTGTGTTCCGATCAAATGGAAACGAACTCTCCTCGGCCGTCATGGCCGGGCTTGTCCCGGCCATCCACGTCGTGAGTTTGGATGCGACGCCAAGACGTGGATGCCCGCGACAAGCGCGGGCATGACGGAGAGAGAGCGTGCCATCCAATCGGGACATGCGCGAAGCTCAGCGTCACCGATTAGCGGGCAGTGGATGTCCCGGCATCAGATCGTAGGGATGGCGCCAGTTCGGCAGCGTTTTGATCCGCTCCAGCCAACTCGCGATGTTGGCATGGTCGGCGGCGATGTCGAAACCGAACTCTTCCGCGGGATAGTAGAGATAGGCGACCAGTGAAAGGTCGGCGATCGTCGGGCGGTCGCCTAACAGGTAACGGCGTGACGCGAGACGCTTGTTCAGGATCGCCAGATTGTTGTCGATACGCCCCTTGAGAAAGGCCAGCACGGCGGGTTCGCCAGGAGGGCGCGCCAGCGTGCGCAAGAAGCGGTAGGGGCCGAGATAGCCATTGAGCTTCTGGTTGTCGAAAATGATCCAGCGCAGCGCTTCCAGCCTTTCATCCTCGTCCGCGGGACGGAATTGGCCCGAACGGTCGGCGAGATACGTCAGGCAGACGCCCGACTGGCTGAGTTTCTTCGCGCCGTGCACCAGCACCGGCACTTCACCCATCTCGTTGATGGTGTCGCGGTATTGCGGCGTGCGCTGCACGCCGGCGCCGAAGAAGTCGACGAAGATCGGTTCCCAATCGGCACCGATGAGATTGAGCATCAGCGCGACGCGATAGGCGTTGCCGGACTGAGCGAAGCAATACAGCTGGTACTCGGCCATCGCTGTCATTTCATCGTCGGGATGACAAACTCGGCGCCGCCTTTGGTGCCCGAAGGCCAGCGCGCGGTCACGGTCTTGGTGCGCGTATAGAAGCGGATCGAATCCGGACCGTGCTGGTTGAGATCGCCGAAGCCTGAACGCTTCCAGCCGCCGAAGGTGTAGTAGGAGAGGGGAACCGGGATCGCGAAGTTCACGCCGACCATGCCGACATTGACGCGGCTGGTGAAGTCGCGCGCGGCATCGCCGTCGCGGGTGAAGATCGCCACGCCGTTGCCGTAGTCATGCTCCGACGGCAGCCGCAGCGCCTCCTCGTAGTCCTTGGCGCGCACCACCGACAAGACCGGCCCGAAGATCTCTTCCTTGTAGATGCGCATGTCCGGCGTCACCTCGTCGAACAGGCATCCGCCCATGAAGAATCCATTCTCATAGCCCTGGAGCTTGAAATTGCGTCCATCGACCCGCAGCTTTGCGCCCTCCTTGAGGCCGAGGTCGACATAGCTCCTCACCTTGTCGAGATGGGCGCGCGTGACCAGCGGACCATAATCGGCGGCGGCGTCGCTCGAGGGACCGATCTTGAGGCTTTCGACGCGCGGGATGAGCTTGTCGAACAGCGCCTCGGCGGTCTTCTGACCGACCGGCACGGCGACCGATATCGCCATGCAGCGTTCGCCGGCGGAGCCGTAGCCGGCGCCGATCAGAGCGTCGACCGCCTGATCCAGGTCGGCGTCCGGCATCACGATCATGTGGTTCTTGGCGCCGCCGAAGCACTGCACGCGTTTGCCGCGCGCCGAGGCGGTCGCATAAATGTATTCCGCGATCGAGGACGAGCCGACGAAGCCGATCGCCTTGACGCGCGGATCGGTCAGCAGCGTATCGACCGCTTCCTTGTCGCCGTTCACGACATTGAGAATGCCGGCCGGCAGTCCGGCTTCGATCATCAGCTCGGCGAGCCGCATCGGCACCGACGGGTCGCGCTCCGACGGCTTGAGGATGAAGGCGTTGCCGCAGGCAATCGCGGGCGCCAACTTCCACATCGGAATCATCGCCGGGAAATTGAACGGCGTGATGCCGGCGACCACGCCCAGCGGCTGCCGCATGGAGTAGAGGTCGATCCCGGGGCCGGCGCCCTCGCTGTACTCGCCCTTCATCAGGTGCGGGATGCCGCAGGCGAATTCGACCACCTCGACGCCGCGCTGGATGTCGCCCTTGGAGTCGGGGAGCGTCTTGCCGTGTTCGGACGAGAGCAGCTTGGCGAGATTGTCGATGTCCTTCTGGATCAGCTCCAGGAATTTAAACATGACCCGGGCGCGGCGCTGCGGATTGGTGGCCGCCCACGCCGGTTGCGCGGCGTCGGCGTTGGCGATCGCCTGTTCCACCTCGGCTTTGGCCGCCAGCGCCACCTTGGCCTGGACCTCGCCGGTGTTGGGGTTGAATACGTCGCCGGTCCGTCCGGACGCGCCGGTGACCTCCTTGCCGCCGACGAAGTGGCCGATCTCGCGCATGGCAATCTCCCCCTGGATAGGCCGGTTTTGGAGCATGGCCCGGGCGTGATGGCAATTCCACCCATCGTCATCGGGTCGGCCGCATCGCGGCAGCTGAGAAAAGGCCGCCCAGAGCCGCTTTTTCAAGGGTTAGTATTCAGTAACCGTCCCTTAATTGCATCGGCGCTAGCTTCACCTGAGCGCCTCTCCGGGACGGTGGGCGCACTGCTGCGTGTGAGTAGGCCCGCTTTCATGGATATTGCTACGAGTCTCGGCCTGTTGGCTGGTGCCGGCGTTATGATCAGCCTGATCTTGATGGGCGGCGATCTGCGGATGTTCGTCGACTATCACGCCGCCATCGTGATCTTCGGCGGCTCGTTTGCAGCGACCCTTATCCGCTTTCCGCTGTCATCGATTTTTCACGGTATGCCGCTCGGGGCGAAGTTCGCATTCACAATGCGGCGCATGACCCAGCGCGAACTCGTCGACGAGATCGCAGGCCTTGCCGAAATCGCGCGCAAGCAAGGACCGGTCGGGCTGGAAAAGATCGAGATCGAGGACCCGTTCCTCGCCAAGGGTATCCGCTTCGTCGCCGACGGCTACGACAACTCCTTCATTCGCGACAACCTCGAGCGCGACCGCGACAACTTCCTGACGCATCTCGACGAGGGACAGAAGATCTATCGCGCGATCGGCGACTGTGCGCCGGCTTTCGGAATGATCGGAACGCTGATCGGCATGGTGCAGATGTTCGCCAACATGACCGATCCATCGAAGCTCGGGCCGCTCATGGCGGTTGCGCTGCTGGCGACGTTCTATGGCGCCGCTGTCGCAAACCTGATTTGCCTGCCGCTCGCCGACAAACTGCACCTCAAGCTGGTCGATGAGGAAATCAATCGTACGCTCATCATCGATGGGATCATGATGATCCGCGAGTCGAAGAGCCCGACGCTGGTTCGCGAAATGCTGCTCGCCTACCTGCCCGAGAAGCATCGCCATGATGAAGAGCCGGAGGCCGTACCGGCTTAGCGCCCCCCAGGCGCCCGGCTGCGGACATCGCAATGGCACGGCGAAGAGATGGAAACCACGGCGGACACGGATGGTTCGTCACCTTTGCAGACCTGATGGCGCTGCTGGTCAGCTTCTTCGTCATGCTGGTGGCATTCTCAACGCAGGATGCCGCGAAGCTGCAAGTCGTCGCCGGCTCGATGCGTGAGGCGTTCGGCGTCCAGGACAAGATCCGCTATTCCGGCGTGATCGAGATGCCCGGCCTGCCGACCCGGCCGAAGCTCAAGAACGTGGCGCACATTCCGCCCGAGGAGGCTTCCGGCACGCCGGCGGAAGACCAACGCGGCAATCAACAATCCTACGGCGAAAAGTTCGACAACGATCGGAACTTTGCGCTGGCCGCCGCCTCGTTGCGTCAGGCGTTGCAGGATATGCCCGAGGTCAGCGAGGTCTCGAAGAACATCATCATCGAAGAGACGCGGCAGGGCCTGAACATCGAGATCGTCGATCAGAACGGCCGTTCGATGTTTCCGGAGGGCGCCAGGGAGCCTTACGAGCGCACGCGGCAGTTGATCCGACGCCTCGCCGGGTCGCTCCGTGCCATGCCGTTCCGTATCTCGGTGGCAGGCCACACCTCGGCGTCCAAGCTTCCGGCCAACCCCCAATACGGCCCCTGGGAACTCTCCACCGACCGCGCCAACACGGTGCGCAAGCAGCTCGAAGCCGAGGGTATCCCGACCAGCAATTTCTTCATGGTGGCGGGCCGCGCGGACACCCAGCCGCTGTTCCCGGACGACCCCTACATTGCCGCGAATCGGCGGGTCACCATCACGCTGATGCGGGAAGAGCCGCCGATGCCGCAACGCGCCCAGCCATAGTTTTCGAGCCACGGCGCCGTTAACGGCCCCCGGCTGCCCGTCAAGGCGTGGCGGAACCAGGCAACTTAGATCGTATTGCTTCTGCCGCGACCCTGATGTAATGCGCCGTCTCCGCGCACGGCGCAAAAGCCCCAAGGCTTGAAAAGCCCCAAGGCTTAAGCCCGGGCTTAAAAGCCCCAAGCCTTCAAAGCCCCAAGCCTTCAAGGCCCCAAGTCTTCATGGACAGTCCATCGAACGGTACGGCCGCCGCGCCGGAGGGGGCCCAAACGCCAGCTCCGGCGACGACCTCCCATAGCCCGAGTTTCTGGACTCTGACCCTCGGTAGCGTCGGGGTGGTGTATGGCGACATCGGCACCAGCCCGCTCTACGCCTTCCGCGAAGCGGTCCTGGCTGCGCAGGGGAGCGGGCCGGTCACACGCGACATCGTGCTTGGGGTGTTGTCACTGATCGTTTGGTCGCTGATCGTCGTCGTCACCCTGAAATACATCGTCCTGCTGCTACGCATGGACAACAATGGCGAGGGCGGAACGCTTTCGCTCACGGCATTGGCGTTTCGTGCGGTGGGGCGACGTTCCGGGGCGGTGCTGGCGCTCGGTATCGTCGGCGCCGCCATGTTCTACGGCTCGTCGCTGATTACCCCGGCATTGTCGGTGTTGTCGGCGGTCGAGGGCTTAAAGGTCGTCACGCCGGCATTCGAGCCGTACGTGCTGCCGATCACGATCGCACTGCTGGTCGCGTTGTTCGCGGTGCAGTCGCGTGGCACCGGGAAAGTGGCGGTGCTGTTCGGCCCGATCACCATCATTTGGTTCATCGCGATTGCGCTGACCGGGGGCCTGCACATCGCCGACGATCCGGGCGTGCTTGCCGCAATCAATCCCTATTATGCGATCACGTTCGTGGCCAGCAACGGCTTGATCGGCCTGGTGACGCTGGGCGCGGTGTTCCTGGTGGTGACTGGAAGCGAAGCGTTATACGCCGACCTCGGTCACTTCGGACGAAAACCGGTGCAGACCGCCTGGTTTTATCTCGTTCTGCCGGCGCTGCTGATCAACTACTTCGGCCAGGGCGCGCTGGTGCTGTCGAACCCGGTAACGATCGAAAACCCGTTCTACCGGCTGGTTCCCGATATGCTGCTGCTGCCCATGGTCGCGCTCGCGACCGTTGCGACCGTGATCGCCAGCCAGGCGGTGATCACCGGCGCCTATTCCATCACCCAGCAGGCGATCCAGCTCGGCCTGCTGCCACGGCTGGAAATCCGCCACACCTCGGCGGCGCTCTATGGGCAGATCTACATGCCGCGGGTGAACATCCTGTTGCTCGTCGGCGTTCTGCTGCTTGTCGGGCTGTTCCGTACGTCCAGTGCTCTTGCTGGTGCCTATGTCCTCGCGGTCGCCGCGACCAGCCATGGCGGCGACGCATGCTGGCGCTGGTGGTGATCTGGAAAATGTGGCGATGGCAATTCTGGTCGGCGGCCTTGCTGATCAGTCCGTTTGTAATCATCGACGGCACGTTCTTGCTGGCGTCTTTGATGAAGGTGCACGAGGGCGCCTGGGTGCCGGTGATGTTCGGCGGCTGATCGTCTGCTCATCATGTCAACGTGGCGCCGCGGCACCGGCATCCTGATGCAGAAAACCCGCCGCACCGAAGTTCCGCTCGAATCGCTGGTCCACATCCTGGAAAAAAGGCCGCCGCATATCGTGCCTGGCACCGCGGTTTTCCTGACCAGCGACCCGGACTTCGCGCCGACCGCGCTGCTGCACAACCTCAAGCACAACAAGGTGCTGCACGAACACAACGTGATCCTGACGATCATCACTGCCGACACCCCGCGCGTGTCCGAAAGCGAACGTGTGACGATCACGCCGGTATCGGAAATGTTCAGCCGCGTGGCGCTGAAATTCGGCTTCATGGAGAACCGAACGTGCCCAAGGCGCTGGCGATCGCCCGCAAGCACGGCTGGACGTTCGATATCATGTCGACGTCATTCTTCCTGTCGCGGCGCGCGCTGCAAGGTCGCCGCCCATTCCGGCATGCCGAGATGGCAGGATCAGCTGTTCATCGGGCTGGCGGCATCCGCCACCGACGCGACCGACTTCTTCCAGATCCCGACCGGGCGGGTCATGGAGGTCGGCACTCAGGTGAACATCTAGGCTTTGGCCGATCGGCATCGCGGGCGCCGCAACTGCTGTTGCTCGGCGGGGCAGCGATCGACGATAAATGTCAGAGCCGTGGCGTCCGTTGCGCCACGAGGCAGGGATCGAGCCTGACGAGGAGTGAGAGAATGTCTGATCCGTCGGGTGGCGATCCGCGGGTCGCCAATTTGACCGTGGAGGAGGTGGCGCGCGGCCTGACCGAGGGGCGCATGCTGCTCGTCGACGTTCGCGAGCCGAACGAGATTGCCGTGGAACGCTACCCGAACGCAGTGGTGGTGCCGCTGTCGAACTTCGACCCGGCGGCCATTCCCGACCCCCAGGGCAAGCAGGTCGTTTTCGCTTGCCGCTCCGGGCGCCGGTCGGTCACCGCCTCGCTGGCGGCGCAGGAGCAAGGCTACCCCTATACGTCGCATCTGGCGGGCGGCATCCTGGCCTGGAAGGCGGCGGGGCTTCCGACCGAAACCTAGGAACGGCCGGTATCATTCGCGCCGTGCATTGAACCGCGGACACGATCGAGACGCCAGACTGAAGGATTTTCCATGCGCCGAACGCTTTCCGTTCTCGTGACCGTGGCCGTCATGGTGATAACGGCGGTCGCCCCATCGCTCGCTCAGCAAAAGGGTCAGCGGGTTCTCAACGTCTATAACTGGTCCGACTACGTCGACCCGGCGGTGCTCGAGGAGTTCACCAAACGGTCCGGCATCAAGCTCCGCTACGATACCTTCGACACCAACGACATGCTCGAAGCCAAATTGCTGGCGGGTCGTTCCGGCTACGACGTGGTGGCGCCGACCGGATATTTTCTCGAGCGCCAGATCAAGGCCCGGATTTTTCAACGCCTCGATAAGTCGAAGCTGCCGAACCTGGTCCACCTCTGGCCGGAGGTTTCGCAGCGTCTGGCCAAATACGATCCCGGCAATCTGCATGCCGTGAACTACATGTGGGGCACGACCGGCATCGGCTACAACGTCGCCAAGGCGCGCGACGCCCTCGGCGCGAACGCCAAGATCGAGAACTGGGACATCGTCTTCAAGCCGGAGAATCTCGCCCGCTTCAAGGACTGCGGCGTGCATATGCTCGATTCCGCTGACGACATCATGCCCGCGGCGCTGCGCTACCTCGGCCTCGATCCCAACGCGACGCGGGCGGCCGAGCTTCAGAAGGCGGCCGACCTGCTGATGACGATCAGGCCGCTGGTGCGGAAGTTTCACGCCTCCGAATATCTCAACGCGCTCGCGACCGGCGAGATCTGTTTCGCGGTCGGGTTTTCGGGCGACGTCAAGCAAGCCCAGAAGCGCGCGGCGGAGGCAAAGAGCGGCGTGCAGATCGCCTATGCGATTCCCAATGAAGGCGCGCAACTCTGGTTCGACAATCTTGCCATCCCGACGCGATGCCAAGAACGTCGCGGAGGCGCACGAATTCATCAATTTCCTGCAGACGCCTGAGATTGCGGCCCGCAATTCGAACTTCATCTCCTACGCCAATGGCAATCTCGCCAGCCAGAAGTTCATCGACGGCGCGGTCTTGAACGATCGGACGATCTATCCCGATGCGGAGATGATGGGCCGGCTCTACACGGTCAACGCGCACGATGCCGCGACCGTGCGGCTGCTGAACCGGCTGTGGACGCGGGTGAAGACCGGACGCTAGTGTCCCGATTCCGAAGTTCGTCCGATCTCGCGGCGGGGTCTGATACGCGACTTCTCACCCGCCACACGAGGTAGCTACCGCCAGCGGCGGTGCTGCCAAAGCCACTGGTCGGGATGCTCGCGGATCCAGGCTTCGGCCACGTTGGCGATGGCCTGCGTGGTGCCGCGCACATCGATCTGGCCGTCCGCATCGCGCACGGGCTCGATCGGATCGGTGACCTCACACCAGAACGTATTGCGGTCGGCCATGCGAACCACCCGGACGCCATGGATCGGGCAGTCGAGATGGCGGGCGAGCTGCGCCATCAGCGTCGAGGCTTTGCAGACGCGGCCGAAGAAGGTCACGTCGACGCCGCGAGAATCGTGCTGATCGACCAGCATGGCCGCCTTCTCGCCGCGCTCGAGCGCGCGCGCCAGCCGGATCGGCGCATCGAACCCGGACGGCACCAGCGTGCCCATGCAGCCGGCACGGAGTTCGACAACCGCGTCGGCGATCGCGCGGATGTTGGGCGGACGGTACAGGATCGTGGTCTCGACGCCGTAGGTCCGGGCGAAGCGCGCCGGCAGCTCCCAGTTTCCAAGGTGGATGCCAAAGAACAGCCGCTGGACCGGGCGCGCGGATCGTTTGCATGCGCTCGACCGCGACCGGGTCGTAGGTCACGTCGGCATCGCCGGGCTGATCCGGGTCGGCGACGGTGATGCGATCGAGGTGCAGGAATTCCGCCGCGACGCGGCCAAGATTGTCCCAGGTCCCCAACAAGATGGCTTCGATCTCCTGCGGGGACTTTTCCGGGAAGGCGGCGACGAGATTGGCACGGCCGACCCGGTGCTCCGGCAGCCAGGGACCAAGCTTGCGCATGACGGCGGCAACGACGTTGGCGGTACGCTTGCGATCGGAACGACGCAACAGGTGCATGCAGCGCGACCGCGATCCGGCCGAGCAAGCCATGGAAGCGCGCACGCGTGTGCCACCAGATATGGCGCATGCGCTGCCTGATGCTCGGCGAACGGCGAGGCTGACTCAAAGCGTAACCACGATTTTTCCGAACACCTGCCGACTTTCGAGGCGCGCGAGCCCTTGCTCGAAGTTCTCGATCGGCACTTCGGTGTCGATGACGGGAAGCATGCCGGCGGCCATCTTGTCGAGGCTTTCGCGGATGTTGCGCATGGAGGCGCCGAACGATCCGATGATCCGATACTGCTGTTGAAACAGCTGCATCAGATTAAGGGTGGTTGAGGGACCTGATGTGGCGCCACACGTCACGAGCCGGCCGCCGCGCTTGAGACACAGCAGCGAGCCGCTGAAGGTGTCCGCGCCGACGTGTTCGAACACCACGTCGACGCCCTTCTTGCCGGTGAGCCGGCGCACGGCGCCTTCGAACCGGTCGGTCCGATAATTGATGACGTGGTCCGCGCCGAGCGCGCGGGCTTTGTCGGCTTTGGCATCGTCGCCGATCGTGGTGATGACGGTGCATCCGATCGCCTTCGCCATCTTGATCGCGACCGTGCCGATCCCGGAGCCGCCGGCATGCACCAGCACGGTTTCGCCGGGTTCGAGCCGGGCATTGTCGAACAGCATGTGCTGCACGGTCGCGAACGCGATCGGCGCGCAGGCGGCATCGCGGAAGGCGACCCCACGCGGCACTGGAATGACCAGCCGCGCCGGCATGTTGACCAGCTCGCGCGCAAAGCCGTCGACATGGAAACCCATGATGCCGCCGACGTTCTCGCAAAGATTGTCACGGCCCTCGCGGCACGCCTTGCATTGCCCGCACGTCAAGGCGCCATACATCGCCACCGGGTCGCCGGGCTTGAAGGTGGTGACGCCAGGCCCGACGGCAGCGACTTCGCCGGCGGCTTCCGCCCCGACCACGAGCGGGAGCTGTCGCTTGGCGAAGGCCATCCCGCGCCAGCCCCATACGTCGATGTGGTTGAGCGCGACGGCCTTGACTCGGATCTGGACCTCACCCGCGCCCGGCGCCGCAGGGGCGGGGGCATCGGTCAGTTCGAGTTTGCGATCGGCAACGAGGGTGAGGGCGCGCATCAAAAGACTTTGTGGCCGTTGGTTCAGGCGGGCTCGCGGGCCAGCACCAGCGAGACGTTCTGGCCGCCGAACCCGAACGAGTTCGAGATCGCATGCCGGATCTTGGCGTCGCGTGCCGTGTTCGGAACGACATCCAGAGGGATCGCCGGATCGGGAATGTCGTAGTTGATCGTTGGCGGGATGCGTTGGTGCTCCAGAGCCAGCAAGGTAAAGATCGCTTCCACGGCGCCGGCGGCGGACAGCGTGTGGCCGATCATCGATTTGTTGGACGACATCGGAATGCTCTTGGCGCGCTCGCCGAAGACGGTCATCACGCCCAGTGCTTCCATCTTGTCGTTTTCCGGCGTGCCGGTGCCGTGGGGATTGATGTAGTCGATATCGTCGGGCGTGAGGCCCGCGTCGGCGATGGCATTGCGGATGCAGCCGATGATCGGCTTGCCGTCCGGACTTGAGCGCGTGCGGTGGAAGGAGTCGGCCATTTCACCGCAACCTTCCAAGATGCCGAGGATCTTGGCGCCGCGCGCCTTCGCGTGCGCAAGGCTTTCGAGCACCAGCGCGCCGGCCCCTTCCGCCATCACGAAGCCGTCGCGGTTCTTGGCAAACGGCTTGGCGGCGCGTTCGGGCGCGTCGTTGGCGGTCGACAGCGCGGACAGCAGCGAGAACCGGATCAATGCTTCGGGGTTGACCGAGCCGTCGGTCGCGACGCAAAGCGCGACCTCGGTTTCACCGCGGCGGATCGCCTCGACGCCGAGCTGAATAGCGCTGGCTCCGGAGGCGCAAGCGGTCGACAGCGAAATCGGCGACCCTTTGGTCCCGAAACGCTCGGCCAGGTGATCGCTGACCGAGGCCATCGAACAGCGGTGATGAAGGTCGTGGAATTGGCCCTTGGTGGTCGCGCGCAGGAGATCGTCATAGGTCACGGCATTGTTGGCGCCCGACGCCGCGGCTATCGCTTCGCGGTGCAGCCACTCGATCTCGACCGGCGCCACGGCAAGAAATAGCGGTCCGGGGAAGTCGCCACGCGATCCGATGCCGGACTGGGCGATCGCTTCTTCCGTGGCCATGTCGGCCATGCGCTCGCCGAGCTCGGTGGAGCAAAACGGTTCGATCGGGATGAAGTCCACGCTGCCGGCGAACGTGGTCTTGAGGCCGGCGGTGGCAAAGCGGCGGATGGTATGGATGCCGGACTGACCGGCCGTCAATTGCCGCCAGTTGTCGGCCTTGCCGACGCCCAGCGAGGTGAGAACGCCGAGGCCGGTGACCGCGACTGGATTGCCAGATGCGGATGCCATCGCTCTTCTCCTTCAGCGCGCCGTTTCAACCAGCGCCATGCCTTCGCCGCGCCAATGCCCGACGCCGGTGACGACGGTTTGGCCGAGGGGCTTGTCCATCGCCGTCTCGAACCCGGAGGACGATGCTGGAGCGAACAACTTTTCATGCTCCAGAGCCACGGTGGCAAGCGCAATGTTCATGACGAATTGCGGCTCCAAGCCGTGCCCCACATAGCTTCCGGTGGCGCGAACCGGCATATCGGGCAGGCTCGCAAGCCAAGCCCGCTCCTCAGCCGTGGCCGGCTCGGTTCCGGTGGCGCCGGAAATCACGGCGGTTTGTCCCGGCCGCAATCGCGGCGACAAGGCACCCCACATGCGGGCGAGGCTTCCCGTCACCGCGCCGGGCTCGCGCCTGACGTGGTCGGATTGAACGCTGACCAGCCGTGCCAACGGTCTGGCCTGACGCTTGATCGCGTGTTCGCGCGCCTCCAGCACCAGGAAGGCGCCGAGCGAGCCGGGGGTCAGGCCGCCGCCCGCCGCGCTGCGCTCCCACACCGGGGCATATGGCCCCTTCAAGGCATAGCCGCCAGTCGCGTAGAACAACAGCATATCCTTGCGCTCTGCGTTGTACGACCCACCGACGAGCCCGATGTCGCTTTGACCGGCCTGGATGCGCGATAGGGCGATGCGTACGGCGTCGATCCCGGCGGATTCCTCGCCCATGAAGGTGCGCGACATGCCGGTGACGCCGTGCACGATCGAGATGTTGCCGGCCAACAGATTGGACAGCTGCGCCAGGAACAGGGTTGGGCGCAGGTCGCCCATCAGCCGTTCGTTGAGAAAGGTGGATTTGTTTTCGGCGTTGCGCAGACCGGACAGGATCGCCTCGTCGACCGCCTCGTCGCGTTCGCCGCCGCCGGCCGCCACGATCATGTCCATGCGTCCGAGCAACTCGGTGTTGCCTTTGACGCCGGCGCTGTCGAGCGCCAGCCCCGCCGCATAGGTCCCGATCCGCTGCCACCCTTCCATCTGGCGCTGATCGCTCTTTTTCGGGATCTGCTTGTCGAGCTCGATCGGCGCCAGCCGATGGACCGGGTAGGGCGCGAACAATTCCGTGTCGGGCGGCGGCGGCGGCTCATTGAGCCGTCGCCAATGCGCCTCCGGCCCCTCGCCGAGGCAGGAGACGATGCCGACGCCGGTGATCCAGGTCTCGCGCCCCGCGTCAGCCATGAGCGGCCAGCTCCATCGGGAACGAGATGCTGGCGGCGAACTTTTCCATGCTGTCGCGGAAATGCGGGCTCGGGAACGGCACCAGGCGGAATGTAATAGTCGCGTCGCAGATCAGCTTGTCGTCGCTGCGGATCTCGGCACGAGTGACCGCGTAGCCCGAACCTTCGTGCTCCAGCGCTGCGTTGACCATCAGAGCCATGCCGGGCGTCACGAACGAGCGAAACTTGGCTTCCTTGACCGCCGCGAAGAACGGCATGCAGGTGAACTTGGTGATGCCGATGATCAGCCAGCCCGAGGCTTGCGCCATCGTTTCAAGCAGCAGCACGCCGGGCATCAGCGGATGGCCCGGGAAATGCCCTTCGAAAATCGTCGAACTCGGTCGGGACATTGGCTTCGACCTGGATGGTCCGCGCTGCGAGATCAAGTCCGATGATCCGGTCGATGAGCTTGAAATACTCGATCTGCATGCGCCTGCGGCTTATGCCTTCCTGGCAGCGACGAGCTCGTCGATGCGCGAACTCAGATTTTGCAAGACGAAATACTGCTCCGTGGTGGCGCGGCCTTCGTTGACTTCCTGGGTCCACTGTTCGAGCGGCATCTTGATCCCGAACGTCTTGTCGATCGCGAAAGCGATATCGAGAAAGTCCAGGCTGTCGATGCCAAGGTCGTTGATCGCATGGCTCTCCGGCTTGATCTTTTCGCGGGGAATGTCGCAGGTCTCGGAGATGATATTGGCGACCGTTTCAAACGTTGCTGACATCATAAGCCTATGATTTTAAGAGGATTTTAGCATCGTCGGCAGGCGCTGATGTGCCGGTGGGGCCGCGCCCCGCCCCATCGCCCCAGCAAGCCGAGCCCGTATAGCGAACAGGCGCTATGAGTTCAATGCCGGCGCGGCGTCGCCGGCCTGGGGGCGCGCGGCGAAGTTAGCCTACGGCGGACGCGGTTTAGGCGCCGTCGTCGAACCGATCTATGATGGTTGTCCGATGCCACGCGACCGGCTCGTGTCGCGATTTCGGGGAGGACAGGCTATGGCGATTCGGTCAGGACTAGGAACGGTCGTGGTTTTGGGGTGCGCGCTTGCGAGCACGCCGTCCGGCGCGCAAGTGTTGATGCAACGCGATGTGTCGCTACGGATGGCGATGACCATTGCGGAAACCGCATCGGTCGAGTGCGGCGCCATCGCCTCGATCGCGGTGGTGGATCGTGCCGGCCGGATCAAGCTGCTGTTCCAGGGCGACGGCGGATCGCCCCACAACGCCGAACTGGCGCGCCGCAAGGCCTACACCGCGCGCACGTTCCGCACGACCTCGGCAGCTTGGGCGAAGCGGACCGAAACCGTCAATCAAGGGCAGCGCATGCTGACAGATGTCATTCCGCTCGGTGGCGGAGTACCTATTATGGTCGGTGATGAGACCATCGGTGCGATCGGCCTCAGCGGCGCGCCGGGCGGGCAAGCGAAAGAGGAAGCCTGCGCCCTGGCCGGCATCGCCAAGGTTGCCGATCAACTGAAGTGATGCCGTCTGCGCGGCATCAGATGATTCGGCTGCGGACCCAAGCGGTCGCGATCTCGGCCACGATCACGACCGCAAAGATGACGACCAGCACCAGCCCCACCTGGTCCCAGTAGAGATTGTTGAGCGCGCTATCGAGCGCCATGCCGAGGCCACCGCCGCCCACCAGTCCGAGCACGGCGGACTCGCGCACGTTGATATCCCACCGAAAGGTGGCGATGGCGAGGAACGCGGGCTTCACTTGCGGCCAATAGCCCTTGATCAGGATCGCCAGCGGCGACGCGCCAGTCGCGACCAGCGCTTCGATGGGTCCGGGCTTCGCCTCTTCGATGGCTTCGGCGAGGAACTTGCCGGTGAAGCCGATCGAATGCACCGCAATCGCGAGCATGCCGGCCAGTGCGCCGGGTCCAAACAGCGCCACGAAGAACAATGCCCACACCATGGCGTGGACCGAACGCGTCGCCACCAGGATGAAGCGGCCGATGCTGTTGAGGATGAGCGAACGCGTGATGTTGCGCGCCACCAGCAGCGCCACCAGGCTCGCCATCGCGACCGCCAGGATGGTTCCAAGCGTCGCGGTGTGGATGGTCTCCAGCAGCGCCGCATGCACCACCTTCGGATACCACTGCCAGTCGATCGGCCACATCCGCACGAACAGATCGGCGGTCTGTTGCGGCGCGTCGTACAGGAACTCCGGAATGACCTCGATCGAACGGAGCGACCAGACCACAGCGATGACGACCAGCAGGTAGAACGCCGAGCGCATGATGCGCTCCGGCAGCGTGAAGCGCTGCCATTGACGCGGTCGTCCGGTCGACGCGGCGGCGGTGGTCACTGGAACATCCTGCGCATCCATTCCGACACCACTTCGCCGAGCATGACGATGGCAATGACGGCCAGAACGATGGTCAGCACGAAGTCATAGTCGAAGCGCTGGAACGCGGTCAGCAGCGTCGAGCCGATGCCGCCGCCACCGACGATCCCGACCAGCGCCGAATTGCGCAGGTTCAAATCCAGCTGATAGGCGGAAAATCCGATGAAGCGGGGGATCACCTGGGGCAGCACGCCCATGGTCACGACCGAGAGGAACGGTGAGCCGGTGGCGCGCACCGCTTCGACCGGGTTCATCGACATTTCCTCGACCAATTCCGCCACCAGCTTCGACAGGAAGCCAAGCGAGGCAACGATCAGGGCCAGAATGCCGGCCAATGCACCGAACCCGACCGCCTTGACGAACAAGATCGCGACGATGAGCGGATGCAGGCTGCGAAACAGAGCAATGAGGGCGCGCGCCGACCAGGCCAGCGGGCGCGGCGACAAATTGCGCGCGGCTGCGAGGCCAAGCGGCAGCGACAGAAACACTCCCACGACGGTCGCGATGATCGCGATCTGCAGGCTTTCGGTCATCCCGATCAAAAGCAGCGAGAGCTTGTCGGGCGCGAAGTCGGGCGGAAACATGCGGGCGATGAATTTCGCGCCGTGATCGAGCCCGATGACGAAACGATCCCACGTCAGGTCGATGATGGTGCTGGCGTAGGCGACATAGAGCACGAGCACCAGCCAGCCAATGCGAACCGGCCAGTTGGGCGGGAAGGCGACGCGGCGATTGATGACCGGCGCAGCCGCGTCGCTCATTCCAGCCACCCTTCGCCGCCATAGATCTCGAGCAGGTGGGAATCCTGAAGCGCCTGCGGCGGCCCGTCGAAAACGATCGCGCCCTTGGACATGCCGACGATGCGGTCGGCGAAGCGGCGCGCGAGATCGACATTGTGCATGTTGACGACCGCCGGAATGCTGCGCTCCGCCGCGCGGCGCGCAATCAGTTCCATGATCTCAACCGAGGTCTTGGGGTCGAGCGAGGAGGTCGGCTCGTCGGCGAGCACCAGGTCGGGCTCTTGCATGAGGGCGCGCGCGATGCCGACCCGCTGACGCTGGCCGCCTGACAATTGGTCGGCGCGCTGATTGGCGAAGTCGGCCAGCCCGACGGCGTCGAGCAGATGGAAGGCGCGTTCGATGTCGGCAGCAGGGAACTTGCGCAGCCACGCGCGCCAGACCGGCACGTAGCCGAGTCGGCCGCACAACAGGTTTTCGATCACCGACAGACGTTCGACCAGATTGTACTCCTGGAAGATCATGCCGATGTGGCGGCGCATGGCACGCAGTTCGGCGCGGCCGAGCTTGACGATATCGCGGCCGCGAAACAGGATTTCGCCCGCGGTCGGTTCGACCAGCCGGTTGATGCAGCGGATCAGCGTCGACTTGCCGGTGCCGGAGGGGCCGATGATTGCGACCAGTCCGCGACTTTCGATCTCAAGCGACACATCGCGGAGCACCGGTTGGCCCGCTCGGTATTCCTTGCGGAGATTGTTGATGATCAGCGCTCGCTCTCGCGTGTTGGAGGCGGGCACCTGCGCGGCCGTTGCCGATACGCTCATGAATCACGCGTCAACGGACTTATTTCTTGGGCGGCTGCTTGGCCTTGGCACGGGCTTCGGCCTCGCGCTTGGCTTCTGCGTCGTAGGCGGCTCGATTGAATGGAGTGCCGGTCTTTTCCGCGATGTCCCGCACCACTTTCCAATTGTCCTGATAGTTGATGGGGAAGAACCGATCATTGCCGTCGAATTCCTTGACCATTTCGGGCGTGAACCGGAACGAGAAGAAGCACTCTTTGATCTTGGCGGCCAGTTCCGGCTTGAGATCGTGTGCGTAGGTGAACGACGACGTCGGGAACAACGGGCTCTTGTAGATGATCCGCATATCGGCGCCCTTGATCGTGCCGCGCGTCACCATCCGGGTGTAGACATCGGACGCTACCGGCGCCATGTCGTAGTCACCCGATGCCACGCCCAGCGCCGACTTGTCATGGCCGCCCGACATCAATGGGCGATAGTCCGTGTCGGGGGTCAGGCCTTCCGGGGGAAACAGAACCCGGGGCGCGAGATTGCCGGAGTTGGATGACGGCGACGTGTGGGCGACGCGTTTGCCCTTCAGGTCCGAGAGTTTCTGGAACGGGCTTGAGGCGCGCACGACCGCGACCAGATGATAGCCCTGGAGTTCCTTCTCGGTGCCCTTGATGGCGAATGGAACCGCGCCGGCAAGATTGACGGCAAATCCGGTCGGTCCGGTGGAGAAGCCGGCGATATGCAGCCGACCGGATCGCATGGCTTCGATCTGCGCCGAGTTCGACTGCACCGGATAATAGATGACGCGCTTGCTGGTGCATTTCGTCAGATGTTCCGTGAACGGCCGGAACACATTGAGGTAGACCGCCGGATCTTCGACCGGCGTGTAGGCGAAGATCAGCGTCGCGGGATCTTTCCACTTGCGTGGATCGGTGGGGACGTCGGCGACCAGATCGTTGTTGTCATCGCAATACAGCGTATCGAGTTGCCCGCGGTTCCGGCAATCCTGCGCGCTGCTCGGCGACGAGGAACCCACCACACCCAACGTGGCGGCCAGGCTTGCGCATAGCATCCACCGAATTCCGGACCACATTTTACGTCTCCCCAGTCGTCTTTTTCGTCGGCGCCACTGGAACTTTAACGATACGCGCTGGTGCGATGAGGGGCAACCCGCGTCGGGGAAAGGTGCGATCGGGCGTGGATCGAATCGCGTCCCGCGAATTCGCAGTCATCCGCGACCAATTCGTAGGTTAACGCGCGTGGGCGGCGACCCGCATTAACGCAAAATGGCAGTATTGCTGCCCAATTCTCGTCCCATTGCGCTAGCAATCGGGCACCTGGCCGCAAGGCCGCAACAGAGAAGAAGCAGTCGTGAATAACAAGGAGACGTTTAGTGAAGTGCAACTTCAACCTTGCCGTCATATTTGCGACGGCACTTGTGATCGGGACGACCACTCAATCTGATGCAAAATCACCGATGCAATCGGGAATCGCATCCGTCTACTCCACCAAGCAGGGGGCGAAAACTGCAAGTGGAAAACGACTCAACGATCGGGAGCTCACCGCGGCTCATCGGTCGTTGCCGTTCGGAACCAAGGTCCGTGTCACCAACAGGCGCAATGGTCGGTCTGTCGTGGTGACGATCACCGATCGCGGACCGTTCGTTCGTGGACGGATTATCGATCTGACGATCACCGGCGCCAACGCCATTGGAATGGGTTGGGGACTCGCGCCGGTGACGGTCGACGTGATGTAGGCGTCATCGACCTACTGGCGGATCAACGTTCCGCCGGCGGTATCGCGAGTTGGTCACAGTTGCGTCCGCCTTGCAGGTAGCAATCTTGTTTCTTGCGTAAGTCTGCAATGCTGACCGCGAGCCAAGTCCCAGCGACGACCAGCACGGTCGTGAGTACCAGGGCGAGGATGTTCATCGTCATGCGATGGCGATAGTCGTCCTCGCCCTTCGTGTTCTCATACTTGGCGAGATCGGCAACCGGAGGGACCTCGGGCCGCGCCCTCTGCAGCGGCCAACCCCAGCCGCTGGGCGATGCCCCGCGCGGACGGAAGCGGATGACGCGCCCTTGATCCTGCGACGGCATCGGTCGGTTCGCCATGGGCTTCCCAGATGAATCCATTCGTAGCCTGTCAAACTAACACAATTCCACCGGGCCCGGGCGGTGCACAATCAAAAATTGCATGATTTCGCCAAATAGTTGAAAAGTGGTACGGCGCGACCTGGAATCCAGCCACGGAACTAACCATTCCCGTCCAGATTATTGACAAGATTGTTGTTTGGGCCGGCAGAATAGGTCACATTTATTATGGACTATTTGCCGCGGTACTAATGTAGGTGTCGCTGCAGCGTTCAATCCGCCCGGTGGGCGGAAACAAGCCGGCCGAAAAGGCCGCTCGCGACGCCCGGCATTGTTGCCGTGCGAGGAAACGTCGAACCCGAGGTTGGGCTGTGAGCCTCCGTTTGCTTGAGTTGTTCTACGTCGCCGACATCGATTATTCGTGGTTGGCGAAACTGCTGTCGCTGCTGTTGCTGCCATTGGCGCACGAGGATCTCGCGATCCTTCTCGGCGGATATCTCGTCGTCAACCGATTGATGCCGGTCGGGATCGTGGTGGTGGCGATTTACTTCGGCATGGTGGCAAGCGATCTCATGCTGTATGGCATCGGCACGGGCGCGCGTCGGATGCCTTGGCTGAGCCGCTTGGCGGTCAGCGGGCGCGTCGCCAACTTCGGCGATACACTGCAGCGAAATCTGTTGGGATTGGCGGCGCTTGGACGCGTGGTGCCCGGCGCGGTGTTCGTGATCATGATTGCGTGCGGCTGGACGCGCGTGCCCTTCTCCAGAGTTGCGCTCGCCAGCCTGGTCTCATCGGCGCTTTATCTGCCATTGATGCTCTATCTCGTGGTCGTCTTTGGGGACGCGATGGATGACCGGGCTGGTCTGTGGACTTGGCCGTTCCTGCTGGGCCTGATCATGGCGCTGGCATTCATGCGCTACCGGGTCTTCACGTTCCGGGAGTCCGCGAAGCAACCCGCGCCAGCGCCGCTGCGCTGGCCCAGTCGGCCTACCGTGGCTGCGCGCTATCAGGCGCGGACCATGATGCCCGAGTTCATGCGCCCGCGTCCGGTTCCGGGGCTGTTGCGCCAACCGCGACCGTAGCGACGCGGCTGGGCAACCGGCGCTCAGCGGCGCTGCGGCGGCATGCGTTTCGCCTCCACCACGGATATGATTGCGGCGGTCCGCTCAGGGGGCAGCCATGAACCTTCGCCAGTTGCGATACTTCGTCAGCGTCGTCGAGGCCGGCAATATGACCCGGGCAGCCGAGCAGCTTCACGTCGCGCAGACGGCACTCGGGATGCAGATCCGACAGCTCGAAGAGGATTTGGGCGTGGGATTGCTGGTGCGGCACTCGCGCGGCGTCGAGCCGACCAGAGCCGGGAAGCTTTTGCTTGCGCGCGCCACTGCGATTCTGAAATCCGTCGAGGATGCGCGCCAGGAGGTCTCAGCCTGCGAGCGCGAGGAGCGCGAGGCCATCCGGCTCGGAACCACGCCGGCGCTGATGCCGGTCATCGGCTCGGAGATTGCGTTGAACGTCCGAGAACAGCTCCCGCAGGTGTCGCTGAGCATCGTCGAGGCGATGAGCCATGTGCTTGATCGAGACGCTGGTGCGGGGAGAAGTCGATTTCATTCTTTGCTACGACGTTCCGGAGTTGTCGCAGGTATCGCGGGTCGCGATGTTGCAGGACGACCTGGTGCTGGTGACGCTGCCGGGACCGCGCAAGGGACAACCCATCGCCTTGGTGGAAGCGCTTGAAGATACGCTCGCCATGCCGGAAGAGGGCGACAGCGTCCGAACGTTGGTGACGCGAACCGCGCGCGATCTCGGGCTGGAGGTCAAGATCGCCCATGAAGTGCGATCGGTCTCGGCGATGAAGAGCCTGGTCGCCCGGGGCGCCGCCTCCAGCATTCTGCCTTACTTCGCTGTGCTCGACGAGGTGCGGGCCGGAACCTTGGACGCCCGTCCGATCATGATGCCGGCCTTGCGTCGCACCCTGTTCCTCGCCTCCGACCAGCGCAGCCGTTACCGCAGCGAGGCGGGGCTGACGGGCGCAGTCCGGTCGTCCTTGAGCGGCCTGGTCGAGCTGTTGGGGCCCTTGGCGCATCCACTGTGGGTGCGGACCGCCTGACGCGCTGAATTTCTGCGCGCTGATCTCAGCCGATCATATTGGACCTGGAACGACGTCTGCGTCTCTTATTCCGGCGCCACGCTGTCAAACGCGACGCATCACACGGCGGTCGTCGCGGCGTGAACCAGAAGGAGACAGAACATCATGATCGGCAAAATCGTTGGTCCCATCGCGCTGGCGATGATGGCGCTGACCGGCGTCGCGCTCGCGCAACCCCTCGACATCAATCGGGCGACGCTTGCGGAAGCCAATCAGAAGACCGCTGAAGTCAGCACCGAGCAATTGCGGCGGATCCTCGCCGACAGCAGCGCGATCGTGCTCGACACCCGCACGCAGGAGGAGTTCGACGCCGGCCACATTCCCGGCGCGCGTATCCTGGGTGTGCCTCCGGGGGAACAGGTCAAGGCGGCCGAGCAACTGGTGCGCGGCGACAAGGCGGCTGCGCTGGTGCTCTACTGCAATGGTCCTTATTGCCAGGCGAGCCGGCGGCTTGCCGAGCAATTGGTCGCCGCGGGGTTCACCAATGTGCGGCGCTATCAACTTGGCATTCCCGTATGGCGGGCCCTCGGTGGGCCGACCGCGATCGAGCTCGGCGGCTTCTTGCGCGTCTATCAGATCGACCGGACCGCCGTGCTATTCGACGTTCGATCGGCCGGGGAATACAACAAAGGCACGCTTGCCGGCGCACTCAACGTGCCGGCCGATGACGTCGCGAGCGGCCGGCTCAAGAAGCTGCCGCTGCCCGAAGACGATTTCAACCGACGGATTGTGTTGTTCGGGAAAGACGGCGCGCAGGCGCGCGGGCTCGCCGAAGTCCTGAGAACCAGGCCCTGGCACAACGTGTCGTATCTGGCCAACACGTATGGTGCTTTGACCGCCGCGGTGAAGGCGAAGTCGCGGTCCTGATGCTGGGCGATCGGCAACAATCGCGTGTTGCCGATCGCCACGACGACTACTTCCCTGCCGGCTCCTTGAACGGCAGCGGGGTGCCCTCCGGCACCGGCATGCGGAACACATTCAGGGTCATCGCCACCATCGCGTAGTAGCCGAGCAGCCCGACCAATTCGACCATGCCGGCGTCACCGACGATGGCATGCGCAGCCTTGTAGGCGCGATCGCTGACGCGCCGCGTCGCGTAGAGTTCCTTGATCACCGCGTAGAGTGCCCGCTCGTCCTTCGGCGCCGAGGCCGGCGCGCGACCGCTCCGCAGCGCCTTGATGGTCGCGGGCTTGACGCCGGCCTTGAGCGCCTGCGGTTCGTGCGCCGTCCATTCGTAATGCGCCTTCCAGAAATGCGCAGTCGTGAGAATTGCGAACTCGGTCAGCCGCGGTGCGATCGAGGTTCCGAACCGGCAATAGGCGCCGAGCTTTTGGGCGAGTTCGCCAAAGGCCGGCGCGTGCAGATAGCAATAGAACGGCCCGCTCATTTTGAAGCTGCCGCGCGGGCCTGAGGCGATGGCGCCCATGAGCGAACGCTGCTCCGCCGTCAGTTGGTCCTCGGCGAGCGCCGGGAGGCGCGTCGGCGCCATTTTGGCGGCTGGCTTCTTGCTCGTTTTTTGGCGGGGTTTCTTCTTGGCGGGCATGGGACTCCTTGAGCGGCTGTCATGAGGTGATGCTTGTCTTGGCGAACGGCGAACCCATACACTCTCGCATCCGCCACCGCGAGCGCCAAGCCAGCGGACTTGGAAATTACATGTTGCAGATTGGATCGCGATGAAGCAGGGCGACGAGGACCTGAAAGCCGCAAGGCCGCTTTGCTTTGTCCTGATGCCCTTCGGACGCAAGACCGACGCCACCGGCCGCACCACCGACTTCGATGCCGTTTACCGCGAGATCATCGCGCCTGCGGTCGAGGCAGGCCGAGCTCGACCCCATTCGGGCCGATGAGGAAAAGATCGGGGGCGCGATCCATAAGCCGATGTTCGAGCGGCTGATGCTTTGCAACTATGCGGTCGCCGACATCACCGGCGCCAATCCGAACGTCTACTACGAGCTCGGCATTCGCCATGCGATGCGGCCGCGCTCGACCGTGATCCTGTTCGCGGCCGGAACGGTGCTGCCGTTCGACATCGCGCTGTTGCGCGGCATTCCGTACCAGACCAACGAGCAGGGCGTGCCGTCCGATCCCGCCGCCTGCGCTGCGGCGATTGCGAAGCAGCTGAAGGAGTCGAAGGACAATCCGCACGACGACAGTCCGCTGTTTCAGCTGCTCGACTACATGCCGCGCAACGAGGTCGATCACACCAAGACCGACACGTTTCGCGACCGCTTCAACTATTCGAAGAAATACAAGGAGCGCCTGGCGGAGGCGCTGCGTCAAGGCGAGCAGGCGGTCAAGGACGCGGTCGCCGATCCGGCGTTCAAGAGCCTGCACGATCTCGAAACCGGGGTCGTCATCGACATGTTCCTGACGCTGCGCGACGTGAAGGCGCACAAGGAGATGATCGACCTGTTTCAGCGCATGCCGGAGCCGCTGCAGCGCGCCCGCATCGTGCGCGAACAATACGGCTTTGCGCTCAATCGCGAGGGCAGGGGGCAGGAAGCGGTCGGTGTGCTCAAGGCGGTGATCGACGAATTCGGGCCGTCAAGCGAGACCAATGGCCTGCTGGGTCGGGTCTACAAGGACCAGTGGGAGGCCGCGAAGAAATCCGGCGCCGGCGCGCTTCAGGTGCGCGGCCTGCTCAAGCTCGCGGCTGAGACCTACCTGGCCGGGTTCCAGGCCGACTGGCGCGACGCCTATCCGGGGGTCAACGCCGTGACGCTGATGGAGTTGATGGAGACGCCGCCGCCGATCCAGATGGAGATCTTGCCGGTGGTGCGGTTTTCTGCGGCGCAAAAGGCCAAGGCGAATGGCGACTATTGGGACTTTGCCACGCTGATGGAGCTTGCGGTCCTGGCGCGCGATGAGAGCGGCGCTATGGAGCAGGCCGAGGTCGCGCTCACCAAGGCGCAGTTTGGCTGGCACTTGGAGACCACCGAACGCAACTTGCGCCTGATCCGCGAGACCCGGTCAGCGCGCGGCGAGCAGATCCCCTGGATCAAGGACCTGGAAGACGCACTGGCGGAAAAGCGCACACAGTTGGTGCAATCGCCGACATGACCCTGGGAGGAGAGCCATGACGATCATGTATCACGACGGCAATCGTCGCCTTCAAGACCAGTTCGACAGCCGGCGCATCGCGGACCGGCTGGAAGAAAAGCTCACGCGCACGGCCTTCACCGACGACGACAAGGCGTTCATCGAGGGCGCGATCTATTTCTTCCTCGCCACCGCCGACGCCGAAGGCCGCCCGGATTGTTCGTTCAAGGGCGGCATGCCCGGCTTCGTGCGCGTGACCGGCCCATCCGAACTTGCCTTCCCGGACTATGACGGCAACGGCATGTTCAAGAGCCTCGGCAATCTCGCGGTCAATCCGAATGTCGGGCTGCTGTTCATCGCGCTGCACGACAAGCCGAAGCGGCTGCGCGTCAACGGCACGGCGCGACGGTGCGGCGCGACGATCCGCTGATGGCGAAGACCGTCGGCGCGCAATTGATCGTGCGCGTGACGGCGCGCGCGATCTTTCCCAACTGTCCGCGCTATATCCCGACCATGCAGGTCGTCGAGCCGTCGAGCTATGCGCCGCGTCCCGGCGTCGAGCCGGTCGAGCCGGCCTGGAAGGGTTTCGCCGACTTCAAGGACTGCGTGCATCCCCGCCAAGACACTGCACGCTGATGTGACGAACACAGGAGACGTCCGCGATGTTACGATTGCTCGCCGCCGCCGTTGCCGGCGCTTTGCTTGCCACGACACCGGCCTCCGCGCAGGACTGGCCGACGAAACCGGTGCGGATCATCGTGCCGTTTGGCGCCGGCGGTACCGGTGATGCGCTTGCGCGCATCGTCGCCGAGCAGCTCTCGGCGTCGCTGAAGCAGCAGTTCGTCGTCGAAAATCGCACCGGCGCCGGCGGCATGATCGGAGTGCAGGCGTTGGCGTCGTCGGCGCCCGACGGCTACACCGTCGGCATCACCAACGTGTCGACCCTGTCGCTCATTCCCGTCATCAATCCGAAAAACGCCTACCATCCGCTGAATGACTTCACCCATGTTGCCTTCGTTGCCGGCGCACCGGTGTCGCTCGCGGTGTTTCCCAAGCTCGGCGTCAAGACGCTGCCGGAGTTTATCGCCTACGCCAACAAGCGGGCGAAGCCGTTGACGTTTGCCTCCTCCGGACTGGGATCGGACGGCCATCTGATCGGCGAGGCGATCGCCGCGTCGACCAAGATCAAGGTCGAACACGTTCCCTACAAAAGCACGGCCCAGGCGCTCACCGACGTGGTCGGCGGGCATGTCGATTTCTCGACCTTCACGCTATCGTCGTCGTCATCGTTCATTCGCGCCG
The DNA here is from genome assembly GCA_963741595.1 of uncultured Alphaproteobacteria bacterium. Taxonomy (GTDB): domain Bacteria; phylum Pseudomonadota; class Alphaproteobacteria; order Rhizobiales; family Xanthobacteraceae; genus VAZQ01. The sequence goes on from CAVUIV010000006.1 coordinate 396,572, forward strand.
GCACGTTGATCGGCGTTGCGGTCACATCGGCCGATCGCATGCCCGACTATCCCGATTTGCCGACCTTCAAGGAACAGGGCTATCCGGACCTCGTCTCCTCGACATGGTTCTCGATCTCCGGTCCGGCCAAATTGCCAAAGGAGATCGTCGACAAGCTCAACCGCGAAATCGTCGCCGCGATGGCAAAGCCGGAGGTGCAGGCACGGATGCGCCGCGACGGCCTGTTGACCGAGGCCATGAGCCCGGAGGCGTTCACGGCGTTCGTCGCGGCCGAAAGCGCGCGTTGGGCGCCGCTGATCCAGCGCGCCGGCTTGGCGGGGAAGGGGCTCTAAAGCGTGATTGCTTTAAGTTGAATCACAATCACGCTTTAGCTTCTTGATTGAGCATGATCCCTCGGGTCAAGCCCGAGGGCATGCTTTTCCGAAAACCGGTTCCCACTTTTCGGGATCATGCTCTAGCAGCGTCGGCTCCGCCCCCGATCGGATCGGGGGCGGAGTGAGCGGCGATCGAGCCGATCCTATTTCAGTTGGTCCTTGATCTTGTCGAGCGCGGCTTGGCCGCATTCCTCGTCGAATTGCCCGCCCGGCGCGCCGCTCACGCCCAATCCGCCGATGATCTTGCCGCCGGCTTTGATGGCGATGCCGCCGCGCGCGTAGGTGACGTTGGGAAGCTGGGTGTTCGGCACGTTGGACGGTGCCGCCTTCGCCATGCGTTGCGCGATGGCGTGCGTCAAATCTTCATTGCGGCCGAGCGTCAGCGACGCCGACGCGTAGGCCTTGTAATAAGCGTTGTCCATGGAGTGGATCGGCGCGCCATTGCCGCGCAGCACCGCTTGGCGGACGCCTTCGAGGTCGACGATGATCGCGACCACGTTGTATTTCTTCTGCGCACAGTTCGCGACCGTATCGCCAACGACCTGGTTGGCGAGATGCGCCGACAAGCGAGGCTGGTTGATGACGCCCTGGGCCTGCGCGGCCGTCGCGGCGGCGATGAGACTGACAGCGACGAGGCCGAATACCTTGGAGACGCGTGACATGGTGTTCCTCCCACTGGTTGTGACGCCGCGCGACGATAGGCAAAATGCGCCGCCGGCGAAAGCCATCACCATTGCATTTCGCGGTCGCGTGGCTGACGCAGCGTCCGGGAGGCGCTAAGGTGCGCGGAGAGGAAACGACCCGGTCGCCAAGGATGCGTGAGAACGCGCACCGGCCGGGATGCAGGGAGGATGCCGATGCCGTCGCTCGGGCGATCGCAACTGTTGGCCGTGCTGCTGGCGGCGTCCAGCGCCAGCGGCGCGGCGTGCGCAGGTCGCGGACTTTCCGAACAAGGCGATCACACTGGTGGTGCCGCTGGCGCCCGGCGGCTCCAATGACATTCTGGCGCGGCTCGTCGGCCAGAAGCTCGAACGCAAGTTCGGCAAGCCCGTCATCATCGAGAACCGGCCGGGCGCCGGCGGCATCACCGCCGCGGTCGGCGTGGTGCGCGGGCCGGCCGACGGCTACACGATGATCACGGCGTCGAGCACCATGATGGCGCTCAATGTCACGATCCGGAAGCAGATGCCCTATGACCCGCGCAAGGACCTCATTCCAATCGCGATGACGGTCCGCACGCCGTTCGTGCTGGTCGTCAATCCCGCGCTGGGGGTGAATTCGGTTGCCGATCTGGTCAAACTGGCGCGGGAGAACAAAGGGCGTTTGTCCTTTGGCACGCCCGGCCCCGCGACCTTTCATCGGCTGAGCGCGGAGATCCTGGGGAACATGTTCGGGCTTCAGTTTATCCATGTTCCCTATAAGGGCACGGCGCCGGCGTTGAATGATGTCGTCGGCGGGCACATCGCGTTCATGTTTGCCGATATCCCACCGGCGCTCGCGCTGATCCGAGCCGGCAAGCTGCGCGCGCTCGGCGTCACGACGGCGCAGCGGGTGCCGGCGTTGAACGAGGTGCCGCCGCTCAACGAGGTCGGCATGCCGGGCTTCGACGCCTCGTCGTGGCATACGATCGCGATCCACTCCGGCGTGCCGCGGGACATCATCGAGAAGCTGGCCGCGGCGATCCGCGAAGGGATGGCCGATCCGGCTGTGTCGGAAACCTTGTCCCGCGACGGTGCCATTCCGGTGGTGTCGCCGCCGGTCGACGAACTGCGCCGCTTTGTCGAGAGTGAAACCGTGCGCTGGGGCAAGGTGATCGAAGAGGCCGGGCTGGCAGGGTCGGAATAGGCGGCGCTACTTGAACAGCAGCGATTTGATGATGATCGGCACCGCGTTGGTCAATTCGATCACGCGGCCGATGTCGACATAGTCGAACTGCTTGAGCTGCACGCCGTCGATCGCAATCACATGCGCGCCCGGCGCGACCTCGTTGCAGATGATGCGGCCGAGGCTTTTGCCGATATCGCCGTCGATCAGCAGCACGATCGGCATGCCGGCCGCGATGGTGTTCGGCAGCGCGGCGCAGATGCCAGTGGCGACCGCGTGCAAGCGCGCGTGCGACGGATCGCCGTGCCAGGGGAAGGCGAGGGCGAGCGGCGCCGCCCCTTCCTCGATGTCCGACTGCACCAGCCCCTTGCGCACGGTCGTCGGTCACGGCCGCGGGATCGACGCTTTCGCCCAAGGCGAAATGGCAGGCGACCACCGGCAGGTTCTGCAGCGGCAGGTCGTCGGGCTTGGTGATCAGGATGGTGTTGCCGCAGATCTGCACCGAGAACTGCGCGGCCCCGATCACGGTGGCGCGGATGCCCTGGCCCGGGTCCCAGACCGGCGGCAGGTCCTTGCGCCGGGCCAGCACGTGCCGCAGGCCCTCCGAGAGGTCGGAGCCGAGGTCGCCGAAATTGCGCTGCTCGCGCTTGTAGAGGTACTCGGCGACCCCGCCGGAAAACGTGATCGCGTCCAATGTCTTGTTGGCGAGTTCGCGGCGGCCAGGGGTCGGTCACCAGCAGCCGTCGCGCCAGCTCGTCCGGCGGCCGCCGGTCGATCATGCGCATGACCTGGCGCACCATCCGCTCGACGATGCGCTCGCGATCCTGTGCCGTCAGCGGCTCTCCGAGCGCAAGCGCAATGCCGAGGCTCTGCGCAACCTCCAGGACCGGCTCCTCGATCCGCGTCATGCCTTGGGTCTTGTCTTCGACGATCAGGCGGCCGCCGACCGCGATCGCGATCGTGGCGAGGATCTCGCCCTTCTCGATCCAGGCGAGCTTGGTGGTGCCGCCGCCGATATCGACATTGAGCACGGTGTTGCTGTTGGCCGCGCGACATCGCCACCGCGCCGGAGCCGTGCGCCGCCATCTGGCATTCCATGTGATGGCCGGCGGAGGCGCAGACGAAGGTTCCCGACTCCTCGGAAAACAGTTCGGCGATGGCGCGGGCGTTGTGCCGCTTGATCGCTTCGCCGGTCAGGATCACGGCGCCGGAATCGACGTCGTCGGGATCGACTTGCGCCAAGTGGTAGCAGCCGCCGAAGAACTCGGCGAGGTCGTCGGTGTCGATGGTGTAGTCGGGCAGATAGGGCGTCAGCTTGATCGGCGACTGCCACATGATCTGGCGCTTGATCACCACGAAACGGCTCGACAGCGCGGTGCCGAGCCGCTGCAGATGCACCAGCGAGAACATCAGGTGCGAGGTCGAGGAGCCGATGTCGATGCCGACCGTCGTCAGCTCGACATTATCGGTGGCCCAGGCGACCTCGTTGACCTCGTCATCGGGAATGTAGTGCAGGTGATTGAATTCGAGGTCGTGCATTCGTTACTCAACTCGCTTCCCGCTCGTCCCCGCGAAAGCGGGGACCCAGTGTGCCAACTCCTGGATTCCCGCTTTCGCGGGAATGAGCGGAGGATAGAGCATCGCGACCGGGCTAAGTATAGGCGCTCTCGTCGATGAACTGGGCCATCCTGGACTTCGCGCCGGTCTTGGCCAGTTCCTCGAGGAAGATCTCGTGGATGCGCGGGTCCTGGTCCTCGTATTCGATCTGGCAGCCGCCGTCCTTCACTTTGACGTCCATGCCCATGAACACGTGCTTGTTGGATCGGTGAACGGGTAGCGCAGGCTGCCGAACGCCACCGCGAGATAGCGCGCCGGATCGGGCGCGGTGTTGAAATGCTGGTGGAACATCTGGTCGGGCGGCGCGAACACCACGCCGTGGTTCCAGTCGATCCGCACGAAATCCTTGGCGACGTCGTACCACAGCAGCGAATAGCCGTGGCCGGTGACCGCGAACACGTGGAAGTCGGCGCCGTGGCGGTGGGCCTTCTTGTAGGTGCCGACCGGCATCTGCGAGGTATGCGCGTGCATGGTGCCGTCGGCGAGGATGAACATCATGTTGGAGCCGCCGGCGCCGCGCGGGTCCCATGCCTTGAGCTCGAACGCCGCGAGGTCGGGAACGAAATTGGTCTCCCACATGTTGCGGCCGGGCCGCACCGGGATGAACTCGCCTTCGCCGCTGAACGACTTTGGCGCGCCCTGCCGCTCGGGGAATGCGTAGGGGTTGTCGAAGACGAACGACTCGTTGTGGAACAGGTTGAGCATGATGCAGAGATTGTTGGTGGAGGCGAGCCGCGCGCGCTCCCGGCCGCTGGAATTGAAGTGCTGGTAGCGGGCGTTGAGCGGCAGCGCGAACAGGCTCTTCGGTCCCCATTCGAAGCTGTGCTTGCGGCCGTCGCTGGTTTCGACGGTGGTGTTGCCGTGGCCGGACAGCACATAGACCACCTCCTCGAACAGATGCTTCTGCGGGGACGTCTTCGCGCCCGGCTCGAGATCGAGCACGAAGATCGAGACGAAATCGCCGCGGCCCTTGAGGTGGACGATGCCGCCCTCGACGCCGAAGCGCGGCCAAGGCGCGGTCGGGAACTTGAGGAGATCGACGCCGAAATCCTCGGTGATCGGCACGCCTTCGTTCCCGGCCCAGGTGACATAGGGGTCGAGCAGCAGCTTGGGGTGTTCTGACAGCGGCTTGTTCATTGTTGGCCTCGGGCTCGCTTCCGCATGATGCTTAGGTCTCTAAGCAATAATTCTAGCAATTTTGCGCGCGGCTGTCGACCGGCGTGCCGCTGGTGTGGAGCACGATCATCTGCACAGCGGCATTATGAGCGACGGCGTTCGTCGTTCAACAATCAATTGGTTTGGTGAGAGACACCGTGAGCCCGTGAACCAGCGCATCGGCCCATTCGACTAAGGACTGGAGGCCCCCTCATCGACCCTTGGGAGATAGCCATGGCGAGCCGAACGACCCTCTTTGCCGTGGTCGCCGCCATCGGCCTTGCCACGGTGCATAGCACTTCCACACCCGCACAAGCCCGAGCAACTGTGGATCTGAAAATGAAGCAAGCACAATCGCTCTATGCCAAAAAGGCGGCGGCACCGACCGCAGGTGCGAAGGGCCACAAGATTTGGCATCCCGCCAATTTCCGGTTTTCCACCATCGAGGGCAGGCCTCCGAACCGTGCACTGATCCGACGTCGCTGATGCGTTGGTGTGTGGTTTCGACGCTGCCGGTATCGCAGCATCCCCACGACAGCGACCGACAATGCTGCCGGCAGACCGCAGCTATCGCCGCCTTCTAGCTCTCGTGAACTTGAGCATCGGCTGCTTCGACAAATGTGTAGAAGCCACTCGTCGAGACCTGGGAGACAGCCATGTTGAAGCGCACTGCCCTCTTTGCGGTCATCGCAACCATCGGCCTCTCGGCGGTGTCCACCTTGATGACGTCCACACCCGCAAACGCAGTGAGGGCAACGGTCAACGTCAAGTTTAAGCAAGCGTCGAATTTAGCAGTCGGTAAATCGAACACCTCGGCTCAGGTCCGACCGCAAATGAAGCTCCGCGCCCAGACGACACCGAACGGCTATAGAAATAGTTCGCATAGGACGCATCAGGCCAATCACGTTCACTGTTCGCGGGGGTGAAAACGTTCACGTCCAAACCTATCGGGGCGAAAAAAGAAGCAGAGCCCAATTTAACCCAAAGGAGCTGACAATAGACAAATCAGTTCCTTGGCAGAAATAGCCGGGCTGCCTGATTTATGGTACACGACCTAGTCGCAGGCGGCATTGGCCGCCGCGAGCGCGGCAATGACGCCGCTGAGGTTCGGACTGCGATCGAGCGCCATGACGCTGTCGACGATCCGGCCACGTTCCGCCTGCGGCAGATAGCCCGCGGTAACGGCGTGGAATTTGTCCGTCACTGCGCCGGCATCGAGGCCGTGCCGCGCGAAACCCGGCGGATCGAGCACCTCCGCGCGATGGATCTGTCCGTCGACATCCTCTGCCTCGATGACGCAGGGGAAGCCGCCGGGCGAGCGCGCATTGAGGGTTCCGTCGCAGACGATCGTGAGCCGTCCCATGACGTCGCGCACGGCAGCGTCGTTCCAGCGCTCGTTGTCGAACTGGGCGAGCCCGAAGGCGCCGTCGACGATCGCGACGGCGGCGAGGAAATTGAAGCTGTGGTCGGCGGCCTCGCGCGAGGTCGGGTCGATGCGGCCGGGATCGTCCTTCTGCCGCTTCAGCGACGGCGTGTCGGCGATCGCCACCGTGATCTGGCGCAGCCGGCCGGCGTCGCCGCCGATCCGCCGGTGGATGTCGAGGCCCGCATGCACGATCGACTGGCCGGTCGCGAGGCAGGGATAGGCTTTGACGTGGCAGCCCATCAGGTAGCAGTCGGCTCGCGAGCGGCGCGGTCAGCGACTGCGCCGAGGCCGGGGAACAGCGATCCCAGGCCGTGCGGGTTTTCGAACAGGTCGAGCGGGCCGGTCATGCCATGCTTGGCAAGGAGCGTCGCCTGCATGCCGTTCTGCGCCACCAGCGCATTGGCGACCGACTTGGCGGCCGAGATCGCGCCATGGCGCACCACCAGCGGCGTCGGCGCGCGCGCGCCGCTGAGCGCCAGCGCATTGGCCAGCGTGCGCCGGTCGAGCCCCATCAGGCGCGCGGCCATCGCGGGCGCGGCGAAACCGGAGACCATGATGCCGTCCCAGTCGCTGGCGTCGCGGTCCATCGCTTCCTTGAAGCGGCCGTAGATTTCGTAGCCGACGACGATCGCCGCCAGCACGTCGCGTCCGGACGCGCCAGCGAGTTCGCCGGCGGCGAGCGCGACCGGGATGTTGTCGCTCGGATGGCCGCCGATCTGGCCGCTCTTGGTGTTCACGTAGTCGTTGAGGTCGAGGATGCGCACCAGCGCGCCGTTGAGCAGCACGGCGCCGGGCGCGCTGGTCTTGGTCCGTGCTGCCGATGACGGTGCATTGCGGCGCGCCGCCGGTCTCCGCCATGGTCGCGATCACCGCGCGCGACGATTCCTCGTCGAGCGCGGCATAGCCGCAGCCGATGGTGTCGAGCAGCAGCAGCTTCGCCTGGTGGAGGGTCGCTTCGGGAATGGCGTCGGTGCGCACCGCCAGCGCCCAATCGGCGAGTTTCTCGACCGTTCCCGGTCCTTGCGATGCGTGAGTTTTGGCCATGGTGTCTTGGTCGCTCGACGTTCACGCCGGCTTGACGAAATCGTCGTAGCTGAGCTTGGCGCGCGGATAGGTGAGGGCGCTCTGCGTCATGCCGAAGGCGACGCACATCTCGGCGAAGCGGATGCCGATCGCCTTGGTGTTGAGCACCTGCACGCCGGTCGCCTTGGCGAGATCGTTCGGGATCGACCACATAGGGGATCAGCGCGCCGCCGAGCGGCAGGATGATCTCGGCGCGGGTCTCGTCGATCAGCCCGCGGATCAGCTTTTCGGTGATGCCGAAGATTTCGTCTTTGCGCTGGTCGACGTCCTTGCCGTAGACGCCGATCGGGCGGATGTCGCTGACGAAGCGATCGAGGCCATAGGTGCGCAGGATGCGCCACGTATAGGGCACATGCGGCGCCAGCGGCACGGTGATGCCGACGCGGTCGGCCAGCATGCAGGCGGCATGCATGGAGGTGCGCAGCAGTCCGATCACCGGGATTTCCACCGCCAGCCGTCCGCCGTCGACGCCGGGATCGAAGGTGTTGGAGGAGATCACCGCGTCGTAGCCGTTCTGCTCCGCCCAGAAAATCTTCCGCACGATGGCGGGCGTTTCCATCATGTGGTGCAGGCCGTTGAGATGCGCCTGCGCGCCGATCGACTCGAACAGCTGCGCGCCTTCGTAGTCGTCGGGAAAGCCGATCTCGACCTTGGTGCCGGGCGACGCGTAGGAGTTGAGCTGCGCCTCGATCGCCGCCGGATCGTAGTGCGCCGATTTCCTCGGCGCCTGGTTGAGAAACAGGATGCGCATGGAATGACGCTGCTCCTCGGGGTGATGACGCTCATCTGAACGAGCTGAAGCTATCGGAAGATCACACTAGCGGAAGATTTCCTGGAAGATCGTCGCCCAGCGCTTGGCATTGGCGTCGACTTCCTCGGGGCTGTAGACGACCGCCTTGTAGCCGCCGGTCTCGGGCTTGAGCTTCGGGTTCTTGGCGGGAACGTCGGGATGCATCGGGATGTAGTCGCGGTCGCGGAACACGTCCTGTCCGGCGCGCGAGATCATGAAATCGAGGAACAGCCGCGCCGCGTTCGGGTGCGGCGCCTTGGCGGTGATGCCGGCCGCCTGCAGCGTCAGGCTCACGGGATCGAGCGGCACCCAGGCGACCGGCGCGCCCATGCCGGCGCTGATATGCGCGTGCGTGTCCGTTCATCTCCAGGCCCATGGCGTATTCGCCGGCGATCACGCGGTCGAGCACGGCGCGGATCGCCATCGGCACCGGCGTGATCTGCTGCTTGGCGAGCTCGCGCAGATAGGCCACGCCTTTCTCCTCGCCCATGTGCTTGAGCACGGTGCCGATGAAGCCATAGGCGCCGGACACCGAATTCGGGTTCCAGGCGAACTTGCCCTTGAAGCGCGGATCGATGAGGTCGGCGTAGCTGCGCGGCGCCTGCGCCGGCGGGATGAGCTTGGTGTTGTAGGCGAGCGAGCGCACCGCGAGGTTGGTCGCGACCCAGCGCCGGTTCGGGTCGGCATAGGTCGCCGGCAGGCCCTTGGCGCTCGGCAGATCGAGCGGCGCGGCGATGCCGGCCTCGATCAGCGGGCCGACCCCGTCGACCAGGTGCCAGATGTCGGCCTGGGTCCGGTTGGCGCGCGCCTCGTTGGTCAGCCGCACCACCAGCGCAATGCTGTCGGCGCGGACGAATTTGACGTCGATGCCCGGAGCCTGGGCCTGGAACTCCTTGATCAGCGGCCGCACGATCTGCTCGACGATCAGCGTCGTGTAGATGAGGACCTGCGCCCTCTTTCTTGGCGGCCGCGACCAGCCGGGTCGGGACGATAGGGCTCGCGCGCGCGCCGGCGGCGCGCCAGCAACCGGTGAGGCCGAGCGCCAGGGCCAACGCCGACAGCATCGATGCGCCGCGTGTTGCCAGCCATCCCTTGCGTCTCCTTCCCGGCTGGCGCGATTTGAATAGCCGGCCTGCATCGGCTCTTTCCATATAGCGCTCCTGTGCGAGCCGTGATCGGAGGACACTAGCCGATGAAATCCGCAAACGCTGGAAAGCTATGCTGTCGGGCCGCTGGACGCGCGGGGAGGGCGTCGAGACCACGCTGGTCGATCCCGTCACCGGCGACGATGCTCGCCACCGCCTCGGCCAAGGGCGTCGATCTCAAGCGCGCGCTCGCCTTCGCGCGCAAGCAGGGGCAGGCGGGCGCTGCGAGCGCTGAGCTATGCGCGAACGGGCCAAGCTCGTTCGGCGCGGTCGCCGATGTGCTCACCGCCAACCGCGCCAAGTACGAAGGCATCGCGATCGCCAATTCCGGCAACACCAAGATCGACGCCGCGATCGACATCGACGGCGGCATCGGCACGCTGAAATATTACGCGCGGCTCGGCGCGGGGCTCGGCGACGCGCGCATGCTGCTCGACGAGAAGCCGGTGCGGCTCGCCAAGGCGGAAAACTATCAGGCGATCCACCTGATGGTGCCGCGCCGCGGCGTCGCCGTTCACATCAACGCGTTCAATTTCCCGAGCTGGGGCCTGTGGGAGAAGGCGGCGGTGTCGCTGCTCGCGGGCGTGCCGGTGTTCGCCAAGCCGGCGTCGGCGACCGCGCTGCTCGCGCACGAGATGGTGCGCGACGTGATCGCGCGCCAAGGTGCTGCCCGACGGCGCGCTCAGCCTGCTGGTCGGCGGCGCCGGCGATCTGCTCGATCATCTCACGTCCGACGACGTGATCGCGTTCACCGGCTCGGCCGACACCGCGGCGCGCGTGCGCGGCCATCGCCAACGTGGTGGCGCGCAGCGTGCCGGTGAACATCGAGGCCGACAGCATCAACGCGGCGCTGCTGGCGCCCGATGCGGCCGGCGGCGGCGCGGCGTTCGACGCCTTCGTGCGCGAGGTCGTGCGCGAGATGACGGTGAAGGCCGGGCAGAAATGCACCGCGATCCGCCGCATCTTCGTGCCGGCGGACAAGGCCGACGACGGTCGCCGAGGCGCTTGCCGCCAAGCTGAAAAACATCAAGGTCGGCGATCCGCGCAGCGAGGACACGCGCATGGGGCCGCTGGTGACGCGCGGCCAGCAGGCGGCGGCGTTCGATGGCATCCGCACGCTCGCGCGCGAGGCCGATTTCGTGATGCGGCGGCGCCGAGCCGCCCGCGCTCGACGGCATCGATGCCGGACAAGGTCGGCGTTCGTCGCGCCGACGCTGCTGCGGGTCGAAGGATGCCGAGCGACGCGAGGCGGTGCACGAGGTCGAGGTGTTCGGGCCGGCGGCGACCGATCGTGCCCTATCGGGACGAGACAGGACGCCTGCGCGCTGATCGCGCGCGGCGGCGGCTCGCTGGTGGCGTCGGTCTATGGCGAGGACCAGGACTTCCTGGCGCGCATGGTGAGCGGGATCGGGCCGAGCCATGGCCGGCTGCTGGTGGTCGATCCGTCGATCGCCGAGCGCGCACACCGGCCACGGCATCGTCATGCCGCAATGCAATCACGGCGGTCCCGGCCGCGCCGGCGCCGGCGAGGAGCTCGGCGGCCTCTACGGCCTGCGCTTCTATCACCAGCGCCTGGCGGTGCAGGGCTCGACCGATCTGCTGGCGAGCCTGCAGGCGCAGGCGGCGGCGCTGCATTGAGAGATGCCGCGCTCGCAAATTCGCCTGTAGTTGATTTGCCTCAATAACTTGCCTGCAAAGCGGGCCAAAGTCAGCGGTCTCAATTGGATCGCTCGCGGCGCGTTGCGACGGCTTAGATTGCGACAACGGGCCGAGCGAGCAAGACACAAAAAAACAACGCGAGGCATTCATGATTTTAGAGAACTGGGCTGATTGTGTTGGCAGCGGGCGTGCTCGCCATCGCCAGCGTGGTGGGTTTCGCGTCACGTGGTACTGCGCAAGACCGTTCGACCGCGGGTACGATCGAACTCGCCGAGGCCGGCGCTCAGAAAAAGACGGTTGCGCCGAAGACGGTTGCACCGAGAACCGTTGCACCGAGAACCGTTGCACCGCGTCGCACAGCGCCAGTGACTGGGCCCAAGACGGTGACACCGAAACAGGTGGTGACGCCGAAGGCGGCCACACCCAAGAAGGCGGTTACTCCGAAGCAGGTTGTCACTCCGAAAACGGTGACGCCCAAAGTGGTGACACCCAAAGCGATTGCGCCGAAGGGCGCGCCGAAGGTCGTCAGCCCAAGCGGGCGTGGATTTCGCGCCATCGGACCTCGCAGCACGGGCAGGATCGTCATGGGCGGCCGAAACTATTCCGTGTGGCGAGGCGCGCACCGGGTTCGCTACGACGGTCGCTGGGCAACCCTCGCGGCGATCGCTGCGTTGAGCATCTACTTCTATGATGGCGCAAACTACTATCCTTACGCCTACATTTCGGCGACCGGACCTTATTGTGAGGGATTCACCGAGGACGGCTGCATCCTTCGCTGGCAGGAGGTGCCGACGGTGGAAGGCCCAAGGGTGTTCCAGTGTGTGGCCTACTGCCCTTGGCAATAGGCCCGCGGGTTCGCCCGGAAGAAGCGCCACATGAAACCGAGCGTCAGCGATGCGCGTTGACGCTTACGCGGGAGAAGGCGGAGCAATGTAAATCTCGCCTTGGACAAGGAGAACCGAAATGCGCAAACACGTTTTGGCACTCATCACCTCCGTAGCACTTGTTTTGACATGCGGTGATTTCGCGAACGCCCAGCAAGGTCATGGTAGGGCCACGGCTCGTCGAGACTCTGGACCGGGTGGTGGCTCAGGGCCCGGTTGGAGAGGCCAACAACAAGGTGGCGGTGATGGGCCCGGTTGGAGAGGCCGACAGCAGGGTGGCGGTGACGGGCCCGGTTGGAGAGGCCGACAACAGGGTGGCGGTGACGGGCCCGGTTGGAGAGGTCAGCAGCAGGGTGGCGGAGACGGGCCCGGTTGGAGAGGTCGGCAGCAGCAGGGCGGCGGCGACGGGCCTGGCTGGCGGCAGGTCAGCAGCAGGGCGGCGGAGACGGGCCCGGTTGGCGGGGTCGGCAGCAGCAGGGCGGCGGCGATGGGCCCGGCTGGCGGCAGCAGCAGCAGGGTGGTGGTGATGGGCCTGGTTGGAGAGGTCAGGGCCCAGGACCAATGGGCAGGCAGTTCGGCATGATGGGGCCCGGAAGGGGCCTGGCATGATGGGTCCTGGCATGATGCGAATGATGCTGATCCTGATGGACACCGATGGTGACGGCGCCGTGTCGCTGAGCGAGTTTCAGGCCGCGCACGAACGGATGTTCAAGGCGATCGATGCGGACAAGGATGGCCGGATCACCGTGCGGGAGGTGCAAGGATTTATGCAGGGATCGGCGGAGGAGAGTGCACGGGCTCAGTAGGACGAGCGGCGAGCCTTGGAGAAGGGCCGCCGGATACTCTTGGAGTTGTCCGACCTGCACAATCGTGGGCGAGAGCAGTCTGCCGGTTGTAATCGCCGCAACGCAGATCGAAGAGTAAGTTCGAGGCGCGCACTTGTGCGCGCCTCACCATAAGGCCGGTCGGACGCTAGCTCGCCTTCTTCATCGCCTTGTATTTCTCCGCCGCGTCTTCGACCGCCTTGTGCGCGCGCTGGACGGCCGGGCGGCCGTCGATCGCATTGAACCAGCGCTTCACGTTCGGATAGTCGTCGAAGCTCTGGCCCTGGTTTTTCGGATTGCGCAGCCAGACATAGGTCGCCATGTCGGCGATGCTGTAGTCGTTGCCGGCGAGAAACGGCACGTCGCCGAGCCGCCCGTCCATCACCTTCCACAACCGCGTGGCCTCGTCGGTGTAGCGTTTGACGCCGTATTCGATCTGCGGAGCCTTGCCGCGGAAATGATGCGCCTGGCCGAGCATCGGGCCGATATTGGCCATCTGGAACATCAGCCATTCGATGGTGTGATAGCGGCCGGCCGGATCCTTCGGGATGAACTGCCCGACCTTGTCGGCGAGATAGATCAGGATCGCGCCCGAACTCGAACAGCGTGATCGGCGTTCCGCCCGGACCATCCTGGTCGATGATCGCCGGGATCTTGCGGTTGGGGTTGAGCTTGATGAACTCCGGCCTGTGCTGCTCGCCATTGTGGATGTCGACCATGTGCAGACGGTAGGGCGTGCCGCTTTCCTCCAGGAAGATCGGAACCTTGCGGCCGTTGCCGGTGGTCCAGGTGTAAACGTCAATCACGGATGATCTCCACTGCTTAGGTTAGCGGTAACGGTCGTTGAGCCACTTCGCGATGTAGTCGAACAGGTTCTTGACCGAATTGGAATATTGGCCGGGCGTGGTTTCGCAGCGCGTGCACGGCGAAAAGCCGTGAACCGCGCCTTCGATGGTGATGAAGTCCTTGTCCTTGCTGGCGGACATTTCAAACATTCGCTCGTTGTCGCGAATGAAGTAGTGCGCGCCCATGGCGGCAAACAGCACCGGGACAGTGATCGATTGGATGGCGCAGACCGTCGAATTGTTGGTCGAGCAGTAGTCGATGTCGTCGATGGCGTGCCGGGCGCGGACGGCGTTGGCGCTCAGGAACGAACGTAGCGTGTAGACTTTGGTGCCGGTGCCGAACCGCAAATTGTCGCGCGACAGTTTCGGATCGGCGACATAGACGCTCTGGATCACCTGCGTGGTGATGCTGCCGTCATTGCGCAACAGCCGTGCCGGCTTGGTCGTGCTGTTGACGGCGGCGAGGCTCGGCATCGCGATGAACAGCGCCGCCGAAGCGCCGGGACCCGATCCCGGATTGCCGCCACGCGGGATCACGATCACGTCGTCGTCGGGATAGGGGTAGGCGTTGCGTGCCATGCGATCGAGCTTGTCGCGGGCACTCTCGATCAGCCGGTTCATCCGCGCGGCCTGGGCCCGGAAATAGCGGTCCTGAAATTCGGCGGAATAGTTCGAAGGACCGTTGGGATTGAAGCCGTTCGCCGGGCTGAACGCATCGAGGTCGGCAATCGGCGGCGCGTCGGGCGGATTGTTCTCGTTCGCCACCGACGGATTGATGCCGCGCAGCAGATTGATCGCGTTGCCGGGATGGGCGTCGGTGAACACGATGCCGTCGACCGGCGGAAGCCCGGCAAGATCGTCGCCGCATTGCGTGACCTTGTTCGCGTCCTTGCAGTAGGCCAGTCCTTTCTCCGCGACCGCCTGATAGAGCGCCATGATCGGCCCGCCGCCGCTGTGCCCGAACAGCACGACCTTGGTGATTCCGGGTTGCTTGCGCAGGAACGCGACGCCTTGTTTGACGTCGAGCGGCAGCTTCTCGAAGTCGACAGCCGGCTCGTTGTTCTCGAACCGCGAATTCATGCACAGCATGAGGAAGCCGCGACGGGACAGCTCGGTGCAGGCGCGGTGGACGAGATAGTTCGACGTCCGGTGCATCACGATGATGCCGACGGTCGGTGCCGGCCCGGCTGTCCGGCCGGTACAGCGCCATCTTGATCCGGCCGGGGACCGGGATCAGTTCGGGCCGGCTTTGGGCGAGGGCGCTCACTGGCGTCAACGCGAACACGGCCGCGGCCAGAGCGATTGATTTGGAAAGCCTCCCCATCGCTTTTCTCCTTGTTGCGGCATGAAGCTTGGCTGCGGCGGCGGCCGAGCGCAAGGCACGTTTACCGAAGCTCGGCTATGCAGTGGTTCCGCCCAAGCAGATGGAATAACCTCCGCAGTGGAGGCCATGATGTCGTCGCAGGAACGTTCCGCCGCCAAGACCTTCGTCGAACGCCACGGCCTGTGGAGCGAGGAGCAGTTCGAGGCGGCGGCGCGGGCCGAGCGGCTGATCGAGGAGCACAACCTCGAAGTCGTGCGGCTGTCGTTTCCCGACCAGCACGGCATCCTGCGCGGCAAGACCATCGTGGCCGGCGACGCCGCCAAGGTGATGCGCAACGGCTGTTCGATGACGACCACGCTGCTGGCCAAGGATACCTCGCACAAGACCGTGTTCCCGGTGTTCACCGCCGGCGGCGGCTTCGGCATGCCCGAGATGGAGGGCGGCGGCGACTTCCTGATGATCGCCGATCCGACGACCTTCCGCGTGCTGCCGTGGGCGCCGAAGACCGGCTGGGTGCTGTGCGACATCTATTTCCAGAACGGCAAGCCGGTGCCGTTCTCGACGCGGCATCTCTATCGGCAGGCGCTGAACCGGCTCGCCGACGCCGGCTACGACTACATGGCCGGGCTCGAAGTCGAGTTCCACGTGTTCAAGATCGAGAACCCGCGGCTCGATCCCGCCGACGCCGGCTGGCCGCGCGAGCCGCCGGAGGTGAGCGTGCTCTCGTCCGGCTATCAGTATCTCACCGAGACGCGCTTCGATCAGATGGAGCCGATGCTGGAGACGATCCGCCGCGATGTGGTGGCGCTCGGCCTGCCGCTGCGCTCGGTCGAGATCGAGCTCGGGCCGAGCCAGTGCGAGTTCACGTTCCAGTCCGCAGGTCGGGCTCGCGCCGGCCGACACCATGATGCTGTTCCGCAGCGCGGTGAAGCAGATCTGCCGGCGGCAGGGCTATCACGCGACCTTCATGTGCCGGCCGAAGGTGCCGAACGTGATGTCGAGCGGCTGGCACCTGCATCAGTCGCTGCGCGACAAGCGCACCGGCGCCAATGCGTTCGTGTCGGAGGGCGACGGGCCGCTGTCCCCGCTCGGCCGGCACTTTCTCGCGGGCCTGCTTGGCGCATGCGCGCGGCGCGGCGGCGTTCACCACGCCGACGATCAACGGCTACAAGCGCTATCGCCCGTACGCGCTGGCGCCCGACCGGGTGATCTGGGGCCGCGACAACCGCGGCGTGATGGTGCGCGTGATCGGCGGCGCGGGCGATCGGCGCGACGCGGATCGAGAACCGCGTCGGGGAGCCGGCCGCCAATCCCTATCTCTACATGGCGTCGCAGATCGTCTGCGGGCTCGACGGCGTCGAGCGCAAGCTCGATCCCGGGCCGTCGGCCGACACGCCGTACGAGACGCGAGGCGCCGCTGCTGCCGAAGAGCCTGGAGGAGGCGCTCGCGGCCTTGCGCGACGACGCCTGCCTCGCGGCCGGGTTCGGGCAGGGCTTCATCGACTATTTCCTGCGCATCAAGCAGGCCGAGCTCGCGCGCTACCAGGCCGAGGTCACGGAATGGGAGCAGCGCGAGTATTTCGAATTGTATTAGCCGCGATCGCCAGCGACCGACATTAATCCGTCGGCCGGCAAACAAGGCGCGCACGCAATCGGCTCGTCCAACCGTCGTTATCGCTATTTCGTCTCGATGCCGGAGGCTTTGATCACCTTCGCCCATCGGGCGATGTCGGACTTGAACCGGACGCCAAGCTGCTCCGGTGTGCTGGCGCCGGCTTCGAGCCCGAGGCTGCGCAGCCGCGCAATGACCGCGGCATCGCCCAGCACGGCGGTGATCTCCCGGTTCAGGCGGGCAATGATGGCGGGCGGGGTGCGGGCGTGTACGAAGATGCCGTTCCAGGATGTTGCCTCGAAATCCTTCAGTCCGGTCTCGATCGCCGTGGGCACGTCAGGCAGCCAGCTTGAGCGCTTCGTCGTTGTGCTGGCGATGGCGCGAAACTCGCCGCTGTCGAGCTGCGGCTTGAACACCAGATAGGTGTCGAACAGCACGGCGACGTCATTGCGCAAAAGCGCCACCGTGCGGTCGGCGGCGTTGCGGTATGTCACGATCGTCAGGTCCGCGCCGGTGCTCTGCTTGAACAATTCGGCGACCAGATTGCCGGTGGTGCCGTGCGCCGCGCTGCCGCCGTTGAGCCCGCCGCGCTGGGCGCGTGCCGCCGCGATAATGTCGGCCGGGGACTTGTACGCAGACGCCGCGTTCACCGCCAAGAGGAAGTCGAAATAGGCGATCGTGGAGACCGCAGCGAAATCGTTGATCGGATCGAAGAAATTCTTGACCAGCGACACGCTGGCGGCGGTGCCGTTGGACAACATCGCCAGCGTGTGGCCATCAGGCGCAGCATTGAGCACCTCGCGCGCAGCGGGAATGCCGGCGCCGGCGGGCCGGTTTTCGACCACCACCGTCTGGCCGAGGCGCTTCGACAAGCCCTCGGCGAGGACACGCGCGGCCACGTCGCCAATCCCGCCGGCACCCAGCGGAATGACCAGCCTGATCGGCCGTTCGGGGTAGGCGGGCTCGGCCTGTACCGGCACGGCGGCGCCGGCCAGCACCGCGATGGCCAGCGCCACGATGGCCAATATCCCGTTGCGCGATCCGGCCGGGCGCCGTGATCGTTGCCGGTGCACTTGCCTCAGGGTCGCTGCTGCCATTGTCCGTGCCCCGATTTGGATCGTGAAACTGCGCCAGGGATGCGCTGCAGATCAGCCCGTGCTCACCGCGTCAGGAACGGCACCGCCAGCGTGTGGAACAGGTCGGCCGCATCCCACGGCACCAGGTGCTTGCAGCCTTCCGCGATGTGCAGGTTGATGTTCGGATAGCGCTGCCGGAGGATTTCCACCCGCTCGGCGGCGCGGCCGCGGTCCTCGCGTCCGTAGATCAGCAGACGCGGCATCTTGAGTTCGTCGTAGCGCTGCCACAGCGGCGTCGCCTGCTTGCCGCCGCCGCCCTCGCTGGATGCGGCGTGCCGCCGCGCGAATTCGACGAAGCAGGGGCCGACGCTGTTCTGATGGCGAAGCTGCAACTCCTCGTCGGTGATCAGCTCGCGGTGGAACAGGTTGGCTTCGAGCAGCGCGCGGGTGTCGTCGAGCGAAGGCTCCTGCTTGACCATGCGCTCTTCCAGCCGCGCTTGCGCCGCGCCTTCGCGCCCGCCGACCTTGGTGCCGCCGGTTTCGAGCGGCGGCAACAGGCTGCCGGTGCCGAGGATGACCAGATGCGACACGCGCTCGGGATGCTCCAGCGCGATGCCCATCGCGGCGTTGCCGGAAGCCGAATGGGCGATCAGCGCGGCCCGGTCGAGCTTGAGCGCATCCATGAATTTGAGGATGATCGTCTTCTTGTATTTCGCGCTGAGGTCGTCGGTGGCGTCGCTCTTGCCGAAGCCCGGCAGGTCGAAAGCGATGGCGCGAATGCCGCTGGCGCCCAGCGCTTTCAGGTTGCGGCGAAACACGTCGGCCGACGATCCGAGCGAAGCGCCATGCAGCAGGAGCGCGGGAACGCCGCTGCCTTCTTCGAGATAGCGGATGTTCAATCCGTCGACCGTGACGAACCGGTCGTCGCTCCGCACTGCCACGTTCATCATGTCAGCGCTCCGATAACAAGCGGCGATCAATGCCCGGCGATCTTCTGCCACGGCATCAGTTTCAAACGGCGCACGCCGTTGGCGATATAGGGCTCGCTGTTGGCGATCTTCTCGGCCTCGGCGCGGGTGGCGCAACGGAAGATGATCATGCCGGTTCCGAAACGAGCGCCGGTGTCGTCGAGGAACGGGCCGGCGCCGACCAAGAGGCCCTTGGCTTCGAGGTCGTGGATGTAGGCGTGATGCTGGTCGACGAGTTGTTCCTGCGGCGGCGCGCTGGCCGGCCGTGGCTCCACGACTTCATTGTTGATGACCCAGCATTGTTCGCGCTGGCGTTCGCTCATGACGATCTGCTCCCCGGCGGTTCGTTTCCGGGGACAGGATATGACGATGCCGAGGCGCTTGAAAGGTCAGCGGGCCGAGGCGTCTGCCGGCTTGGTTGCGGCGCAGATGTACCAGGAGCCGAACATGAACTGCTCCATCTCGATCGCCCCGGTCAGCCGCTCGACATCTTCCCAGGGCTTGATCAGCGGATTGCCGAGCATCGTGCGCTTCATCAGCCACAGGCTGAACGGCAGGATCAACCGGCCGCCCAGGCCAGGCGGGAGCTTGGCGTCCATGATCACCAGCCGGCCGCCTGGACGCAGCAAGTTCCAGGCGTGGTGCAGCACCGCGACGTGATGCGGGATCGTATTGTAGGACAGGCCGAACATCACGCCATCGAGCGGCTCAGGCGGGCGGAATTCGGCGGCGTCCTGCTGCAGCAGTTGGATGTTCGACCAACCGTTCTGCACACACTCTTCGCGGGCCTTGGCCAGCATTCCAGACGAAATATCGACGCCGAACACGGTACCGGCGTCGCCGACTTCGGCGCGCAGAAAAGGGAGATTGCGTCCGGTTCCGCACCCGATCTCCAGAACGCGGCTGCCCGGACCGAGCCGCAGCCGTTCGGCGGCCATCCGGCGGAAATCCGGGCGGCATGAAGAACAGCCAATCGAACAAAGGAATGATGCGCGCAAAGCGATCGTAGCGCCGGACGATGGCGCCGCGGTCGAGGTCAACCCATTGCTGCGAGGCCTGTTGGTTCTTGTCGTCCCAGACTGTGCTGCGGTTCGGAATTTCGGAAGGTGTCAGAGTCAACGGTCTCGGTCCTTGGGCGGGATTTACGTGGAATTTATTGCACGGGCGGCGGTGGGATTCGTCCAGGCTCTTTGTAGTGGAGGAAGGGCAATTCGACGCATCAAGCGGAGAATTGTCCACCAGTACGGTTTGAAACCAACCACACTACTTGCCGGAATTGGGTAATGGCTCCGGCGCGGGCCGCAACATCCATGTAAACGCCGGCCTTGTCCAATGCTTTACATCGGATCGCCTTCGCGTTTGCGAGATTAAGCTTAGCGCTCGCAGCAAAGCCGAAACCGCCCCAAGCAGCCTCCGGCTCAGGTATCTGCGATTTCGCGCGGCTTTCCCATGAGAACCGGCTGAAACAGCACAGCAGCCGCCAGGGTGGTGACCAGCGATAGCGCCAGCAGCTTGCCCATGCTGGAGGTGCCCGGATGGCTCGACAACCACAGGCTGCCGAACGCGGTCGCAGTCGCGAACGCGCTGTACATGACCGCCCGGGTCAGCGGGGACTGCAGCAATTGCGTCTGCCCCGCGCGCCACGCCGTGATGTAGTAAATCTTGAAAGCCACGCCGACGCCGAGCAGCAGCGGCAGCGCAATGATGTTGGCGAAGTTGAGCTGCAGCCCGATCAGGACGCAGATTTCGAGCGTCACGACGCCGGCAAGCGCCAACGGAATCAATGTCAGGCACACATCGGTAAAGCGGCGCAGCACGATCCAGAGCAGGATCGCGATCGAAAGAAACGCCCAGGCGCCGGCCTCGATGAATGCCCGCACGACGGTGTGCCCGGATTCGAGAATCGAGATCGGCCCGCCGCTGGCGCGGGGCTCCGCTGCCAGCACAGCACGAGCGAACTGCCGCAGCACTTCGTTGTCGTTGGCATCCCCTTTGGGGTGCGCTTCAACCCGCGCGCGGCCGTCGGCGGTGATCCAGTTGGCCTTGAGGTCCTGCGGCAGGTTGTCGGCGGTGATCGTGTCGGCCTGCAGCGTCTGGCGCATGGTGGCAAGTGCGCTTCGCAGCGGCACTGCAAATGCAGCCGCGGCGCGTTCGCGTAGCGCCTGATCGCCCGCTGCAATCTTCGAGAGTACCG